>UQGA01000045.1 GCA_900540495.1 uncultured Eubacteriales bacterium | reverse complement strand
CAACGGGCGATACCGGCCCCACCGGGCCGACGGGACCCACGGGACCGACCGGACCGACCGGGCCCACCGGGGATGCCGGCCCGGCGGGCGCGGAAGGCGCCAAGGGTGCAACGGGCGATACCGGCCCCACCGGGCCGACGGGACCCACGGGACCGACCGGACCCACGGGACCGACCGGACCCACGGGACCGACGGGCGATATCCCGGAGGCGGCAGCGGTTGATGACGCAACGGGAACCGGCGACATCGTCGACCAGTTCAACGAGCTGTTGGCAAACCTGCGTGCCGCCGGCCTGCTGGCGACCTGATCCACGTGGCAAGCGCGTTCGGCGCATGCACGGGCGGCCTCCCCTGTCGGGAGCGCCGCCCGTTTTTCCTGCGGTTTATTCCTGCAAAGGGGGCGCCCTGCTGCGGGTTCGGCCGATCCGGGCGCGGCGTAAGCACCTGCCCGCCATACGGCCGCCGGTTCCCGCTCCTTGTCGTGGAACGCCGCCCCGCTTTGTGATATGCTTCTGCTGCATGGCGGCGGGGCAACGCGCAACGCCGTGGAAAAAGCGAACGGGAGGAATGTATGGATACGAAAAAAACCGGCGAGCTCATCCGATGCCTGCGCAGGGAGAGCGGTATGACGCAGGAACGGTTTGCGGAACAGTTTCATGTTTCGAGCAGGGCGGCCTCGCGCTGGGAAACCGGCAGCAATCTGCCCGATCTGGACATCCTGATCGAGATGGCGGATCGCTATGGCCTGGATATCCGGGAGCTGATCGACGGGGAGCGGCGGGGCGCGCCCGCCGGGCGCGCGCAGGAAGGCGCGGGATCGGGCGGCGCAGCCAGGCCTTCGGCGGACGAGCGGGCGGAGCCGGAGCGCAAACCCGCGGAGTCGGGAACGCCGCCGTTGGGGGCGGCGGACAAAACAGCCGGCATGGACCGGGAAACGCGCGATACGCTGGACATGGTGGCGGATTATGCGGACGCGCAGCGGCGACGCCTCGCCCGCAGGCTCTGGAGCATGACCGCCGTGGCGGCGGCGCTGTTCATGGCGTTTCTTGTCCTGCGGTTTGCCGGGCTTGACGGCGTGACAGCGGCCTGGGAAAAACTTTCAAACCTCATCCTCGGACTGACCGCCGCGGCTCTGGCGCTCAACATGATGTACTGCAGCGGCAGGTTGGAACGGCTGTGGGAGGCAAAGTGCTCGCTCCTGTCCGGGCCGCAGGGCCGCTGAGCGGCGCAGAGATCCCAGCAAAACAATCGCAACGAATCGGGCCGCCCATTTGGGCGGCCATCGATTTCGCTGCATGTTTTTTCGCCGTTTTCGGGCATACTACGGCCAGAAACCTCAACGAAACGGGTGAAGCTATGGCAAAACGGATGGTCCTCTGGTGCGTATGCGCGGCGCTGCTGCTGTTGATGCTGGGGCTGTTCATCTTTTTGCTGGCGCGCGCGCCGGGCGTGACCGGCAACGGCGTCCGCTTTGTGGCGGGAGGATATGCCCATGCCGGATAGAGAGCGCATTCGCCGCCCCGGCAGCACGCTGCACGGCGGCGCAGCGGCCGGCGTGCCGGGCGACCGGGAAACCCGGTTTGCCGGCTATGACAGCAACCGGGAAAACAAGGAGTCGTGATCACATGGAACGGTTTGACGCAAATGCCTACCAGAAGCGGGTCAACGAGCGCATCCCGCGCAGCAAGACGCTGGTCAACTGCCTGCGCGCCTTCTGGACGGGCGGACTCATCTGCTGCGTGGGACAGGGCATCGGGGACGCCCTGCGCGCGCTGTTCGTGCTGACGGCGGAGGAGGTCTCCGCCTGGACGGCAATCCTGCTGGTATTCCTCGCCGCGCTGCTGACGGCGCTCGGCGTATACGACCGCATCGGCGCCTATGCGGGCGCAGGGTCCGTCGTGCCGATCACCGGCTTTTCCAACGCCATGGTCGCCCCGGCCATCGAGTATCGGCAGGAAGTTCGCTGTATAATTGGGATAGTCAGAGAAAACCGCAATCGGTGAGTATCAGGACTGAATCCGACAAAATATGCTGGGAAGGAGGTACTTGAAGCGGCTATTATCCCGCATGATTTCAGCCTGCCACAGAGCCAGATGGATGTAGCTGATCCGTCTGGCTCATTTTATTTTCCGATACTTTTATAACACGGGAGGAAGTACCATGCAACAGGGCGTATTATACTTTGAGAGGCAAACAGAACGTATGGATATCCGTTTTGAGAACAAGGAAATCTATGGCGGCCTGCACTGCGGAACTGCAATGGAGGTCTTGATAAATGACGAATGGATACCCACTCGCATTGAGTACAGAAACGACTGGTATCTCGTAGGGGTGCAGAAGGAATCGTTACCCGGACTTCAAGT
>UQGA01000044.1 GCA_900540495.1 uncultured Eubacteriales bacterium | reverse complement strand
AATTGCGCGATAAGTATGATGTGACGATTGCCGAAGCGCCGGACTTTAGAGGTGAACGCCACATTTACACGCTGCGTTCCGTTGACCATGAGGCCGAAGCCGCCATCGACGCGCAGGAAGCGGAGTTCGGTGCAGATGGCACAAGGGTGTTCCGCGACCCCGCCGCAGAGCAAGTTCAGCCCACGGTGCAGGAGCTGTTCGAGAGATACCGCCTGAGCGTGGGCAACGCGCTTTCCAAGGATGAAGCATTTCTCAACGCCTGCCGCAATTCCGACCGTCAAAACGCCTATCTGGAGGGCGCGGCGGCAATCCGGCGCATCGTCATGGCGTCTGAGGATTTACAGCTCACACGGCTCTATTTCGATATGCCCGCGTTCCACAACCGGCTGCATCAGGAGCTTTTGGACGAGCTTTACCCCACGCTGGCAACGACGGTTACGCCCTCGCCCTACAAGGTGACGCAGGAGGACATCGACGCAGCCTTGCAGCAGTGGAACGGCAGGATTGAAAGCAAGCACGCAGTTGTCCGCTATATGAAGGCTCACGCCCGCGACCGGGATACCGCCGCATGGCTGGCGCGGGAGTACGGCTTGAAGGATACCTCTAAACCGCTGCAAATCTCCGTGGGCAATTCCGAGCCGGTCACGCTGTCATGGGCGAAGGTGCAGCGGCGCATTGCGCAGCTCATTCAATCCGATAACTTCTACACCGAGCAGGAACAGGACAACTTTGACAATATTGACCCCATCGCCATCCGGGAAGCGCTTGCTGAACGAGGTATTGTAAATGGGCAGGTTGTGGATGCGGAGGCTAATCGCAACAGCCCCTTCGTCCGGCAGGTCATGGCGGATGTGGCGCAGATCGCGGCGCAGGAAGCGCAGGCGGCGCACATGGACTCACCGGACCGTTTTTCCATCCGTCTGCACCCCAACGAGGGCGGCATTACCGGCATCTGGGACTCGGCCCTTGACCGCTTCTATGAGGAGGGTGGGCAGGTGCTTCGCTTCGCGGAGCAATCTAACGCCATTGGCTACCTCTCCAGTATTCAGCGCAGCCGCGGTATGGAGCCGGACGCGCCGGTTTTCACAACGCCGCTGGGGAATGCCTATCGCGTGGGCGACGGCTTTTCTTCCACCGCAGCCGAACAGTGGGATACTCTGATGGTGGTCGAGCGTGTAGACGAAGATAATGTTTGGTACACTCTGCCAAGCGTCCCGGAGCAGGAAACGGTCAGCGTAGACCGCACCGTTTTTGAGCGTTACCTCGACACCGGCTATTTCTTCGCTGCGGAGCAGACGCAACCTGTCAAGGAGATCACTGCCGAAAACGAACAGGAAAACATGATTTTCCGTGCGCCGTATGCCGTGGGCGATACCGTCTATCTGGACAACACCCCCTTTGAAATCACGGAGGTCGGCGTGCTCAATGTGCAGCTTCGTGACCCAGCACTCCGCTATCCCGTATTCCGCGCCGAAAGCCGCGAGAATTTTGAACGGCTGCTGCGCCGGGATGAGAGAAACGCCGCCATAACAGATTATCTTCCCGAACGGAACAGAAACGACGACCTCCGCGACCTCCTGATGAACGGCATCCTCACGCTTGACATCCGGGACGAGGTGCGGGAGCTGTTCCGGCAGGGCGGGGGCAACGCCGCCATCGGCGCGTATCTTTCCAACGTTTTCGCCGCGTCGGACGCGGACACCATGACGCTGGAGGACGGCACCGAGGCAGATTTCATCACCTCAAGAAGCGGCTTTCAGGCGCAGGTGCATGGGGAAAAGGGCGTACACGCCCTCGGATTGTTGTGGCCGGACGCCGCTCCCGTGCTGCGCGCCGTTTTTCTGGAGGAAGCGCAGGCGCAGAGCCGGACACAGGCGCAAGCTGAACAGAGCATTTCCGTTCAAGAGCCGGAAGTTTCCCAACCGGAACAGACACCACCGGAAGCAGCAAAACCGGAGCAGCCGCAGTTTACCACGGAAACCGTAGCGTTTTACCCTGGCGAGAAAAGCCAGCTTCCCTATGACATTGAAATCCAGACTATCCGCACCACCGAGCCGGAGCCGCCTGTGCCGCAAAAGCCGCCTGCGGAAAACTTCCGCATCATGGACGATGATCTCGGCAAAGGCGGCGCTAAGGCCAAGTTCCGGGCGAATATGGCGGCAATCAATCTTCTGAAAGAGCTGGAGTTTGAGGGCGCACAGGCCACGCCGGAGCAGCAGGAAATCCTATCCCGTTATGTCGGCTGGGGTGGACTTGCGGATGCTTTTGATGAAAGAAAGGATAACTGGAAAGACGAATTTGCGGAGCTGTACGCCGCGCTATCCCCGGAGGAATACGCCGCCGCCAGGGCTTCCACGCTGAACGCCCACTACACCAGTCCCACGGTTATCAAGGCAATCTATGAGGCTGTCGGCAGCATGGGCTTCCAGACCGGCAACATCTTGGAGCCTGCCATGGGCGTCGGAAACTTTTTCGGGCTTCTCCCGCAGGAGATGCAAGGAAGCCGCTTGTACGGTGTGG
>UQGA01000043.1 GCA_900540495.1 uncultured Eubacteriales bacterium | reverse complement strand
AACCTGTGACCCCTTGCTTGTAAGGCAAGTGCTCTCCCAGCTGAGCTATGCTCCCCCGCACCCGAAACGCGCAAGAATTAGTATAGCGTAAGAAATGAAAAGTGTCAACGGGTTTTGTAGAGTTCGGTCACGATTTTGTCAACAATTTCCGCGTCCGGCACGTAGCAGCGGACGCCGTCCGCCTCCGTGGAATCCACGGGCAGCAGGCGCAGATCGAGCTGCTCCAGCGGGAGCGCGCGCAGCGTCCGGTAGAGCAGCCAGCCGTGCTCCCCGCTCAGGTTGCTGTCGGCGCTGTCCTGCAACAGGCGCTTTGCCCCCCAGATTTCAAACAGGTTCATGTCCTGTACGCGTAGCGCGAACGCCTGGAGGAAGATCTGCTGCCGTGCGGCGCGCAGCAGCTCGTCCTGCCCGCCGGTTTCCAGATAGGCGCGCGCCTGTTCGCCGGTACGCGCCGTACCGTCGATGGTCACGCCACCGACGGCGTCCACACAGGTCGGCACCGCCGCGACCTCATAGCTCACATAGTACGGGAACACGACGCCCAGCAGCGATTGCAGCCGGCTCAGCACGGTTTCCACCGCCGTCGCGTCGGAAAGCGGGCGGCCGTCCACGAGCGTGTTCTTCGGGATGGCGAGCAGCGTACAGGCGTCGCCGCGCACGGCGAGCACCGAAACGGCGTCCGCATGGCCTGTTTCGTCAAAACCGATAATGGGGAGGTCGATCCGCCCAGCTTCGAGGGAGGACGGGATGGAAGTTCCGGTCGGCGCAGGCGTCGGCGGAGCGTCGTCCGGGGACGCCGACGGCGCAGGCCCGCCGTCCGGATCGGACGTGTGCAGGGGCTCCGGCGTGCGCACGGCGAGCGCCTGCGCGGCCGTCTGTTCCGGGGCCGCCGCCACGGCGACGGGCGTCGGCTCCGGCGCGGCGGGCAGCGGCGTGCGCAGCAGCTCGCGCGCGGCGATGTTGCCGGAAAAGCGCGCGGCGGCGTACAGCAGCAGCGCTGCGAACAGAATATAACAGGCGGTAGCGGCGCGGGAGACCCCGCCCGGTTTGCGCGGCAAATTTTGACGCATGGCATCGCCCTCCCTTGCGATAGTTTGCGTGATTTTATTTGCCATATCCGCACAAATAGTATATAATGTGTAAACAATTTGTGAGGAGGTATCCGGCCATGGCGTCTTCCGTCCGCCGCTCGCGGACATTGTTTCTGGTGCAGTTTGCGGTATTGCTTTCCATCGAGGCGATCGTGGCATTCACGCCGCTCGGCTCGCTGCCCGTCGGTCCGCTCGTGGCGACGCTGGCGCACGTACCGGTCATCATCGCCGCCATTTCGCTCGGCCTGGGTGCGGGCGCGGGGCTGGGCTTTGCCGCCGGGCTGTTCAGCTTTATCGTATGGACGTTCATGCCGCCGAATCCGGCGCTGGCGTTCGTGTTCACGCCGTTCTATTCGTTCGGCGAATTTCACGGGAATTTCTGGAGCCTTGTAATCTGTTTTGTGCCGCGCGTACTCATCGGCGTGTTTGCCGCCCTGGTCTATCGGGGCATGTCGCGCGTCTGCAGGGCCGATGCGGTCAACATGGGCGTTGCGGCCGTGGCAGGCACGCTTGCCAACACGTTGCTCGTGCTCGGCGGCATCTATCTGGCGTTCGGGGTGGATTATGCCGCGGCCAACGGCATCGCCTACGGGTTGCTGCTCGGCGCCATCGGCACGGTTATCGCCACCAACGGCGTGCTGGAGATCGTTGTCGCCGTCGTGGCGGCCATCGCGGTATGTACGGCGCTCAGGAAGGTGCTCAAACATGGCTGATCGTCTGCTTGGCATAGACATTGGCGTATCGGCTGCCAAACTTGCGCTGCTGGAGGAGGGGGCGCTCTTGCGCACGCAGCGCATCGACGCGCATCGCTTTCGGCCGGAGGACCTGCTTTCCTGGCTGTCTCCGGCCCCGGCCTGCATCGCGGCCACCGGCATGGGCGCGCCCCTGCTGGGGGAGGCTGTCGCCGGCGTGCCGGTGCGCCATGCGGATGAGTTTTCGGCCATCGCGTCGGGGGCGCTCGCGCTCTCGGGCCTGCCGCGCGCGCTGGTCGCCAGCGTCGGCACGGGCACGGCGTTCGTGCTGGCGGAGCACGGCGCGCCGGCGCGCCATCTCGGCGGCAGCGGCGTAGGCGGCGGCACGCTGCTCGGGCTTTCGACCCTGATGGGCGACGGTGCGGACGCGCAGCGCATACTGGACCAGGCCGCCCGGGGCGACCTGCGCCGCATCGACCTGTGCATCGGCGACGTGACCGACCGCGAGATCCCCGGCCTGCCGCCCTGTACGACCGTCGCCAACTTTGCGCACCTGCATCCGGCGGCGGACGCGGCGGACCGTGCGCGCGGCGTCGTCAACCTCGTGTGTCAGACGGTCGGCGTCATGGCGGCGTTCGCGGCGCGCGCCGCGGGGGTGGAGGATGTCGTGCTCATCGGCACGCCGGTGGTGCATCCCGCCTTTATGGAATTGACCCGCATGGTCGAGCTGCTGCACCCCATCCGCTTTCACGTGCCGCCACAGGCGCCGTTTGCGGCGGCGATAGGCGCGGCGCGCGTTGCGGGCCCCATATCAGAGAATTGAATGGACAAAGGAGAAGGAGAACCATGACCACGCATACCCTTGCCATCCTCGGCTTTGGCACCGTCGGTTCCGGCGTGTATCGGATTGCGACGGAGAACCACGACGACATCCTGCACCGCGAGCAGTTGGATCTGCGCGTCGGCCGCATTCTCGTGCGCGATTTTGAGCATGAGCCGAACCTGCATCTGGCGCCGCGCGCGCTGTTCACCACGTCGGTGGACGATATCCTGAACGACGGCGGAATCGACATCGTTGTCGAGTGCATGGGCGGCGTGGAGCCGGCGCGCACGTTCATCCTCCGCGCCCTGGAAAGCGGCAAAACGGTCGTGACGTCCAACAAGGAGGTCATGAGCAAGCACTGGTACGAGTTTGAGGCCGCCGCAAAGGCGAGCGGCGCCGGGCTGTATCTGGAGGCGACGGTAGGCGGCGGCATCCCCATCATCCGCACGATCCTCGACTCCATGCAGGCCAACAACATCGAGCGCGTCATGGGCATCATCAACGGCACGACCAACTACATCCTGACCAAGATGGCCGAGGAGGGGCGCGCATTCGACGAGGTGCTGCGCGAGGCGCAGCAGCTTGGCTATGCCGAGGCAAACCCCACCGCCGACGTGGAAGGCTACGACGCGATGTACAAGCTGTCCATCCTCTCGTCGATGGCGTTCCATGCGCACATGCCCATCGACGTGATCTACCGCGAGGGCATCACCAGATTGACGGCCGAGGATTTTGAGGCGGCAGAGCTGCTCGGCTATGAGATCAAACTTCTGGCCATCGGCAAGAAAAGCGGGAACGCCATTGAAGTGCGCGTACATCCGACCATGGTGCCAAAGGCGCATCCGCTTGCGTCGGTGCGCGGCGTGTTCAACGCCATCTTTCTGACCGGACACGCCGTGGGCGACGTGATGCTCTATGGCCGCGGCGCCGGCTGTATGCCTACGGCTTCGGCGGTCATGTCGGACGTGATCTACGCCTGTCATGCCACGGGCCGTCACCGCTACATGACCTTCCGCAACGACGCGGCGATCAGCAACGAGGTGGAGCTTGTGCGCGACTTTGCCTGCGTCTACTGTATTCGCCTCTCCGTGGCGGATGCGCCCGGCACGATGGCGGCCATCGCCGCCGTGTTCGCCGGGCATGGCGTTTCGCTCAAGGATGTGCTGCAGCTCGGCGAGCGCGCCGGCGGCTCGTCGCACATCACGTTCATGACGCATACGGCGCACGAGCTCAGCGTGCAGGCGGCGCTCGACGAAATCCGGCGCCTGCCCTGCGTCCACGAGGTGGAGAGCGTGATTCGCGCGGAGGACTGATTCCCGCATGCTTGCGCCTGCCGCCGCCGGCGGCAGGCGCGGCGGATACCGGCCGCTCCGCCACACCGCCGTGCGGAGTGTGCTTTTGACGGCGCAAAAGCAAAAATATTGCTTGCAAAAAGCACGGGTATTCGCTATAATGGGTTCGCTGAACGCGAGATGCTGATGTAGCTCAGTCGGTAGAGCACTTCATTGGTAATGAAGAGGTAGGCA
>UQGA01000042.1 GCA_900540495.1 uncultured Eubacteriales bacterium | reverse complement strand
CTCATTTGGTAGAGCGCAGCCTTGCCAAGGCTGAGGTGGCGGGTTCGAGCCCCGTTTCCCGCTCCATGGTTTGCAGGTATAGTGTAGTGGTAACACATTAGCCTTCCAAGCTGAGATCACGGGTTCGAGTCCCGTTACCTGCTCCAACCGCCCAAACGACCGGCAGCGCGGGATGGCGCATATGCCTCCTTAGCTCAGTTGGCTAGAGCACCTGACTCTTAATCAGGGTGTCCAGGGTTCGAGTCCCTGAGGGGGTACCAAACCATCCGTCCCGGAAGGCACGGCAGACCAAAAGCCCGTATTCTACGGGCTTTTGGTCTGCCTGGGTTCGCCTTGCTTGATGGCGCCTTTCCCCGGCGGCCGGCAAACACCGGCCGGAAGGGTGGACAGGCCGGACGGCGGGCGCCGCGGGGGCGGCGGCAGCCGGCGCCCGGTGCGGGCGGGACGGATGCGAAGGATCGCGGGGGTGCGGACCGGATACGGCTAAAAGGGAGCCGGGCCCGTGGCCAAGAGGAAACAACGCCAAACGGCCTGCGCCAAGCGCCAGGCCGTTTTGCATGTTGCTTTCTGTGAACGGGGCTTTGCCGGGGCGAGGATTTTAACGGGTCGCCGCCGTGCGTTGCGCCAGCTGCCGATAGTGTTGGTACAAGATCCCGAACCGGTAGACATAATTCGGTTTCCAGGGCTTTGTCCTTCCGCAAAAATGCAGGATTGCCGTATGCGCCATGACCCATGGCAAATCGCACAGGCCGCCGCTGCGGAACAGGTAGTTGCTGTAATTGCGGGCATCGTAGTTCCAGAGCACGTCCTCCAGCGGCAGGATTCGGTTGCCATACAGGGCGTTCAAAACGTCCTGGTCGGGCAAAACCAGCTCCATGCGGTGCCGCTCCACATAGCGGAAGATCGCCGACGGGTCTATTTCATGACGAGCCCGTTCCAGATCGATCAGCAGCACGCCGGAGTTGAAGTAGTCGTGTTCCGTTCCCAGCCGGAGCTGGTTTACGCTGTTGGCCAGTTCCGTTTTCCCGGTATGCGCGGCGGCGGCAAACAGTTTCCCCTGCAAATCGGTTTCCCACAGCGGGCGGATGGGGTTGATCACGAGGATATCCGGGTCCAGATACAGGATTCGTTTGTCGGATTCCGGCAGCAGGTGCGCCGCCAGCAGGCGATAATACATTTCCTTGGGGTATTGCCGCGTGACAGGGGCGTCCCGAAACAGGGAGTCATCCGCCCGAACGTCCGCAAAGGAATAGCCGTATGCGTCGCATTGCTGCCGCACGGTGCCCAGAGCGCCCTGCGGGATCCCGTTGTGAAGCAGGGAAAGCCGGAACGTCTCTCCTGGGTTGTTGATCCATATGGAGGCAAGCATCACCTGCAACTGGGGGATATAGTTTTGATCCAGCGTCGCCAGAAGGGATATCGTGTCCACCGGCACATCCCCCCCTGTCAGGGCCGTTTTCCCATGCGGCTGAACGCCATCACCACGCCGTCCATCCCCAGCATGAGGAGATAGATGCCGGCGAAGCAGCGGATGGTCGCCATGGTGAGCAGGGGCCGGAAGAACATCAGGAAACCGAGGATCAGGCCGATGATGTTGATGACCAGGGTAAAGTAGTAGATCCCGTTCCCCGCCGCAAACCGGATATGGTTCAGATGGGCGAGGCGGGAGATGCAGTGCGCGATAAACCAGATGGGGAACAGCACCGTCAACACGAGCACCCCCGCCCCGGGATATACCACGAGCATGATGCCGGCCATCACGCTCAGGATCCCGGAGATGAGCGAGAGGATGGGGCCAAAGCCCGTATAGCGTTCCACCTGGATGTACAGGACGATATCGGCCACCCCCATAATTACAGCGGCTAACCCGTAAGCAAAAACCAGACTGCTGAGCGCGAGCTCCGGCTTTACAAAAGCCATAATGCCCAACAGGATGAGCAATATGCCGACGACCAGCTCCAGAAAGCCAAAACCAGAATGCCTTCTCATTGCTTATTCCCTCCTTTCAAAATCTTCATAAACTCGTCACCGGTGATGGTCTCCTTCTCGTAGAGGAACTGCGCCAGCTCATCCAGCTTTTCCCGGTTGCCCGTCAAAATCTTGATCGCCCTTTCATGCTGCCGCTTGACCAGTCTCACAACCTTTTGGTCGATTTCCCGTTGCGTGGCGGGCGAACAGGCCAGAGAGGTATCCCCTCCCAGATACTGGTTGTTCACCGTCTCCAGCGCCACCATGTCGAACTCGTCGCTCATGCCGTAGCGGGTAATCATGGCGCGGGCCAGCCGGGTCGCCTGTTCGATGTCGTTGGAGGCGCCGGTGGTATAGGTGCCGAAGACGATTTCTTCGGCTGCACGTCCGCCGGTATAGGTGGCGATCTTGTCCTCAATCTCCTCGTGGGTCAGCAGGTTTTTGTCGTCCGTGTCCACCTGCATGGTATAGCCCAGGGCCCCCGAGGTGCGGGGAATGATGGTGATTTTCTGCACCGGGGCGGAATGGTGCTGCAAAGCCGCCACCAGGGCGTGGCCGATCTCATGGTATGCCACGATCTTTTTCTCCCGGTCGGACAGGACGGCGTTCTTCTTTTGATAGCCGGCGATGACGACCTCGATGCTCTCCTCGAGGTCGGCCTGGTTTACAATGGTGCGCCCGTTGCGCACCGCCCGGAGAGCGGCCTCATTGATGATGTTGGCCAGCTCTGCGCCGGAGGCGCCGGCCGCCATGCGGGCGATGGTGTGGAAATCCACGTCCGCCGCCGTCTGGATTTTTTGGCGTGTACCTTCAGGATGGCCTTCCGGCCCTGCAGGTCCGGCAACTCCACGGGCACCCTGCGGTCAAAGCGCCCCGGCCGGGTAAGGGCGGGGTCCAGCGATTCGGGACGATTGGTAGCGGCCAGGATGATGACGCCGGTATTCTCTTCAAAACCGTCCATCTCCGTCAACAACTGGTTTAGCGTCTGCTCGCGCTCGTCGTTTCCGCCCATACCGCCGGAATTTCGCTTCTGGCCGATGGCGTCGATCTCATCGATGAACACGATACAGGGCGCCTTCTCCTTGGCCTGTCGGAACAGGTCGCGCACCTTGGAAGCACCCATGCCGACAAACATCTCTACAAATTCCGAACCGGAGATGGAGAAGAAGGGCACGTTGGCCTCGCCTGCCACGGCTTTGGCCAGCATCGTCTTGCCCGTGCCCGGAGGGCCAACGAGCAAAATGCCCTTGGGCATGGAGGCGCCAGCCTCGGTGTATTTCTGAGGGTTGTGCAGATAGTCCACGATTTCCGCAAGGCTCTCCTTGGCCTCATCTTCGCCGGCCACATCGGCAAACCTGATGCCCTTGGTGGACTGCACGTATACCTTGGCGTTGCTTTTCCCTATGCCGAAGGACATGGCGTTTTTGCCACCCATCTGGTCCATCAGCTTTTTGTTCATGTACTGTCCCAGTCCGACGAAGATGAGGATGGGCAGCACGAAGCTCAGCAGGAAGCTCCAGAACGGGGAGGTCGATTCCTCCATGACGCGCGCGAATTCCGCCCCGGAATTATGGAGCCGTTCCGTAAGCGTGGGGTCCTCCATCGGCACCGTTTTATAGACGTCTGTTTCCGCCTTGTCGGTAAACAGGATCTGAGAATCCTCGACCTGCACACGCCCGATGTTCCCCTCGTCTATCATGTCCATGAAGGTGCCGTAATCCACCGAGGTCACCTGATTGGCGGTAAGCAGCGGGGTGATGAGCATGTTGAACAAAAGAATGATCAGCAGCACGATGCAGTAATAGTAGAGCAATGGTCTTTTGGGCGACTTTACTTCTTTCATGTCAGTTCCCTTCCTTTATTTCCAGTTGGGTTTCCTGCGTGGCGATGGCCTCCATCGAGAGCAGCAGCGCGCGGTTTGCCGCCTGGACGGCGAAATCCAGCGCATACTCCGCCAGCAGAATCCTTTTTTCTGCCCCCTCGTTCATGCTGTCGTTGCCGGACACCTGTGTCTGCAAAGCGTCCCAGCCATGCCGGATGGACGGCTGGATCTCCTCATAGGTGCGGGCGATGGTGGCGACGACCTCGGCGCGAGACAACTACAGCTTCTTCTGCAGGATCAGCTCGTTTTCCAGGTATTCCTGCTTCAACGATCCGATTTCGCGCCTGAGCTGCGCCCGATCCGCCGTCTCGCTCAACTGGATGCGGCTGATCAGGCGGGCGATCTGTTCCTCCAGCTCGCTGAGTTTTATGGACAGGATTTCGTGTGCCATTTTTAAGACCCTCTTTCACGCTTATTGTATAATGGCCTCGCCTTAATTTTAATTAGCACAATTTCCGTTCTGTATAGACAAAAATCCCGGGGTGTAAAAAATTTTTACACTCCGGGATTTTTGACAAGAAGCCCGTCCTAAATTTGGGGCGGCATTCCCGTTGTCATCAGGCGGTAAACCGTGTGGACGATTTGATCCAGTTGCGCCGTATCCTGATCCGTCCATTCCTGTAGCAGGCCGAAGACGGCAAGGCCGTGATAGCGGGAGATGGTTTTTGCTTCGGCGGCAGTGTATTGCGCATAGTATCCTCTGCGCTCGGCCACCATGTTGAAAAACCGGCAGATATACTGGCGCAGCATCACCTCCAGCTCCGCCCCATGGCTGCTGTCCATCCCGCGCCTGACATAGGGGACGAAATGAATCGCCATGACAAAAAAGCAGCGCAGCCCTTCTTCGGCGTCCCCTTTGGACAGGATCTCCTGCAACATTTGTTCCGCCCGCTTTTCCAGCATCCAGCGGAACAGCTCGCAGATATCCTCGAAGTGATAGTAAAACGCCTGCCGGGTGATGTGGCATTGCTCCACAATGCTTTTTACCGTCAGCTTTTTCACATGCCGGTCGGTCAGGAGCGTCAGTGTGGCTTTCGCAATGGTTTCTTTCATATCAGCAGGCATACCCGTTCATCTCCTTTGCTATGTCCGCTATTATACCGTGTTATCCGGACGGAGACAAACGCTGATGCACGATTTGCCGCTCGAAGTGAGCGATTGACGCCTTGCCAAGTCGCGCCATGCCAATACAGCTGCATAAACGAATTATTGCAGAGGCAGGGAAAGCAAGAGGAGGATGAAGTGGCGGCCAACGCGGTGGGACCCGGCTGAACGCATACGCCCAGTCCATGCCGGCGGATAGGGTCGATTATCGGATGCTTGTGCTTTCTCCGGGCGAGGGGATGGCCAGCGGCGGCAGGAATCAAAGAAGGACGTGCCTTGACTTGCCTCCTAATAAGAAAACATGGGAAAGTCCA
>UQGA01000041.1 GCA_900540495.1 uncultured Eubacteriales bacterium | reverse complement strand
CGCCCGCAGGGATTCGAACCCGGGACCTACGGCTTAGAAGGCCGTTGCTCTATCCAACTGAGCTACAGGCGCAGGTCAAAGAGTTCCAAGGATGTATTATAAAGGAGCGAACCCATCCTGTCAATGGCCGGGGGAAACTTTTACCCCCTGCCGCAGCACTTTTTGTACTTCTTGCCGCTGCCGCATGGGCAGGGGTCATTCCGGCCGACGGTCTTTTCCTTTACATACACCTGCGCAGTGCGATACTCCTTCGTGATCTCCCGCCGGCGCTCGGCGCTCAGCCGTCCCTCCCACTCCGGCAGGTGGAACAGCCAGTCCGCCTTGGCGGCGAGCATGTTGTAATACAGCTTTTCAAGATCGAACTCCAGATGCAGCGGCGTCGTCTCCTCGAGCGTCTCCAGCTCAAGCGGCTCGACAAAGCTCGTATTCGCCCCGTCCAGAAAGCCGCAGAACACCACGGGTTCCATCGAAAAGGCGGCGGCCAGCTCCGAAAGCGGCCCCTCGTACACCGTCTGCCCGGAGGCAAGAATCCGGCGGTAATTCTCCGTTTCGGCGGCGAAATATTCGCTCCAGTACTGCTGGCGCTGCGCCTCGCTGCCGGGCTGCTCGCACCGCGCAAGCCAATCTGCATACAGTCCCATTTTCTGACCTCCCATCGTACACAATGCGATAATTTAGCACATTTTCTCGTTCTGCGCAACCGTTTTTGCAAGATCGTCGTTCCAGAGCAACTGCGCGCCCTCGCCGGTATCGGGATAATAGCGCGGCCGAAAACCGTTCTGATAGAACCCCAATCCCGCATACAGCGTCTGTGCAGCAAGGTTGTGTTCCCGCACTTCCAGCGTCATGCGCTCCGCCCCCCGTTCCAGCGCCCGCGCCATCAGCCGCAGCAGCAGCGCGCGAGCAATGCCGCGCCGCCGGTAGTCTTCGACGACCGCGATGTTCGTCACATGCGCCTCGTCAAGCACGATCCACATGCCGCCGTAGCCCACCAGACGCCCGTCGGCCTCCGCGACGAGATAGACCGCCGCGCCGTTGCGCAGCTCGCTCAACAACGACAGTTTCGACCAGGGCGTGCGAAAGCATGCGCATTCGATCTCGTACACGCGGCCGATATCCGCACGGCGCATGGAGCGTATCGTAACCGTCATCGCCGCTTCTCCCCCGCCATCCGTTCCGCCTGCGACGGCCGGAGATACAGCGGGGCGACCTGCGCCGCCGCCTGCGCCGTCCGGGCGAAGGCGGCAAGCCCCACCGATGCTGCGGCCGGCCAGGCGACCGGGTCGCAAAGGTCCGGCACGTCGCCCACAAAGCGCGCCTCCGGCAAGCCGGCGCAATACGGCGCAACCTCCACGGCGCGCGGCGGCTCCACGCACCGGCCATCGCGGAACTGCGCGGCGTAGGCGTTGCCGTTACGCGCATCCACAAGCGTGCAGAACAGCCCCGGTTCCCCCCGATGTGGCTCATACAGCGCCGCAAGCGCATCTACGGGAATTACCATCCTGTCGCACGAAAGCGCGAAGGCGTTGGCCATGCACACGCCGATGCGCACGCCGGTAAACGATCCGGGGCCGACGTCCACTGCAAAGGCGTCCACCGCGCCGAGCGATACGCCCGCGCGTCGCAGCAGCGCGTCAACGGCCGGCTGCACCGTTTCGGCATGCTTGCGCCCCGCGTCGCAGACCAGTTCGTCAAGTACGCTCCCGTCGCTTAGCAGCGCCACGGACGCCACGGCGGCGGACGTTTCCAAGGCGAGCAGCATCATAGCCGGTCCAGCACCTCCTCATAGGCTGCGCCCTCGGCGCAGATCGTCACGCGGCGCGGCTCCTCCCCTTCGCCTGTGAGGGACACGGAAAGTCTGTCCCGCGGCAGCGCCGGCTCCACCAGCTCCGCCCACTCCATCACGGCAATCGCCGGCTCCCGCAGATAATCGTCAAAGCCGATGGCATACAGCTCGTCGGCGTCGGACAGGCGATAGGCGTCAAAGTGGATCAGGCGCGGCGCGCCGTCATACTCCTGCACGACGGTGAACGTAGGGCTCGTCACCTCCTGCACGCCCAGCGCGCGTCCCATGCCGCGCACGAGCACGGTCTTCCCGGCGCCCAGATCGCCGTGCAGCGCAACAAACGCGCCGCAAAACAGCGCGCGCCCAAGCCGCTCGCCGAGCAGCAGCGTATCCCTCTCCCGCGGGCAGACGATCTCCAGCCGTTTCAATGCGGATAGACGCCTCCCTCCAGCAGTTCCGCCGCAAAATCCCCGAAACGGTCCTCGCGGATGGCCTGCCGCGCATCCTCCATCAGGCGGAGCGAAAAGCGCAGGTTGTGCATGGTAACCAGTTGCGCGGCCAGAATCTCCTCCGCCTTGAACAGGTGGCGCAGATAGGCGCGCGTAAAGCCCGTGCGGCAGGCATAGCAGTCGCATCCCTCCTCGATGGGGGTGAAGTCGTGCGCGAACTTTGCGTTGCGCAGGACGAGGCGCCCCCTGCGCGTCAGGGCAAGGCCGTTGCGGGCGCTGCGGGTCTGCAACACGCAATCGAACATGTCCACGCCGCGCAGCACGCCCTCAAGCAGACAGTCGGCGCTGCCCACGCCCATCAGATAGCGCGGCTTGTCCGCCGGCAGCAACGGCATCAGTTCCTCCAGCATGCTGTACATGACGGGCTTGGGTTCCCCCACGCTGAGGCCGCCGATCCCATAACCCGGGAAATCCATCGCCGCCAGCGTCCGGGCGCTCTCCACGCGCAGATCCCGGTACATGCCGCCCTGCACGATGCCGAACAGCGCCTGATCCGCCCGCGTGTGCGCCTCCCGGCAACGCTCCGCCCAGCGGTGGGTGCGCTCCATCGCCCGCATCGTATAGGCATGGTCGCTCGGATAGGGAGCGCACTCGTCAAAGCACATGGCGATATCCGCGCCAAGCGCCTGCTCGATCTCCATGACCTTTTCGGGCGTAAAGAAATGGCGGCTGCCGTCCACGTGCGAGCGAAATTCCACGCCGTCCTCGCGGATATCGTTCATCTTCGCAAGGCTGAACACCTGAAAACCGCCGCTGTCGGTGAGCATGGGCCGCTCGTAGCGCATAAACGTATGCAGGCCGCCCGCCTCCTCCACGAGGCGGTGACCGGGCCGAAGATACAGGTGGTACGTGTTGGCGAGAATGATGCCGGCGCCCACGTCGGCAAGATCCCGCGGGGTCATGGCCTTGACGGTGGCCTGCGTCCCGACGGGCATGTAACACGGCGTTTCCACCGTGCCATGCGGCGTGTGCAGCAGCCCAAGGCGCGCCCCGGACTGCCGGCAGGTTTTGACGAGTTCAAAGCAGAACGATTCCATGCCGCCCTCCTATTCGATCAACATGGCGTCGCCGAAGCTGAAAAAGCGGTACCGCTGCGCTACGGCATGCCGGTAGGCGCGCAACATCTCCTCGCGGCCGGCAAAGGCTGACACAAGCATGAGCAGCGTCGATTCCGGCAGGTGGAAATTGGTAATCAGCGCGTCCACGGCGCGAAACGCATAGCCCGGCGTGATGAAAATGCTCGTCTGCCCGGCAAAGGGATGCACGATGCCATCCGGCGTGGCCGCGCTTTCCAGCGTGCGAACGGAGGTCGTACCAACCGCGACAATGCGGCCCCCCGCCGCCCGCGCCGCATTGATCGCGCGCGCAGCCGCCGCCGTCACCTCGCAGTACTCGGCGTGCATGTGATGATCCTCCACGCGCGCGGCGCTGACCGGCCGAAACGTGCCGAGCCCGACGTGCAGCAGCACGTCGACGATTTGCACGCCCTTCAAACGCAGCCGGTCGAGCAGGGCGTCGGTAAAGTGCAGCCCCGCCGTGGGCGCGGCCGCCGAGCCGCGTTCGCGCGCATACACGGTCTGGTATCGCTCCGGATCATCCAGCCGCTCGGTGATGTACGGCGGCAACGGCGTCTGTCCGACGCGGTCGAGTACCTCCTCAAAGATGCCGTCGTACAGCATTTCCACGAGCTTGCCCCCCTCCGCGTCGGTGTCCTCCAGCACGCGGATGCGCAGCGCATCGCCCACACTGTACTCCTGACCGGGCCGTGCGCGGCGCGCCGGCCTTGCAAGGCATTCCCACCGATCCCCCTGCTGGCGGCGCAGCAGCAGAAACTCCATGTGACCTCCCGTATCCTCGCGTGTGCCAAGCAGACGCGCCGGAATCACACGCGTGGTGTTGCGCACGAGCACGTCGCCCACATGCAAATATGACAGGATATCAGAAAACACGCCGTCGGTGATCGACCGCGTGTTTCGGTTGTATACGAGCAGCCGGGAAGCCGCGCGCTCCGCCGTAGGCGTCTGCGCGATGAGCTCCGAAGGCAGGTCGTAGAAAAAGTCGCTGGTGTTCAATCGGTCCCGCTCCATCCATTTTCTCCCCTGTATTATAGAGCAGGCCGCCCGCTTTCGCAAGCCTATATCAGCTTCTGCCGCCCGTTGGCGTCGATCGTTGTTTCCCCCTCGAGCAGCAACTCGTCGACCGTAACGAACTCATACCCCTGTTCGAGCGCCTGCTCGATGAGCACGGGCAGGTACTGCTCGATCTGGTAGCCGTTGTTGTGGCACAGAATGATACATCCCGGCGACAAGCGCGGCAGCACCGTATCGAGGATGGTCTCGGCGCTGCGCTCCTTCTTCCAGTCAATCGTGTCCACATCCCACTGGATCGCCTCGTACCCAAGCTCCCGCACAGCCGTGATCACGGTGTCGTTGTACTCGCCGAACGGGGCCCGGAACTTCGTGCAGCGCTTGCCGGTGAGCGCCTCGATCTGATCGTCGAGCTGGGTGAGCTCCTCCTGAATCTGCGCGGCTGTGAGTTTGCTCATGTGCGGATGCGTCAGGCTGTGATTGCCAATCTCATGCCCCTGCGCCGCAATTTCCTTCACATGTTCCGGGTATGCCTCCACCCATACGCCGCACAGAAAAAACGTTGCCTTGACGTCATACTTTGCGAGCGTTTCCAGAATGAACGCCGTCTTGTCGTCCTCCCAGGCGGCGTCGATGGTAAGCGCGATTTTCTGATCCGGGCGTTCGACGCTGTAAACCGGCAGCTCGCGCTTTTTGCCGGGCAGCACGTTCAGTTCGTACTCCTCCAGTTGCTCCATATGCGCCATGGTGAAAGACAACGTTTCGTCGGACAGGCAGGCAACCAGAGCAATGGCGGCCGCAAACGCCAGCGCGCCGATGAGCACCAACAACAGCGTTCTCTTTTTTACGACAACGATCCGCACCCCATCAACCCCCAACTTCCAAGCTGTTGTACTTTATGCGACACAAGTCCCAAAAATCACAGCCGGCCCGCACGACGCGGCGGTAAAAGCGGAAAAAACGCGGCGGCCGTCGAAGCCTTCCCAAACGTCCACACCGTGCAAGACTTGCCGTTTGGCACAAAATCCGGTATAATATAGTTAACATCCCATCTCAGGAGGTCCTCCATATGAAACTCGTATTTGCAATCGTTCAGAAAGAGGATACCAAGCCCCTAATCCGTGCGCTGATCGAGCACGACATCAGTGTGACCCGCATCTCCAGCGTGGGCGGATTTTTGAGCGGCGGAAACACAACGCTCATGATCGGGGTCGAGACCGACCGCCTGCAGACCGCGTTGGATGTGATTCGGGAAAAATCCAGCCGCCGCCACTCCGTCACCGTTCCATCGGCCGGCATTCCGCATCCCATGGAAACGGTCGGCATGCCCATTCAGATCACCATCGGCGGCGCTACCGTGTTCATCGTCAATGTAGATGAATTCTATCGGTTTTAAGGCCAAATCAACCCCCGCCCGCGTTCCGGGACGCCCCGAATGCAGGCAGCCGGCGCTGTCCCCGGCGCACGCTGCCCTCAACACATCCCAGCCGCACGCCATCCGTCGCAGCAGGCTGCTACGCACGTTCGATCCGCTTGCCGCCGCCCCTTTGCTTCATTGACAGCGGGGGGAAAAATCGATAGAATAAACTTTGCGTGCGGCTGTGGTGGAACGGCATACACAACGGACTTAAAATCCGTCGGCGAAAGCT
>UQGA01000040.1 GCA_900540495.1 uncultured Eubacteriales bacterium | reverse complement strand
GAAAAAGGGAGCGGGCTAACGCGCCCGCTTCCTCATTATCCGTTGACTTTCTTTTGGTCCTTTTCTTTCCAGAAAGAAAAGGACGAAAGGAAAAACGTTCTTTTCTCGCTCTCTTTTCTTCCGGAAGAAGAGGGGTGCCGTGCGCGCCCGTCAGGTTTCCTGCGCTTCAGCCGCCGGCACGCCGACGCGTGGCAGGCGAGCATCGACGCGGAACAGGTCGCCATCGGGCAGGACGGTCAGCCGGCCGTGTTGCAGCGCCATCAAACTGCCGGCGATGGAAAGCCCGAGGCCGCTGCCCTCCGCCTGGCGGGAGGCGTCGCCGCGCACAAAGCGTTCCATGAGTTCGTCGCCGCTCTTTTCGAGCGGTTCGCGCGAGATGTTGCGCACCGAGAGCACGGCCCATGCGCCGTCCGCTTCCGCATCGAAATACACACGCGTGCCGGGCAGGGCGTACTTGACCGCATTGCCGAGCAGATTATCGAACACGCGCCAGAGCAGGCGGCCGTCGGCGCGGACGGTCAGCGGCGTGTCCGGCAGGCGCAGCACGGGCGTAAGCGACGCGGCGGCGAACCGCTCGCCGTATTCGGCGGCGCACTGGCGCAGGAGTTCGAGCGCATCCATATCCGCAAGGTTTACGTTAATTGCCCCGCTCGACGCCTTGGACGCCTCCACGATATCCTCCGTCAACTTTTTGAGACGCTGCGCCTGCCGGTCGAGCACGGCGACATAGCCGTCGGCGGTTTCGTTTTGGAGGTTCTCCTTTTTGAGCAGTTCCACGTAGTTGACGATGGAGGTCAGCGGGGTTTTGAGGTCGTGGGAGACATTGGTGATGAGGTCGGTCTTCATGCGTTCGGACTTCATGCGCTCCTCAACGGCCCGCTGGCTGCCCTCGCCGACGCGGCCGAGGTCCTCCGCAAACGCGCGTTCGACATGCGGCATCCCCCTGGTTTCAATGCGGTGCGAGAGATCGCCTTCAGCCAGCGCCCGCGCGCCGCGGCGCAGCCGCTGGAATCCGAGCGCCGCGCGGCAGAGCAACAACAGCAGCACAGCCGTCGCCGCAATCCAAAGCAGAAGGAAAAAGCCAAAATTCAGATAGCTTTGGGAGATGACCACCAGTAGCAGCGAATACAGGGCGTAAACCATGCCTGTGAGCAGCACCTTCCAGAGCGACGGGATATTGCGGAGCACATCCAAAATGCTCCGACACACGGCGCGCACGCCGCGGCATACCCAGCACAGCGCCCGCCAGATCAGCATGGATGAAAGCCAGGTATGTGTTTTGAAGCGCGCGGCCGTACTCATCGACACGCCGACGAACAGCAGCGCGGCGGACACGCCGCCGGCCATCAGCAGCAGCACGAACGGCACCATGCCGCTGACGGTGATATAGTCGAAAAAGCGATAGAAATATCCGTTTCCAATGTTAAAAAACAACAGCAACAGCGCGCCTGCCGCCGCGCCCCAGATGAGATACATCACATCCGTCGGGATGCGCCGGACGCGCGTCTGCGCCGCGCCCTCCGTATCGTCCGGCCGCCGGCCGGCGGCGCAGAGCAGGTAAACATACAGCAGCACGGCAAGCAAGAGAAACAGCAGACAAAGCGACGGCAGCAGATACCGCTTTGCCAGCAGCCGGTCGTACAGCGCCGAGAACGATGCAAGCACATCGTGTACGGGCAGTGCCGGATCGATATAGCCGAGCAGGAGCAGCTGCGTCTCCCAGCCGTCGTCGCGCGTGGACCCGTTGTCAGCAGCCGCGCCGCCCTCCGCCGCATTGTCCGTCGTCGGGTCGGGCGTTGTAACCGACGGAGTCGCCCCCGAGGTAGGCATGAAGGTCTGGGGCGCTGCCGTGACCGGCAGCGGCGACTGCGTAACCGACGGGTCCACTTCCGAGGTGGGCGTGACGGTCTGGGGCGCTGCCGAAGAGATTTGCCAGCCGATGTATTGCTGGGCAACGAGCGTGAGCGATTCCACGTCCTGCACGCCGTAGAGGAGTTCGCCGGTCTCCGTATCCAAGACGCGCAAGCGCACGTTCGTCTCCGCCGGATCAAACAGCGCGTCCAGCCGTTCCCGGGCGCTTTGCCGGAGATCTCCGGCAATCCCGCCGTCGAACACATTGATCAACCGCTGGTGCGCCTCGTCCAGATAGCTGTAGACGGAGCCGACGCAGAGGGGCGTATCGGCAAAATCGGTCGTCTTGTCATAGGCGTCCACATCGGCCAGATACAGCGTGCCGAGGCCGCAGAGCGCGGAGGCGGCCAGCAGCAGCACAAACAGGACGACGGCGGCCGTTTTGGCCGTAATGGTGGTGGAAAAACGTTTCATCGGGCGTTCCTCCCAATCCGGACGGACAAATTTTTCAAAAGGCAGCGCTATCAGCGCTCCTGTCGCGCCATCTTGTACCCCTGTCCCCACACGACCTTGAGATAGCGCGGCTCCGCCGGATTGATCTCGATCTTTTCGCGCAGGTGGCGGATGTGGACCGGCACGGTATTCTCCGCGCCGTAGGCGGGATCGCTCCAGGCGGCCTCATAGATCTGGCGGGAGGAATAGACGCGATCCGGATGTTCCATGAGGAGCTTGAGGATGCTGTATTCGATGGGCGTGAGCGCGACCGGCTCGCCGTCCACCGTGACGGATTTGGCAGCGTCGTCCAGCTCAATGCCGCCGATGACGAGCCGCTCCGGCCGCTGTGCGATGGACCCCAGGTGCGTATACCGGCGCAACTGGGATTTGACGCGCGCCATGACCTCCATGGGGTGAAACGGCTTGGTCACATAGTCGTCCGCCCCGACGGTCAGGCCCAGCACCTTATCGCTGTCCTCGCTCTTGGCCGTAAGCAGGATGATCGGGAAGTTGCGCGTTTCGCGCAGGCGCAGCGTGGCGGCGATGCCGTCCAGTCCCGGCATCATCACGTCCATGAGCAGAAGGTGCACCTCGTTCTGTTCCACGAGGCGCAACACGTCGTTGCCGTTGTAGGCCAGCAGCGTCCGGTACCCCTCGGCGCGCAGATAGATGTCGAGCGCCGAAACGATGTCCCGATCGTCGTCGCAGATGAGGATCGTATAGATCTGCGCCATATTGCCTCCGTATCCTTTGGGATGGTTTCAGTATAGACCCTTTTTGTGGCGAAAAAGCCGGGCAAAACCATTAAGATTTCCTTAAACCGTCGTTTCCGACCGGTATGGGCACCGCATTGGCGGTAGCGGATCATGTCTCTCTCGGCCGCAACGAGCCACCCGCCTCAAAGCGCGTCCGGCCGTCCAGGCTGCCGGAAAGATAACAAGCCTCGTCGGACAGCAGCAAGCGCATGTCCAGCCGTTCCTCGGGCAATATTTCGGCGGAAAAGTGCATGTGCAGCGTGGCGAGCGACTTTTTTTCCAGCACGGGCAGGCCGAGCGCGTCCAGCAGCCAGTCGGCATAGCGGGCGTTGTTTACATGCCCGTTCACATCCAGTTCGGTATAGGCCGCCGTGCGATGGAACAGCCGCTCCCGGCCCTCCACTCTGGGCACGGCGCGCGGCAGCGGCAATGGGGCCGTCAGATCGGCGTTGTCGGGCAGCCGGGCTGCGACCGCCGGCACGGCGACGGCGCGCCGCGTGTTGCAATCGACCAGCGCCCAGAGCGTCCCGGCGACGCCCAGCACGGCGCCGGCCTCGTCGCGGAACACGAAATAGCGCGGGAAGAAGAAGCGCAGGCACGGGTGCGGGAACGTCTCCACCGTCACCCGCTCGCCCATGGTGGGATAGCGGTCCATGCGGATATCCGCACGCGAGAGCACCCACACAATGTTCTGTTCGAGCAGGTGGTCGCGTCCTACGCCGAGCAGCCCGGCATGCGCTCCGGCCGCCTCCTGCATGGCCTCGAGGATCGCCCCGGGCCGCCAGCGGCCGAACAGGTCGCAGTCGCGCGTCACGAGGCGCAACGTTTCGGCATGGATCTTCTGCATAATCGGGCTCCTCCGGGTTAGTTCCTTCTATTTGTGGTACGGCTCTCCCGCGTTGATCTTGTGCGCGCGATACACCTGCTCGAGCAGTACGAGCCGTGCAATGCGGTGCGGCATGGTCATGTCCGAGAGCGAGAGCGTCTCCGCCGCGCGGGAAAGCGCCTCTTGCGCAAGGCCGAGCGATCCGCCGATCACAAACGTGACCGTGCGCGTTCCAGCGTCGCGCAGGGAAGCAAGGCGTGCGGCGAACGATTCCGATGTGCGCCGCATACCGCCGACGCAAAGGGCGATCACATGTTCATCCGGCCGGATGCGTTCCAGAAGCCGCCTGGCTTCGCGCGCCAATACCTGCCGCCGCTGCGCGTCGGACAGCGTTTCCGGCGCCGGTTCGTCCGCGACCTCGATCACTTCGACGGGCGCAAAGCGCGCGATCCGCTTCCGATACTCCGCTTCCGCCGCAAGAAAATACGGTTCCTTGAGCTTGCCCACGCATACGATACGAATGTGCATTCCGGCCTCCCGTCGGTGTTTGTCAACAGAAGGGCTGCCGGTGCAGCGGGACGTAGAGTACGCCACCGCGTTCGCGCCGGCTTTCAAACAGCGTGATCTGCCGCACGGAAAAGGATTCGCCCGGCGAAGAACAGAACCCCTCGTCGCCGACGATGTTGCGCCCCAGCGTGATGTGCGGCACAAAACGCCCGCGGCCGCGGCCGAAGCCCCGGTCGCACAGCGCGGCTTCCAGCGTTTCATACAGGCGAAACAGCTCCTCCTTGTCTCCCGCCACGCGCACAAAACCGGTGTTTCCGCCGCTGCCGGAGAAAGCGCCATATCCGTTGAGATGCAACGCAAACGGGCGGCAGTCGCACGCCGCATCGCGCATCGCATCCGCAAGATCGGAAAGCGCGTTGCTCTCGCCAATGAAGCGGAGCGTTACGTGATAGTTTTCTGCGGGTACGAACCGGCCCCGCGCGCCGAATGCGCGCAGCGCGTCGCTCGTGCCGGCTACGGCGCGTCGCACGCTCTCCGGCAATTCAATCGCAATGAACAGGCGCATATCCTTCCCCTCCCCGGCGGGCCGGACCGTGGTAATTCCCCTTCATTGTACCCTATTTTTCCGCTTCTGTCACACCCCGTTTCTTGCGTCGCAGCGCGGATTCCCGTGGATCGGCACGGATTGACGCGCGCGCGCGCCGTCGAATTCGCCCGAACGGCAGAATTCGGGATCATTCGATCCTGCGCCGACAAAAACAGACGAAAAACACCCCTACCGCCGCGAATGGGTGATTGCTACAATTTAGTTGCACCGGCGGACATGGACAAGCCGACATGCCGGCGGGCGCAAATTTTGAGAGGGGATCACGGAATATGGCGGACTATCGCGTACTGATCGTTGACGACAACACGGGCTATCTGGAGAACATGAGCGGATACTTTTCCGCCCAGGAGCGCATCGAGGCGGTCGATACCGCTGCGGACGGACGCGAGGCCCTGGAAAAGCTGCGCGCCGGCCGGTACGACCTCCTGCTGCTCGACCTCATCATGCCGCACATCGACGGTCTGGGCGTACTCGAACAGCTCTCTCTGGTGTGTCCGGAGTTGCCGCCCGCCGTCATCGTCGTATCCGCCATGCGCAACGAATCGATGGTGCGCCGCTGCTGCTCGCTGGGAGCGCGGTATTTTATGGTTAAGCCGGTGGAGCCGGAGGCGGTTTACCGCCGAGCGCTCGAAACGGTCGAAGGCGAAGCGCAGCAGGGCGGTTTGATGGGGTATGCACAGCCGCCGCGCTCGCTCGACGAGAAGATTACCGCCGTGTTCCTCGTCGCCGGGATTCCGGCGCACATCAAGGGGTATCATTATCTGCGGGAGGGCATCCGGATGGTCTATTACGACCCGCAGAAGATCAACCGCATCACCAAGGAGCTGTACCCCGGCATCGCCAAACGGTACGGCACGAGCGCGAGCAAGGTGGAGCGCGCCATCCGCCACGCCATCGAGGTCGCCTGGACGCGGGGCAAGATCGAAAACCTGAACGCGCTGTTCGGCTACAACGTCTACGGCAAGAACGACAAGCCCACCAACGGCGAATTCATTGCGCTCGTGGCGGACAAGCTGCTCATGGAGGAGCAGAGCCGCGAAAAAGCGGTATAGCCGGACCACCCGTTTCCGTTCCTTTTCCGGCGCTCTGCCGGAAGCCCGCTTGCAGGGCCGTACGCCGGCCTTGCAGGACCCTCATCCCTATCCCGCATGACGCCGCCTCCCTCGGGGGCGGCGTCATGTCCTTTTGAAAAAGGATAACCGGTGAATGGTATACCTGTATATACATCTTCTTCAAACAAACCGCCACCGGAGCAGACGAGTTATACACAGGACAAAAAGCCCGAAATCCTTGCGATTGTGGATAACACAGTGGACAATGTGGATAAAGTGTCGCGCAAAATGTGGACAAACGGCGTGCATACCCTGCATAAAAACGATTCGTTCACACCGTCGCCGCACGCCTGCCACAGTTCGCCCGCAATCGCGCCGCCCGGCTACGCCTGCGCGCCCTTTTGCGCCTCCCCCCTCGCGCAGGGGGGCTTTTTTTTGGTTTCGTCCTTTTCTTTCTAGAAAGAAAAGGACCAAAAGAAAGTCAACGGATAATGAGGGAGCGGGGGCGCAAGCCCGCTCCCTATTTT
>UQGA01000039.1 GCA_900540495.1 uncultured Eubacteriales bacterium | reverse complement strand
TCACTCATACCAGGGTCTGCAAACCAATTTGCGCAAAACTATTGACACTACCCGGCCGTAAGAGACTATGGCCGGCGCCGGCTGCCGCAGGGCCAGGAGCGGCAGGCGGCGCCATGGGCGCGGCCATTGATATCCCCTCTCCCCGCCGTCTGTCCAAACGCGGCGCCTTGCCGCTGGAGTGCGGGGCGCCAGCCTTTCGTGCTCCGTCCGGCATATGGGGCGCGGGCCCATGCGACGGACGCCTCAACCAACGCTTTCGTCGTGATTACGCTGCCGCGGGGTATCCCGGTGCGACGGGATTTCTCAAAAAAAGTCCGCTTTCCGATGAGAGCTCGGAAAGCGGACTTCACTTCATAACGTCGGGCAGCTATCATCATCCGTTGAAGCGCCTGCGGACCTCCCTGCACAGCAGCGCACCGCCAGCCGCCGTCAGCAGCAGCGCGAACCAAAGCAGAGGATTCGCACCATCGCCGGTTTCCGGAACGGCCGCATTCTCCGAAGCGCCGCAGACCGTGCAAACGCCGTCCTGATAGTTGTGTCCCTTAGCGGGAATCGTGGGGACAGCGCTCAACACCTTCCCGTTGGCGTCCGTCACCAGGCCGCACGACTGGCAAACCCAGTAGGCGGAATTCCCCTGTTCGTTGCAGGTGGGATCCTTGGCGGCAACCGCCTTCATGTTGTGGATCTCCGACGGGTTGCCGGGTTCTACCTTCTGCCCGTTGACCGTGATGGCGCTGCCCGTGCTGTTAATCACTTTCACGCCGTCCCGCGCCGTGAGCGATCCCTTCGCCTGGAGCACGGTCACCTCTTTGGTGGCGGGGTCCAGCAGCACCTCGTTGGCCTGCTTGCCCACGTAAAAGTCACCGCCGGTCGATACCACGGTGTCTTCGGTGTACCTCAGCGGCGATTCGGAAAAGACGCCGCCGCTGATGCTGACGACATCCTTGTCGTACTCGCCCAGTTTATTGGAAAAGGCGTCCTCGAAACGGACATTCTGGATGGTCAGGCTGTTTTGGTCGGCTGCACCAGCGGCGCCCTCTTTTCCATCTTCGGCCAGCTCAACGGGCCCGCTGATCGTGCCCGTGGTGTCGACCGTGACCTGAACGCCCTCCGGATAGCTGCCACTCGGCCAGTAATACAGGTCAAAGGCCACGCCGCCGGTCTTTGCCAGGATGGAGGTACTGCCCGTTATCTGGATCTTCCCACAATTCAGGCTCAGGGTATACGGAACGCTGCCAACAAGATTCCTTCCGTCCAGCACAACATTGTGCAGCGTCAGGTTGCAGTAGTTCTGGATGAGGATCTTGGCCTTGGTACTGGTAATCTTGCCGTCCTTGATCGTGACGTTGGCGCCCTTGAGCAGCTGGAAGCCATTGGTCTCAGTGTGCGTTGAGCCCACGGTGTTGCCATCGATCGTATAGGTGAAGCCGCCGAGGTCGAACGTGATGTTCTTGGTTCCTTCCACTTTGATGCCGTTGCCCGACGCATTCCGCAGCAGCGTGATCGTCGTCTGCGTCCCATCGGGTACGTCGGCAAACGCTTGCTCCACCGTTTCGTAGGTCTCGTCGCCGATCTTCGCCGCGTCGTTATCCCCCGCCAGCCAGCGCCGTCCGCGCGGCAGGCAGCGTGAAGAGCGCCAAAAGCAGCAACATGGCGCAAATCATCCCCGTGCATTTTCTAAACATACGGAACTCCCCTTTCCCTTCCGCAGCAGGAGCCGGCCGAAACCCGACGCCTACCTGTCTATGTTTCCTTGTTATGTAATTTATCATAGTTGACGCCATATTGCAACACATCGTGTAAAAATATGTAATATTTTTTTCGTCTAATGCAGTGGGGCCAGCGCGCCTTCGCGCGCCGCGCTTGTGAAGCAGACGTCTGCTTCCCTCTTCTTCGATAAACAGCCGCCCGTATCAAAGCGGCCGTCCGTTCCCAAAGGTCGATCACGAGGCCGCCTTTCGTCGCATGTGGGAAAGCACCTGTGCAGATCCCGCCGCAGCGGTTTGCCGGGTAAAACGGCTTTGCTTTCAACCGTATGGAGCGCAGTCCCTCCGCGGCAAATAGGCAAGGCACCTGCCCCCGCGCGGTTCATAAAACAAAAAACCCCGAAAATGCCTATTTTACGGGGTTTTTTGTGGCGTACCCGGGAGGATTCGAACCTCTGGCCTTTGGAGTCGGAGTCCAACGCTCTATCCAGCTGAGCTACGGGTACAGGCTCGCCGCTTGCGCGCCACGAAACAGTAGCGCCACCGGCCTGCATGCGAAAGCATTATACCACGCTTTGCACGGATGGGCAAGGGGATTCTTGTACGGGGAGCGCAGGGCCGGGGCCGTTGCCCGGCATGACCCGGCTGACGATAAAATGGGGTAAATGGGTTTTGCCTGCGGAAGCGGCGCTTCACGGTGCAAAACGGCCCGCTGCCGGGCGGCCCTGCGCTGCGGCAAATGCGCTGCGGACGGCCTGCCGTGCGGCGTGGGGCAAATGGGTTTCGCCTGCGAAAGCGGCGCCTCACGGCGCAAAAACGGCCTGCTGCCGGGCGGCCTTGCGATGCGGCAAACGCGCTGCGGACGGCCTGCCGTGTGGCAAAGGGTTCGCCTGTGGGAGCGGCTGCCCGGCGCGGTTTCCGGCAAGCGGGGTCGCTTCTCCGCTACAGGACGCGGCAGGGCGGGAGCGGACCGATCGCAGGCGGCCCAACGGCAGCAGCGCGTTGGCGACATAAAAATGGGCCGGGCCCGCACAACGGGCCCGGCCACCGGTCATTTTTCGTTTTCGTCCACGCGCGCCTTCGCGTCCGCAATCACGGACGGATCGGGGCGCTGGATGCCCGTTTCCGGATCGCAATGCTCCTTGACGACCAGCAGGTTGGTCGCATAGGCCTGCGCGGGCGTCCCGCGGTCATGCTGTCCCACGGCGGTCACCTCCGCGCCTATCCTGTGCGTCCCGCCGCCGTTTTATGCGCCGGTGCAGAGCCGCCCGCCTACCGTCCGCGCTCGCACTCATCGGCGAGCCGTCCATCCGCATACAGGCGCATCAGCCCTGTCTGCGCGCCGGTGGTGGTATAGGTACACACGATCGGAATACCGCATACGCGCGCGGTAAGCGTATATCGCTGCTCCAGCGCGCCGCTCCAGCGGTCGTATACCTGCCCGTCCACAACGAGCGCCGTCTCCGTATCGCTGCGAAAGACCTCCAGATACAGGCCGGACTGCAAGGCCGAGAGCACCCGTTCGCCGCCGCCTTGGTACGCGCCAAGCGGCGTCTCGGGCATCGGCGGCGCGCTCGCAGGCGGTTGCTGCGTTGCAACGGGGCCGGCGGTAGCCGCAGCCGCCGGTTCCGTCCCGGCAAAGGCCTCCGCCGTCTGCTCCGGCAACGCGCGCAGCCGATGCGCCGCTTGTACGCCGCGGATCAGATAATAGAGCACCCAGACGTGGTACAAAACCTCGATGCTGTTGGCAAGCAGATTGTCGGCGACCGCGACAAGCCACACGACTAAAAACGCGGTATCGCACACAAAGAGCACCAGGGCCGCCGTCATCCAGAGCGGGTTGCGCTTGGAAAGCACATAGCACAGCGCGAACAGGCCGATGATCAACACGCTGATGAGCAGCCCCGCCGCTTTTTGCACCGCGTCGCCATTGGAAAACACGACGAACGCCAACTGCGGCGTTGCGGCGCTGAACTGGAACACGCGCCCCGTTTCCAACGCGATCATGGCGATGTTGACGCAGGTGAGCGCCGTCATGAGGACCAGGTTGGCGCGCGCAATGGAAAACTGCTTTTGCAGACGGGTGCGCTCGTCCACCGGTCCTGCGGTTTGCTTCATCATCCTCTCTCCTCTCCCCTTTCCAGTGTACAAAAAAGCGGCGTCCGGCCCGTAACCGGGCTCACACGCCGCTTTGTTCCGATGTTCAGACCAGCTCGAGGACGACCAGTTCGGCTGCGTCGCCCCTGCGCGGCCCGAGCTTGTACATGCGGGTATAGCCGCCGCGGCCTACCTCGCTGTTGCGCTTGTCATACTTGGGCGCGATATCGCGGAAGAGCTTCTCCACGACGGGGTGCGCGCGGTCCGCCGTGCGCTCCCGGTAGTCCGGCTTGCTCTCGCCCTTCTGCTTGGGCTCCGGCACATCGTACAGATACGCCATGATCATGCGGCGGGCATGGAGCTTGGACGGCTTGTCGACGATCTTCTCCACCATGACGATCTGCGACTTCTCGTTGCGCGTTTCCTTCTCGACGGTTTCGCTGTTGCTGTATTCCTTCACGGCCAGCGTGATCAGCTTCTCGGCGATGGAGCGAACCTCCTTGGCGCGCGCTTCGGTGGTCACGATCTTGCCGTTCCACAGGAGCGCCGTGGTGAGGTTGCGCAGCATTGCGGCGCGCTGGTCAGAGGCCCTGCCGAGCTTGCGGTTTGCCATGTCTTGGTTCCTCCTTATTCATCACTCGCGCGAAGCGACAGCCCCAGCGCGTTCAGTTTCTGCTGCACTTCCTCGAGGGACTTGCGTCCGAGGTTGCGCACCTTCATCATCTCTTCCTCGTCGCGCTGCACCAGCTCCTCCACGGTGTTGATGCCGGCGCGCTTGAGGCAGTTATAGGAGCGGACGGACAGGTCCAGATCCTCGATGTTCATCTCGAGAATCTTCTCCTTCTTGTTCTCCTCCTTCTCGACGAGGATCTCCACGCCCTGCACATGATCGGTCAGATTGATGAACAGCATCAGGTGCTCAGTCAGGATCTTGGCGGCAAGGCTCGCGGCCTCATCCGGCTTGATGCTCTCGTCCGTCCAGATCTCGAGCGTGAGCTTGTCGTAATCCGTGATTTGGCCCACACGCGTGTTCTCCACGGTGAAGTTCACCTTGGTGATCGGCGTGAAGATGGAGTCGATGGCGATCTCGCCGATGGGCATGTCGGACCGCTTGTTGCGCTCCACCGTGACATAGCCGCGGCCATGCTCGAGCGTCATCTCCATGTGCAGCTTTGCGCCTTCGTCCAGCGTTGCGATGTGCAGCTCCGGGTTGATGATCTCCACATCGGAGTCGGGCGTGATATCGCCCGCCGTCACCTCGCACTCGCCCGCCATATCGATCACGATCTTCTTCGGCCCGTCGCAGTGCAGCCGGCAGCAGAGCGCCTTGAGGTTGAGAACGATCTCCGTCACATCCTCCTTGACGCCCTCGATGGTCGAGAACTCATGCAGCACGCCATCGATGCGCACGGAGGTCACCGCCACGCCGGGCAGGCTGGAAAGCAGCACGCGGCGCATGGAATTGCCGAGGGTTGTACCGAATCCGCGCTCCAACGGCTCGACGACAAACCTGCCGTACCGATCCGTCATTTCCACACATTCGAGCTTGGGTTTTTCGATCTCTATCATATCATACCCTCCTTAGTCGTTAGTTGCCTGAAACAAGCCTCACGGCCGATTACCTGGAGTAGTACTCAACGATGAGATGCTCTTCGATCGTCAAGTCGATATCGTCGCGCTGCGGCAGGGCGACGACCTTGCCGGTGAGCTTCTCGGCGTCGAGCTCCAGCCACTTCGGAACGGTGCGGCTTGCGCCCTGCTCCTTGAGCGTCTTGAAGCATTCCACGTCGCCGCTCTTCTCGCGCACGGAGATGACGTCCCCCACCTTGACCTGATAGGAGGCGATGTCCACCTTCTTGCCGTTGACGCGGATGTGACCGTGCGTGACGAGCTGGCGCGCCATCGGGCGGGACTCGCCGAAGTTCAGCCGGTATGCGACGTTGTCCAGCCGGCACTCGAGCAGCGAGAGCATGTTGTCGCCGGTGACGCCGCGCATGTTCGCAGCCACTTCATAGTATTTCCGGAATTGCGACTCCAATACGCCATAGGCGCGGCGCACCTTCTGCTTCTCGCGCAGCTGGATGCCGTACTCGGACTGCTTGCGGCGGCCCTGGCCGTGCATGCCCGGGGGCGTGTGGCGCTTGGTGAGCGCGCACTTATCGGAATAGCAGCGGTCGCCCTTGAGGAAGAGCTTGGCGCCTTCGCGGCGGCACTGCCTGCAGACGGAACCTGTATATCTAGCCATTGCTGATTGCCTCCTTACACTCTTCTGCGCTTGGGCGGACGGCATCCGTTGTGCGGAATGGGGGTCACGTCCTTGATCATGTTGACCTCGAGGCCGGCGGTCTGCAGCGCGCGGATCGCCGCCTCACGGCCGGAGCCGGGCCCCTTCACATAGACCTCGACGGTGCGCAGGCCATGCTCCATCGCGGCGCGCGCGGCGGTCTCCGCCGCCATCTGCGACGCGAACGGCGTGGACTTCTTGCTGCCGCGGAAGCCCAGCGAACCTGCCGACGACCAGGAGATCGCGTTGCCCTGCAGGTCGGTGATGGTCACGAGCGTGTTGTTGAAGGAGGAACGAATGTGCGCGGCGCCGCGCTCGATGTTCTTCTTCTCACGACGCTTGCGGGTAGCCGTTTTCTTGATCTTTGCCTTAGCCATAGCTCGCTACCTCCTTACTTTCTCTTGCCGCTCTGGGTGCGCTTGGGCCCCTTGCGGGTTCTTGCATTCTGCTTCGTGCTCTGCCCGCGGACCGGCAGGCCCTTGCGGTGGCGCACGCCGCGATAGCAGCCGTTTTCGATCAGCCGCTTGATGTTCATGGAGACTTCACGGCGAAGATCGCCCTCCACCTTTACGTTGTGGTCAATATACTCTCTGAGCTTGTTGACATCGTTCTCGTCCAGGTCGCGCACGCGGATGTCGGGGTCGACGCCGGTTGCAGCGAGGATGCTCGAAGCGGTCCTGCGGCCGATCCCATAGATATAGGTCAGGCCGATCTCGATGCGCTTATCTCTCGGAAGATCTACGCCAGCAATACGTGCCATATCGTTTCCTTTACCTCCGTCAAAATTTCGGTTTCCGTTCTATTTTCATTCCGCCGGAAATGCGCCCTTCGCGGGCGCCAGCCGCTCCGGCAGATCGCCTTCGCAATCGCTCAGCCCTGCTTCTGCTTGTGCTTCGGGTTCTCGCAAATGATCATGATCCGCCCCTTGCGCTTGATGATCTTGCACTTCTCGCAAATCGGTTTCACAGACGGTCTGACTTTCATGGTCCTGCTCCTTTCCTGTTCTCTCAATTCTTGCCGCGCCACGTGATGCGGCCGCGGGTCAGATCATACGGGGACAGC
>UQGA01000038.1 GCA_900540495.1 uncultured Eubacteriales bacterium | reverse complement strand
GTGGTCGCCATCAAGACCAAGGTTCGCCATCCGCTCTACGGCAAGATGGTCAACCGCACGCGCAAGTTCAAGGCGCACGACGAGCAGAACGAGTGCGGCATCGGCGACACCGTGAAGATCATGGAGACCCGTCCGCTGTCCAAGGACAAGAGGTGGCGCCTCGTCGAGATCGTCGAGAAGGCGAAGTAAGGCAGGAGGGACGAGAAAATGATTCAACCGCAAACCAGACTGAAGGTCGCGGACAACAGCGGCGCCAAGGAGATCCAGTGCATTCGGGTCCTGGGCGGCTCGTACCGCAAGTTTGCCAATATCGGTGATGTGATCGTCGCTTCGGTCAAGACCGCTTCCCCGGGCGGCGCGGTCAAGAAGAAGGACGTCGTGCGCGCGGTCGTGGTGCGCACGGTTTCCGGCGTGCAGCGTCCGGATGGGAGCTACATCCGCTTTGACGACAACGCAGCCGTGATCATCAACGACCAGAAACAGCCGCGCGGCACCCGTATCTTCGGGCCCGTTGCGCGCGAGCTGCGCGAAAAGGACTACATGAAGATCGTCTCGCTCGCGCCCGAAGTGCTCTAATGGAGGGACACGGTATGAACAAGCTGAATGTCAAAAAGGGCGATACCGTTTTAGTCATCGCCGGCAAGGATAAGGGCAAGCAGGGCAAGGTCCTCGCGGCCTATCCGGAGAAGGAGCGCATCGTCGTGGAAAAGGTGGCCATGATCACCAAGCACGTCAAGCCCCGCCGGCAGGGCGAGCCGGGCGGCCGGATCGAGAAGGAAGGCACGGTCCATGTCTCCAACGTCATGGTCGTGTGCCCCAAGTGCAAGGCCCCCACGCGGGTCGGGCACGTGATCGAAGAGGTCGAGATCTCCGGCAAGAAGAAGATGAAGAGCGTGCGCGTCTGCAAGCGTGAGGGCTGCGGCGCCAAGCTCGATTGAGCGCGGGAAGGAGGAACAAGCAAGTGGCAAAGAAACAGACCGAAGCACCGGCCGCCAAGAAGAAGGCGGCGCAGCAGGAGGCCAAGCCCTTGACGGGCACCCCGCGCCTCAAGACCAAGTATCTTGAGCAGGCCGTTCCCGCCCTCCGGGATCAGTTTCATTACGAAAACGTGATGCAGGTCCCCAAGCTCGACAAGATCATCATCAACATGGGTCTTGGCGCGGAGAAGGACAACCCGAAGGGCATTGAGTCCGCTGTGGAGGAGCTCACCCTGATCGCCGGCCAGAAGGCCGTCATCACCAAGGCGCGCAAGTCCGTCGCAAACTTCAAGGTGCGCGAGGGGATGAACATCGGCGCCAAGGTCACGCTTCGCGGCGATCGGATGTACTACTTTGCGGATAAGCTGATGAACATCGTCCTGCCGCGCGTGCGCGACTTCCGCGGCGTGTCCGACAAGTCGTTTGACGGTCGCGGCAACTATGCGATGGGCGTCCGCGAGCAGCTCATCTTCCCCGAGATCAACTATGACGATGTCGATCGCGTGCGCGGCATGAACATCGTGTTCGTGACCACCGCCAGGACCGACGAAGAAGCGAAGGCGCTGCTGGCACTGCTCGGCATGCCGTTCGTGCAGGGCTGAGAAGGAGGAACATCATGGCAAAGACAAGCATGAAACTGAAGCAGCAGCGCACGCCCAAGTACAGCACCCGCGCATATACGCGCTGCCGCATCTGCGGCCGGCCGCACGCGGTGCTGCGCAAGTACGGCATCTGCCGCATCTGCTTCCGCGAACTGGCGTACAAGGGCGAAATCCCCGGCGTGCGCAAGGCAAGCTGGTAAAGGAGGGAACGCATCATGACGGATACCATTGCCGATATGCTCACCAGAATCCGCAACGCGCTCATCGCCAAGCATGACAGCGTGGAGATCCCCGCTTCCACGATGAAGAAGTCCATCGCGCAGATTCTGCTCGACGAGGGCTACATCAAGGGGTTCGACGTGGTGGAGGACGGCGTGAAGAAAACCATCCGCATCCAGCTCAAGTACGGCGCGAACAAGCAGCGCGTCATCGTCGGCCTGAAGCGCATCTCCCGGCCCGGCCTGCGCGTCTATGCGCGCAAGGACGAGGTGCCGAAGGTGCTCGGCGGCCTCGGCGTGGCGATTCTGTCCACGTCGCGCGGCGTGATGACCGACCGCGAGGCCCGCAAGCTGGGCGTGGGCGGCGAAGTCCTCGCCTACATCTGGTAACAAGAACAGCCAACGGAGGAATGACAGAATGTCTCGTATCGGAAAACTTCCAGTCCATATTCCGGGCGGAGTGACAATCACGGTCGATGAAGCGAACGTCGTCACGGTCAAGGGGCCCAAGGGCCAGCTGTCCGAGCAGATCGCAAGCGACATGATCATCGAGCAGGACGCGGGCGTCCTGACCGTCAAGCGTCCCAGCGACGACAAGCGCCATCGCGCGTTGCACGGCCTGTCCCGCACGCTCATCAACAATATGGTGGTCGGCACGACGCAGGGCTTTGAGAAGCACCTGGAGATCGTCGGCACCGGCTACCGCGCCCAGATGCAGGGCAAGAACCTCGTGCTCAACGTCGGGTATTCGCACCCGGTCGAGTTTGAGCAGCCGGAGGGCATCACGTTTGAGGTGCCGGCGCCGACGAAGATCGTCGTCAAGGGCATCGACAAGCAGAAGGTCGGCCAGATCGCAGCCAACATCCGTGCGGTGCGCGAGCCGGAGCCGTATAAGGGCAAGGGCATCCGCTATGAGAACGAGACCGTTCGCCGCAAGGAAGGCAAGACGGGCAAATAAGGCAGGAAGGAGTGACAAGAGATGGTTACAAGGATCGATAAAAACGCAGTCCGTGTTAAGCGCCACTATCGCCAGCGCCGCCACATCGTCGGCACGCCCGAGCGGCCGCGGCTCAATGTGTACCGCAGCACGAACCATATCTATGCGCAGGTCATCGATGACCAAGCCGGTAACACCCTGGTCGCCGCTTCCACGCTGGACGCTGAGATCAGAGGCGAACTGTCCGAGAAGACCAAGACCGAAGCAGCGGCGCTCGTGGGCGAGCTGATCGGCAAGCGCGCCAAGGAGAAGGGCGTCACCAAGGTCGTGTTTGACCGCGGCGGCTATCTGTACACCGGCCGTGTGGCCGCCCTCGCGGACGGCGCGCGCAAAGCGGGCCTGGACTTCTAAGGAGGTAACGAGATGCAGAACAAGAGATTCGAAAAAGAGCCCTCTGAATATAAGGAGCGTCTGGTTGCGATCAACCGCGTCGCCAAGGTTGTCAAGGGCGGTAAAAACTTCCGTTTCACCGCGCTGATGGTCGTCGGCAACGAGAACGGCAAGGTCGGCGTCGGCCTCGGCAAGGCTGCCGAGATTCCGGAGGCGGTCCGCAAGGGCATCGAGGACGCCAAGCGGCACATGATCGAGGTGCCGATCGTCGGCACGACGATCCCGCATCAGGTCGAGGGCAAGTTCGGCAAGGGCCATGTCCGCATGCTCCCCGCCGAAGAGGGTACCGGCGTTATCGCGGGCGGCCCGGCCCGTGCGGTGCTGGAGATGGTCGGCATCCGCGACATCCGGACCAAGTCCTTCGGTTCCAACAATCCGAGCAACTGCGTGAAGGCGACGCTCAACGGGCTGTCCCAGCTGCGCACGGCGGAACAGGTTGCCAAGCTCCGCGGCAAGACCGTGGAAGAGATCCTGGGTTAAGGAGGCGCACAATGGCTACGTTACGGATTACGCTCGTGAAGAGCACCATCGGCGCGCTCGCCGACCAGAAGGCGACGATCAAGGCGCTCGGCCTGCACAAGACCAACAGCGTCGTGGAGAAGCCGGACAATGCGTGCACGCGCGGCATGCTGTTCAAAGTGAAGCACCTTGTCAAGGTGGAAGAAGTCTAACTGAGGAGGACATGTATCATGAAATTGCATGAGCTGCAGCCCGCCCCCGGCTCGGTCAAGGCGCCCAAGCGCGTCGGCCGCGGCACCGGTTCCGGCATGGGCAAGACCTCCACAAAGGGTCATAAGGGCCAGAAGGCCAGAAGCGGGAGCAAGAAGAACGGCTTTGAAGGCGGCCAGATGCCGCTGACGCGCCGCCTGCCCAAGCGCGGCTTTACCAACATCTGGGCCAAGGAATACACCGTTATCAACATTTCCGACCTGAACGGGCTGGAGAATGACACCGTAGTGACCGCTGAGCTGCTCAAGGAACTGGGCATCATCAGCAAGATCGAAAAGGATGGCCTGAAGGTGCTGGGCAGGGGGGAACTGACCAAGAAGCTCAACGTGAAGGCCGCGAAGTTCTCCAAGACTGCGGATGAGGCGATCAAGGCCGCTGGCGGGAGCGTTGAGGTGATCGGCTGATGTTTAAGACGTTTTTCAACGCATTCAAGGTCAAGGATATCCGCAAGAGGATTTTGCTGACGCTCCTTCTGATCGTCATCTATCGCCTCGGCTGCTTTATCCCGATCCCGGGCGTCAACGTCGAAATTGTCGCGCAGGCGGCACAGCAGTACGATATCCTCGGCTTCCTCGATCTGCTGACCGGCAGCTCGTTCTCGCAGGTGACGCTGTTCGCCATGGGTATCTCGCCGTACATCACGGCGTCGATCATCCTGCAACTGCTCACCATCGCCATCCCCTCCCTCGAGCGGATGAGCAAGGAGGAGGACGGCCGCCAGAAGATCGAGCGCATCACGCGCTACACGGGCGTCGGTCTTGCGATGGTGCAGTCCATCGGCATCTTTGCCGGTCTCGAGGCGAGCATGGCCTCCGGCCAGTCGATCTTCGCCAACAGCGCATGGCCGATCTGGGTCAACTACGGCGTCATCGGCATCTGTGCCACGGCCGGCACCGCGTTTTTGATGTGGCTCGGCGAGCGCATTACCGAAAACGGTATCGGCAACGGTATTTCAATGCTGATCTTTGCGTCCATCGTGTCCCGCGTGCCCTCGACCGTCATCGGCTGGGTGCAGCAGCTGATCACCGGCGTCATGCCTTGGTGGGCGTTCGTGCTGCTGCTGGTGCTCGTTGTCGGCATGATCACGCTGGTCGTGCATGTGGACAACGCACAGCGCCGCATCCCGGTGCAGTACGCCAAGCGCGTCGTGGGCCGGAAGATGTACGGTGGCCAGAGCACGTACCTGCCGATCAAGGCGAACGCCAACGGCGTGCTGCCGCTGATCTTCGCCATGACGCTCATCCAGTTCCCGGGCATGATCGCCCAGTTCTGGCCGAGCGGCGGGTTCTATCAGTTCTACATCAAGTATCTCGGCGCGAATTCGGTCGTGTACTTTGTGGTGTATGCGCTGCTGATCGTCGGCTTCGGGTACTTCTACTCCTCGATCACGTTCAACCCGATCGAGATGTCGAAGAACCTGCAGCAGAACGGCGGCTTTATCCCGGGCCTGCGCCCGGGGCGGCCTACGAGCGATTATCTGGCCAAGATCAGCGGGCGTCTGACGCTGTTCGGTTCGCTGTTCCTCGCGGTCATCGCCATCCTGCCGACGATCGCCATGACGCAGCTCGGCCAGACGTCCACGTTTGGCGCGACGAGCGTGCTGATCATGGTCAGCGTGGCGCTGGAGACGACCGACCAGTTGGAGAGCCATATGCTCATGCGGCATTACAAGGGCTTCCTGAACTGAGGTGGGAAAGGAGCGCGGCATGAAACTGATCTTCCTGGGCCCGCCGGGAGCGGGCAAGGGGACGCAGGCGGAGCGCATTGCGGCGCGATATGGCCTTGCGCACATCAGCACCGGCGACATGCTCCGTGCGGAACTGCGCGCGGGGACGCCGCTCGGCCAGCAGGCGCAGGGCTATATGAACCGCGGCGAACTGGTGCCGGATTCGGTCATCATCGGCATGGTGCAAAACCGCATCGCGGAACCGGACTGCGCAAGGGGCTTCCTGTTCGACGGGTTTCCCCGTACGGTCGCGCAGGCGGACGCGCTGGCGGCCATCTGCTCAATCGACCGGGTCGTGAACATCGATGTGCCGCAGGAGCGGCTTGTGGCGCGCATCAGCGGCCGGCGCATGTGCCCGGACTGCGGCGCTGCCTACCACGTCTCCACGCATCCGGACGCCGCCTGCGACAAATGCGGCGGCACGCTGTATCAGCGTGAGGACGACCGGGAGGAGACGGTGCTCAACCGACTGCGCGTCTATGCCGCGCAGACGCAGCCGCTGATCGACTATTATGCGTCGCGCGGGCTGCTGGCCACCGTCAACGGCGACGAGAGCATCGAGCGCGTGGCGGAAGCGATTGCGGAAGCCATCGAACGCCCATGACGACGTCGAGAACCGCAATGACGATCAAGACCGGCGCGGACCTGCGCCTCATGGATGAGGCCGGCCGCGTGGTGGAGGATACGCTGCGCCTGCTCCGGGAGCTTGCGGCGCCGGGCGTGACCACCGAGGAGCTTGACCGGGAGGCGGAGCGGTACATTCGCAGCCGCGGCGCGCAGCCGTCGTTCCTGCATTATCACGGATACCCGAAGAGCATCTGCACCTCCGTCAACGAACAGGTGGTGCACGGCATTCCCGGCCGGTACCGTCTGCAGGACGGTGACATCCTTTCGGTGGATGTAGGAGCGCATCTGAACGGCTTTCACGGCGACGCGGCGCGCACCTACTGCATTGGCAGTGTGCCGGAGGAGGTGCGCACGCTCGTGCGCGTGACGCGCGAGTGCTTTTATGCCGGGCTGCGGTATGCGCGTGCCGGCTGTCGCATCGGGGATATATCCGCCGCGGTGCAGGCGCATGCGGAGGCGCACGGGTACGGCGTGGTGCGCGAGATGATCGGGCACGGCGTCGGCCGCAACATGCACGAGCCGCCCGACGTACCGAATTATGGCACGGCGGGGCACGGACCGCGGCTGTTGCCGGGCATGACCATCGCCATTGAACCGATGATCAACCTGGGAACGGCGCGCATCCTGCAAAAGCCGGATGGCTGGACGACCGTAACGGCGGACGGACGACCCTCCGCACATTACGAGAACACCGTCGCCATCACGGAGGGCGAACCGCTGCTGCTCACGCTGCACGGGGAGGATGTGTTATGACGGATCCACGCGCAGTGCTCGGCAGGGTGGTCGTTTCCCGGGCGGGACGGGATCGCGGGCGCGCGTTCCTGATCGTCGGCGTCGTGGACGAGGCGCATGTGCTGCTCAGCGACGGCGCGACGCGCAGGCTCGCGCGGCCCAAGAAGAAGAAGCTCATGCACCTGCGCATCGAACCGGCCGTTGCCGGTGAGATTGCCGAAAAGCTTGCGGGTGGGGCGGCCCTGCTCGACGCGGATATCCGCAAGGGGCTTGCAGCGCTCGGGTATGACAGAGAAGAACAGGAGGGATAGCTTGTCAAAGCAGGACGTCATCGAGGTGGAGGGCATCGTTTCCGAAGCGCACCCGAACGCCATGTTCGAGGTCAAGCTGCAGAACGGGCATAAGATACTGGCAACGATATCGGGGAAGCTCCGGATGAACTTCATCCGCATCCTCCCCGGCGACAAGGTGACGGTGGAGCTGTCCCCGTATGATCTGACCCGCGGCCGCATCACGTGGCGCGGCAAGAATTGA
>UQGA01000037.1 GCA_900540495.1 uncultured Eubacteriales bacterium | reverse complement strand
AAGCCATCCGCCCGCTCCCTTGCTCCTCCTCTTTCGCAAAAAGTCCCGCTCGGCGCGCCTGTACGGTTGCAAGCGCCCGCACGACGGCGCGCCGTCGCTACCAACTTTTTACGAGCTACGAGAGGCCGCCGCCCGCCTCCCCCAAATGTGAGAGATCTTTATGCGTCCGCTTTCGCGCTGCCGGCCCCTTCCCGCTTGCCCGCCATGGCAGCGCGCACGGCGGGTTTTGCATTTCGATGCGACATCTGGTATCATATTATGCAAATCCATCGCCCACAACCATGCGGGCGCGCAGGGGGAGAAGCGTTTTGTCGGACATACACATCATCTGGAATCCGGTGGCTGGCAACGGTGCGGCGCGCAGGGTTTTTGCGCATGTGCGCGGCCTGCTTGAACGCGCCGGGGCCGATTTTTCCGACGCGATGAGCGAGTTTGCGGGCCATGCCGTCGAGCTGGCACGCACGGCGGCGCAGGCGGGCCACGGCCGCGTGATCGCGCTCGGCGGCGACGGCACGGTGCGGGAGGTCGCCATCGGGCTCATGGGCAGCGATACGCCGCTTGCACTGCTGCCCTGCGGGACGGGCAACGACCTGGCGCGGGCGCTGCGCCTGCCGACGGAGCCGGAGGCGGCGCTCGACACCGCGCTGCACGGCCATGTACGGGAGATGGACGCCGCCATGGCAAACGACGAGCTGTACTTCAATGTGGCGGGCTTCGGGTTCGACGTGGACGTGCTGGACGAGACGGAATACTTCAAGACGCGCACAAAAAACGGATCGATCGCCTACCTGCGCGGGCTGCTTGCCGCCGTAAGCAAACTGAAGCTTCGGCGAACGCACATCACCTGGGAGGGCGGCGAGCTGGACCGGGATGTGCTGCTCATCGCCGCCGGCAACGGCACACACTTCGGCGGCGGCATGAACGTTACGCCCAAGGCCGATCCGTTCGACGGCTTGCTGGACATCTGCGTGATCCACGACGTAAGCAAGCGTGCGCTGCTGACCGTGCTGCCCCTCTTTCTCAAGGGCCGGCATCTGGGTACGCGCTTTGTGACCTATTTCCGCGCCAAGGAGCTGAAGGCCGTGTGCGACCCGGTCTCCCGCATCGAGGTGGACGGCGAGGTCATGCCCGGCACGCCGGTCACGTTCCGCGTGCTGCCGGGCAGCATGCGCGTGGTCGTGCCCACATAAAGACACAAAATGTTTGCTTTACACCGGCAACCATCTCTGATAAGGTGTGAGAAACGGCATGGAATACGTTAGGATGCCGCGCGCGCAGCAGCGCGCCGCGCAACAACCGGATCCCCGCGCGCCCCGGCGCGCTCAGACGGGACGGCGGCGCCGCCGCCGTCGGGTGTCGCGCACGCTTGCGTTCACCGCGCTTATGCTGATCGTGGCGGCGGGCGCCGTGCTGGCGTATCTGCTGTTCTTCTCCGAGCGCGAGCGGACGATCTCCATGACGGCCACGCCGATTACCGCCGGCATGACCAAGCTCAACACCGGCAGCGGGTTGCTCTACCAGACGGAAGGGCATATCCACTACTACGACTGGAACAATCAGAACCGCAACTACACCGAGGGCACGGCCACGTCGGACATCCGCATGAGCGGCAGCGCCTCGCTCTCGGTGGTGTACACGTCCTCCATGCTCCAGATCGTCGGGCAGGATCAGCCGGTGTCGTTCACCGGGGAGATCCTGTCGGTCGAGTGCGGGACGGAGCACATCGCCGTGTTGCGGCGGGACAGCGAAGGCGGCGAGAGCATTCTCGTGCTGACCAAAACGGGCGAACAGGCGGATCAGCTTTTACCGGACGACCAGTACATCGTCGATTTCGGGTTTTACACCACCACCGGCGAGATGCTCTGGATGCAGACGATCTCCAGCGCGTCCGGCACGCCGACCACCCGCATCACCACCTACGATCTGCAGCAGCGCACGGGCATCGGCGTGATGCAGGTCCAGGACCAGCTCATCGACGGGCTGTACTTTACGGACAAGAGCGTGTTCGCCGTCGGCACCAGCCAGATCATCCGCTACACGCACGACGGCAACAAGGAGATCTACCGCGAGATGGTCTACGGCTATAAGGTGCTGGATTTCTCCGCCGCCTCCGGCACGCCCACGTTCCTGCTCGCCCCGCGCGACGGGGATATGTACGCCGTCAAGCTGCTCACGCTGTCGGAAGGCGAGACGTCCGAAGCGGTGGAGACGCATCTGCAACTGCCGAGCGAGGGCGTCGCCGGCTACATCATGAACGGTGCGCTCGTGGTGGTCGCCCGCGAAAAACTGTTTACGTATTCGCTGCGCGGGAATCTTTCTTCCACGGCCACGCTGGAGCTGCCGGTGGACGAGGCGATCAAGCTGTCCGACTCCATGCTGCTGCTGTTGAGCAACGGCGCTTACTATACCGCCAAGGTGCGGTAAAGGCGCGATTGGCCGGCGCCGGGCTTCTTTTGAAAAAAGAAGCAACAACGGGCGCTGACATGGATATATATGCGTGAGGGGCTTGCCGCCCCGGCTACGCCGCCCGTCGCCCGCCCGCAACGGACCGGCCACGGGTGCAACCGGCGCAAAACCCGCAAACGAGGAGGTGCGCGCATGAACGTTGTGGATATCGCCATTTTGCTGGTGCTCGGCATCACGATTCTGGGCGGCTGGTATCGCGGGTTCGTTTCCGCGGCGCTCGGCGTCATGGCTACGCTGCTGGCATGGATCATTGCGGCCGCCTGTATTTCGCCGGTCGCCGGACTCATCAAGGGCAACCCGGACCTGTACAACATGATGCTCTACTACACCGAGGGCGCCGAATATGTTGCCGTAACGGATGTGGAGCTGACGCGCACGCCCATCTCCGAGGTGTCGCTCGAAGAGCTCAACCTCGTCATTGAAAACGCGGATATGCCGCTGCCCATGGGCAACCGCGTGGCGAAAAATGTGGCGACCGAGGCGTTTGCCGCCGATGGGATCACCACGCTCGGCGATTATTTCAACCAGACGATCGTGTGCGTGGTCATCAACATCGTGTCGCTGCTGGCCGTGTTCCTTGTGGCGCGGCTCATCATCGGGTTTGTCATCGAGTGTGTGGCGCACGGACGCGGCGGGTTCCCGGCGCTGGCCCGGCTCGACGGCCCCATCGGCGCCGGCGTCGGGCTGATCCACGGCGTGCTCGTGCTGTTCCTGCTGTTCCTGCTCGTGCCAATCGCCCTGACCGTCCTGCCCAAGCTGTACGAGTTTATCGAGGAGTCGTTCTTCGGCGAGTTTTTCTACCGTACGAACTTCTTTCTCGCCCTGATCCCCGGCACCTGATCGCAGCGTTGACAAACGGCCGGCCGGCCCGTATACTGATACCGTCCCATTTGTAAAGGAGGAGCGCTCGCGCGCCGCCGTACCGGCCGCAGCCGCATGCCGATGCGGGGCGCCGCCCTCCGGGCCGTCCCCGCCGGGACGGGAGACAGAAGACTGGCGGCCCGATCCCATGGCGGACGGGCCGCTTTTGTGTTCCACGGTTTCATCACACACGCCCCTGCGGGCAAAAGGAGCGACGATATGAGCGAATCTTTCCAGCACCCCGAGACCCTCTGCATTCAGGCGGGGTACCATCCCGGCAACGGCGCGCCGCGCGTGCTGCCCATCTGCCAGAGCACGACCTACCGTTTCGAATCGGCGGCGCATCTGGGCGATCTGTTTGACCTGTCCGTGCCGGGACACATGTATACGCGCATCTCCAACCCCACCGTCGCGTGCGTGGAGGAAAAGATTGCGGCGCTCGAAGGCGGCGTGGGCGCGCTCTGCACCTCCTCCGGGCAGTCGGCCACGCTGCTGGCCGTGCTCAACCTCGCCGGCGCGGGGCAGAACATCGTCAGCCTTTCGTCCATCTACGGCGGCACGGTCAACCTGTTCGCCGTAACGCTCAAAAAGCTCGGCATCGAGGTGCGCTTTGCTTCGCAGGAGCAGCCCGACGAGGCGCTGGACGCGCTGTTCGATGCGAATACGCGCCTCGTCTTCGGCGAAACGATCGCCAATCCGGCGCTGACCGTGCTGGATATCCGGCGCATGAGCGCGCTGGCGCACCGCCACGGCGTGCCGCTCGTGGTGGACAACACGTTTGCCACGCCCATCCTGTGCCGCCCGTTCGATTTCGGGGCGGACATCGTCATCCACTCCACCTCCAAGTATATGGACGGCCATGCGACGGTGCTCGGCGGCGCGGTTGTGGACGGCGGCCGGTTCGACTGGACGGCGGCCGGGCGGTTCCCGGAACTGACGGAGCCGGATCCCTCCTACCACGGCGTGGTCTACGCAGAGCGATTCGGACGCGCGGCGTATATCGAAAAGGCGCGCGCCCAACTCATGCGCGACCTGGGTACGACGATGCAGCCGCTGGCGGCATTCCTGCTCAACCTGGGGCTTGAAACGCTTGCGCTGCGCATGGAGCGCCATTGCAGCAATGCGCTGCGCGTGGCCGAAGCGCTCCGGCGCGATCCGCGCGTGGCCTGGGTGGAATATCCGTTGCTGCCGGGCAGCGGCGGCCATGCGCTCGCGCGGGAATATCTGTCCAAAGGCGCCGCCGGCGTCGTTTCGTTCGGCGTGAAGGGCGGGCGCGAAGCGGCCATGCGCTTTCTCGACGCGCTGCGGTTGGCCGCCATCGTCGTACACGTGGCCGACGCGCGCACCGGCGCGCTGCACCCCGCCAGCACGACGCACCGGCAGCTCACCGACGAGCAGCTGCATGCCTGCGGCATCACGCCGGAGCAGGTGCGGCTCTCGGTCGGCCTTGAACACGTCGACGACATCCTTGCCGACCTCGATCAGGCGCTTGCCGCATCGCAGGAGGGCTGACATGCCGATCCGCATTCCGAACCGCCTGCCGGCCACCCGGACGCTGCAGAGCGAAAACATCTTTGTCATGACCGAGTCGCGCGCCGACACGCAGGATATCCGTCCGCTGCGCGTGGCGCTGCTCAACCTCATGCCGACCAAGATCGTCACCGAGACACAGATGGCGCGGCTGCTCGGCAACACGCCGCTGCAGGTGGAGCTGGAGCTGCTGTATACCCGCTCGCACCGGGCGCGCAACATCGCCGAGGAGCATCTGCTCTCCTTCTACAAAACGTTCGATGACGTGGCGCACGAGCGATTCGACGGGCTGATCGTCACCGGCGCGCCGGTCGAACATCTCCCGTTCGAGCAGGTCGAATACTGGCCGGAGCTGTGCCGCATCATGGATTGGAGCCGCACGCACGTGCACAGCACGCTCCACATCTGCTGGGGCGCGCAGGCCGGGCTGTACCACCACTACGGCATCGAGAAGGTCGCGCTGCCCCAAAAGCTGTTCGGCGTATTCGAGCATACGGTCGAATACCGGCCGTCCATCCTCATGCGCGGGTTCGACGAGGTGTTCATGGCGCCGCATTCGCGCCATACTGGCATCCGGCGCGAGGATGTGGAGGCGGAAAAGCGGCTGAAAATTCTTGCCTCTTCGGAGCGGGCGGGGCTCTACGTCATGACCACGGCAAAGGGGCGGCAGGTGTTCGTCACCGGCCATGCGGAGTACGACGCGCGCACGCTGGAGAGCGAGTATCTGCGCGACCGCGCCGCCGGGCTGCCCATCGCGCCGCCGGAGAACTACTATCCCGGGGACGACCCGTCCCTGGCGCCGCGCGTCACCTGGCGTGCGCACGCCAATCTGCTCTATGCCAACTGGCTCAATTACTTCGTCTACCAGACTACGCCGTTTGAAATTGGCGACATCGGCACGCGCGGCACATACGACGCCGACCCGGCGCAGTAGCCCCCGCCGCCGCCCGGAATCCTTCGCGCCCCGCGCCGTTTGCGTGCGGGGCGCTTTATCGCCTTTGCATCCGTCGCGCATCCATGGTACAATATTATTGGAAATATATGCGCGTGCAGGACGGGGTGAATGCATTGGCACAGGACACGCTGTTTGAAGGGCAGGCGGCGCAACCGCTGGCGGCCCGGCTGCGGCCGGATACGCTGGAGGAATTCGTCGGACAGCAGCACCTGCTCGGCGAGGGAAAGGTGCTGCGCCGCCTGATCGAGAGCGACCGCATCTCCTCCATGATCTTCTGGGGGCCGCCGGGCGTGGGCAAGACGACGCTTGCGCGCATCATCGCCGGGCGGACGCGCGCCGCTTTCATCGATTTTTCCGCCGTGACAAGCGGCATCCGCGAGATCCGCGCCGTGATGACCAAGGCGGAGGAAAACGTCCGCTTTGGGGAAAAAACCATCGTGTTTGTGGATGAAATTCACCGCTTTAACAAGGCGCAGCAGGACGCGTTTTTGCCGTTCGTGGAGAAGGGCAGCATCATTCTCATCGGCGCGACGACGGAGAACCCGTCGTTTGAGATCAACGGCGCGCTGCTGTCGCGCTGCAAGGTGTTCGTGCTGCAAGCGTTACGACCGGAGGATCTGTTCCTGCTGCTGCGCCGTGCGCTGAGCGACGAGCGGGGCTTTGGCGGGCAGCGCATCCACATCGAGGAAGAACTGGTCGAGCGCATCGCGGTTTTTGCAAACGGGGACGCGCGCGCCGCCCTGTCCACGCTCGAGATGGTCGTGCTCAATGGGGAAACGGACGACTCCGGCGCCGTGACCGTCACGCCGGAAATGCTTGAGCAGTGTACCTCCAAGCGCTCGCTCCTGTATGACAAGGGGGGCGAGGAGCACTACAACCTCATCTCCGCGCTGCACAAGTCCATGCGCAATTCCGATCCGGACGCCGCCGTCTACTGGCTGGCGCGCATGCTCGAGGCGGGGGAGGACCCGTTGTATGTAGCCCGGCGCGTCGTGCGCTTTGCGAGCGAGGACGTGGGCCTTGCCGACCCGCGCGCGCTCGAGGTCGCCGTGGCGGCGTATCAGGCCTGCCACTTCATCGGGATGCCGGAGTGTACCGTGCATCTGACGCAGGCGGTCATATACCTGTCGATGGCGCCCAAGTCGAACGCGCTGTACCTGGCCTATGATCGCGCCCGCAAGGATGCGCTCGAGCAGCTTGCCGAGCCGGTGCCGCTCAACATCCGCAACGCGCCCACGCGCCTGATGAAAGAGCTGGGCTACGGCGCGGGCTATCAGTATGCGCACAGCACGCCCGAAAAGCTGACCGATATGCAGTGCCTGCCGGATTCGCTCGAAGGCCGCGCCTATTACACGCCCAGCGAACAGGGGGTGGAGGCGCGCTATGGCGAGCGGCTGCGGCAGATCAAGGCGTGGAAGGCGCAGCGCCGCGCCGATAAAAAGACCTGATGAACGCGCCGGCCATCCCGCTCCCGGCTGTGCTCGCCGTGGCGGCGTGCAACGTTGCGGCATTCGCCCTCTTTGGGGTGGACAAGCGGCGCGCGCGCCGCGGCCAGTGGCGCATCCGCGAGACGGTCCTGTTCGGTGCGGCGGCGTGCTTCGGCGCGGCAGGCGCGCTGGCGGCCATGTATCTGTTTCGTCACAAGACGAAAAAACCGCTGTTCCGCTTCGGCGTGCCGCTGCTGCTTGCGGGGCAGGCGCTGCTGGCGGCATCGTTGATCGCGCGTTGACCGCGGCATTCGCCGCGGCGCATGAAGGGGGGAACCCGTCCGGCGCGGTTTGCGCGCTGCGGACGGGCCGCCGCCAGGCGCAGCGGGCAGGGCGCGAGGCGGGAACCGGCCCCCGCTTGCCGGACGCAGGGACCCGCGGGGTGTGAACGGAGGAAAATCCGGGCGCCGGGCGACTTACGGGCGCGCCCTTGCACCGCATTGGGAAAGAAAGGAACTGGAACGATGGGACGTGCGCTGCTCCTTGCCGCTTGCGGCACAGGCTTTACCTTTTTGATGACCGCGCTTGGCGCGGCGACGGTGTTCTTTTTCCGCAGGCGGGTAGACCCGCGCTTTCGACGCGCGGCGCTGGGCTTTGCGGCGGGCGTGATGATCGCCGCCTCGGTCTGGAGCCTGCTCATCCCCGCCATCGAAGAGGCGCAAGCGGCCGGGCAGGCGGGCTGGCTGCCCGCGCTCGGCGGGTTTGCGCTCGGCGTAGGCGCGCTGCTGCTGCTGGATGTGCTGCTGCCGCACCTGCATCCCGGGGCCAGCAAGGCGGAGGGCATTTCCTCCTCGTGGCGGCGCACGACGCTGCTCGTGTTTGCCGTCACGCTGCACAACATCCCGGAGGGCATGGCGGTCGGGCTGTCGTTTGCAAGGGTTGCCATGCAGGAGGGCGCCGCCGCCGGCGGCACGGCGATGTATGCGGGCGCGCTCGTGCTCGCGCTCGGCATGGGCATCCAGAACTTCCCGGAGGGCGCCGCCATTTCGCTGCCGTTGCAGCAGGAGGGCCTGCGCGCCGGCCGCGCCTTCCTCTATGGCGCTGCCAGCGGCATTGTGGAGCCGATATGCGGCATACTGGTCGTGCTGCTCTCGTCCATGATCGCCCCCGTCATGCCGTGGATGCTTTCCTTTGCGGCGGGCGCGATGATGTACGTTGTCGTAGAGGAGCTGATTCCGCAAGCGCATCTGGGAGAGCACTCCCATGCCGGCACGCTCGGCGCAATGGCCGGGTTTGCCGTAATGATGGCGCTTGAGGTGGCGCTCGGCTGACCCGCCGCCCGCTTTCCCGCCGGGAACGTCAAACGGCCCGCCATGCCTGTGCGCATGGCGGGCCGTTCCCAACAACAGGCCTGCGGCCGTTGCCGCGCCGCAGGGGGCGCGTTTTCGTCAGAACGTGACCGTCCTGCCCGTGCGGGCGGACGTATAGATGGCGAGGATCAGCTCCAGCGGCGGCCGCCCGGTGGCGGCGGGCGCCATGAGCGGCGCGCCATGCAGCACGGCGTCGACGAGATTGCCGATCTGCCGCACATGGCCGCTCACATCGATGGCCTTCGGGTCCGAGGAGGCCACGTTTTTCGCCCCGGCGCCGACCGGCAGGCTGCACGGGATGGGCAGATCCCAGCGCAGGATGGCGTCCTCCTCCAGCACGACGCTGCCCGCATCGCCGCAGATCTCCAGCCGGCGCGGATAGCCCGGGTAGCAGGTGGTCGATCCCTCCAGCGTGCCGACGGCCCCGCTGGCAAATTCGATCGCGGCTACGGCGCTGTCCTCCACCTCCACCCGCCTCGTCTGCGTTTTGACGATGGCGGAGACGGATTTGACCGGCCCCATCAGGTAGCGGAACATATCGACGCCGTGAATGCCCTGGTTCATCAGGCAGCCGCCGCCGTCCAGCGCCCATGTTCCGCGCCATCCGCCGGAAGCGTAATACTCGTGGGAGCGATAGTACTTCATCTGCAGACTACCGGAAACAATCCTGCCAAAGGCGCCCGCCTCCATGGCGCGGCGGATCTCCTGCACGGCTGGGGAAAAGCGAAACTGCGAGATGACGCATACCTTCACGCCCGTCTCCTCCGCGGTATGGATGAGCAGGTCCGCATCGGCAAGCGAAAGGCTCATGGGCTTCTCCACCACGACGTGCTTGCCCGCGCGCATGGCCTGCACGGCCTGCGCGGTGTGCAGCCCGCTGGGCGTACAGATGCACACGGCGTCCACATCCTCCGAGGCGAGCAGCGCCTCCAGCGTATCAAAGATGCGCACCGGCCGGTTCTGTACAAACCGTTCCGCTCCGGCACGGTTCCTGTTGTATACGCCCGTGAGCATCGCCTCCGGAATGCGCTCGATGGCCGTCGCATGAAAATCGGCGATCACGCCGCACCCGATCAGGGCAAACCGAACCCTGTCCATCCTCTTTTTCCGCTCCTTTGTTCCGATATATGCCGCGGCCATGCGCCGGCGGCGGGCCGCACAGATGGCGCTCGTAGCCGGCTGCGCGACGGGCATGCCGCCCCTTTGGGAGGACGGCCTCCGCCGGGCCGCCGGGCCGTTGAAAGCCGCATACGATTTTATTATAGGGGTCCCGCCGCCGTTTTTCAAGGACGGCGCCCCGCCTCCGGCCGCCGGCGCCGGCCCGGTTTTCGCATGGACGGGACCGCCGCCGGTCTTCACGCGGATGGGCCGCCGGTTTTCGCGTTGTTTGGATTTCACACGCTCAAGCCCCAGGTGAGGCCATAAAGCCACAGCTCGCTTCTCGCGGGTTGTGGCTTTTCGTTTCGCCTCAACTGGTCACATTCATCGGGAGAACAGGAAAGTCATCGTATTTGTTCGGCGATCCCCCGATCCATGGAAAACACGGAATCGCACAACGCATCAATATCCTCTTTGTTATGGCTTGCTAATATGATGGTAGTCCCCTCGTCCTTGAGCTTGAGAAACAGGGCGCGCATATCCTCTACGCCCGCATTGTCAAGGCCGTTCATCGGCTCGTCAAGCAGCAGGATTGACGGATTCTCCATGATGGCTTGAGCGATACCAAGCCTTTGACGCATACCAAGTGAAAACTTCGCCACATGCTTTTTGTTATCGGGATCAAGCCCGACCAATTCGAGCACCTCGCAGATTCTTTCCGGCTTAACTTTTCTTTTTATGCTTGCAAGCAGGGACAGGTTCCTATATGCGCTGTAATTTGGCAAAAACCCGGGGGCTTCAATGATTATGCCAATATCGTCAGGGACG
>UQGA01000036.1 GCA_900540495.1 uncultured Eubacteriales bacterium | reverse complement strand
AACCTCAACGGATAAAGAAAACAGGGGCGGGCCTACGCCCGCTCCCTGTTTATTTCGTTGACTTTCTTTTGGTCCTTTTCTTTCTAGAAAGAAAAGGACGAGAAGCCGCCGGCTCCGAACGGCGCTACATCACCTGAACGAGGAGCAGGGGCAAAAACACGGCGGGCAGGTAATTGGCCAGCTTGAGCTTGGTGACGCCGAGAAGGTTCAGCCCGATGCCGACGATGAGCAGCGAGCCGACGCAGGTCATCTCCGCCACGGCGGCGTCGGAGAGGACGGGCGCGAGGAGCGAGGCCAGCAGAGTAATTGCGCCCTGATAGACGAACACGGCGACGGCTGCGAGCAGCACGCCGGCGCCCATGGCGGAGGCGAACACCATGGCGGAGATGCCGTCGATGAGCGATTTGGCAAACAGCGTGGCGTGGTCGCCGGTGAGCCCGCTCTGCAGCGAGCCGACGACGGCCATTGCGCCGACGCAGAACAGCAGGCTGGCCGAGACGAACCCCTGTGCAAAGGCGCTGCCGCCACCCGTCGCGTCCTTGCCGGCAAAGGCCGTCTGCGCGCGCTCCCCGAGGCGATTGAGCGCGCGGTCAATGTCGATCCATGCGCCGAGCGCGCCGCCCGCGACGACGGAAAGCACCGCGATGAGCACGTTTTCGCCGCTGAGCGCGCCGCTCACGCCGATATACAGGACGACCAGTCCGACGCCGCCCATGATCGCATCCGATATGAGCGGCGGCAAACCCTTCTTCAGCAGCAGCCCGACGCAGCCGCCTGCGACGATTGCCGCCGCATTGACAATGGTTCCCAGCATGGTTGTTACCGTTTGTTTTCGTTTCTCCCGTTCTTTCCCGGTTCCATCCGTTCTTTCAGAAAGAGGAAGGGAAGGAGCAAAGGAAAGAACCCCTACATGGTGGACGTTGGTGGACGTTGATGGACGACGGCGGACGCGCCGCCCGCCCTTTGCGGGAAGCCGTTGCACGTCCAAACGCCTTGCTTTTGCTGCGGGCAACGGGCGCGCCGCTGCCGGATGGGCGTTCCGGTTCTGCTCCGGGCGGGCTTCCTTTGTTGCAAAGGGAGTGCCGGCGGCGAGAAACAGGACGTCCGGCAGGGGCGGCATGCCCATGCCGGACGCTTGGCTACACCCGTTTTACGCCGAGCGTGACCGGCTCGCCGTTGATGTCCCAATCCTTGACGTAGCCGTCCGGCTCTCCGTCCGCAAGGGCGTCGCCGAGCACGCCGGCGAGGATTTCCCCGCCATGTGCTGCGAGGATGGCGGCGATGCGCGCGCCGCCGCGGCAGGAGAGCACGATATGGTCGGCGACCTCGAATCCCGCCTCCTTGCGCATGGTCTGCACCTTGGACACGAGTTCGCGCACGAAGCCCTCTTCGATGAGCGCGTTGGTGAGGTTGGTGTCGAGCACCACGGTGAGCCCATGGTCGCTGGCGCTGACGAGCCCGGCCTTCTGCCGCGTGGACACGAGCACGTCCGCTTCGGACAGCTCGATTTCGGCGCCGTCCACCACGGCACGATAGAGGCCCCCGTCCCGCGTGGCGGCGACAACCGCGTCGCCTACGCCGTCGGAAGCGAGGTGCCGGCTGATCGCGCCGAGCAGCTTGCCGTAGCGCGGGCCGAGCGTGCGGAGCTGCGGCTTGACCTCATAGGAGAGCAGGCTCGTGGCGTCCTCGACAAACGCAACCTCCTTGACATTGAGCTCCTCGGCGATGATGCGGCAGAAGCCTTCGGCAAGCGGCGCGCCCTGCACGTACAGGCGGGGCAGCGGCTGGCGGATCTTTTTGCCGGCGTCGGCGCGGGCGCTGCGGCCGAGCGTGACGATATCGAGCACGCGGGCCATGTTCTCCTCGAGCGCCGCGTCGATGAAGGACTCGTCGCAGGCGGGGTAATCGCACAGGTGGACGGAGAGCGGCGCCGACGCATCGACCGTGCGCACGATGTTCTGGTAGACGCTCTCGCACAGGAACGGCAGAAACGGCGCGGTGATCAGCGTGAGCGTCCTGAGCGCGGTGAACAGCGTCATATATGCCGCCTCTTTGTCCGCGGTCATCTCCTTGCCCCAATAGCGTTCGCGGCAGCGGCGCACGTACCAGTTGGACAGCTCGTCCACAAACCGCTGCAGCGCGCGGCCGGCCTCGGTGATGCGCAGGGTTTCGAGGTGCGCATCCACCGTCCGGACGAGCGTATTGAGCCGGGAGAGCAGGAAGCGATCCATCTCGGAGAGATTTTCGCGCACGAGCGAGTGCCGGGTCGGGTCGAACCCGTCGATATCGGCATAGAGCACGTAGAACGCATAGGTATTCCAGAGCGTGCCCATGAACTTGCGCTGCGCCTCGGACACGGCTTCGCCGGAGAAGCGGTTTGGCAGCCACGGCATGGAGCTGGTGTAGAAGTACCAGCGCACGGCGTCGGCTCCCTGCCGGTCGAGCACTTCCCAGGGATCGACGACGTTGCCGAGGTGCTTGCTCATCTTGCGGCCGTCCTTGTCCTGCACGTGGCCGAGCACGAGACAGTTCTGGAACGACGGCACATCGAACAGGCAGGTGGAGATGGCCAGCAGCGTGTAGAACCACCCGCGCGTCTGGTCGATGGCCTCGCTGATGAAGTCGGCCGGATAGCGCCGCTCGAACGCCTCCTTGTTTTCAAACGGGTAGTGCCACTGTGCAAACGGCATGGAGCCGGAGTCGAACCAGCAGTCAAGCACGGCGTTTTCGCGCTTCATCACCTTGCCGCATACGGGGCAGAGCACCTCCACGCGGTCGATGTACGGCTTGTGCAGCTCGATATCGTCCGGGCAGTTGCGGCTCATGGCCTTGAGCTCGGCCCGGCTGCCGATCACATGCGTATGTCCGCACGCGCACGCCCATACCGGCAGCGGCGTGCCCCAGTAGCGTTCGCGGCTCACGCCCCAGTCGATGACGTTCTCGAGGAAGTTGCCCATGCGGCCTTCCTTGATCGTCTCCGGAATCCAGTTAACCGCCCGGTTAAAGCGGATGAGCTTGTCCTTGACGGCGGTCATCCGGATGAACCAGCTTTCGCGGGCATAATAGATCAGCGGCGTGTCGCAGCGCCAGCAGAACGGGTAGCTGTGTTCGAACGACGGAGCGGCGAACAGCTTGCCGCTCTCCTCCAGCGCCTTCAGGATCGGCTTGTCCGCATCCTTGACGAACAGGCCGTCCCACGGCGTGCCGCCGCACAGGTGTCCCCGCGCGTCGACGAGCTGCAGGAACGGCAACGACCACTCCCGGCCAACGCGGCTGTCGTCCTCGCCGAAGGCCGGCGCGATGTGGACCACGCCCGTGCCGTCGGTCAGCGTGACGTATCCGTCGGATACGACGCGATAGCCCTGCTGCTGGCCGAAATCCACCGGCAGGTCGAACAGCGGCACGTAGGACAGCCCCACGAGCGCGCGCCCCTCGAAGCGGGAAAGGATCTCGGCCCCCTCGCCGAGCACGGAGGGGACGAGCGCCTCCGCGAGGATGTAGACGCGACCGTCCGCCGCGCGCGCGCGCACGTATGTTTCGTCGGCGTTGACGCACAGCGCCACGTTCGAGGGCAGCGTCCAGGGCGTGGTCGTCCACGCGAGGATCGCCACATCCGGTTCGTCCCGGAGATAAAAGCGGGCGATGGCCGAGGTTTCCTTTACGTCCTTATAGCCCTGCGCGACCTCGTGGCTCGAGAGCGCCGTTCCGCAGCGCGGGCAATAGGGGACGATCTTGTAGCCCTTGTAGAGCAGGCCCTTGTCGTAGATGGTCTTGAGCGCCCACCATTCGGACTCGATATAGTCGTTGTCATAGGTGATGTACGGGTCGTCCATATCCGCCCAGAAGCCCACCCGGTCGGACATGTGCTCCCACTCGGCCTTGTACTTCCAGACGGATTTTTTGCACGCCTCGATGAACGGTTCCACACCGTATGCCTCGATCTGCTCCTTGCCGTCGAGCCCGAGCTGCTTTTCCACCTCCAGCTCGACCGGCAGGCCGTGCGTATCCCAGCCGGCCTTGCGCAGCACGTCATACCCCTTCATCGTCCGGTAACGGGGGATGATGTCCTTGATGCAGCGCGTCAGGATATGGCCGATGTGCGGCTTGCCGTTGGCCGTCGGCGGTCCGTCGTAGAACGTATAGGCGGGCGCGCCGCGGCGCAGCTCTACGCTTTTTTCAAACACGCGGTGTTCCTTCCAGAACGCGAGCACCTCCTGCTCGCGCGGCAGGAAGTTGAGGTCGGTTTCCACTTTTCGGTACATGCGATCCGTCCTTTCCTGATATCAACGCTGTGGGAAAACAAAACATCCGTCCCGTTCGGGACGGATGTGAATTCCGCGGTACCACCCGAGTTGGCGCGGCAAAGCCCGCGCCCGCTCCGTTTCCCCGATAACGTGGGGAGTCCGTCGCCGCTTACGCAGGCGGCCCCTGCGGGCGGCCGTTCGGCGGCGCGCTCACGGGTGATCTTCCGGCGGCTGCCCCCGCCGCCTCGCACCAAAACCGGCGGCTCTCTTTGGGCGGGCGTGACCCCGTACTCGTCCCGTTCAACGCTTTTCTCTTGCATTATACCGGCTTTGTCGGGGTTTGTAAAGGGGCAAAGCGCCCGTCAGCGCAGCAGTACGAGCCGGGTGCCCTCTTCGAGCACGGTGTCGGCCGTGGCGTCCGCCTCCAGCGACGGGTTCCAGTCGCGCAGGCGTGGCAGCGGCGTGCAGAACCGCTTGCCCACCTCCCAGAGCGTTTCGCCGGCGCCGGCGCAGTATACGATGATGCCGCCAGGCGCCGCCGCAGCCGCGACGGGTTCCACGCCGGCGGCGACGGTCAGCGGTCGCCGGTCGAACAGCAGCGCCTGCGCTTCCAGCGTCAGCAGCAGTTCCGGCGTGCGGCCGCTGCCGGTGAGCTGCGCGCTGAGCGATTGCAGCGAGACGCGGGCGTCCGGCGTATAGGGCGCGTCCAGCTCCAGTTGCAGGGGCAGGTCGTACGGAAAGCCGTGGAGCTGCCCGCCGTCGCACTGGTACAGCACGTTGACGAACACCATGGCGTCCACGCCGAGCCGGCCTTCGCGCTCGAACGTCCCCGTGACGGCCGGGGCCGCCGCAGCATAGATGACGCGGCAGGCGTCCGGCAGCTCCTCCGGGATCTGGACGCCCTCGCGGAAGGCGAAGCGCTTCTGCTCCACGCCGCTGCAGAGAAGTTGTTCCATGGTGCGCTGCGTACAGGCGAGCGTGCCGCCGCCGTCATAGGCGTCGAGCACCACGCGGCTCTCGCCGCGTTCAAGGCCGTACACCTGCAACTGCACCGCCGCCTCCACATCCACCACGCCGAAGCTCATGTCCGCCGCGACGGCGGAGAGCTGCTCCACCGTGGCCGTCGCCCAGGCAGTGGCGGCATAGGGGGCTTCCAACACGTCCGTAAACGGGATGATCTGGACCTGCTGCGTGAGCTCGCCTTCTTCCGAAGCGGTGAGCACCGTCACGTACAGCGTGCCGTCCACGGTCACGGCGCCGCCGTTGAACACCACTTCGCGCACCTGCGCCGTGCCGTGGCACAGCAGCACGCGCGCCGCCGCAGGCGCCGCGACCTCGTCGCGCACGCGCACGCCGTGCGACGCGAGCGGCACGACCCGGCACGTTGCGACGGCCTGCTCGCAAACCTCCAGGTCCGTCACCCCGGTGATCCCGGTCACAAGCGGCTCCCCGGCCGGGGCGGATACCTGTGCCGACAATTCCAAAATGGCGCTCAGATGCAACCGCCCCGCCTCCGCGGTACAGGTGCATTCGAGCACCTGCGCGGAAGCGGCGGCAGCCATCCCTTCGGCCGCCCCGGGCAGTTCCATGCCGTGTACGAAGGTGGAGGCCGCGGAAAACCCGAACGCCTCGCCCGAGGGGCTCTGGCACAGCAACAGCAGCGTGAGGCTGCCGCTTGCGCGCACCGCGTCCTGCTGCGCCTCGGCGCTGCACGCGCCCAACTGCGTGCCCACGCACAGCACGGCGGCGGCGGCGCGGCCGTCCGGCAGCGGGATATCGCTGTCGATCAGGGTTTGGGATACGGCCGTCCCCACCAGTGTATCGATCCCTATCACGCTTGTTTGCACGTCCATGCTGCTGTTCCTCCCGCTCTCTGTTGGCTTCGTCTATTCGTATGCCGGCGCGCGCCGCGGTATGCCCCGTTTGCGCGATACGGCTGCGCCGCGCGGGGATGGGCGCGCACGGCGGCGGGTCCCGGGCCGGCGTCTGGCGTGTCGCCGGCCCGCTGCGCCGCGCACGGGCGACGCCGTGCAGGAATTCCTGCAAAAACAATTTCATCAGCGCAAAAAAATATATTTTTGCAAGAGGGCCTGCGCATATTGACTTCCTGCCCGTGGCAAGGCTATGATGAAATCGTTCGGTTATGACCGACAGGCAGGACAAGCCCATCCACAACACCAGTCCATTTTAACATTGCAACAGGGAGGAACAGTATGAACGCCTATATCGAGAGGGTTCTCGAACAGACCCGGAAACGCAACGCGGACGAGCCGGAGTTTTTGCAGACCGTGGAGGAGGTGCTTTCTTCGCTGGCGCCGGTCGTGAACCGGCACCCGGAATACGAGGAGGCAGCGCTGCTCGAGCGCATGGTGGAACCGGAGCGCGTGATCGAGTTCCGCGTCGTCTGGGAGGACGACCGCGGTCGCGTGCAGGTCAATCGCGGCTACCGCATCCAGTGCAACAGCGCCATCGGGCCGTACAAGGGCGGGCTGCGCTTCCACCCGTCGGTCAACCTTTCGATCATGAAGTTCCTCGCGTTTGAACAGGTGTTCAAGAACAGCCTGACCACGCTGCCCATTGGCGGCGCGAAGGGCGGGGCGGATTTTGACCCGCGCGGCAAATCCGAAAGCGAGGTCATGCGCTTCTGCCAGGCGTTCATGACCGAGTTGTACAGGCATATTGGGCCGGATGTAGACATTCCGGCGGGGGATCTCGGCGTCGGCGGCCGGGAAATCGGCTACCTGTTCGGCCAGTATAAGCGCATTCGCAACGCCTATGAAAACGGCGTGCTCACCGGCAAGGGCCTGTCCTATGGCGGCAGCCTTATCCGGCCGGAGGCGACCGGCTATGGCGCGGTGTACTACACCGGCGAGGTGCTCCGGCACGAGCACGACACGCTCGAGGGCAAGACGTTCGCCCTGTCCGGCTTTGGCAATGTGGCGTGGGGCGCGGTCCGGAAGATCACGGATCTCGGCGGCAAGGTCATCACGCTGTCCGGCCCGGACGGTTTCATCCTCGATGAGTCCGGTGTGAACACGCCCGAAAAGATCGCCTATCTGCTCGAAATGCGCGACAGCCGCCGCGACCGCGTGCAGGACTATGCTGATCGCTTCGGCGTGCCGTTTTTCCCCGGCGAGAAGCCGTGGGGCGTCAAGGCGGACGTTCTCATGCCGTGCGCCACGCAGAACGAGGTCGATCTGGCCGACGCCAGACGGATCGTCGCCAACGGCGTGAAGTATTACATTGAGGTCTCCAACATGCCCACCACGGCGGATGCGCTCGCGCTTCTCACCGCGCAGGAGGGGATGATCGTCGCGCCGAGCAAGGCGGTCAATGCCGGCGGCGTGGCCACCAGCGCGCTCGAGATGTGCCAGAACTCCATGCGTTACGGCTGGACGGCCGCGGAGGTCGAGGCCCGTCTGCGCAGCATCATGGTCAACATCCACGATATCAGCGCTGCCGCCGCCGAGGAGAACGGGCTCGGCTATAACCTCGTTGCGGGTGCGAACATCGCGGGCTTCAAGAAGGTCGCCGAGGCCATGCTCGCCGAGGGGCTTGTCTGAGGACGGCCGCGGCCGATTGCCGCAAAACCTTTCCCTGCCGCCGCTTGCCGGCGGCATTTTTTTTGTATGCCGGCAGGAAAGCGCGGGAGAATGGCGAATATTATACGAACATATGTTCGCATAAGGGGAAGGGGGGAAGAAGAATGGAAGGAATGACCATACGGGATATGCGGCGCGAGGCCGTCCGGGCCCTGACGGAATACCGGCGCATGAAGGGCCGCCTGCAGGCGCTTGCCGCGCAGCGGGCGGGGCTGCCGGAGGAGGAGGACCTGCGCGCGACCGCCCGCTTGCGCCGGCGGGAGGCGCCCTGCACGCCGGAGGAGGAGACGCGCCTTGCGGCATGGGTCGCCGCCATCGACGGTGCGCGCGCCGCGCTGCGGGACGAGTACCCGCTCAAGGAGCGGTTTATGGCGCGCTGCTTTGGGCTGGATGTGTCCGCCCCGCGCGGGCAGGATGCGCGCACGCGGATCATCAAGCTGTCGATGGAGCTGCACGTGGCGCCGTCCACGCTGTATAAATGGCGGGAGGATGCGGTGGAGCTGACGCTCTACGGCGCGATCGAGGCGGGCGCGGTGCGGCCGTACGGGATCACAAGGCCGTTATGAATCGCGGGCAAACCGCTTGCGCGCGGGGCGGCGGCGGCCGCCTTCCGCCGCGCGCCCGGCATGCCGCGGCGACATGCTGCACGGCGTGATTTCACAAAGCGTTCACTTCTTTTCCCGCAAAGGGATGTTATAATGAAGCGGATATCCCTGCGCAGGAGAGGGAGTTACGGGGGAGGAAGGCCGGAACATGAAAAAAACGTTGAAGATCTTACTGATTGTACTGCTCGTGCTGGCGCTGCTGGCTGCGGGCCTGATCTGGTATATGGTCGCGCGCATGCGGCGGGGCGCCGTCGACACGGTGGAGCAGCCGGACGGGATGTCCGTCATCGAGGGCAACCGGGACGAAACGCTGACCATCCTCGACTCCCCGCGGCCTGACGACGGCGAGGACGAGGAAGACGACGAGGACGTTGCCTACGAGGAACAGCCGATCTATCAGGTCGATCCGAAGGACCCGAACGTGGTGAACATCCTGCTCATCGGCACGGATTCCCGCTCTGGCAACATCGAGGCCACCGGCCGGTCCGATTCCATGATGCTCGTGTCCTACAACCGGGAAACCCATGTGGTCAAGCTCATTTCGCTCATGCGCGACAGCTGGGTCAAGGTGAACGGGAAGTATTGGGGCCGGCTCAACACCGCGTATAACAGCGGCGGCCCGGGCGGGCTGATCAATACGCTGAACATCAACTTCGGCCTGGACGTGCAGTACTATGCGGCCATCAGTTTCACCGCGTTTGAGGAGCTGATCGACAGCATCGGCGGCGTCACGGTGGACCTGACCAAGCATGAGGCTTCGTACATCAACACCAAGATGGGCAAACGGGTGCTCGAGGTCAAGGACGGGCCCGTGCTGCTCGACGGCGAGAAGGCGCTCTGGTATGCGCGCTGCCGCGCCGATTCCGACGGGGATTTTTCCCGCACCGAACGACAGCGCCACCTGCTCGAGCTGATCTTTAACGACATGCGGCAGGATGGCAACGTCGGCAAGGTGATGGGCCTGGCCACCTATGCGGTGGAGAACGTGACCACCAACCTGACGCTTGACATGATGGTCCAGCTCGGCACGAGCGTGCTCTCGGGAGAGACGACGATCGAGAGCCACCGGATGCCGTACGACGACACCTGGTCGTATGCCGACAAGAATGGCGCCTCGGTGCTGTCCATCGATCTGGAGGAGAACGCGCGCCTGCTGGCGGAAACGATCTACGGCAAATGACGCAAGCCGGCGCGCCCGCCGCATCAATCGCGCCGCGCTGGAGAAGCTAAGCAGCAGACGGCAGGCGCAACGGCGGCGGGACGTTGCGGGAGGAGGATTGCGGTGAAAAAGACGGTCGCGGTGATCACGGGCGCATCCAGCGGCATCGGCAGGCGGTTTGCCGAAACGCTGGCGGCTTTTGGGCGCCCGTTCGACGAGGTCTACGTCGTGGCGCGGCGACTGGAGCGGCTCGAATCGCTGGAGCTGCCGTACCCGGTGCGCGCGCTGCCGTTCGACCTGACCTGCCGCGAAAACCTCGACCGGTATGCCGCCATGCTCGCCGAGGAGCAGCCGGATGTCGCGCTGCTGATCAACTGCAGCGGCTACGGGCGCTTCGGCGCCACGCTCGACACGCCGCTTGCCGACAATCTGAACATGGTGGATCTCAACTGCCAGGCGCTCATGGCCATGTGCCAGATTACCGCCCCGTACATGGCGCCGGGCGCGCAGATCATCAACATCGCTTCCGTTGCCGCGCTGCAGCCGGTGCCGTATATCAACGTCTACGCCGCGACGAAGGCGTTCGTCCTCAGCTTCAGCCGCGCGCTGGGCCGGGAGCTGCGCAGCCGCGGCGTGCGCGTGCTCGCCGTGTGCCCGTTCTGGACGCGAACGGAGTTCTTTGCCCGCGCGATCGACGAGGACGAGCCGCGGGTGGTCCGGCGGTATCTGGCCATGTATGAGCCGGATCAGATCGTCCGCCGCGCCTGGCGCGATGCAAAGCGCGGCCGCGACGTGAGCAAGTTCGGCTTTGTGGCGCGCGCGCAGGCGCTGCTGGCAAAGCTGCTGCCGCACGGCCTGGTGATGACCGCCTGGATGAAGATGCAGGGATTGCAGTGACGAACGGCGGCCGCCTAACACGCCCGCTCCCTTTCCTTTCCAGAAAGAAAGGGACGGAGGGCGGACGTTCTTTCTTTTCTTTCGGGAAAAGAAAAGAAAGAACCAAAGAAAAGAAAC
>UQGA01000035.1 GCA_900540495.1 uncultured Eubacteriales bacterium | reverse complement strand
CCCCTGACCTCCAGCGTGACAGGCTGGCATTCTAACCAACTGAACTACCGGGCCATACGCAAGCACTTCGGCAAAGTCGTGTGGTGGGCCTTCAGGGACTCGAACCCCGGACCAATCGGTTATGAGCCGACCGCTCTGACCAACTGAGCTAAAGGCCCATATCACTCATGGATGGTGACCCCGAGGAGAATCGAACTCCTGTTACCGCCGTGAAAGGGCGGTGTCTTGACCGCTTGACCACGGGGCCACACACTGGTCGGGGTGAAGGGATTTGAACCCCCGGCCCCATGCTCCCAAAGCACGTGCGCTACCGGACTGCGCTACACCCCGAACATAGCGTCACTCGCTTTCCGCGACCCTATTACTATACAATAGCAACCCCAAAAAGTCAACACGGAATTTCGAATTTTCTGTTTGTCGTTTTGGCGCGCATGTTTTATAATAAGGACAAAAGTGACTGGGGAATTTGCGTATGAACGAGAGGGGCCGGAGCGCTATACGGCCGCGCACCTACCATATTGAAACCTATGGATGCCAGATGAACGTGCGCGACAGCGAGACGATCGCCGGCATTTTGGAATCGCGGGGCATGCACCGGGCATCCTCCTTGCAGGAGGCCGACTTCATTCTATTTAACACGTGCTGCGTGCGCGATCATGCGGAGCGCCGCGTATTCGGCAATGTCGGGTTTGCACGGCTCATCAAGGAGGAACGGCCGGACGTCGTGATTGCCGTGTGCGGTTGCATGATGCAGCAGCGCGACGTGGCGGCCAAAGTGTTCCGCCGCTTCCCGTTTGTCAATCTGGTGTTTGGCACGCACGTGTTGCACCGCCTGCCGGATATGCTCGATCGGGTGTGCGGCGGCGAGCGGCTTTGCATCACGGAGGATGACGACCTGACGATTGTCGAGGGCCTGCCGGCCAGCCGCGCGCCGGGGCAGTCGGCGTTTGTCAACGTGATGTTCGGGTGTAATAATTTCTGTACCTACTGTATCGTGCCCTATGTGCGTGGGCGTGAACGCTCCCGCACGCCGGAGGCGATTGAGGCTGAGGTGCGCGCCCTTGCACAGGCCGGGTACACGGAGATTACCCTGCTGGGCCAAAATGTGAACTCATACGGGCATGGCCTTACGCCCGCAGTGGATTTTCCGGCGTTGCTGCGCCGGCTCAACGGAACCGAGGGCATCCGGCGTATCCGGTTTATGACCTCACATCCGAAGGACCTTTCGGACGGTCTGATCGAGGCGATGGCTACGCTCGACAAGGTGTGCCCGCACATCCATCTGCCGTTGCAGTCCGGTTCCGATGCGATCCTGCAGGCGATGAACCGCCGCTATACGCGAGACCGGTATGCCGAAACCGTGGCAAGACTGCGCGCAGCGGTGCGCGATGTGGAGCTGACGACGGATATCATCGTGGGCTTCCCGGGCGAGACGGAGAAGGATTTTCTCGATACAATGGACATGATGCGGCGCATTGGGTTTGCAGCTGCCTATACGTTCCAGTATTCCCCACGCGCCGGCACGAAGGCGGCAACCATGCAGAACCAGGTGCCGCAGGCGGTGAAGCGTGAGCGCCTGCATCGGCTCAACGCTTTGCAAATGGAGATGACGGAACGCAACAACCGTGGCTATATCGGCCGCAACGGGGAGGTCCTGGTTGAGGGCGCAGGGATGCGCGACGGCGCGCCGGTCGCCTTCGGGAAGCTCCCAAACTTTAAAATGGTCTATTTCCCGGGGAAGGCGTCGCTGATCGGCAGCTATCTGCCGGTGCGCATTCGCTCGGTCAAGAGCAACTCCCTGTTCGGAGAAAGAGAGGAGGAGAGCACATGACAACGATGGATAAAGCGCGGGAGCTGGGCATGGCCCTGGCAAATTCGCCGGAATATATCCGCATGACAAAGGCGCGCGAAAGCGTCGATTCCAACAAGGCCGTGTCCGAACTTTTGCGGGAGTTTCAGGACAAAGAACGCCAGATTGTCACGATGTTGGAGCAGGATGATGTGGACCGTGAGGGAGCCGTCATGCTCACGGGAGATATCGAGCGGATTAAGGCGCAACTGCTGTCGAACGACTTGTTTTCAGAACTGATGGATTCACAACAGGCATTTTCCGATCTGCTCGGCGCCGTCAATCGGGAGATCAATGCCTGCATCGGCATTGTGGACCCGCAGGAGGATGTGATCACGGCGAGCTGTAACGGCGTCTGCGAAAACTGCAAGGGTTGCGCGCACTGACAAGGGGAGATATGGCACAGAATTTGACGCCGATGATGCGGCAATACCTCGAATTAAAGGAAAAATACAGCGACTGCCTGCTGTTCTTCCGCCTCGGCGACTTTTACGAGATGTTCTTTGAGGATGCCAAGACGGCGTCCCGCGAGCTGGAGCTTGTGTTGACCGGGCGCGATTGTGGGCTGGAAGAGCGTGCGCCTATGTGCGGCGTGCCCTATCATTCCGTCGATACCTATATCAACAGATTGATTGAGAAAGGCTACAAGGTTGCCATCTGCGAGCAGTTGGAAGACCCGGCGCTGGCCAAGGGACTTGTCGAGCGTGACGTAATTCGCATTATCACACCAGGAACGGTCATTGAAGAGCGGATGCTCGACGAGGGGCGCAACAACTACATCGTTTCCATCCAGATGGAGGGAAACAGGATTGGATTTGCCTATGCCGACGTTTCCACGGGCGGCTTCTTCGCCTGCGAATTGACGGGCGATCGGGCGATTATCCAGCTGACGGATGAACTTGCGCGCCTGCAACCGACGCAGATCATCGCCGGGGAAGGCTTGTTCCTGCAACCGCTGCTGGCAAAGCGTCTCTCCGGACAATATTACCTCGAACGCTATCAGGACAAGGCCTTCCATCTCTCTTCTGCGCGTGCGCGACTGATCCGTCACTTCCGCGTAACGTCGTTGCAGGGATTCGGCTGTGAAGAGATGCCTGCCGCCATATCGGCCGCCGGTGCGCTGATGCAGTATCTGGAGGAAACGCAGAAAAACACGCTCTCCCATATCCACACCTTGCGCGTGCTGAACCGGTCTACCTACATGAATCTGGATGCTGCTGCCCGACGCAACCTTGAGTTGACGCAGCCGCTGCAGCACGGCGGCAACAAGAAGAACACGTTGCTCTACCTGCTGGACAAGACCAGGACGGCGATGGGAAGCCGGATGCTGCGCGACTGGATCGACCGACCGCTCCAGAACAGAGAGGACATCGAGCGGCGGCTGGAAGCGGTAGCGGCTCTTGCGGAGGATATACCCGTCCGTATGGCGCTGCAGGATCAGCTTGCGGCGGTGTACGATATAGAACGCCTCTGCAGCCGTATCGTCTATGGCAGCATCAATGGCAGAGACTGCATTGCCTTGCGCAATTCGCTCAAAACCATTCCCCGGATCCGGCAAACGCTGCAGGGGATCTCCGTGGAGAGGCTGAGGGCCATTGCCGACTCGCTGGACCCGATGGAGGAGATTGCAGCCCTGCTCACCTCCGCCATTACGGAGGAACCGCCGACGACCGTTAAGGAAGGAGGCGTGATCCGGGATGGATACCACCAGGAGGTGGATGAACTGCGCGCCATCCAGCACGGAAGCAAACAGTGGCTTGCCGATTTTGAGGCCGGCGAACGCGAGCGCACCGGTATTCGCAATTTGCGCGTCGGGTTCAATCGCGTTTTTGGCTATTATATCGAGATCACCAAATCCAATCTCTCGCAAGCGCCCTATGATTACGAGCGGAAGCAAACGCTCGCCAATGCGGAGCGATTTATCACGCCGGAACTCAAGGCGATGGAGGAAAAGATCCTTGGGGCAGGCGAACGGTTGATTGCACTGGAGTACGAGTTGTTTCAGGCTGTACGGGAGTCGCTTTTGGCGGTTACGGAACGTTTGCAACAAAACGCCGCTTTGCTTGCCGAATTGGACGTTTATCAGTCCTTTGCGGAGGTCGCCGTCTGCAACCGCTATTGCCGGCCTTCCATGCGCGAGGATGGCGTCATACGCATCGTCAATGGCCGACACCCGGTAGTGGAGCGCACCATACAGGAGGACTTTGTCCCAAACGACGTGCTGCTCGACGACGGGGAAAACCGGCTGCTCATCATTACCGGGCCGAATATGGCCGGGAAGAGCACCTATATGCGCCAGGCTGCGCTGATCGTGCTGATGGCGCACATCGGCGCATTTGTACCGGCAAGCGAGGCGGAGATTTCGCTCGTCGATCGTATCTTCACGCGTGTGGGGGCGAGCGACGATCTTTCCGCCGGACAGAGCACGTTCATGGTGGAGATGAGCGAGGTGGCGAACATTTTGAACAATGCGACCGACCGGAGCCTGCTCATTCTCGACGAGATCGGCCGCGGCACCAGCACGTTCGACGGCCTGAGCATTGCCTGGGCGGTTCTCGAACATATCGCACAGCCGGAGCTTTGCGGAGCAAAGACGCTGTTTGCCACTCACTATCATGAGTTGACGGAGCTGGAGGGCAAGCTGCCGGGCGTCAAGAACTATCGCATCTCCGTCAAGGAAATCGGCGACGACATTCTGTTTTTGCGCAAGATCGTGCGCGGCGGGGGCGACCGCAGCTTTGGCATTCAGGTAGCACGGCTGGCGGGGCTGCCGCCGGCGGTGCTGGAGCGTGCCAAGGAGATTTTGTTGAGCCTGGAAAGCGCCGACATCGCGCGCACAAAGCCCGAGCCGCCAAAGGAGAGCGCCGTGCAGGCGACGCTGTTTGAAGCCTCTGCAGAGGAAACCGCGTTGCGCATGTTGAGAGAACTTGACATCGACCATCTGACGCCGCTCGAGGCGCTCAACAGGCTTTACACACTGCACGCCATGCTGCGTCAACAATCGTAAGGGGGAAAACCAATGCCCAGGATCCACGTCCTTTCACCGCATATCGCCAATCAGATCGCCGCAGGAGAGGTCGTCGAGCGCCCAGCGTCCGTGGTCAAGGAACTGATCGAAAATGCGCTCGATGCCGGCGCGACCGATATCGTCGTTGAAATTGAAAACGGTGGAACGGATCTTATCCGCGTTTCGGACAACGGGCACGGGATTCCGCATGAAGACTGCCGCACTGCCTTTTTACGGCATGCCACAAGCAAGATCGCTACATCGGAGGATCTTTCCCACATCCTGACGCTTGGGTTCCGCGGTGAAGCGCTTGCCTCCATCGCCGCCGTATCCGAGGTGTTGCTGCGCACCAGAACCGATGCGGAGGAACAGGGGACGCTGCTGCGGGTGGAAGCGGGACAGGTGCGGGAGGAGGCCGCCTGTGCCTGCGCGCGGGGAACCACCGTAGAGGTGCGCAACCTGTTTGCAAATGTGCCTGCTCGGCTCAAATTTCTCAAATCTGTTCGCACGGAATCGGGTTATGTGAGTGATTACGTGTCGCGCATGATCATGGCGGTGCCGGGCGTGTCCTTTCATTTGACGAACAATGGCAAGACCGTTTATCGAAGTTTTGGAGATGGACAGTTGAAAAATGCAATCCTTTGCGTGTACGGCTCGTCCATACTGCCTAACCTGCGCTGGGTTGCTTTTGACGACGGCTATCTTGCAATCTCCGGCTTTATCGGCACGGAGGCGCTTTCCCGCCCGAACCGGTTGCAGCAGTCCTTCTTTCTCAACGGACGGTATATCCGCTCTTTTTCCCTTTCCGCAGCGCTGCAGCGCGCTTTTGACACGAAGCTGATGTCCGGCCGCTTTCCGTTTGCGGTGCTTTGCATGCGCATTGCCGGGGGCGAGGTGGACGTGAATGTTCATCCGACGAAACTGGAGGTTCGGTTTGTGGATGAACAGCGCGTTGTCCGCTCCGTAACGGCCGCCTGCCATCGAGCGTTGTTGGATGAAGTGACAGGAGGCCAGGCGGATCGCTGCACAAATGAGGCGAACGCCGATGCCCGGGCGGAGCCTGCCCGAACGATGGCGCCCGCAGATACGCCTGCCCGCCGCCTACCCCCAGTGCCTGAACTTCGCAGGCCAATGCGAGCAGCGGCACTTCCCATCCGGGAATCGTACGGCGCTGACACATATTCGTCGCGCTCTTTTCGGACGGCGATGCCGACGGTGGATGCCCGCATGAACGGTACTGCAAAACAACCTGAAGTTACACGCGCGAAGAGTGCGAGCGCGCAGCTGCTCCTGCCGGACGAGCCGTTTACCGTGGTGGGCGTCGCTTTTCTGACATACTGGCTTGTGCAACAGGGGGAGAACCTGTTTTTGATCGATCAGCATGCCGCCCACGAACGGCGGCTCTATGAGATGTTCATGCGCCGCCAGCTCCAGTCGGTCGCGCAGCCGCTGCTTGCGCCGCAGCCCACTGCGATGTCTCCGCTGGAGTTGGAAACGCTCGAACTGAACCGGGAAGCGCTCGAGGAACTCGGGTTTGCGTTTGATTTTCGAAGCGACGGCGTACTTTTGCTGACGAGCGTGCCACAGGTGCTCGGCGAACCGCTGACGGAACGCTTTTTGCACGACGCGCTGGAGCAGCTTTCCGCCGTTGGCAGGACATCCGCCGCCGAGCTTCGACGCGAGCGCATCATCCAGTCCGCCTGTAAACATGCGGTCAAAGCTGGGGAACCGATCACCGAGGAGGAAATTTCCGCGCTTCTTTTGGATTTTGCACGCGAGGGCATAACCATGACCTGCCCGCATGGCCGCCCAGTCATGATTCGGCTGACAAAGCGGGAGATCGAAAAACTCTTCAAGCGGGTATTATAGACGAATGGAACGATCTGCAGCGAAGCCTCGAGCCGTTTTTATCGTTGGGCCGACCGCCTGCGGGAAAACGACGCTTTCGATTGACATAGCCAAACGTTTCGATGGGGAAATTGTATCCGCCGACTCCGTACAGGTGTATCGCGGGTTTAATATCGGGGCGGCAAAGCCGACTCTGGAGGAAAGGCGGGGCGTACCGCATCACCTGCTGGATTGTGCCGCGCCCGATTGCCCCGATTATTCCGTTTCCGCATACCGCGAGCAGGCGCTTGCGGCGATAGCGGATATCACAGCGCGCGGCCGTCTGCCGTTCGTGGTCGGCGGCAGCGGATTGTATGTCAATGCACTGGTCTATCCGCTCAACTTTGCCGTTCCCTCCGACCCGACCATCCGTGCCCGGCTGGAGAGGACGTTCCCGGCGCAGGAAACCTTGCTGGCTTGGAAACGCCTGCAGGAGCTCGATCCCATAACTGCCGACCGGCTGCACCCAAACGATCGCAAACGGATTATTCGTGCGCTTGAGGTCTGTGCGGCGAGCGGCAGACCGCTTTCCGCATTTGGCAATGACTTTGCGAATGCCGCCGGGAAGGAGGCGCCGCTGCACGCGCTGCTGATTGGTCTGACGATGGATCGCGCCTTGCTGTATGAGCGGATCAACGCTCGCGTGGATGCGATGCTGGACGCCGGTCTGCTCGACGAGGTGCGCGCGCTTGCCAACCGCAACCTATCGCGCAAGCTTCCGGCCATGCAGTCCATCGGTTACCGCCAGCTGCTTGCCTATCTCGACGGAGAAATCTCGTTCGAGGAGGCGGTGGAAGCGATCAAGCGGGAGACCAGACGCTTTGCAAAGCGGCAGATCGCATGGTTCAAGCGGGATGCACGTATCAGGTGGCACGACGTAGGCGCCGCCTCTCCTGCTGAATTGTTGAATGATGTAACGTTGGAGATCAAAAATTGGTTGGAACAGGAGGCTGCGCATGGAGATCACTGATCGCGCCAGAGAACTGATTTGGGAGGCGGAACGGGGCCTTTCTGATGTTTTCCGCAGAATTGATGCGGTGGAGGCCGTCGTACAGATGCGCGTGTTGGAGGCGTTTCAGCGCCATCGGGTTGCGGGAAGGCACTTTGCGCCCAGCACGGGGTATGGATACGACGACATCGGGCGGGATACGCTCGATCTGCTGTTTGCCGACGCCTTTGAGGCTGAGGCCGCGCTCGTCCGCCCGCAGATTGTCAATGGAACGCAGGCCATTTATCTTGCGCTATCCGGCGTCGTTGAGCCGGGCGATCACATATTGTCGATAACGGGCCGCCCCTATGATACGCTGGAACAAGCCATCGGCATCCGCGGCGATGCGCCTCACTCGCTCAAAAGCATCGGGGTTTCTTTTGATCATGTGGACCTGCAGGCCGATGGCGAACTGGATATGCCCGCCATTCGGAAAGCAATTAGGGAGGGGCGGACTCCCCGGGTGCTGTTCGTACAGCGCTCCAGAGGATACAGTTGGCGTCCGTCTCTGCATCCGCGCCGGATGCAGGAAGCATTCTCCGCCCTTCGGGATGTGGCACCCGGCGCTGTCATTGTGGTCGATAACTGCTATGGCGAGTTCACCTGCCCGCAGGAGCCGACAAGCGTCGGCGCGGATGTGGCGGCGGGATCGCTCATTAAAAATCCGGGCGGCGGACTTGCGCCGACAGGCGGATACATTGTGGGGCGCGCAGAGTTGATTGAGCGGGTCGCACAGCGACTGACGCTGCCCGGCATGGGGCGCGAGGTCGGTTCCTATGCGGGGGATTACCGCCCGTTTTATCAGGGGTTGTTCATGGCGCCGCATACGGTTGCGCAGTGTATGAAAAGCGCGGCCCTCTTTGCGCGCGCCTTGGAACTGCTGGGGTTGGAAACATTGCCCGGCAGCGCGGCGGAACGGTCGGACATCATCCAGTCCGTCCGGTTTGCGGATGCGGATGCGCTCGTGCGCTTTTGTCAGAGCATCCAGCGTGCGGCGCCGGTCGACAGTTTTGTAGATCCACAACCATGGGATATGCCCGGTTATGCGCATCAGGTCGTCATGGCCGCCGGAACATTCGTACAGGGCGCGACGACGGAACTCAGCGCTGACGGCCCGATCTGTCCGCCTTATACGGCCTATCTACAGGGATCGTTGACCTATGCGCACGGGCGAATTGCGGCCATGTTGACCGTGGACGCGCTGCTGCGCGCCTGACAACTGCCGCCGAAGAATTGCTATATGCGGCGCATCAATCCCGTGACTTTCCCGACGACCTCGACCTCCGCTGCCGGCAGATAGATGGGGGAGTACAGCTCATTTTCCGGCTGCAGGCGGACGGTCTCGCCTTCCGGATAGATGCGCTTGACCGTTGCCGTTTCCTCTGCAGTGCGCACGACGACGATATCGCCGCTGACGTAACCGAGTTCAGGATCTACCACGATGTAGTCGCCGTCGTTGATACCGGCATCAATCATGCTGTCCCCTTCGACGCGCAGCAGAAAAACGCCATCATGTCGGTTGCCGTGTGTCAACAATTCCGGGATCGGGAAGGTGCCCTCCACGTTTTCCGAAGCGAGGATCGGCGTGCCTGCGGCGACTCGACCGACCAGCGGCACCCGGCTGTCCGGAGTGGTGGTTGAATGCTCCTGTTCCTGTGGTATAATATAAATGGAACGGCGCTTGCTATGGTCGCGCCGAATGAGCCCGGCGGCCTCCATGTTCTTCAGGTGTGTGTGCACGGTAGCGGGTGAAAACAGCCCGACGGCGTCACAGATTTCCCGGACGGAGGGGGGATAGGCGTTTTCCCTGGAATAGCGCAGAATGAAGTCGTAGATCTGCTGCTGGGGATTGTTGAGTTTTTTCACAGCGGCCACCGCCCCTTTGTTCGTTTGATACGAACATTATAGCATGAGGCTGGGGGAATGTGCAAACAAATGTTCGTAAAAGTTCGGTGAAAAAGATGAAGAAATGTGTATTGGATCCTCATAAGCTGTGCGACAACTGCAACCAGTGCAATCGTTGCGACCTCGATCCTTCCAAGCTATGCGATAACTGCTTTCGTTGCCTGGACATGGGGGAGGAGGATTACGCCAAGATATCCATTTCCCGCATTGTGTTGGACGAGGATGGTGTCGTTCCGTTTGGCCAGATGGACGAAGAAACCATGGTGGAAATTATACCCCATGTCCTCTGCACAACGCTGTATGGCGCACGCGGGCGGAAGCGGAGGGTATAGGGACGGGTTAGTCATCCTCCCGCAGTCGAATCCGCTTTGCGGCGATGCGCGCATGCTCTTCCGATTGTGCCGCATAGTGTTTGCGCGTGGTGTTGACGTCTTTATGCCCGAGCACATCAGCAACGAGATAGATGTCCCGAGTTTCATGATAAAGCATGGTGCCGTAGGTACTGCGCAACTTGTGCGGCGTGATCTTCTTGAGCGGCGTGGTGACGGCGGCATATTTTTTGACCAGATTTTCCACAGCGCGCGCCGTAATTCTACGCCGTTGCAGCGATAGAAAGAATGCCTGCTCATGTCCTTCTTGCGCGACGATGTCGTTTCGCTGCTCCCAGTATGCGTGGAGCGCCTCCCAAACCTCTTCGCCAAATGCGAGGATGCTCTGTTTGCCGCCCTTTCGTGTTACGAGGAATGTGCTGTCCTCAAAGTTGATATCATCCAGATCTATGCCGACCAGTTCGCTGATGCGGATGCCCGTCCCCAGGAACAGCGTCAGAATGGCGACATCGCGTATGCGCGTTGCCTCATGGAAGCGGCGCTGACGGGCGGTTAATCCATCGCCGCTTTCGGCACGGTCAAGCAGGTTTGCTACCTCGTTGGGCTCCAGGCGCAGAATTGCCTGCTCGTGAAGTTTGGGCGTTTCTACCAGAGAAGCAACGTTGGACGAGATCATCTCATGTTGAAAACAATACTTGAAAAAGGCACGCAGGGTGGACAGCTTGCGCGCCTTTGCACGCTCACGATTCGTCACTTCGCGGTCGTTTTTCAAATACAGAGAGGCCTGTTCCAGATACAGTTCGATGTGGTAGGCGCGTATGAGCTCCAGATCCTGCGCTGTAAGCGATCGAATCTCCCGATCATGCAAAATATCCGATTCCTTTACCAGAAATTGAAAGAAGCCCCGCAAGTCCACTGCGTAGGCATAGCGCGTCAACACGGAGGTATAGTTTCCAATACCGCGAAAAAACGAGCCGGCAAAGAGCGGGAGTTCTTTTTGCAGATCCCGGACCTTTTTGGTATAGATCTTTTCCTTTTCCACCTGATATGTATTCATGGTTCATCTCCGTACATCTTTCGGCGGTTTGTGTCACAAAACCACAAGTTGTTACAAAATAGGGTTTGCCGAAAATCATTCGCCTCGTTCAGCAAGCGGGGGAGAACAGGGCTGTGTTCGTTTCTTTTCTTAAAGGCATACGCTGCAAGAATTGACAGATCGGCTGGCCTGATTGCGGGCAAGGGTTCGCAAAGAATCGCATGTCAAACAGGTCTTTTGCGGATGAAAATACCTGGGATGCGACCGAAGGCCTGTGAAGGGTCCGGCATATCTTGGCTTCCGCAATTTCGTGCGACAGTGAAAAGCGGCGTGCTGGAACGAAAGAAGCTTTACAATTCCCATACTCGTCTTCCATGTGAGACAAAATTCCGGTATTACTCTTTGAAGGTGCAGGGAAGGCAAGGTAACCGGCTTTCGAGCCTTCTA
>UQGA01000034.1 GCA_900540495.1 uncultured Eubacteriales bacterium | reverse complement strand
CTTTGAAGGCAGCCTTTGTATTGTACCACGCCGGGAGGACAGATTGATTCCGGACTTCTATCATATTGCCCTGCATGGTCTAATTGTTTTGAATCTTGTATTCCTATGTCTAGTATAGAAAGGTTAGTCAAGTAGTTTTAGCCATCACTCACCCCTCAATCGTCCCCGCCAGCACATTTCCCATGGTCTGCGCCGCCTGCCTTTGGGCTACGCTGGTAATGTGGGCGTAGGTGTCCAGGGTGAATCCTGCCGAGAAGTGGCCCAGCATTCCAGATACGGTTTTCACGTCCACCCCGTTTTGCAAGGCCAGGGTGGCGAAGGTGTGACGCAAGTCGTGGAACCGCACCTTGGGCAGTCCTGCCCGTTTCAGCACTCTATGGAGCATATGCAGTACGCTGTCCGGGGAGATGGGACCGCCATTGGGGGATGGGAACACCCAGGGGCTACTCCCCACTTTTCTTCTCTGTTCTTTCAGAACGCTTACCGTATCTTCTGCCAGGGGCAAGGTACGGTAGGCGTTTTTCGTTTTCAGGGGAGCCTCCACCACTTCCCCGTTGATGCGGGAGACTTGCCGCCGTACCCGAAGGTCACCCCGTTCCAAATCAACATCCTCCCATTTCAGCCCCAGCAATTCGCCCCGCCGCAGGCCTGTGGCCAGTTCCAGATAGTACAGCTCAAACACGCCGCTATCCCTGACCTCCCGGAAGAAGGAGGCCAGCTGCACCGTGGTCAAGGTTTTCATCTCCTGGTGTTCCACCCGGGGCAGGGCGCAGCCCTCCGCCGGATTGGTGAGGATCAGCCGCTGCTCTTGGGCCAGCTTTAGGGCAGAGGATAGAATTTGGTGGATGTTCCGCACCGTCTTGGCACTGAGGCCTTTGGGCTGTCCCTTTGCCTCCACCCGGTCTACCCTTCCTTCAGTCAGCAGCTTTTTGTAGAACTTCTGCAAGTCCAGAGACGTGAGCTTTTCCAGTGGAATATCTCCGATGTTGGGCCGGATGTGGTTGTGGATGTAGCCCTGGTAGGTCTGGTGGGAGGAGGGCCGGACTTTAATTTTGGCGTAGTCCTGGAACCACATCTCCATCCACTCCCCCACCGTGTATTTCCCCGCCTTGGTGATGTCCAAGGCCTGGGTTTCCTCGATGGCCTGTTTCAGCTTTTCCTTCACCTCTGCCTGGGTTTTGCCCAGCACATTCTTGTAGATGGCCTTCCCCGTCTCTGGGTCATGCCCTGCGGTGTATCGGCCTTCCCAGCGTCCGTCTTTTCGCTTGCGGATGCTGCCGTGGAGATCGCCCGGGCCATCAGCCGGACGCGGCCGGACGGCGTCGTGCTCGACCTGCGGGACAACATCGGCGGCATGACCCGGTATGGGGGGCAGGTGGCGGAGCTGTTCATCTCCGGGGAGTTTCACGGCTGCCGCAAGCGCACCCAGCTGAGCCGGGGAATCGATATCGCCTCCGGCAGCCAGTTTATGCGGATGACCCGGGACGAGCTGGCGCGTCTGGACGGAGCGGAGGCGCCGCAGCGGTGTATCGATATGCTGCATGGCCGAAGCTGGGAGGAATACATGGATACCTACGGCGCCCCCGGCCACGCTGCGCTGTATGACGGCCCGTGCGTGCTGCTCGCTTCCCGCCGTACGGTCTCCGCTGCGGAGGATACGCTGGCCTTTTTCCGATCCAACCATCGTGCCGCCGTTGTCGGGGAACCCACCTGCGGCACGACCGGCACGCCCCTGCTTCTGCGGATGCCGGGCGGCGGCAGCGCCCGCGTATGCGCCGTAGGCTACCGCCTGCTGGACGGCACGGCGTTCATTGGCCGCGGTATCGCACCGGATATCCTGCTCCCCGCCACCCGCGAGGACTTGTCCCGCGGGGAGGACGCGCAGCTGGACCGGGCGCTCACGCTGCTGGAGGGCGGGACTGTGACGGCGTAGGGAAGGCCGGTTCCCGTTTCCGCCCGCCCCTTTGCCCCATAATCCTCATTCGCCCGGGGCGCCACGGCTCCGCCGGGACATCGTATACGGGAACGGCGCCCCGCTGTTTGCGCGGCCGGCCCCGCCGGGCTTCTTTCACTGCGAACCCGCACGCCGTTGTCCATAACCGGCGGATCGCGCAACGAAAACGGACCACACGGAAACGTCAGGCCATAACGGCTTGGCGCTTTTTGATGCCCATTGGCGCCGAACGCACGATACGGTCCCAAAGAAAAGTTGCGAATCACCACCCGCAGCGCGCCACGGGCGGAAAGCGCAACCGCAACGCCGGCAGGGAACCATCCGCCCGGCGGGAGCGGATGCCGCTGCAGGCACAGGCCGGGGCAAGCGTTGCAAATGGAGCTGAAAGGCCGGGCGTATGCGGACGCTCGCCGCTTGAAGGGTGAGACGAGCGCGGACCCGCGGGGAGAAACGGGGCGCGGCGCATCTGCGCCGGACATATGGGATGGTCGGCGGAAGCGGGCGCCGGGACATTGACAAAAGCAGAAAAGAGATGCGGGACGGTGATTCCGGCCGGGTGTGCGCGGTGAATGCTGCGCGAAAACGGGGGGAAGAAAACGGAATGGAAAGAACGGGTGAATCATGACACACATTAAGAAGGATACCCAGCGTCGGATCATATAAGCACACCCGCCAAAGGCGGGCACCCGGATAGCGCCTACATCTTCAACCGGGAGGATCTGACGCTTATCCCGGCCCATTCCCTTGCCGCAACGGCCAGCCCATTCCGGCAGAAGGCGATTGACAACCCCAATACTATGTGATACGATGTATAACGCAACAGGAGGTATGGTATGGACGCCCAGTTGAAGCGCGGCCTTTTGGATGTAAGCGTATTGGCAGCCATTCAGGATGGAGATTCCTACGGGTACCAGATCCTGAAGGATATGAAGCCGTATATCGCCATGTCGGAATCCACCCTGTACCCCATTCTCAAGCGGCTGGAAGCGGCCGGCATGCTGACGGTCCGCACCGTCGAACACAGCGGGAGGCTCCGCAAATACTACCGTATTACCGACGGGGGAAGGAAGCGTCTCGAGGATTTCAAAGCGGAGTGGGCGGAGCTGCTTGCCATCTATCGATTTGTGACGCGGGAGGAGGAAGCGCATGAATAAGCAGGAATTTCTTGCGGCGTTGGCGGAAGGCCTGACCGGCCTGCCGCAGGCCGATGTGGAGGAGCGGCTGGCCTTTTACGGGGAAATGATCGACGATCGGATGGAGGAGGGCCTGACGGAGGAGGAAGCGGTCAAGGAGGCCGGCCCGGTGCAGGATATCGTGTCCCAGATCCTGGCGGAAATCCCGCTGTCCCGGCTTGTAAAGGAGCGGGTTTCGCCCGGCCGCGCCCTTCGTGCGTGGGAAATCGTGCTGCTGACGTTGGGCGCACCCGTGTGGCTTTCCCTCCTGATCGCCGTGCTTGCCGCCGTCCTATCCGCCTATGGGGCGATCTGGGCGGCGCTCGTTTCCCTGTGGGCCGCCGGGGTCGGCGCGGCCGGCTGCGCGATTGCCGGCGGCGTATCCTTTGCCGTCCTGGCGTCACAGGGGCATGGCCTGCAGAGCATTGCTGTGCTGGGCGCCGGGATTGCCTGCGCCGGCGTCTCGATCCTGCTGTTCGCGGGGGCCGGGGGGGCGACCGGAGGCGTACTGTTGTTTACCAAAAGGGTGTTGCTCGGCATTAAACGGCGATCCGTCGCAAAAGGAGGCGCCAAATGAAGGGGATACGGAGGCTGCTTGTCATCGGGAGTTCCCTCACAGCGGTTGGCGCGCTGGTTTTTGTCGGCGCAATGGCCGGCCTGGGCTTTGATTTTGCGGCGTTCAGTACGCGCGGCTTAACGGCAAAGACCTGTGAGATAGACGAAGATTTTGATGGGATATCCATCAACGCGCCTACGACGGAAATCGTGTTGCGCCCGTCCGGGGACGGGACGTGCAGGGTCGAGTTCCAGGAGGAGGAGAACGTCGAGCACTACGCCGCCGTGCAGAGCGGAACGCTGACCATCGGCGTGCGCGATGCCAGAAGCTGGTACGACCGTCTGGGCATTTCCTTCGAGAACATGCGGATGACCGTATACCTGCCACGGGCGGAGTGGGCCGCGCTCCGCATAGAAACGGAAACCGGAGACGTGGAGATACCGGATGGGTTTTCCTTTGAGACGGTCACTGTTTCGAGCGGTACGGCGGATATCGTCTGCCGTGCGGCCGTCCGGGACGCGCTGGCCCTCCATGCGGGCACGGGGAATGTTGCGGTGGATTCCGCCGGCATTTCGGGCAGCGTCGATATCGGGACGAAGACCGGCAATATTCGGCTGTCCGGTTTCGAAGCCCGGAGCGTGGCGGCTGAAAGCCATACGGGCGATCTGTCGCTGGAGGGAGTTGTGGCTACCGGGGGCCTTTCCATCAGCAGCGTTACGGGGGATGTCCGGCTGGAGGGCTGCGACGCAGCGTGGCTTTCCATTGAGACGAACACGGGAAGCGTTGCGGGCCGTCTGCTCACGGCAAAGGTATTTGTGGTGGAAACCGCAACGGGCAACGTCAGCGTGCCGCAGACCACGGCGGGCGGGAAGTGCGAGATCACGACCGGGACGGGCAACGTGGATATCCGCATCGGGTAAGCGCCCGCACAGCGGTAGAAACGGGCCGGGCCTGTCGCCCCGCGCTTTTATTCGTGACGGACGGCCGCCGCCCGGCGAAGAAAATAACAACAGGATGGAAAGAAAAGTATGACGAGGATTCTGTTCGTCTGCCACGGCAATATCTGCAGGAGCCCGATGGCGGAGTTCGTGATGAAGGATCTGGTGAAGAGGGCCGCTCTGGAACACGCGTTCCGGATCGAGTCCGCCGCCACCAGCGACGAGGAGTTGGGGAACCCGGTCTATCCACCGGCGCGCCGCAAACTGGCCGAGCACGGCATTGACTGCTCCGGCAAGACTGCAAGGCAGCTCCGACCCGGCGATTACGGGGAGTTCGACCTGCTCGTCGGCATGGATCGGGCCAATCTGCGGAACATGCGCCGCATCTGCGGCGGGGATGCGAACGGCAAGATGCATCTGCTTCTGGCGTTTGCCGGCAGGACCGGCGAGGTGGCCGACCCATGGTACACCGGTGATTTTGAGACGGCCTGGCGGGACATAGAGGCCGGATGCCGGGGCCTTTTTTCCCTGACGAGCGTTGCGCCCGCCAGGCCCGACACGCCCGTTACGCCTGCTGTGCGGTGAACGCGCCCTTGGGGCACAGGCGCACGCACTTGCCGCAGGCGATGCATTTGCCGCCGTCGATCTCGGGCAGCGCATGGGTATTCCGCTGGGAAATGGCGCCCATGGGACAGACGGCGATGGCGGGACAGCGGTGGTCCTGCGGGCATTTCTGCGGGTCTACAAAGATCACGATTTGCTGATTCATAAAAACAGGCTCCTTTCGAGTTTTATCCAAGAGGAATGGGCGACTCCCGGCTGGAAAAAAGGAGGCCGCGGTTCGCGCTGCTTCGGCTGCGACAGGGCCGTCTCGCCAAGGAGGGGGGAGCGGCCGCCTTTCTGGTGGCGCGCGCCGTTTGCCGGATCGCACTGCGCTACCATCTCCCGTCCGCTTTCTCCGGCAAAGCGAAACCCGGCGGTTCGTTACGGCAGCAGCTGGGCGGCGGCGAGCAGCAGCGCGAGGCCCACGACGTTGACGAGCGTGAACACGGCGAGGAAATGCCCCGCGCGGGCGTCCGGTTCCTTCAGATAGAGGCGAAGCGAGATCAGGCTGGCAAGCGAGGCCACCGGCGTGCCGAGCCCTCCGATGTTGACGCCGGCAAGCAGCCCCTGCCAGTCGCCGGTAAAGCCGGAGAGCAGGATTGCCGCAGGCACGTTGCTGATGCACTGGCTGGCAACGGTGGCGGTGAGCAGCGCGTTGCGCGCCAGCAGCGATTCGAGCAGCGCGCGTACGGCCGGGATGCGGCCGAGGTTGCCGGAGAAGACGAAGAAGCAGCAGAAGGTGAGCAGCAGGTTGTAATCGATGCGCCTGAGCAGCGGCCGGTCCGCCAGCAGCAGGAGCAGCAGCGCCGCGCCGGCGGCCGCGATGTAATGCACAAGGCGGAACACTGCGGCAAGGCACAGCAGGAACAGCGCGACATAGGCGGCGAGCCGCCGGCCGTCCGCAATGCGCGCCGGCTGCGCAAACGATACGTGGATCCGGCCGCGGGGCGGGGCGGACCACAGCGCCGCCGCCGCAAGCGCGACGAGGCTCAGGAGGGCGAGCGGCAGCACCGTACCGAAGAACTGCCCGGGCCCGAGCGAATAGCGCGCATACAGATAGAGGTTTTGCGGATTGCCGATGGGCGTGGCCATGCTGCCAAGGTTGGCCGCCACGGTCTGCAACGCGCACACGCGCACGGCCAGCGACTCCGCCTCCGCCTGGCGCAGCAGGAAGAAGGCGAACGGCACGAGCGCGATGAGCGCCACGTCGTTTGTCACCAGCATGGACACGAAGAACGGCAACAGCACCAGCAGCAGGCACAGCGCCCGGAGCGTGCGTTCCCCGGCGAGCAGGCGCTGTGCGAGCAGGTCGAACAGGCCGCACCGCACAAATCCCTGCACGACCGCCATCAACGAGAACAGCAGGCACAGTACGCGCAAATCAATATAGGTAAGATACGCCGCATCCGGCGGCACGAACAACGCGGAGAGCAGCGCCGCGACGAAAGCGATGCTCAATACCGCTTCGGCGCGCGCCCGGCGCAGGATGGCTGAAAACAGTTGTTTCGGCGTGCGGGTCATCGCCTTTCTCCCATCGGCTTTTCGGGGCCGCCCGTGGCGCGGGCCGCCCGTTGACGGGCGGCCCTTTGCGTGCAAACGCGCAGTCGGGCCGCCGGCCGCACACAGTATAGCAGATTTATGCCGTGCCCGGTAGCCCCATCCGGCATTTTTATGCCCGGTTCGACAACGCCTTTTCCATTAATCCGAAAGCCCGCTCCTTTTCCCCGGCAGTTCCCTTCCCGCCCGGCGCTCGCTGCCCCCCGTCCACCCGGCGTCGACGCAGAACAAACCGGTGCCGCGGCCGGAACGGGCCCCCGTTCCCGCCCGGCGCTCGCCGTCTCCCGTCCGGCTCCGACTCGAAGTCGATGTCCCGTTTCCTCATTCGGCGGCACCCCTTCCTTCGTCACTTTCGATCTATTGCCCGGTGCGGTATGCCCTTGCGCCTGCGCCCTCTTCCTCCGGGATGTGGGCGCGTTCGCGCCGCCGTAGGCGGGGACAGGACTGATAGGGACGGGGCAGCGGTTCGACCGGGCGGGGGGTTGTGCAGCTTTTCCTGCAAAAAAGCGGCGGGCGCGCAAAAAAATCGCCGGGTTTTGCAGGTTTTTCCTGCACGCTCGATTGACACGGATTTGCGCGGGGACTATAATACTATATGGTAAAAGGGAAAAATCGGGCCGCAGCCGGATTTGCGGTCCGAGCAACGAAACATGTGCCGATGAAAAACAGGAGGAATGAAACAGATGGCAAAGACCATGACCATTGACGGCAATACCGCCGCCTCTCACGTCGCATACGCATTTTCCGACGTGGCGGCGATCTACCCGATTACGCCGTCGTCCCCGATGGCGGAGGTGGCGGACGACTGGGCGGCCAACGGCAGGATCAACCTGTTCGGGCAGCAGGTGCGTATCGCGGAGATGCAGAGCGAAGGCGGCGCCGCTGGCGCGGTACATGGTTCGCTCAAGGGCGGCGCGCTGACCACGACGTTTACCGCGTCGCAGGGGCTGCTGCTCATGATCCCGAACATGTATAAGATTGCCGGCGAGCTGCTGCCGTGCGTGTTCCATGTGAGCGCCCGCGCTCTGGCCGCGCATGCGCTGTCCATCTTCGGCGACCACAGCGACGTGATGAGCTGCCGGCAGACCGGTTTTGCGATGCTGTCTTCCGCCTCGGTGCAGGAGGTCATGGATCTGGCGCTGGTGGCGCATCTGTCCACGCTCAAGGCGTCGGTGCCGTTTGTGCACTTCTTTGACGGCTTCCGCACTTCGCATGAGGTGCAGAAGATTGAGATGATCGATTATGAGGACATGCGGCCGCTCGTGGACATGGAGGCGGTCAAGGCGTTCCGCGCGCGCGCGCTCAATCCGGAGCATCCGCATCAGGGCGGCACGGCGCAGAACCCGGACATCTACTTCCAGGGCCGCGAGGCCGCCAACCGGTATTACAATGCCATCCCCGACATCGTGCAGCACTACATGGACGAGGTGGGCAAGCTGACTGGCCGCAGCTATCATCTGTACGACTATGTGGGCGCGCCGGATGCAGAGGATGTCATCGTGGTGATGGGCAGCGGCGCCGACGTGTGCGAGGAGACGGTCAACTACCTCAACGGCCGCGGCGCAAAGCTCGGCGTGCTGAAGGTGCGCCTGTACCGGCCGTTTGCGGCGGACCGGTTCGTCGCTGCACTGCCGGCCACGTGCAAGCGGATCGCGGTGCTTGACCGCACGAAGGAGCCCGGCTGCCTCGGCGAGCCGCTGTATACCGACGTGGTGGCGGCGCTGACCGAGCAGGGACGCACGGCGATCAAGGTCATCGGCGGGCGTTACGGTCTCGGCAGCAAGGAGTTCACCCCGTCGATGGTCGGCGCGGTGTACGAGAACCTGGCGGGCACATGCAAGAACCACTTCACCGTCGGCATCGAGGACGACGTGACGCACCTGTCGCTCCCGGTCACCCGGCAGATCAACGCCGCGCCCGAAGGCACCATCGCTTGCAAGTTCTACGGCCTGGGCAGCGACGGCACGGTGGGTGCGAACAAGAACAGCATCAAGATCATCGGCGACCATACCGACATGTACGCGCAGGGATACTTCTCCTACGACTCCAAGAAGTCCGGCGGGTTCACGGTGTCGCATCTGCGCTTTGGCAAAAAGCCCATCCAGAGCCCGTATCTGATCGACGCGGCGGATTTTGTGGCCTGCCACAACCCGTCGTATGTCACGCGCTACGCCGTGGCCGAGGGCATCAAGGAGGGCGGCACGTTCCTGCTCAACAGCCCGTGGACGCTCGAGGAGATGGAGCGCGAACTCCCCGCAGCGATGAAGCGCGCCATCGCCCGGCAGCACGTGAAGTTCTATAATATCAACGCCATCAAGCTGGCGCGCGAGGTGGGCATGGGCGGCCGCATCAACACGATCATGCAGTCCGCCTTCTTCAAGCTCGCCCGGGTGATTCCGGCGGAGGATGCGCTCGAGTACATGAAGGCGGCCGCCAAGAAGTCCTACGGGAAGAAGGGCGACGACGTCGTTCGCAAGAATTACGCCGCCATCGAGGCCGGCATGAACGCCATCGAGGAGATCCGCTATCCGGAGAGCTGGGCGGACGCGACCACCGGGGCGACGCCCATCCAGGTCACGGACGATCCGTACTTTGTCAACTTCATCCATCCGATCCTGGCCCAGGAGGGCGACAAGCTGCCCGTCTCCATGCTGTCCGCGGACGGCACCGTGCCGACCGGCACGACCAAGTATGAAAAGCGCGGCATTGCCGTGGACGTGCCGCGCTGGATTCCGGAAAACTGCATCCAGTGCAACCAGTGCTCGCTGGTCTGCCCGCACGCCACCATCCGCCCGTTCCTGCTCGACGAGCAGGAGGCTGCAAACGCGCCGGAAGGGTTCGTGAGCGTGGACGCCAAGGGCAAGGAGCTGGCCGGGCTGAAATTCCGCATGCAGGTTTCGCCGCTCGACTGCACTGGCTGCGGCAACTGCGTGGACGTGTGCCCCGCCAAGGAGAAGGCGCTGAAGATGGCGCCGCTGTCCGAGGCGCAGCAGGACGAGGCCAACTGGGATTACGCCATGACCCTCAAGCAGAAGGCTGTGGACGTGAACCCCAAGACCGTCAAGGGCAGCCAGTTCCTCCAGCCGCTGTTCGAGTTCTCGGGCGCGTGCGCCGGCTGCGGCGAGACGCCGTACGTCAAGCTCATCACGCAGCTGTTCGGCGACCGTATGGTCGTGGCCAACGCCACGGGCTGCTCCTCCATCTACGGCGGCAGCGCGCCCACCTGCCCGTATACCAGGAACGCCAAGGGGCAGGGCCCCGCATGGGCCAACTCCCTGTTTGAGGACAACGCGGAGTTCGGCTTCGGGCTGAACCTGGCCAACAAGCAGCGCCGCGCCCGTCTGGCCGACACGGTGCAAAAGCTCATCGCCGTCGAATGGTGCGACCGGGCGATCAAGGATGCCGGCGCCGAGTGGCTCGCCAACATGGACGACGCGGCCGGTTCGCGCGCCGCGGGCGAGAAGCTGGTCGCCGCCTGCCGCGAGGGCATCGACGTCGATCTGACCGGCACCGAGTATGAGGCCGCATGGCTGGCCAACGGCAAGAAGTGCCCCTGCGAAGCGTGTACGCTCGCGCGCGAGGTCATCGACAATGCCGACCTGCTGACCAAGCAGTCCATCTGGGTGTTTGGCGGCGACGGCTGGGCGTACGATATCGGCTACGGCGGGCTGGATCACGTGCTGGCCATGGACGAGGATATCAACGTGCTCGTGCTCGATACCGAGGTGTATTCCAACACCGGCGGCCAGTCCAGCAAGGCCACGCCGACCGGCTCCGTCGCCAAGTTTGCGGCGGCCGGCAAGCGCACCAAGAAGAAAGATCTGGGCCTCATGGCCATGAGCTATGGCTATGTGTACGTGGCCAAGGTCTGCATGGGCGCCAACCCGGCGCAGTTGCTCAAGGCCGTCAATGAGGCCGAGGCGTACAAGGGTCCGTCGCTCATCATCGCGTATGCGCCCTGCATCAACCACGGCATCAACATGGGCTTCAGCCAGGCCGAGGCGAAGAAGGCCGTCGAGGCCGGGTACTGGCCGCTGTACCGGTACAACCCGGATCTGGCGGCGGAGGGCAAGAACCCGTTCCAGCTCGACAGCAAGGATCCGAAGGCGAGCTACCGGGAGTTCATCATGGGCGAGGTGCGCTATGCGTCGCTCAAGAAGCAGTTCCCCGAGGTGGCCGACAAGCTCTTCGAACGCGCCGAGAAGGAGGCCGCCGAGAAGATCGACTACTACAAGAAGCTCAACGAGATGTAAGCGCCGTTCCCGCCGGAGAGGCGGGACGCAGGACGGTGCGGGGCGGCATGGCCTGCGCCATGCCGCCCCGCCTTTTCCGGAAGGGGCGGCACGGGATGGGAAGGGCGGCAAAGACAAAGATGGGGGAGACCGCCCACGCGCCGCGCTCGCCAAGGGGGCGCATGGGAAGCATGATGTGACAATGGGGTTTGCCCTTGCCGGTCATGGGCCTGGCTTCCGGCACAATGCTCTCAAAGACCGCGCCCCGGACGATCAGCCGGTGGCTGCGCGTCCGGCGTTCCTCTTGGGACAGTTTTTGCCGCAACACCTTTTCCCGGTTTTCAAGCTGCCGGATTTTCTTCTTCCCGTCCTCAATCTCGGCGGTCAATTCCTCGCGGGTTTTCTCTCTTGGCTTTGTCATGGTTGGTCGCTCCTTTCTGCTCATAGGCATAGAAAAAGGACAGTCGATTTTCTCGGCTGCCCTTTTTGGGAAAAACTTTTTCTCTCTTATTCTGTTAAAATTTCTTCTACTGCGGAAATGTGATT
>UQGA01000033.1 GCA_900540495.1 uncultured Eubacteriales bacterium | reverse complement strand
TGTTGGAGATTCCCCTGTGTTATGACGAGCTTGCCGGAAAGGAAATTGAAATTTTTCCGGACTTTATTGAGAATCCGGTCTACACTCCTGAAGGGTGTCCGATCCTGTTTACCGGGGAGGATGCCTGTGTATATGGAGAAGCGTTGGACACAGCGCCATGTACTGACTGCGGATCCTGCCGTTTCTATCGGCAAACGCCGGACACGTTGCTTGGCGTCTGCGGACATAAACAAAAGCGGCGCGATCTTAACACAGACAAAAAGAAATTGTATAAAGGGGGAACACAAGAATGAAAAGACGGATTGTAAACCTACTGCTCTGTGCGGTAATAATCGTGGGACTAATGCCCGTGTCCATTTCCGCTCTTGACGAAGACAAGTATCCGTATGTAGCAGGTACGCAGATCACTGCTGAAACTGCCGGAGATGTGCTGGGAAATGGAACCGTATCATACGACCCGGAGGAAAATGTATTGACCTTAAAGAATGCGACTATTACGGCTGAGAACGTGCCATACGGTATCTATGCAGAAGGGGAACTGTTGATCGAGCTTATAGGAAAAAACAGCGTTATCTCGTCAGGATTGTCTGCCCAAAATATTTGTGCGGCTGTTTACAGTCAAAACGGCAATATTAGAATCTTTGCCGGAGAAAATGCTGCTGATGCTGTTTTGACCGCTACATCCTCCCCGCAGACTTTGGAAGCAGACTATTCCTCTTACGGCATTTATGGGAAGGATATTTTTATTGAGGACGGAGTGAAGGTTACTGCCGAAAGCAGCGATGCCTCGCTTAAAAGCGATTCTAAAAGCTGCGGTATCAGTGGAAGCGCCATTTCGATTACAAACGCAACGGTAAAAGCTGTGGCCGGGAGCGGATGCTATAGCTATGCCATGGTAGGTACAAAGGGAATTGAAATAAAGAATTCCGATGTAACTGCACAAAGCAACAGCGTTATCAGGTCCTTCGAAGATGATAATGTTCAGCACAGTGGAGGCATTATTGCTCCGACGAAGGGAGATATTCACATCTCTGGCGGCACAGTAAAAGCGCAAAGCAACGAAGCTGAACTCCTCAGTGTGGATATCGGAAGCCTGAACGGAAGTCTCACGGTCGATAACAAGGCGGTTGTGCAGGTCAATTTCCAAGATAGTGGATTTACCAGCGCAGATGACGCAGGGGTCGGCGCCGGCCTGATGGCTTACGGTGACGTGACGATCAATGATGCTCAAGTGTATACCAGAGGACGGGAAGCTGTTATCAGTGCCGGGGTATACAGCAGTTATGGAAACGTGATTATAAACGGCGAGGTGAACGCCATAGGCGACCGCAGTGATGCCCACTCAGTTTCTTCCGGAGGAAGCTTTGGCATTTTTGCCGAAACCGGCAGCGTAACTATTAACGGTGGAAAACTAACCACGTCAATCGGTATGACGGAATCTGCTGTATGCAGTGGGATCTGCGCATACGGGGATGTGACCGTCAACGCCGGAGAGGTTTTTGCGTCGGGATCGAACGCTGTCCCGATGGACGGAGTAGAGGCAGATTTGAGCTGCGGCATTCTGAGCCAAGCCGGAAATGTGGTGTTTGCCGGTGAAACAGCAAAGGTTATGGTAAACGGAGGATACGCAGGCAACTTCTCCGCAGCTGTCGTTGCCATGGCGGGCGATGTGGAATTTCTTGCCGGCGGGGTTGATTTGTTAGGATATATCGAATATGCGGATAACTATGACATAAAATGCTATGGCGTTGTTGCATCGAGCGGAGAGATCCAAGCCATGTCTGCCCAAAGCAAAAAAGCATCTTCCAAAGGAAACATTATTTTTTACGACGGAAATGTTCAAGCACTCGGAAACACTGGCGCATTCTACCTAGATGGGGAGTTTATTGCACAACCGTCTGGCAACTTGATTTTGACCATGAAGGCAAATGAGGAATTGGTTGGTGTATTTGAAACATGGGGGCTTGCATGGGAAGACTATCCGCAAGCAGTGAAAGAATTCTTGCAGGCACAGAATGAAAGCGCAGAAGAAATAGATGGCTCTCCTTTTACAGGAAAAGCAGTAATCTCTAAAGAAATCGTATACAATTGGAAAAGCTTTTCCTGCTCCACTCAAAAAATGGCTCCTATTACCTATACACTCACCTTCGAAACCAACGGCGGCAGCAGCATCACTTCGGTGAATGCCGTGGAGGGCTCCGTGATTGATCTTTCAAAGTATACGCCGGAAAAAGACGGCTTCGTCTTTACCGGTTGGTATACGAACCGGAATTTGACCGGGAAAGTCGCCTCCATCACGTTGGACGGGCATAAGACGGTATATGCCGGCTGGACAGTAGCGGCAACAGAAACACCCGATATTACCGACTTGCCCGAGACCGGCGACAACCATCATATGCTGCTTTGGGTTGCCCTGTTGCTCCTATCCGGCGGTGCGCTTGGGACGGCGGCGCTCAGGAAAAAGAAGCAGTCGAATTAACGGATACATGGATAAGAGGCGGCAACGGGCTGATTTGGCCTGTTGCCGCCTCTTGTCGTGGAAGAACGAAAAGGTGCGGGTTCAAGTCCAATGGCCCGGGGAGAGCAGGCCGAAGGATGCGCGGAGAGGGGGGGAAGGCAGATCCCTATGAAAACGGTAAATTTTCCTGTTTGCCGAATTGTTTTGGGCATTCTGACGGGACAGCGAACAGGTCGAAAAGGGTGGCGGGGACAACAGGTTCCGCCGCTCTTTTTTGCGGCATGAAGGGGAGAAAAACAGATGAAGGATATATATGAAAACCCTTGGCGGATGGTTAACTGCGGGCTTTCCGGCCTGCGTCCGTGCGGCCGTCAAGCCGGGCTTTCGGCTGCGCAAGGCTATGCTTGCAATGCAGCAGCGCATATGGTAAGCTGCCGGTAGGGGGGGAGCGTGGCGCTCGCCCGAAAAAGCAAAGAGGAGGTGGATGATTTTTCATGAAAAGCTATGTTTGCTCGGTATGTGGCTATGTCTACGAGGAAGCGAAGGGCATCCCGGAAGCAGGCATTGCGCCGGGAACGAGATGGGAGGATCTGCCGGACGACTGGACCTGCCCCTTGTGCGGCGCCAGTAAAAGCGCGTTCCGCGAGAAAGCGGCGCAGGCCGCCCCGGAGCCGGATGTCGCGCCGGAGGCGCCGGAGGTGGAGCGGGAGCTTTCTGCCATGGAGATGAGCGTGATCTGTTCCAACCTTGCCCGGGGCTGTGAAAAGCAATACCAGGCGAAGGAAGCGGAGGCGTTTGCACGCCTTGCGGAGCATTTCCGCGCCAAAGCCGCTCCGGAGCCGTCGCCCGGCTTTGAAAAGCTGCTGTCACTCGTGGAGCAGGATCTGTCCCGCGCATATCCGTATGCCAATGCCGTTGCGGCGGACGCTGCGGATCGCGGCGCCCAGCGCGCGCTGGTCTGGAGCGAAAAGGTTACCAACATGCTTCGCTCCCTGCTCGAACGCTATGCCCGGGAGGGCGATGCAATGCTGGCGCATACCGGCGTATACGTATGTACCGTCTGCGGGTTCCTCTTTGTGGGGGATGCGCCGCCGCAGATTTGCCCGGTTTGCAAGGTGCCAAGCTGGAAATTTGAAAAAGTGGAAGGGAGGGCAATGTGATGGACAAGCTGTTTGCCGTGCGAAATCTCCGGTTATGTACCAAGGATTGCCTCTGCCTGTACGTTTGCCCTACGGGCGCTTCGGATACCGAGAACAGCATCATCGATGTAGGGAAGTGCATCGGCTGCGGCAAGTGTGCCGCCGCCTGCCCCTCCGGCGCCATCTCCATGGTGCCCTTTGAGATGCCGCCACAACAGAAGAAGACCCCGCAGGTGACGGAGGCTCTGCGCGCGCTCATCCAGAGCAAGGCAGCCGCCGAAAATATTGCCGCGCAGTTGCCCGGCGCGCTCGCCGCCGCTGTGGAGAAATCCTGCCGCCTGATGGCGGAGGACCTTTGCCGCGAGGCGGGGTTCATGCTCCCGCAAAGCGGCAACGCCCGTGCGTTTCTACAGGAGTTGAAGGACGCCCCGGACGTCCCGCAGGACGTTGTGGAAAGCCTGCTGCGCACCGTCCGGTTCAACGAGACACCCGAAAAGGAGGAGAAATCGAGCATGGAGAAATGGAGATGCACCGTCTGCGGCTATATTCATGAGGGGCCTTTGCCCGCAGACTTCACCTGCCCGCGCTGCCATCAGCCGGCCAGCGCGTTCGTGCGGATCGATGACGGCGCGGACAAGCCCGCCGTGAGCCGCTATGCCGGCACCAAAACGGAGAAGAATCTGGAAGCTGCCTTCGCCGGCGAAAGCCAGGCCCGCAATAAATATACCTACTTTGCCGCCATTGCGCAGGGGGAGGGGTATGACCAGATCGCCGAGCTCTTCCTGAAGACCGCCCGCAACGAACAGGAGCACGCGCGGCTTTGGTTTGAGGCGCTTGGCCATATCGGCAAGACCGCCGCCAATCTGCTTGCCGCTGCCGAAGGCGAGAACTATGAATGGACGGATATGTACGACCGTTTTGCAAAGGAGGCGGACGAGGAGGGGTTCCCGGAGCTGGCAGAGCGTTTCCGCAACGTGGGCGCCATCGAGAAGGCGCACGAGCTGCGGTATCGCGCCCTGCTGCAAAACGTAGAGCTGCAGCGCGTGTTTGAAAAAAGCGAGATCACCATGTGGGAATGCCGTGTCTGCGGCCACCTGGTCATGGGGAAAAAAGCGCCGGAAGCCTGCCCCGTGTGCGGATACAGCCAGAGCTTTTTCGAGGTGCGCAAGGAGAACTATTGATCGATTAACGACAGGGTTGTCTCGAACGGCGGCCGGGCAGATTGCCTGGCCGCCGTTATATCAATATTGACAAAGTAACCAAAATCTGGTATATATAAAGAATAGTAGTTCTGAACATTTCCGTTCGTTAAATCCGGGCACAGGCGTTCTATTCCTTTTCTTTGTTGCAGGCGAATGAAATGAGGCGGGTGCCGGTGACTGGGAGGTGAAGCCAATGCTTGTTTTCGACAAAGCGCGACCAAAAAAGACGCCCCCCGGGGGGCATCTCCTTTCGTACACCTGTACGGTCAGACGAGCTGACGATTTCGAATTCTCTTATTTGAACTTGCCGTGTAAGTCCAGAGGGGACTGGCTTACAGGAATACAATATCACAACATGGGGAGGTTGTCAACATGATAAAACAGGAATATTATCTGGGGCTCGACTGCGGCACGGACTCGATCGGTTATGCGGTGACCGACGAAGCGTACGCCCTGTTGAAAAACAAAGGGGAGCCGATGATCGGCGTTATGACGTTCGATGAGCCGTGTTCGGCGCAGGAGCGGCGGGCCAACCGCACCGGGCGCAGACGGCTGCACCGGCGGCAGCAGCGCGTCCAGTTGTTGCAGGAGCTGTTTGCCCCCGCCATTGCGGCCCGGGACCCCGGCTTTTTCCAGCGCCTGCGCGAGAGCGCCCTCTGGCGGCAGGATGTCACCACGAGCGCCACCGGCGGCGTTTTCTTCAACGATGATGACTTCACCGACCGGGAATACCATCGGATGTATCCAACGATTCACCACCTGATCTGTGAGTTGATGGAATCCGAAGCGCCGCACGACGTTCGGTTGGTCTATCTGGCGTGCGCCTGGCTCGTGGCGCATCGCGGTCACTTTCTGAGCGCCATCAGCGAGGACAATCTGGAGTCGGCGACGGATATCCGTGGCGTTTATGCAGATTTTATGAACTGGTTTGAGACGGAAAAACCGTGGGAATGCGATGCGGAGGCGTTCGGCAGCGTGCTGAAGGCGCGCGTCCGCATCCGGGACAAGGAGGCGCAGCTCAACGAACTGTTGTTTAACGGAGCAAAAAATCCGCCCGTGCTGGCTTTTGATGCCGAGGACCCGGACGCGCCCGTCCTCTCTCGCGCGGCCATGGTAAAATTGTTGAGCGGCGGTAAGGTGAAGGCGAGCGACCTGTTCCTGCACAGGGCGGAAGAATATGCCGAGGTCGGGTCGATCTCGCTGGGGGGCAAGGAGGAGGATCTCGCGCTGGCGCTTTCCCGGCTGGGGGAGGATGCGGAGCTGGTGCTGCGCCTGAAGGCGCTCTTTGACTGGGCGGTGCTTGCGGATATCCTGAGAAATGAGCCGTATATTTCCCGGGCCAAGGTGCTTGTCTATGATCGCCACAGGGAGGATCTTGCCCGTCTGAAGGCGTTTATCAGGAAGTACCTGCCCGCGCGTTATGACGAGGTGTTCAACGCGTCCGGGGGCGTGAACTATGCCGCTTACTCCCGGCATGCGCCCACGGGCGGGACCGCGCCCAAATACGTATCGAAGGAGGATTTTTGCGACTATCTTCGCAAGCTCGTTGCCGGCGTTTCCGTTGAGGAGGAGGACCTGCCCGCCTATGAGGACATGATGGCCCGGCTGGAAGCATGCGCCTTTTTGCCCAAGCAGCGGGACCGGGACAACCGGGTGATCCCATACCAGCTCTACGCCTATGAACTCAGGATGATTCTGGCGCGTGCGGAGCGGTATCTGCCGTTCCTTGCGCAACGTGACGCGGACGGCCTGAGCGTGTCCGATAAAATCATATCCATATTCAAATTCCGCATCCCGTACTATGTCGGGCCGCTGAATCAGAACAGCAGCTATGCCTGGCTGGAGCGCAAGGCCGAAAGGATCTACCCTTGGAATTTTGAGAAGATCGTGGATCTGGACGCGAGCGAGGATGCGTTTATCCGGCGCATGACGGGGCGCTGCACCTATCTCCCGTCGGAGTACGTCCTGCCGAAAAACGCCCTGTGTTATGCGCGTTTCAACGTGCTCAACGAAATCAATCTGCTAAAGATCAATTCGGTGCCCATTACCGTGGCGCAGAAGCAGGCCATCTACACGCAGTTGTTCGAGCGGCGGTCGCGCGTCACGTTCAAGGCATTGCAGAGCTTCTGCATTGCGGAGGGGTACATGAACCCCGGGGATACCATCAGCGGCATTGACAAGGAGGGGATCAAGTCTTCCCTGCGCCCGCAACAGGCGTTTGCGCGCCTGCTGCGACGGGGAGATCTCACGGAGGCGCAGGCGGAACAGATCGTGGAGCGCATCACCTGTACGGAAGAGCGCCCGCGCCTGCATCGTTGGCTTTGCCGGACGTTCCCGCAGCTTGCGGCCGAGGACATCGACTATCTGTCGAGGCTCAAATTCAGCGACTTCGGCCGCCTTTCCCGCCGCTTTTTGTGCGAGCTGGAGGGGATGTGCCGGGAGACGGGCGAGGTGTTCACCGTCCTTGAGGCGATGTGGGAGACGAACTGCACGCTCATGGAACTGCTCTCCGACCGGTTCACCTTTGCCGAGCGCGTACGGGAGGAAGCGCAGGCGTATTATGCGGAACATCCGCGCACGTTGGAAGCGCGCATGGACGATCTGTACCTGTCCAACGGCGCCAGACGCCCGATCTACCGTACGCTGGAGATCGTAAAGGATGTGGTCCACGCCGCAGGCGGGCCGCCCAAGAAGATCTTTGTGGAGATGGCGCGCGGGGGTACGGCGGATCAGAAGGGAAAGCGCACCAAGTCGCGCAAGGACCAGATCCGGGAGTATTACAGGCGGTTTGCCCGCGAAGAGGTGCGGGATCTGCTCTCCCTGCTGGATGCCCGCGACGAGAACGAGTTGCAGAGCGAAAAACTGTATCTGTATTTCATGCAGTTGGGCCGCTGCATGTACAGCGGGGAGCCGATCGAACTGCAACACCTTTCCGACCGCAAGTTTTATGACGTGGATCACATCTTCCCCCAGTGCCGCGTGAAGGACGACAGCGTGCTGAACAACAAGGTGCTGTGCCTGTCCGTGTTGAACGGCCAAAAGGGGGACGTGTATCCGATCGCCCCGGAGATTCGGCAGCGGATGGGCGGCTTTTGGGCCGCGCTGCATGGCAAGGGCCTGATCACGGATGAGAAGTATCGGCGGCTCACGCGCACGACGCCGTTTACGGACGAGGAGTTGATGGGCTTTATTCAGCGCCAGCTTGTCGAAACGCGGCAGTCCACCAAGGCCATCGCCACCATTCTCAAGGAACGGTATCCGGATACGCAGATTGTCTACGTCAAGGCCGGGCTTGTGTCCGAGTTCCGGCAGGAATTCGGGATGCTGAAATCCCGCATACTCAACGATCTGCACCATGCCAAGGACGCCTATTTGAACATCGTGGTGGGCAACGTGTACTATGAGCGGTTCAATAAAAACTATTTCCGCCTGAACGAAACGTACAGCATGAAGACGCGGGAGCTGTTCACCCATTCGGTCTGGTCCGGCGGCGCCCGTGTCTGGCGCGGCGGCGCGGACATCGGCCTGGTGCGGGAGGTCGTGTCCCGCAACCACATCCATGTCACCCGGTTTGCTTTCTGCCGCCGGGGCGCCCTGTTCGACCAGCAGCCCCTGCGCGCGCAGCCCGATGGCGGCGATCTGATCCCGCGCAAGGCTAACCTGCCCGTGGAGCGGTACGGCGGCTATCGCAAGCCGACGGCCACGTTTTTCATGCTGGCGCGCTACACCGCCGGTCGGAAGCGGGAGCTGATGGTCGTTCCGATCGACCTGATGGCCGAGGCCGATTTTCGGCGGGACGATGAATGCGCGCTTGCGGTCGTGCGCGCCGCAATCGAAAAGATCGTCGGCAAACCGGTAGATGCCGTGGAGCTGCCCCTCGGCATGCGCGTGCTCAAGGTCAACACGGTCTTTTCGCTGGATGGCTTTCGCGTCGCCCTTTCCGGCAAGGCAAGCGGTGGGCAGAAGTTGCTCCTCACCCCGCTGATGCCCCTGTGGCTCGATGCACGGTGGGAGCGGTATGTCAAGCGCATCGAATCCTTCCAGAACAAGCGCAGCAAAAGGCCCGGCCTGTCGCTGCAGCCCGCCTTCGACCGCCTCACGCCGGAGGAGAACCTGTTGCTGTACGACCTGCTGCGCGGGAAGCTCGCCGCCTGGCCGTACAGCAAGCGCCCCGTAGTGGAGCCAATCCGCAATACGCTCGAAGAGCGGCGGGAGGCGTTTTCCGCCCTGCCGCCGGAGGCGCAGGTCGCCCTGCTCGCCGGGTTGCTGGGCGCCTTCGGCAGGAGCAGCCAGGGGATCGACCTCACCCCCATCGGGGGTGTAAAGAGCGCCGGAGTGCCGTTTCTCAGCTCCGCGCTGTCCAACTGGAAGAAGCTCTATGCCGATGTGCGCATCGTCGATCCGTCGCCCGCCGGCCTGATTGAGCGCGCCTCCGTCAACCTCCTCACGCTGCTATGAGCTGGCGCACGGTGGTGATCTCCAGCCGCTGCAAGCTGGATTGCCGGATGGGATATCTCGTCGTTCGGGGCGAGACGGTCAGCCGCGTCTTTCTCGATGAGATCGCCCTGTTGATGATCGAAAATACCGCCGTTTCGCTGACCGCCTGCCTGCTCGCGGAACTGGTGGCGCGCAAGGTGCGGGTCGTGTTTTGCGATGAAAAGCGAGATCCGGCCGCGGAGCTCGCCCCCTATTTTGGCAGCCACGACTGCGCGCGCAAGCTCCGCCGCCAGATGGCGTGGACGGAGGCGGACAGGGGCGCCGTATGGGCGGCGATCGTCGTCGAAAAAATCCGCAACCAGGAGATGGTGCTGCGGCGCGCCGGCCGGACGGCGGCGGCGGAGCAGCTCGCGCGCTACGCGGCCGCCGTGGAGTTTGCCGATGCGACGAACCGGGAGGGGCATGCCGCAAAGGTCTATTTCAACGCCCTGTTCGGCATGGACTTCCGGCGCCGCTCGTCGGAAGACCCGGTCAACGCCGCGCTGAACTACGGGTACGGCCTGCTGCTGTCCGCCTGCAACCGGGAGGTGGCCGCCAACGGGTACCTGTCGCAGTTGGGCATCTTTCATGACAACGTGTTCAACCGCTTCAACCTCGGCTGCGACCTGATGGAGCCGTTTCGCCCGCTGGTCGATGCGCGCGTGTTCGAGCAGCCGCCGGCGCAGTTCGGCGTGGAGGAAAAGCACCATATGCTCGCCCTGCTGCACGCGCCGGTGCGGATTGCCGGGCGGGAACAGACCGTCCTCAACGCGATCGGCATCTATGCCAAAAGCGTGTTCGACGCGTTGAACGGGTGCGGCGCCGCCGGCGTTCGCTTTCCGGACCTGTGAGCGGCCGGTTTATGCGCCTGTTCGTGTTCTTTGACCTGCCGACGGAAACGGCGGAAGATCGGCGCGCCTACCGCCGGTTTCGCAAGGCGCTGATTCGCAACGGGTTTTTGATGCTGCAGGAGTCCGTGTACTGCCGCCTGTTGCTCCATGCGGGCGCGGCCGCCGCGGCGGCGGAGACGGTGCGCAGTTGCTGCCCGCCGCACGGACTGGTGCAGATGCTCACCGTCACCGAAAAGCAGTTTGCATCGATGGAGTATCTGGTCGGGGAGACGAGGAGCGACGTCGTCGCTACGGAGGAGCGGGTGGTCATTCTGTGAAGCTGTTGTTTTCGGAGTTTTGGGAGCCGCTGGCGCTGGAGGAAGGGGAGTTTGCTTCGCTCGTGGTGGAACATCCGCCGACGTTTCGCGCGCTTGTGGCGGATCTCCACGGGCAGATCTGCGGCGGCCTGCCGGGCGAGTGCGTGCTGTCCGAGGATGGCAGGCCGCTTGAGCTGTCCAGATGTGCGGAGCTGTTTGTCGAGGTGGTCCCGTTCCCCGGCGCCCGCCGGTCGCTGCTGACCAGGGCCGCCGCCGCGCTGGAACGGCGGGCGGTCGCCGCGGAGCAGTATGAGCGGACGCTCTCGCTGTTGGCGCAGGTGGAACGCTTCCTTTGGGAGCTGTGCGACGAGCTGCCGCTGACCGTCGATACGCAACGGCTGACGGTGGGGGGCCTGCTGAAGCTGGCGGAGCTGTCGATCGGCCCGGCGGAGGAGGGCGGCCTGCAGACGGCGCTCGACTATATGGACCTGGTGGCGCGGCTGGAGCGCGACAAGCTGTTCCTGTTCATCAACCTGCGCGGCTACTATGCCTGCGACGAACTGGAACGCTTTTTCCGCGCCGTGCGCCTGCACAAGCACCGGGTGCTGATGCTGGAGGCGCGGGAATACCCGCTGCTTCCGGGCGAAAAGCGCGTGCTCATCGATGCGGATCTTTGCGAAATACGATTGTAATTTTTCAGGTTTGTGCTACAATGGGGGTGGCGGTTCCTCTGGAATGCGCGGCGGCTGGCCGGGCCGTATCTCGAATTTGAGGTTTGAGAGCCGTGTATTTCCAGAGGGGACTCAAACGCTGAACAAGGCGCTGGGTGTGAAAAGCGGGTTTGAGAGCCGTGTATTTCCAGAGGGGACTCAAACCGCCGCGTCCTCGCCGCCCTGCTGCCACTCGTTTGAGAGCCGTGTATTTCCAGAGGGGACTCAAACCCTCCTCGCTTGTGGTAATGATCTTGGACGTTTGAGAGCCGTGTATTTCCAGAGGGGACTCAAACTTCACCGCGACCGGATCGTTCACTACGACAGTTTGAGAGCCGTGTATTTCCAGAGGGGACTCAAACTGACCGTGACCGGGACGGACGGCAACTCAGTTTGAGAGCCGTGTATTTCCAGAGGGGACTCAAACTTCCTCGGGAATATCGATTTCGGGGATTTCGTTTGAGAGCCGT
>UQGA01000032.1 GCA_900540495.1 uncultured Eubacteriales bacterium | reverse complement strand
TTTTTTGTTTAGTGGCTCCAAACACTTTAATTGTTCCAAGTGCCCTCCCGAAGAGGAGATCAATAAAACTTTTTTCATGCGCTTAAATCCCCTCCTGGCCATACGTACAATTCACATCGCCCGACGCCGCTGGCGCGGTACCAGCACCAGAGTTTTTCCTAAAACAGCACAAGTCCATACTGCTCCCTGCTGCTTCGTGTTCTCCTGATTCGCTTGTTCCCGTTGCTGATACTCCTCGTTTCAATGATGATGCGCTCCAGCATACCCATATGGCCCAGCACATTCAGAACACACCTTTGCAGGAACCCCCATCTTGGGCCCGCTCGTAGACCACCTTATCCTATCCACCCTGCAAATTCAGATATAGCGTGTATTGAGGTGATTTTGCAGTGCAAGCCTTCCCAAATAGGTCAACTTTTCCCTGCTGTGTGGTGGCGCCCAATTTTTGTATAAAATAGTATCACAGATAATGGGTGATTGCAAGGGACGTCAGGCTTTGCAAAGCGCAGCCCCTTCGCCTTCAATATTTTCTGCACTCACAAACACCGTTGCAGAGACTTCAGCTGTATGACACAACGAATCCCAATAACCACAGCAAACCCCAAAAGTCCTAATATAATCCAACCTATTTCCCCCATCCTCGCTCTTTTATCCATTCATAAAATAATAGATGCTTGCCAAAAGAAAAAGCCGGCAAAGCATTGCAGCGAACTGCTTTGCCGGCTTTACTGGTCCGCTCCCATTCGATCGTAGCGGGAGTTACTGGTGATGTTGCAGGCGACGTGACGTGCAGGACCTCAGCGATGGGGCGTTCGCCGATACGGCGCAGCAGCAAATATGGCAGCTACGGCCCACTCTATGGTCCTGTATTCACCTTGGTATGGATCTTTTCCCAACAATAGCTTCAATAGGTTATTTTTCCTTTTCCATTTCTTCCAATATAACCAAGTTTCCAGTTTGTATCGATACAAAAGGAAACGCCCTCCAACACGGTATCGATACTTCCCTCATAGGCAAATGATAGATTTGGAATGCGTATTTGCGCCATTTTTTCGTCCCCCATGGCGAATCGCAGTGTCAGCTGATCGTGGAAATTCCGCCTATCGCACGACCTGTCCACCCGTGATTCATTCTTTGTTTTGCAGGTTCGCCGCCCTGGTTGAGTTTTCCGTATAATACTGCGCCTGCGCGGTCCAGAGCTGGCGATACTTGCCGGCCTCATCCGCAACCAGTTCATCGTGGGATCCTCTTTGGACAATTTTGCCTGCATGGAATACGGCGATCTCGTCGCAGAACTTGCACGAGGACAGACGATGGGAGATATAGATTGCCGTCTTGTCGCCCACAATCTCGTCGAATTTACCATATATCTCCGCTTCTGCAATCGGGTCGAGCGCCGCGGTCGGCTCGTCAAGAATGATGTAGGGAGCATCCTTGTAGAGCGCGCGCGCAATGGCGATCTTCTGCGCTTCGCCGCCCGAAATGTCAACGCCATCCTCGGACAGGACCTTATAAAGCATCGTATCCAATCCCTTTTCCATCGTTGCAAGGCGTTCGTCAAAGCCCGCGTCAATCAGCGCCTTGCGCGCCCGATCCCGGTCGTACGCCATGCTGCCCGCCACGTTGGCGCCCAGGGGTTGGGCGATCAGCTGGAAGTCCTGAAATACGACGGAGAAAAGATGCATGTAGTCGGCATACCGGTACTTGCGAATATCCACATCGTTTAAGAGGATCTGCCCCTCCTGCGGGTCGTACAACCGGCACAAAAGCTTGATAAAAGTGGTCTTGCCGCTGCCGTTTTCCCCCACGATCGCCAGCCGGGAGCCAACATGGAATTTCAGATTCACATGGCGCAGCGCCCAGTTGTCGGAGCCGGGATACTTGAAGGAAACATCCCGGAACTCTATTTCATACCGGCGGTCGGATCGCTTTTGCGGGCTGAGGCTTCCCTGAGACATGGCGCTCGGAATATCAAGAAACGCAAAGGTCTTATCCAAATATTCTGCGTTCGTCTCCAGGGCGCCCATCAAGCCGACCAGCGCAAATATGTTTGATACCATTGCCGTAGCTGCGCCGACATACTGCGCGACGCTGCCCACGTCAAAAGCGCCGCCCCATGCTTTCAGGCAGGCAAACACATAGATCGAGCCGGTGATCAGGGTCGTAATGCACACGCCAAGGCTTGCATAGACGCCCATTTTCCCGCGGGCCAGCTTTCCAAACGGCCCGTTTGCCCCAAATGCGGAATTCTTTTCCCAATAGGCGTCCACAAGGTTCTGCTGTTCGTACATCCGAATATCGACGCTGCGCCCCCGATTCAGGCCGATAAAACCAAAGTGATCGAACAGCCGGTTACCCAGCGTCGCCTCCTCCGCGCCGCTGCTCCAGCACTTTGTCGATGCGGCGCTGAGCTTTCCCGCAAGGATGCTGACCGCAACCATCAGAGCTGCCAGAATCAAAATGAAAACCGGGCGGTTTAGCATGACAAGCCGCCCCGCCGTATCGGGGACGGGAGAGGTAAACAGGCTTGCGGTCAATGCGATGCCGCTGAAGATGCCGATGACGCCGCTCATAAAATCCCCGTATACACGCTGCACCCGCATCAGCCCCCAACTTGACCAGTTCTCGTTTTGCCTGATCTGCGCACGGAGATCATGGTTTTCCTGTTTGTCCAGTTCTGCAAAATCAAGAGCAAACATCTTGCGGATGAACAGGATCTCCTTTCTGCCCCACAGGTCGGTCAGCAAGGTGTTGTACCGGCGCCGAAGAACGGTGCCCAACAGGGATACGACCCCAACGCACAGCACGCCCGCGACGACCCATTTCCAAAGCACGTCCGCCCGGCGCAGCACGGCAAGCTCCTTCAGTATTTGCGCCGAGAAGAAAACGGTGACATAGGGGGCGATGGAGCTGAAGAGGCAGTACAGCGTCAAGAGCGGAAAAAACTTTGGCGACACCCGATGGAGTTCCCTGACGCCGCGCATCTGCACGAAAACGGCATGACGCATCTTTTCCTTGCTTTTCATGTTCAGAACTCCTTTCCCTCCTGATAATACCGGCTTTGCAGCGTGAAGAGAATGGCGTATTCGCCGCCCAATGCCAAAAGGCCGTCATGGGTTCCTTCCTCCCGAATCCTGCCGCCGGCAATCAGGATAATCCTGTCGCAGAACCTGGTGGAGGCGAGACGGTGTGAAATAAACAGGGAGGTTCTTCCCTTTGTCATTTCGCTGTATTTCATGTAGATATCGTTTTCGGCAATGGGGTCAAGGGCCGCTGTCGGTTCGTCCAGCAGCAGGATTGGGCCATCCTTATACAGGGCTCTGGCCAGCATCAGACGCTGGATTTCCCCACCGGAGAACAGCGTGCCGTCCAGATAGACCTCGCGGCCAACATGCGTATCAAGCCCGTTTGGCAGCTTCTCGATCACGGAGGTCAGGCCCGCTTTATCCACGTAATCCGCAATGCGTTCATAGTCGATGCCTGCCGCCGTCTGCGCAATCTCCTCCGCCACGGTGACGTCCAGAATGGAAAACTCCTGAAACACGGCGCTGAACAGGGCGTAATAGCTTCTGCGGTTGTACCTGCGAATGTCCTTCCCGTTCAGCAGAACCGCTCCCTTTGTGGGGTCCAAAAGGCCGCACAGAAGCTTTGCGAGCGTTGTTTTGCCGGCTCCGTTCAGCCCGACGATCGCCAGCTTCTCCCCCGGATGAACGGTCAGATCCACATCGTGAAGCGCATCCGTCTCCGCGCCGGGATAGCGGAAGGAAACACCCTCCAATTTCAGCTCATAGCGATCCATCGCGGGGATATCCTCGCCATCCTCAAGCCGGAACGGTTCCGGATAGTCCAAAAACTCACGAACCAGGGAGATATCCAGACTCTCCTTGCGCAATGCGCTCATTTCCCGCAGGATGCCCATGACCCAGTTCGTAAACGTAGTGACCGCTGCGAAGTACAGCAAAAATTCAGGAACGCTCAATCCCTCGTGCAGGGCCATATTGATGAGCACCACATAGGCGATGCCATTGCGGGCGGCGGTCAGCGCCACCTCCGCAAAATCCGCCAGCACCTCCACCCGCTCGCAGCGGAGACTGAACGCAAGATACAGATTCTGAATCTGATCATAGAGCTCGTTCAGCCAGTTCTGCAAACCAAAAATGCGGATGTCCTTTGCCAGCTCTATGGATTCCGATTTTGAACGGAGATAGGACGCCTTCTGAAAGTATGTCTCCTCCTCATCCCTGCGGGCATACCGCCAGTTGGTAGCGTATCGCGACACATAAAAACCGGCGGCGCACGTGGCGATGACCACAAGCAGAAGCAGTCCGTTAATGCGGGACAGAATGCCCAGATAGATCGCAAGCCCGCCGATATTGGTAAGCAGCCTTGTCAGCGTTTCCCAGACATGCTCCGTCGCCTGGGAATTGCCTTCGCAGGCGGTGTGCGCCTTTTCGCGCAGCTTCACGAAATGTTCATCCAGGGTATTGGGATAGGAGGTGGTGTTGCTCTTTTTGGCAATCATTCCAATGATCGCGCTGCGCACATCTATCCGTGGGAACAGGGTGTTTTTACTTACATACTGCTTGACCCCCTGGACAAGGAAAAGCGCGGCGGTAAATGCGCCGATGGTTGTAAGCAGCTCCCACAGGGGGACGCTCCGCTCCACGCGGGAGAGCACCTCGGGCGCAATGTACAGCTGGATCAAATTGAACATGACTTCCAGAGAGGCGGTTAATATGCAGCACAGAAGGACGCGCTTGCCATGTTTCCAGGCAAGTTTTATCATCCAATGTATATTTTGAAGGACGTTGTATTTTGATCTCGTCTCTGTTTTCATCCTGCCCCCCTCCATGGAGGATATTATACCATAAAAAGGGCGACTCTGGGAAAGTCGAGGATGAATCGTCTTTTTCAGGGGATGAATTGCAAATCTCCGAGCCGCGGAAGCAAAATCACAGCAGTAAATGCCCCATCCTCCCTGTTGCGGCTGATATTTTCACGAGACGCTCCACAATAGCGTCGATGCGAACCAGGCCGAAGCCGTGCTCCTCGCCCTTGGTGCCGCGGAATGTCTTTCACTCTTTTTTCAACTTTTTCTAGCGGTAAAGTTGGGAAAAAAGATGGATAGATGCATATTCTTCATATCCGTTATTCCCATTCGATCGTGGCGGGATTTTCTGGTGATGTTGCAGACGACGCGATTGACGTGCGGGGCCTCGGCGATGATGCGTTCGCTGATGCGGCGGAGGATCGGATAGGGAATCTCCGCCCACTCGGCCATCATGATTCCGGAAAAATACGGCACGGGCAACGCCTTCGCGAGGGTATCGTCAAAGAGGCGCTCGTCGCCGCGGTAGAGGGCGTGCGCGGCAAGAACATCACGCGTTCCTGCTCGCATGCGTCAGGGATCTGACGGGTAGCTCCTCGTTAGAAGCCAACGTACGTACGCCTGGCGTTCAAAACTCGTAGAGGGCGGTCCGGATCGCCAAGGCGCTCTGCGCGCTCGAGGCCTGAGTTCCATGTCGCCCAAACGACAGCCATACGGTGGCGGGCATTGCCGGCCGCCGTATGCGTTTGTTCGCTATCCACCATATCGGCGCCAGCGCCAGCCCCACCAGCGCGCTCCCCTATTTGAGCAGCAACAGGTTCGTATCCGTGGCAATGCGCTCGAGCGAGTAACAGAACAGCAGTTCCGTGGCCCCGTGCGCGGCGCACAGTTCGGACACGCTGCCGCGATAGTACCGCGGGTCCACCATGACGAGCTTGCGGTACGAGGGTGTCAGCAGCGGCACGAGACTGTTGGCGAACGAGTCCTTCACGAGCAGCAGCACGTCGTCCCCCTGCGCGTCGAGGTTCTCGATCACCGTGACCGGGTGATTGCCGTCAACAAAGACCGGGTACCAGTCGTAGCTCGACAGGTTCTCCCAAAACAGGAGCGAGTCGAACGTCCCCTCCCGGTCGGAGAAGGTGACGCGCACGCGGCACATGGGCTCAAACAGCGTCATGCGCTCCCCCGGCGTCAGCCACAGCGCCGAGCGCGACCGTGTGGAGCCCACATACCCGTCGACCGTATGGGAGTAAAACGCGTCGCGCGGCAGCGCCGTCCTGCCCAAACAGGCGGCATAGTCGCAATACGCCGCATAGACACCGTCGGCGTTCCAATGGTGGTCTGTACGGTAGAACCAAGTTTGTCCATTCGTCACAAAATCGTCGAGCGGCACCAGCTCCACGCCCGCAAAATCGTCGATGCACTGCAACAGCTCGTCGTCCTTGTAGAGTGCCGCGAGCACGGACGGCAGGCTGTCCCGGCGCACGTAGCCGGTCGACGGCGGCACGAGCAGTCGCGCAGGCAGCCCGACCGTCTCCCCGAGCGCCGCGATGCGGCCAAGGCGACGCTCCAGCTCCTCCGGCTCCGCCTGCAGCGGGGCCTCGACCAGATAGCCCTCCTAGTCCCGATAGACGTCCGTCGCCACCTGTCGCCCCGTCCACAGCTGTTCATAGGCGTAGATCCCAACCAGCGCCTCGCGCAGCACCATCTGGTCGGCCAAATACGTCTCCGCCTCGTTGTCGAAGTCCCATTCGTCGAGCGCGCCCATCAACAGGGCCGGGGCCTGCGCGAGGTTGCGCCGCTCGGCCGCCGAAAACGTTCGGTCCGGCGTCAGCAGCCACCAGAGCGGCACCGCCGCAATCGCCGCCGCAAACAGGACAACCAGTATGAGGTTTGCCGTGACTTTCCGTTTCATATGCGCACCTCAAAAGCGGAAGTAGATGAAGGGATTGTAGCTCTGCGACGCCAGCGCAGCCGCGCACAACACGAACAGCGCCACCGGCACAGCCACGGAGAGCGCGCCAAACCAACGCCGCCCCTCCAGGCGCGCCGCCACGCGCGCGCCGAGCGGCATGGATGCCAGCGCGCACACGCACAGCCAGGGCGCGAATCCTGCCGTCCAGGCCAGCGCCTCCGCCGAAATGAGCCCAGCCGCTCCGGGCACGAACAGCGAGCGCAAGAACGTCCCCATCTGCGCAAAATCCGTAAAGGCAAAGATGCCCCAGCCCAATGCGACGCAAAACAGCGCGTACAGCCGCCGCACCACTACAGGCGTCCGCTCGAATGCCCGCAGCAGAAACAGCTTTTCTGCGGTGAGCAGGACGCCAAAGTACAATCCCCACAGCACAAAATTCCAGCTTGCGCCATGCCAGAGCCCCGTCAGCAACCAGACGAGAAAGATGTTGCGAATCTGCCGCAATAACCCCTTGCGGTTGCCGCCGAGCGGGATGTAGACGTATTCCCGGAACCACGTGGAGAGCGAGATGTGCCAGCGCCGCCAGAAGTCCGTGATGCTGGCGGCCAGGTATGGATAACGGAAATTACGCACAAACGTGAACCCGAGCATCTCGCCCAGGCCGCACGCCATGTCGGAATAGCCGGAAAAGTCAAAATAGATCTGGAACGCATAGGCGAGCAGCCCCACCCAGGAGCCCAGTATCCCGTTCTGCTCCGGCGCGGCCGACAACGTGGTCCAGAGCGTGCCCACGGCATTGGCCAGCAGCAGCTTTTTGGACAGCCCGACGATAAACTGGCGGATGCCCTTGGCAAACCGGTCGACCGACAGTCGCTGCTCGTCCAGCTGCGCCTCGATGTCCACATATCGCACGATCGGCCCCGCAATCAGCTGCGGGAACATGGTCACATACGCGCCAAAGCGCACGAGGTTGCGCTGCGTGGACGCAACGCCGCGATAGACGTCCACGATGTAGGACAGGATCTGGAACGTGAAAAACGAAATGCCGATCGGCAGGCGGATGTCCAGGTCCGCCGTCTCCGCGAGCGACGGCAAGAGCGCGGCGGCCGTGTCGAGCAGAAACGAGGCGTATTTGAACACGCCCAGCATGCACAAATCCAGCGCCACGGCCAGCACCAGCAGCAGCTTTTTGCGGCGCGGGAATCGGGCCATGAGCAGGCCAATCACCCAGTTGACGAGGATGGCGCCCATCATCAGCAGCACATAGACAGGCTCCCCCCACGCATAGAACACCAGGCTGGCCAGCAATAGAAAAGCAAGCCGCCACCGTCGGGGCAACACGTAATACCCCAGCAAGGTGGCGGGCAAAAAAGCAAATAAGAACGTGAGCGAAGAAAAGACCATATCAGAACGTAAAGCCGCGATACACGTCCAGCAGCATATCCGCCTCCGGCGAGATGATCATGAGCACCACGCCGTCGTCGCGCCGCAGCACCGCCTGTCTGACCAGCGTCTCCGCATCGGCATCGTAGCCCGCAAACTGCGCCGCGCGGTCCACCAGATAGCCTGCCAGCCGTGTCTCGAACTCAGCTGCCTGCGCCTCGTCCGTCTGGACGATCAGCAACTCATTGGTATATCCTACGGCATCGATATAATACACGATGCTTTCGCAGGCAGCCGGGTCGATGCCATAGTAATTGAGCAGGTCCGCATCCGAATAGGGCACCATGTCGTCGAGCGCGCCGGTCTGCAAAAAGGCCGTCGCGAGCGCGGCCGCATATGTCTGCTCCGCCTCGCCCTCGCCTGCCGGCGGCACCGCATTCGCGGTCGGCTCCGTGTCCGCGGGCAACTCCGGTTCGACCGTCGGCTCCTGCGCCTCAGCCTGCTCCAGCAACGGCGCCTGCATCTCCATGCGCTCGTCCAGATGCACCTGCGGCGCCCCCGCCGCGCTACAGCCCGCCAGGCCTAGGCACAGCGCCAAAGCCAGCGCCGCCCATACGCCAGAAAACCGTTTCATATGTCCCTATCCCCCTCCGTCTGACCGCAAAGCCGCCATGCAATATGTTCTATCATACCACGCCGCGCACGCCCCTTCAAGCCGCAGGCGCTGCGTCCGCCATATCGTCGGTCGGTTCCGGCGGATACGCGCCGGACAGCGCATACTGCTCCGCTGCAAACTGCCGCAGCGCGCGGATCCAGACGGCGTTGGCAGCCGGGGTGAGATGGAACATGCCGTCGCCGGTCATGTCGTCCGCCAGGTACCCCTCTGCGTCCATGAGCAGTTCCGCAAAGCTCAAAAACTGCACGCCCTTTTCCTCGCACAGCTGCTCGAGCAACACGTTAAAGCCATTCCATTCCTCAATGGTAATCCGTCTCTCCTGGCAGAACCGTTTCGTGACCGGCGTAACCGACTGAATGACAATCTCAATCCCCTCGCACTTTTCTTGGATGGCATCGATCAGCGTGTCGAAATATGCGAGCGTCGCATCCGGATATTTGCCGGCATAATCGTTCACGCCAAGCATGATAAACACCTGCCCGGCCCCCATTTTGAGCAAGCCCTCCGTCACCGAGACCGCATTCCCGCGATATTGGAGCAGGGTCCGCGAGTCGCTGGACGCCAGGCGCACGCTCATGGACACCGCCGCGAGGAACTGCGCATTGCCCATGAAATCCGCATCGTCCCGCCGCTGGGCAATGCAGTAATTCCGAAGCGACTGGGTGATGGAATCCCCCAGGAACACCGCGTCGTCAAAATATGCGTCAAACCGCCCGGAGTCCAGCATCTCGTCCGTCACCGGCTCCAGCGTCGGGGACGGCGTCGGCGTGGCCTGCGGAGACGGCGTCCAAGTGGGGTCTGGCGTTGCAGTTGGTTCTACCGTTGGCGCCGTCGTTGGCATGGGCATGGTTGCCAGCGGCGTATGTCCCTCCGGTTGCGACGTCTTTGCCGCACAGCCGGCACACATCAACAGCAAGGCCAACCAGCCACACGCCCTCCAAGCCAGCCGCTTCCCCATCTTCCCCATATTGAACCGATTCTCCCCCTGACCCCTGTTTGCACATTTACAATTCTTTTTTATTATGACAGATTGGCACACATATTGCAACTACTGCACATGGCATACATGGGCGCACGCCCGCCATCCCTCGACTTGATCCATGCCGCTCCATCCGTTTTTCAGTGAGCCGTCATGTTGTTTGCACATAGGAGCAGTTCGCCTCCTCCCGGAAACGGGACGTGCGAACTGCATGAGCCTGTTGATTCGAAACTTATTCCCACTCAATCGTGCCCGGGAATGTTCCGTTTGTCAAGAGCTTCTTTTTTCCCTGTTGCTTGCAACAGCCGTCCGTGCGCCATCCCCTGGCCGGCGACACAGCGGCTACAAGACGCTTGCGCTCCGATTCCCTCTGATCAGCTACCTGCTGCGATGATTGCAGGCCATGTCCCCCCTCACAGCCGCGACGGCTTCTGCCCTCAGGCTATGGAGGTTTTGTGCAGTGGCTCCCGCTCGATCGTGCCCAAGGGGCTTGCTCGTGATGTCGTAGGCGACGCGGTTGACATGGGGCACTTCGGCAATGATGCGTTCGCTGATACAGCGCAAAACCGGAAGCGCAAAACCAGATATGGGATCTCTGCCCACTCGAAATTGTGAAACTTTTGTGTTATACTGCAGGTGGAAGTTTTGGTTCATCTGATAAATACCAAGCGAGGGCTATTTTATGAAGCTGAGTGATAAAAACTTTTGATGTTAAAAAGGAGCATAGCAAAGTCCACTCCGAACCAATTCCAGTATCGCTCCTGCAACGATGAGTAAGCGCAACAAGGGCGAGGAAGTGTCCATCACCGTTTTACTGCGTATTTGCGACTATCTGAATTGTGATACTGGAGATATATGCGAAGTTGTGCGCCCCGAGCGGTAACTATATGTCAGATTGGGTTAAGCCATTACGATTATAGATTTGTATAAAGGAGAGCCATTATGATCACAGGAGAACTTAAAAACAAAATTGACGGTATTTGGGATATTTTCTGGTCTTCCGGCATGACCAACCCTCTTACGGTAATTGAGCAGATCACATATCTGATGTTTATAAAAATACTGGACGATAACGAAATGCGCAAGGAGGCAAATGCTGCCGCTTTTGATATGGAGGTCGTTGATCCTATTTTTGACAGCGAACACCAGAACTGCCGCTGGCACAACTTCCGTCACTACGAAGCGGAAGCGATGTTTAAAAATATGACGGAGAACGTGTTTCCCTTCATTAAAAACGATCTGCACACGGGCAGGGATACGGCCTTTGCAAAATATATGAAGGATGCGCTATTTCTCGTGCCGACAGCCCGCGTTCTCGTCCGCGTGGTCGATGCGCTCGACAGCCTTGACCTCAACAATAAAGACATTATGGGCGATGTGTACGAGTATCTTCTCTCGCAAATCGCGCAAAGCGGCACCAACGGCCAGTTCCGCACGCCGCGCCACATCATCAAAATGATGGTGGAGCTGATGCAGCCCCAGATGGATGACGTAATCTGCGACCCGGCGATGGGCAGCGCGGGCTTTATCTGCGCCGCGGCGCAGTATGTCAGCGAGCATTACGCCATGGATCTGATGAAAACCGAGAACAAGCGCCATTACACCACAACCATGTTCTCCGGCTTCGACACCGATCAGACCATGCTGCGCATTGGAGCCATGAACATGATGCTTCACGGCGTGGAAGCGCCCAACATCAGCTGGATGGACTCCCTTTCCGAGGACAATACCCACCGCGACGAATATACCCTCATCATGGCCAACCCGCCCTTCACCGGCAGCCTGGACAAGGAAACCATCTCCAAAGACCTGCTCGCCATCGCGCCTACGAAAAAGACGGAGTTGCTTTTCCTCGCTTTGTTCCTGAAAGCGCTGAAGGTCGGCGGGCGCTGCGCGTCCATTGTGCCGGACGGCGTGCTTTTCGGCTCTTCCAAGGCACATAAGGCGCTGCGGCAGGAGCTGGTAGAATTCAACCGTCTGGAGGCGGTCATCTCCATGCCCAGCGGTGTGTTCAAGCCCTACGCGGGCGTTTCCACCGCCATCCTGATTTTCACCAAGACCGGACACGGCGGCACGGACAAGGTCTGGTTCTACGACATGGCCGCCGACGGCTTTAGCCTCGACGACAAGCGCAGCCCCATCGACCAGAACGACATTCCCGACATCATCGAACGCTTCCACCACCTCGATCAGGAAGAAACCCGCGAGCGCACTGAAAAGAGCTTCTTCGTGCCCAAGCAGGAAATCGTGGATAATGGCTACGACCTGTCCATCAACAAATATAAGAAGGTGGAGTATCAGGCTGTGGAGTATCCCCCGACCAGCGAGATTCTGGCGGAGCTGGAGGGCTTGCAGAGGGAGATTAATGAGGGGCTGAAGAAGCTGAAGG
>UQGA01000031.1 GCA_900540495.1 uncultured Eubacteriales bacterium | reverse complement strand
GCATGATGGACGATGTGGAAGCCGGAAAAGTAAACTGCATTGTCACGAAAGACCTTTCCCGTTTCGGGCGGGAACATGTGATGATGGACTACTATCTGGAATTTCTGTTCCCGGAAAAACGGGTGCGCTACATCGCCGTTGCGGAGAATGAGGACACAGAGAAAGGGCTTTCCGATTTTGTCCCGTTCAAAAACCTGTTCAATGAATGGTTTGCGAAAGATACAAGCCGCAAGGTAAAGGCCGCTTTCAAAGCAAAGTTTGCCACAGGACAGCGTATCGGCGCCTATGCTCCCATCGGGTACAGGAAACACCCGGAAATCAAAAACAAGCTGATAATCGACGAGGAAACCCGCTGGATAGTGGAGAAGATTTTTGACCTTGCCATTCATGGCAGAGGGGCGGCCAGTATCACAAGAATACTGATTGAGGAAAAGGTTCCTACGCCGGGATTTATCAACTTCCAGCGTGACGGGACTTTCGCAAACATCTATGCGGGTGCGCCGGAGGAAAAAAGCTACGCATGGACGATAGCGCAGGTCAAGAGCATTATGAAAGACGAAACCTATATCGGTCATACCATCCACTACCGGGAAACAAACATTTCTTTTAAGAACAAGCGGAGGATACGCAAGCCCCAAAGTGAATGGGTGCGGGTGGAGGACACGCAGGAGCCGATTATCAGCGAACAGGTTTTCCGGCAGGTACAGGAGCAGATAGCAAACCGCCGCAGGAAGTGCAAGGATGGTACGACGCAGATTTTTTCCGGATTGGTAAAATGTGCGGATTGCGGCTGGTCGCTGTCCTATGGGGAGAACAGGCAGAACAGCAAGGCTTACGGTCATTATCATTGTAGCAAGTACGGACAGGGCACACGCCAATGCTCCATGCACTATATCCGCTACGATGTGCTTTACGCCTATGTCCTCTCCCGTCTGCAATACTGGTCGGGGCTGGTACAGCATGATGAAGAACGGCTCTTGAAGCGGCTGTTAAATGCCAATGACAAGGGACAGGCCGCCGCAAGAAAGAAGCAAGCCGCAGAGTTGAAGAAAGCGGAGAAGCGGAAATCCGAAGTTGATACCCTGTTTGCCCGGATGTATGAGGACTGGGCGGCGGGGCGTATCACGGAATACAACTTCTCTATGCTGTCCGGGAAGTACCAAAGCGAACAGGCTGAACTGGACGAAAAGATTGAGCGGCTTCAATCCTCTATCGCCACTGAAAGCCAGAACGCCGCAGACGCAGAAAAATGGATTGCCTTGATGAAAGAGTGCGTCAATCCAACGGAACTGACCGCCGAACTTTTGAATACGCTGATTGAAAAAATCGTTGTCCATGAAGCGGTCAAAGGTGAGGACGGAAGCCGGGAACAGGAGGTAGAAATCTTCTACCGCTTTATCGGCAAAATTGATTGAATGATACCAATATCTTTAACTATGTGATACCGGCCTGTGCGCGCCGGACATCGCGCTGCTCGAGCCGCTTTCGGCGGCGCTGGGCTGCTCCGTTCTGGAACTCATCGCGGGCGAGCGGTCGACGCCGAACGAGGCGCGCGTACAGGGGGAGGCGGGCGCGAGGAGCGCGCTCGACTATTCCCTGTGCGGCCGCAGGCAGCGGTTGCGGTTGACGCGGCGCAGAAGCGCATGCGCCATTGCCGCGTGCCTTGCGGGGCTGTTGCTGGCGGCTGCGTTCCTGCTCTGGAAAAACGGGACGCTCTTCCTGCTTGACCGGAACGTATCGCCGGATGGGAACAAGACGATCTCGGTCTATCGCAAGGCGCTTTCCGGCGGCGGCTTTTCGCTCGAGGATGCAACCGCGCTGATTGTTACGCTCGGCGACGGCGCGTCGTGGCGCATCAATTACGGCGATTGCCGCTATGGCGGGAGCTGGTGGGCGCCGGACAGCGAGCGATATGTGCTTGCGCTGGAGTATGAGGACGGCGTCTCGCTTGTGCTGGCGGATCTGACGCGCAATGCGGAGCGCAATCTGGACGCCTATTTGACGATGGGCGTTGAAGCGACCGAGGTGGGCCGTTACGGCTATGCGGCGCTGCGGGACGGATGGCCGGAGATCGAATACCGGTTTTTGCAGTGGGGGCGCGACGGCGCGTCCATGCTGATCTACTACTCCTATGAGGACGAAGCGCGCCAAACGCGCGACGGCTATTTCTGGTACGACTGGGAGCGGGGTACGGTAGAGGCCGTGCTGGCCCTGTCGCAATAGCGGCGCTGCCCGTTTGCAGAAAACCGTTGTCGGGTGCAGGGCGGCGGTGGTACAATCTTGATATGTTTGGAACGTGGAGTGGAAGCGAAAACGATGCGGACGTCGTGGTGATCGGCGCGGGGCACGCGGGCTGCGAGGCGGCGCTCGCCTGCGCGCGCATGGGCCTTTCCACGCTGCTGCTGACGCTCAACCTGGATTCCGTGGGACTTATGCCGTGCAATCCGGCCATCGGCGGCACGGGCAAGGGGCATCTGGTGCGCGAACTGGATGCGCTGGGCGGCGAGATGGGCCTTGCCGCCGACGACACGCTGATCCAGATCCGGATGCTCAATACCGGCAAGGGGCCGGCCGTGCACAGCCTGCGCGCGCAGATGGACAAGCGCCGCTATCATGAGCGCATGAAGCGCGCGCTCGAGCGGCAGGAGCGGCTGACCCTCCTGCAGGACGAGGCGGAGGCGCTGCTGACCGAGGGTGGCCGCATCGCGGGGGTGCGCACGGCGGAAGGGTTTACGCTCCGCTGCCGGGCGGTGGTCGCCGCCGCCGGGGTATACCTCAGGAGCCGCATCCTCATCGGCGACTGGGCGCGCGAGAGCGGCCCGGCGGGGCTGACGCGCGCGGAGACGCTCTCGGCCGAACTCATGCGCCTCGGCATCCCCGTGCGCCGGTTCAAGACCGGCACGCCGGCGCGCGTGCTTGGCCGCAGCCTGGATTATGACAAAATGGAGCGGCAGGACGGCGACGTACCCATGCCCGCCTTTTCCTTCCTGCACGGCGGCCTCCAGCGCGAGCAGACGCCGTGCTACCTGACCTATACCAATGCGGAAACGCACCGCATCATCCTCGACAACCTCGACCGTTCGCCCATGTACAGCGGCCGCATCCACGCGACCGGCACGCGCTACTGCCCCTCCATCGAGGACAAGCTTGTGCGCTTTGCCGATAAGCCGCGCCACCAGATTTTCATTGAACCGGAGGGCCGCACCACGGACGAGATGTACGTGCAGGGCATGAGTACGAGCCTGCCGGCGGACGTGCAGGTGGCCATGCTGCGGACGCTTCCGGGGCTGGAACGGTGCGAAGTCGCCCGGCTGGGCTATGCCATCGAATACGACTGCATCGACCCCACGGCGCTCGACTGTGCGCTGATGGTCAAGGCCGTGCCCGGCCTGTTCACCGCCGGGCAGCTCAACGGCAGCTCCGGGTATGAGGAAGCCGCCGCACAGGGCTATCTGGCGGGCGTGAACGCCGCGCTGTACGTCAGGGGCGAGGCGCCGTTTCTCCTCGGGCGCGACGAGGCGTACATCGGCGTGCTTGTGGACGATCTTGCCACCAAGGGCACGCCGGAACCGTATCGCATGATGACCTCCCGGTGCGAATACCGGCTGTTGCTGCGGCAGGACAACGCCGACCTGCGCCTGACCGAGCGGGCGCGGCGCACGGGGCTGATCTCGGCCGAACGATACGATCTTTTGCAGAGAAAGCGCGAGGCCGTGGACGCGGCCATGCGCGCGCTGGACGCCAGCGTGCCGCCTTCGGCGGCGCTCACGGCCTGCCTCGAAGCCATTGGCGAGCGGGCGCCCGCCGGCGGCGGCGCGCGCCTGTTCGACCTGCTCAAGCGGCCCGGCATGACGTATACGGCCCTGCTTTCGCTCACGGCCGGAACGCCGCAGGCGCTGCCGGCGCTGCCGGCCGAGGCGCTCGAGCAGGTCGAGGTGCTTGCCCGCTATGACGGCTACATCCAGAAACAGCGCGAGGAGGTCGCGCGGGCCCGGCGGCTCGAAGACCTGGCGCTGCCGGACGACCTGGATTATGCCGCCATGCACGGATTGCGGCTGGAGGCGCGCCAGAAACTCGCCGCCACCCGGCCGCACAGCGTGGGACAGGCGGCGCGCATATCGGGCGTGTCGCCGGCGGACGTATCCGTGCTGCTCATTGAACTCAAGCGAAGGGAGGAACGCGCATGACGGATCGGGAACGCTGCGTGGCGCGGCTCGCCGCCCTGTATCCGGCGCTGACGAACGAACAGGCGGATCGTTTCGGCCGCTATTTCACGCTTCTCACGGAATGGAACAGGACGCGCAATCTCACCGCCATCACCGAGCCGGAGGCCGTCGCCGAAAAGCATTTCTTCGACTCGCTCGCCGCCGTGCCGCTGCTCGCCGCCGGCGCGCGCTGCATCGATGTGGGCACGGGCGCGGGCTTCCCGGGCATTCCGCTGCTGATCGTGCGGCCGGACCTGTCCGTCACGCTCCTGGACGCGCTGCAAAAGCGGGTCGAGTTTCTCGAAGCCGCGCTGGAGGCGCTGGGCCTCTCCGCGCGCTGCCTGCACCTGCGCGCCGAGGACGCGGGACGCGACGCCGCGCTGCGCGCCTCGTTTGACGCCGCGCTGACCCGCGCCGTTGCGCCGCTGCCCGCGTTGCTCGAGCTCACCGTGCCGCTGTTGCGCGTAGGCGGGCAGAGCATTGCCTACAAGGGCGACCCGGCCGGCGAGCTCGCCGCCGCGCAGAGCGCCTGCGCCCAGCTACGCTGTACGTGCCGGAGCATGCCGATCCCGGCCGGATATGGCGCGCGCACGCTCGTCGTTGCGGAAAAGCAGGCGGAAACCCCGCCCCGCTTTCCCCGCCGCGCGGGGCTGCCCGCAAAGCAGCCGCTGTGAGGGGAGCGCCGGTTTTGGGGCGGGAAGCCCCCTCTTTCCGGGAAGAAAAGGACGGGCGAAAATCCCGTTCTTTTGTTTTTCAGGAAAAGAAAGGCAGGAACCGGGCAAAAGGTCCCTGCGGGCAGGGAACCGGCAGGAACCGGGGAAAAGACCCCGGCGGGCAGGGGGAACGGAAGGAACCGGGGAAGAGGCCCCGGCGGGCAGGGGGAACGAAAGGAACCGGGAAGAGACTCCCGGTGGGCAGGGGGAACGGCGGGAACCGGGGAAGAGGCCCCGGCGGGCAGGGGGAACGGAAGCGGGTGGGCGCGCCCGCCCCTTTTTCCTTCGCCGGCTGCCCCTGGCCCGGTTTTCCCGAAAAAAGGACGGAAGCCATCCGTCCTATGGAACCCTTTCCGAGGGGCCGCGCCCGGCCGAGGGCGTTACTCCTCGATGCGCTCCGGCTCGCCGTAATCCACGCCGAAGGTCTCCACGCGCACGGTCTCCATCCGCTGTTCGACGAGCGGACGGTCGTTCGCGTCGGTCTCGACGGCGGCGATGGCGTCCACCACATCCATGCCCTCGATCACGCGGCCGAAAGCGGCATAGTCGCCGTCGAGATGCTCGCTGTCGGCGTGCATGATGAAGAACTGGCTGCCGGCGGTGTTATAGGCGGAAGCGGGGAAATAGGGGTTGCCCTGCCGCGCCATGGAGATCACGCCGCGTTCATGCTTCAGGTCGTTGTCGTAATGGTTGTTGGAAAACTCGCCCTTGATGCGGTAGCCGGGGCCGCCGGTGCCGGTGCCGTCCGGGTCGCCGCCCTGGATCATGAAGCCCTCGATCACGCGATGGAAGATCACGCCGTCATAAAAGCCGGTGTTGGCAAGATAGATGAAGTTCTTGACGGTGTTTTCCGCCACATCGGGATAGAGCTCAATGCGGATGACGCTGCCGTCCGCCATTTCGATGGTGGCGATGGGGTATTGCTGTTCCATGGTCTGCGGTTCCTCCGTTGCCTCCTGCGCGCAACCGGCCAGCCCGCAGCAGGCGGCGAGCAGGAGCGGCAGGATGATGTGGATGATCGTGCGTTTCATGCTTCTATTGTACCGAACCCCGCCAAAATGTCAACGGGCACGATCGCCGTCCGCCGCCGGAACCGGCGCCTTGCGCAAGCCCGGGAAAGCGGGGCGCCTGCGCGCTCCCGATTGCCCCGCATTGCAAAGCGGATGCCGCGCCGCTCAGAACAGGCGGGTGCGGAACCGCTCGAGCAGCAGCATCAGCGGCAGGCCGAGCCCGTAGCAGGCGATTGCCTGGCCGGCGGCAACGGACAGCGCCGCCAGAGGATATGTTGCGGGCACGCCGTAGGCGTACACGAGCACGGCGCCGACGATCAACCCGTTGAGCACGACGGACGGCAGAGGCGCAAAGTAGCGGCTCACGCCCCGCCGGCGCAGGTACAGCGTGCAGAGCGCCGCCAGCAGCGTTGCCAGCGACCCGAACACCACGTCGTAGACGACCGCCCCGCTGAGCAGGTTGAACAGCAGGCAACCGAGGAACAGGCCGGGCACGGCGGCGGCCGTAAAGTACGGCAATACGGTGAGCGCCTCGCTGACGCGGCACTGCATCAGCCCGGAGGCAAACGGCTGCACCGCAAACGAAACGGCAACATACAGCGCAGCGATAATCGCCGCGCGCGTGACGGATTTGACGGTCATGGCCGGGCGCGTTCTCCTTATGGTTCAGCTTTTTTCGAGCAGGCGGCGCACGGCGGCGGCCGCTCCCGCCTGCAGGCGCGCCTCGTCCACGCTCAGCAGCGCACCGTCCTCCACGGTCAGCCGGCCGTTGACGAACACATAGTCCGCCGCGCGGTGGTACCCGACCGTGCCGAACAGGTTGGCCGCGTCGCGGCCGGCGCAAAGCAGCTCGGGCCGATCCATCCGGATGGCGAACAGGTCTGCGGCGCATCCGACCGCAAGGCGGCCGATGTCGTTCCGCCCCAGCAGGCGGGCGCCGCCGCGCGTGGCGAGCTTGAGCAGCGCATAGCCGGTGGGGGCGTCGTCGCCGGCGGTCAACCGGTGCAGCAGATAGGCCGTGCGGATCTCCTCGAGCAGGTTGGAAGCGTCGTTCGATGCGCTGCCATCCACCGCAAGCCCGACGGGCACGCCGAGGCGCAGCATCTCCGGCAGGCGCATGACGCCGCTGGACAGCTTCATGTTGGAGCAGGGGCAGTGCGCCACGCCGGTACCCGTATCGGCCAGCGCCCGCAGTTCTGCGTCGTTGAAATGGATGCCGTGCGCGTAGAACACATCCGGCCCGACCCAGCCGAGGCTCTCCATATACGCAAACGGGCGCAGCCCGGTGCGTTCAAGCGTATAGCGTTCCTCATCCTTCGTTTCGCAAAGGTGCGTGTGCAGCCGCACGCCGTAGGCGCGCGCCAGCGCCGCGCTCTCGGTCATCAGTTCGGCCGTCACCGAGAACGGAGAGCAGGGCGCAAGGACCACCTGCCGCATGGACAGGGGGGACGGGTCGTGATATGTCTCGATGAGGCGGCGGCTGTCCCGCAGGATCGGCTCAAGCGGCTGTACGACCGAATCCGGCGGCAGGCCCCCGTCCTTTTGCGAGAGGCTCATGCTGCCGCGCGAGGCGTGCATGCGGATGCCCAGCGCCGCAGCCGCTTCGAACTGCGCGTCGATCAACCCCTCCTGCCCGGTGGGGAAGACATAGTGGTGGTCGAAGCACGTCGTGCAGCCGTATCGCATCAGCTCCGCCATGCCCGCCAGCGAGCTCTGGTATACGATATCCGCATCCAGCCCCGCCCAGATGCCGTAGAGCGCGGTGAGCCAGTCGAACAGGGCGAACCCCTGCACCTGCGGCAGATTGCGCGTGAAATACTGGTACAGGTGGTGGTGCGTGTTCACAAGGCCGGGATAGACGAACAGGTTGCGCCCGTCGATCACGCGGTCGGCCTGCGCATCGTCCGCGGCGTCGAGCGAGGCGATCACGCCGCCGTCGAGCAGCAGGTTGGCCCCGTGCAGGATGCGGTCGCCGTCATCGCAGGTGACGATCGTATGGATTTGCCGGATCAGCGTTTTCATACCTAAATTATAACGAACGCTTTCCCAAATGTACAGACTTGTGGTATACTGTCGTGGATTCTTTTTGAAGGGAGGCGCCGCGATGATCGAGCTTCGGGACGTTTCATACGCCTATGCGGAAGCGCAGGCGGAAGCGGGCGCGGCGCCCGGCGGGGAAGCGCCCGGCGCGCTGTATGGCGTGTCCCTGACCGTGGCGGACGGGGAGATGCTCGCCATCGTCGGCCACAACGGTTCCGGCAAGTCCACGCTCGCCAAGCATCTCAACGCGCTGTTGCTGCCCACGGAAGGCTGCGTGCTCGTGGACGGCATGGACACGCGCGATGAAAAAAATACGCTTGAGATCCGGCGGCGGGTGGGGCTGGTGTTCCAGAATCCGGACAACCAGCTGGTCACCACGATTGTGGAGGAGGATGTGGGCTTCGGCCCGGAGAACCTCGGCGTGCCGCCCGCGGAGATCCGCCGCTGCGTGGACGCGGCGCTGGCCGAAGTGGGCATGACCCGCTACGCCACCGCCGCCAGCTATGCGCTCTCCGGCGGGCAGAAACAACGCATCGCCATCGCGGGGATGCTGGCCATGCGGCCGGAGGTGCTTGTGCTCGACGAGGCGACGGCCATGCTCGACCCGCGCGGCCGGCAGGACGTGCTCAATATTGTGGAGCGCCTGCATCACGAACGGGGCATGACGGTCGTGATGATCACACAGCACATGGAGGAGGCCGCCCGCTGCGACCGGATCGCCGTGCTGGACGACGGCCGCCTCGTGATGACCGGATCGCCGCGCGAGGTGTTCGGCCGTGTGGAGGAGCTGCGCGCCGCCGGGCTGGATGCGCCGGAGGCCGTGCAGATGCGTGAAACGCTCCGGCAGGCGGGGATGCCGCTGGCGGGCGACCCGATCACTTTGGAGGAGCTGGCACAGGCGATATGGCAATCGTTATCGAACAACTGACCTATCGGTACGGCGGCGCCTCCGGCGGCGGACGCTCCCGCAGCGATTCCGCCCCGTCTCCGATGGATGCGGCGCTCAACGGCGTGACCATGACCATCGGCGAGGGCGAATTCCTGGGCGTCATCGGGCATACCGGCTCCGGCAAGTCCACGCTCATGCAGCAGCTGTGCGGTCTGCTCACGCCAACGGGCGGCAGCGTGCTCGTGGATGGGTTTGATACGCGCGACAAGCAGCAGCGCAAGCGCGCGCGAGCGCTGGTCGGGCTCGTGTTCCAGTACCCCGAATATCAGCTTTTTGAGGAAACGGTGGAGAAGGACGTGGCCTTCGGGCCAAAAAACCTCGGCCTGTCCGACGAGGAAGCGCGCGCACAAGCGCGGGAGGCGCTGGAACTGGTCGGCCTCCCGGCGGAACGGTTTGCCGGGAAGTCGCCGTTCGACCTCTCCGGCGGCGAAAAGCGCCGGGCGGCGCTGGCGGGCATCCTCGCCATGCGGCCCAAATATCTCGCGCTGGACGAGCCGATGGCGGGGCTCGATCCGCAGGGCCGCCGCGCAATCCTCGCCCTGCTCGAGCGGCTGCGCGCCAGCACGGGCTGCACCGTGCTCATGGTGTCGCACTCGATGGACGACGTGGCCCGCCATGCCGACCGGGTGGCGGTGCTCGAACAGGGCCGGCTGTGCATGCTGGGCAAGACGGCGGAAGTGTTCTCCCGCGCGGAGGAACTTGCGCAGATGGGGCTTGCCGTGCCGCAGGCGGCGCGGCTGTCACAGCTGCTGCGCGCGCGCGGCCTGGACGCGCCGCCGGGGGCGGTGCGCACGGAGACGTTGACGGACTGGGTGCTCGCCCGCTGGCGCGAAGGGGGTGCGGCGGTATGACCAACGCCATCGTCCTGGGCCAGTTTGTGCCGGGCGACAGCCCTGTCCACCGCCTCGACCCACGCACCAAGATCCTCGCCATGATCGCGTACATCGTGCTCGTGTTTCTCGTGCGCGCCATGCCGGTGTTCGCCGTGCCGCTGCTGTTCGTGCTCGGCGCGCTGCTCGCCTCCGGGGTGCCGGCGCGCTATGCGCTTTCGAGCCTGCGCCCCATGCGCTGGCTCATCGCGTTCATGTTTCTCATCAACCTGTTCTTCACGCAGGGGGAACGGGTGCTGTTCTCGTGGTGGATCGTTCGCGTGACGGCCGAAGGGGTGCGGCAGGCGGTGTTCATCTCGCTGCGGCTGATCCTGCTTGTGGCGGGCACCTCGCTGTTGACGCTGACCACATCCCCCATTGCCCTGACGGACGGGTTGGAGCGTCTGCTCAAGCCGCTCAAGCGCATCCGCTTTCCGGCGCATGAACTGGCGATGATGATGACCATTGCGCTGCGCTTTATCCCCACGCTGCTGGAGGAAACCGAGCGCATCCGCAAGGCGCAGATGGCGCGCGGGGCGGACTTTGAGACCGGCGGCCTGCTTGCGCGCGCGCGGGCGATGGTTCCGCTGCTGGTGCCGCTGTTCGTTTCGGCGTTCCGCCGGGCGGATGAACTGGCGATGGCGATGGAATCGCGCTGTTACCATGGCGGCGAAGGCCGCACGCGCATGCACGAGCTGCACTATGCCCGGCGCGACCTGTTGGCGGCGCTGCTCATTGCGTTGCTGCTGGCGGCGGTGCCGGTCATCCAGCTCTGGTTGTAACGGCAGACGGAGGGATTGCCGCATGCGAAGGATTCGCCTCATCCTCGAATACGAAGGGACCCGCTACGTCGGCTGGCAGACGCAACCCAACGGCACGGCGGTGCAGGCCCTGCTGGAGGACGCCCTGTTCGCCGTCACGGGGGAGCGCATCGCGCTGCACGGTTCCGGCCGCACCGACAGTGGCGTGCATGCGCGCGCACAGGTGGCGCATTTTGACACGGGCGTGCGCATGGCGGCGGACAAGTTTGCGGTCGCGCTCAACATGCACCTGCCGCGGGACATCCGCGTGCTGCTGAGCGAAGAGGCGCCCGCCGGCTTCCATGCGCGCTTTGACGTGCTGGAAAAACAGTACCGCTATGCGGTGCAGACGGGGCCGCACGCGCGCGTCGCCACGCGGCACACGGCGCTGCACGTCCACGCCCCGCTCGACCTGCCGCGCATGCGCGCCGCCGCCGCCGACTGCCTGGGCGAACACGACTTTTCCGCGTTCATGTCCGCCGGCGGCCATGTGGACAGCGCCGTGCGCACCCTGTGCGTCTCGACCTGGACGCGCGAGGGTCCATACCTTTATTATGATGTTGCCGGCAACGGCTTCCTTTACAACATGGTGCGCATCCTTGCGGGCACGATGCTTGAGATCGGCAAGGGCGGCCTGCCGCCTTCCGCCATCCGCACGGCGCTTGCCTCGCACGAGCGCGCCGACGCGGGGCCGACCGCGCCCGCGCACGGTCTGACGCTCTACCGGGTGCGCTACGACGGGTTCGACACCGAGGCGCGCGTCAACGCGCTGTTTGGCGGGGAGGCGGAGGCATGACGCACGAGGAGGGCATGCGCCTGGCGCTTGCCGAGGCACGTCTGGCGGCACAGGCGGATGAGGTGCCCGTGGGGGCGGTGGTTGTTTGCGACGGCGCAGTGCTCGCGCGCGCCCACAACCGCTGCGTCGCGCTGAGGGACGGCACGGCGCATGCGGAACTGCTGGCCATGCAGGCGGCGGCCCGGCAGCGCGGCGGCCGGCTGACCGGCTGCACGTTGTACGTCACGCTCGAACCGTGCGCCATGTGCGCCGGGGCGGCGGTCAACCTTCGGCTGGAGGAGCTCGTGTTCGGCGCGTTCGACCCGCGCGCCGGCTGCTGCGGCTCCCTTGTCGATCTCACCGACCGATGCCTGTTGCACAGCGTCCGCACCTGGGGGGGCATCCTCGAAGACGATTGCGCTGCGCTGTTGTCCGATTTCTTTCGCGCAAAGCGTTGCAATTTGCCCTGATTTCCTGTATACTGTGGGTTGCGGGTTTTCCCGCATCCCCGGAGCCGCACAGGGAGAGGTATCGAAGTGGTCATAACGGGGCTGACTCGAAATCAGTTTGCCGGCAACGGCACGTGGGTTCGAATCCCACCCTCTCCGCCAAAGCAGGGCGCCCGTGCAACGCACGGGCGTCCTGCTTTGCTGTTGAGAAGGAAGGGATTCGAAGGGCGGAAGAGGGGAGGCCGCAGTGCGGCGTCCCCCCGCCCCGGGGAGCGATGGCCCGGAGCAGCGCAGTCTGGAAGACAAGCAGCCCGAGGCCTTCGCGGAGAATCCCACCCTCTCCGCCTCGTCGGAGCAAAGTCCGCTTTGCTCCGGCTTGTTTTTGTCTGCGACA
>UQGA01000030.1 GCA_900540495.1 uncultured Eubacteriales bacterium | reverse complement strand
CCGCCGCGCAACGCTTCGCCCCTGCCGGCGCGGCGCTTCCGCCCGCCACCGGCGCCGGGACGGCCCGCCATGGGGGTAGCCGCCCGGTGTCAATCCACCCGCCGCGCAACGCTCCGTCCCCGCCGGCGCGGCGCTTCCGCCCGCGGCGCAACGCTTCGCCCCTGCCGGCGCGGCGCTTCTGCCTGCGGCGCAACGCTCCGTCTCTGCCGGCGCGGCGTTCCCGCCCGCCGCCGGCGCCGGGACGGCCCGCCATGGGGCTGCCGCCCGGGGGAGCAGCCCGCCCGTCGCCGTGCGACGGAGGGCTCCCGGCCGGATGGGGCCGTCAGCGGGGAAATGCGCAAAAGGCGTTGACAAATCGTATATCATATAGTAATATGATCCCATTCAAGCCGGTCGCGGCGCAGGCCGCGGCATATGGTAGAGGCGCGGCAGGCCAAGAGTACCGCGCGGCAACGGCTGGCAAGCCGCCGCGTGCAAAAGGGGCCGCCGCCGAAGCGCGTTTCCCGTTGCCACGGGGAGCGGGCTGGGGCGCAGGAGAACATCCGGCGCACTGTCACGAAAGTGGAGCGCTATCATCTCCGGCGGACGGGCGGGGCCCGTCCATCGGGAACCGGGAAGTTTGGCCCGCAGCGTCGCTTTCGTTCGGCGCAGCGGGCTTTTTCTTGCGGCGGCCGCCTGCCACGGCAGAGACATGCAAGGAGGAATCGGGAGATGAAGAACAGACGGGTGCTTGCGCTGGCGCTTGCGGCGCTGCTGGCCCTGGTGGCGGCGGGCTGCACGGCGGGGTCCGGGGACGACAACGTGCTGTCCGTGGCGATGGAGTGCAGCTATGCGCCGTACAACTGGACGCAGCCGGACGACAGCAACGGGGCCGTGCCGATCAAGGACAGCGCGGACTACGCTTACGGCTACGACGTGATGATGGCCAAATATCTGGCCGAACAGATGGGCATGGAGCTGGAGATCGTCCGGCTTGACTGGGACTCGCTCGTGCCGGCCGTGCAGTCCGGCACGGTGGACTGCGTTATCGCGGGGCAGTCCATCACCGCCAAGCGGCTCAAGCAGGTGGATTTCACCACGCCGTACTACTATGCGTCCATCGTGACGCTCGTCATGGCGGACGGCCCGTACGCCGACGCGACGGGCATCTCCGATCTGGCGGGCGCGACCTGCACCTCGCAGCAGGCGACCGTGTGGTACGATACGTGCCTGCCGCAGATTGAAAACGCGAACATCCTGCCCGCGATGGATTCGGCGCCGGCCATGCTCGTTGCGCTCGACTCCGGCCGGTGCGACCTGGTTGTGACCGATATGCCGACGGCGATGGCGGCCTGCGTGGCGTATCCGGAGATGAAGCTGCTCGACTTCACCGGCACCGAAGATGATTTTGCCGTGTCGGAAGAGGAGATCAACATCGGCATTTCCGTGCAGAAGGGCAACGAGACGCTGCTGAACAAGCTCAACGAGGCGCTCGCCACGCTGACGACGGACGATTTTACCCGTATGATGGACGAGGCCATTTCGGTTCAGCCGCTCAGCGAGGACTGAGCCGGCGCGCCTGAAGAAAGGAGGCCCCCGAACGCATGGCGGATAAACCATCCTTCTGGGTAAGCGTTGCGCAGATCTGGGCCGAATACGGCCCGTCGTTCCTGCGCGGCGCGGGGATGACCATGCTCATCGCCGTGGTTTCGACGGCGATCGGCTGCATCATCGGCTTTGCCGTTGGCATCGTGCAGACCATTCCGGCCGACCGGCGGGAGCAGCCAGTGCGCTACGCCGTGATGCGCGTGGTGCGCTTCGTGCTCGGCGTCTATGTGGAGGTGTTCCGCGGCACGCCGATGATGGTGCAGGCCATGTTTATCTACTACGGGCTGGCCATGCTGTGGGGCATCTATCTGCCGATGCTGCCGGCGGCGCTCGTGATCGTGTCGATCAACACGGGCGCATACATGGCGGAGACCGTGCGCGGCGGCGTGCTGTCCGTTGATCCGGGGCAGACCGAGGGCGCCAAGGCCATCGGCATGACGCACGTACAGACCATGCTGCACGTGGTGCTGCCGCAGGCGCTGCGCAACATCATGCCGCAGATCGGCAACAACCTCATCATCAACATCAAGGATACCTGCGTGCTCTCGGTCATCGGCACGGTGGAGCTGTTCTTCACCACCAACGGCGTGGCCGGCGCGGAATACACGTATTTTGAGGCGTTCACGATCACAATGGCGATCTATTTCGTGCTTACGTTCGTGTGCTCGCGCCTGCTGCGCCTGCTGGAGAACCGCATGGACGGCAGCGCCAGCTACGACCTGGCCACGACCGATACGCTGGCGCACACCAGCGGCCTGTACAGCTATCACGAGCCGCGGCCGCAGGCCGGGCGGAGCGATACGAGAGAGGGGCGATAGGGAATGGAAAAGGCTGCCGAAGCGATCCTTTCGGTGGAGCATGTGGGCAAGTCGTTCGGCAAGAACCGCGTGCTCACGGATATCAACCTGTCCGTCTCCCGCGGCGACGTGACCTGCATCATCGGCGCCTCCGGCTCCGGCAAGAGCACGTTGCTGCGCTGCATCAACCTTCTCGGACGGCCGGACGAAGGGCGCATCCTGTACCATGGCGAGGACATCCTGCGCCGCGGCTTCAACGCGCCCGCCTATCGGGCGCGCGTGGGCATGGTGTTTCAGAGCTTCAACCTGTTTGCCAACATGAACGTGCTGGAAAACTGCATGGCCGGCATGGTGCGCGTGCAGAAGCTTGAGCGGGAAACGGCGCGCGAACGCGCGCTGCACTACCTTGAAAAGGTTGGCATGGCCCCGTATATCCATGCACGGCCGCGCCAGCTTTCCGGCGGCCAGCAGCAGCGCGTGGCCATTGCGCGGGCGCTGGCGATGGAGCCGGAGGTCCTGCTGTTCGACGAGCCGACCAGCGCGCTCGACCCGCAAATGGTGGGCGAGGTGCTCGCCGTCATGCGCACGCTGGCCGGGGAGGGGCTGACCATGCTCATCGTGACGCACGAGATGGCGTTCGCGCGCGACGTGAGCACGCACGTGGCGTTCATGGACGGGGGCGTGATCGCCGAGGAAGGACCGCCGCACGAGATCTTTGAAGCGCCGGAAAATCCGCGCACGCGCGAGTTTCTCTCCCGCTTCATGGCGCGGTAGCGCCCGGGTGGGCGACGCCGGGGCCTGCATCGGACCGGGGAGGCGGGCGCGCCCGCACGCCCCGGTTTTTTCATCGCCGCTTGCGGGGCGGACGCGCCGCAGGGGCGGCGCCCGGCGATGGCGGCCTGTCGCCGTTCCTTGACGGAACGGCGTTTTTCTTGTTACAATCAGGGAAACGGGGGAGCGTGGGGACGCCCGTGCGGAAAGGATGAACGCGATGGCACACCGGGTGCGGACGAGAGCGGGCGGCAGGCGGGTTTTGCGCGTGCCGCTTGTCGTATGGCCGCTGCTGCTGGCCCTTGCATGCGGGGATTCGCCGGCGGAGCCGGCCAACACGCCGCCGGCGGAGCCGGAGACCGGCGCGACGGCGGCGGTCGTGCTTCTCTCGACCCCCGTGCCGACCGCCACGCCCGTGAACGATCCCCTGCTCGGGGAGTGGACGGTGGACGGCGGCGCGCTCGTGCTGACGCTGTCGCCGGACGGGCGATTCCGGGCGGTCGCCGGGGAAGCCGCCGCCGAAGGCGCCTATACGGTTTTGTCGGATACGATTTCGTTTGTACCGGACGGGCGGGCGGCGTATGCCGTTCGCTATGAACTGGATGAACCGGACGGGACGGCGCTGCTGCTGTATCAGGAGGGGCAGGAGCCGCTGGCGTTTGCACGGGGGGAGGGAACGGCATGAGACGGTCGTGGGCGGGCCTTTGGCTTTCCGTGCTGCTGCTGACGGCGGCACTGTGCCCGGCGGGCGCGGCGCACGCGCAGGAGACGGGCGCGCCCCGCATCGCCTGCGCCTATGCGAGCGGCGGCGTGGTGCACGTCGAATTGGCCGAGGGCACGGCGGAGGCCTGCTGTTTTACGGTAATAGAGCGTGAGCCGGAGGCGGCGTCCCCGGACTGGCTGCCCTGCGGCGGCGCACAGCGATTCTCCGTGTTCAAGTCGGACGGGACGTACTACCTCTGGGTGCGCGACGCTGCCGGGCGCGTCGGCGAGCCGTGGCCGATTACGGTGTGTTCCGGCTTTCGGTACGTCATCCGCGCGGAGGGATTGACGGCGCTGACGACGCCGATGGAGGAATTTCTGGCCGGACAGGACACCTCCGTGGAGGCGCTCAACGCCGCCATCAGCCGGGACGTTGCGGCCGCCGGGCCGTATACGCGCTGCGGGGTGGTGACGGCTGCGGTCTCGCTCGTGTCGCGCATGGCGGCATACGGCGCCTCGGTGCCGTATCAGGGGCGGGGCGCCTATCAGGACGAGGCGGACTGGGGCGTGAACCCCGCGTGGGGCGCGCGGCTCCGCACCCCCACCACGGACGGCAACGGCACCTATTATTATACCGGCATGCAGTGCGTTGCGGCCATCGTATGGGCGTACAAGCAGGCCGGCCTCAACCTTTCCAACAGCGGCGCCGGCTCGAACATCGGCGCCTGCGGGGAGCGCGAAAAGAGCGGCGACAACCGGATCGCCTACGATGCGGCGCGCGGCGGCGACATCGTGCAGAACGGCGGCCATTACCTGATGGTGGTGGACCGGTTGGACACCGACGGAGACGGGGCGGACGACGCCTATCTGACCTATGAGATGAACGCGCCGCACCTCGCCTTCCTGGTGCTCACGTTCCGGCAGGTGCGCTACCGCACGTTCTACGATATGGAGGCCGTGTTTGAAAACGCCGGCCGCCTGCGCGACAGGGCGCGCTTTTGGGAGGACACCTTCCGGATTCCGGAGACGGCCTTTCCCGCCTATCTGGCGGAGGCCTTCGCGGGCGGCGGCCGGCAGCGAGCGCTCGACCGGCTGCTGTATGGACTTGGACTGGCGCAACAAGAGGGGGTGACGGCGTGAACGGCAGGAACCGGCGGCTGCTTGCGCTCTGGATCGCGCTGCTGCTGATGCTGGGGGGCGCGGCGGGCGCGGCGGCGCTGGAGGAGGACGGCGGAACGGCGGAGGACCTGACAAGGCAGTGCAAATTGCAGGCGAGCTTTCCCTCCAGCCTGACGCGGTTGACCGACGATGACCTGGAGAGCGCGCAGCGCATCGACGCGGGCGAATCCGTGACCGTCTCCTGGGGGGAGGATGTGCCGGTGCGGGCGGTGTTCTTCGCGTTCTATCGGGAGCTGGCTGCGTTTACCGTGCTGCAGTACGACGCGGCGGGCGCGCTGCTGGACGAAACGGCCGGCACGCCGCTCTGGAACAACGTGATCGAACCGTTGCCGGGGGCGTGCAGCGTGACCATCCGGGCGGATGCGTCGCTGGCGCTCAGCACGATGGCGGCCTACGGCGAGGGCGATATCCCGGACTATCTGCCGTGGGAGCCGACGCCGGACAAGGCGGATTATCTGCTCATCGCCATGCACCCGGACGACGACGCGCTGTTCCTCGGCGGGGTGATCCCCCTTTATGAGGCGCAGCAGGGGCGCGAGGGGGTGGCGCTGTATCTGGCGTCGCGCGTGCGGGTGCGCGTCAACGAGGCGATGGCGGGCGCCTGGACGATGGGCCTGCGGTCGCTGCCGGTATTCGGCGGCTTTCCGGATATTCCGCCGGAATACCGGGCAAAGTTTGAGGACACGTTCCGGCAGGCGGACGTGGTGCGCTATCTGGTGCAGCGCATGCGGCAGTACCGGCCGGAGGTCGTCGTTTCCCATGATCTGAACGGGGAATACGGCCACTGGCAGCATGCGCTGCTGGCCAGAGCCGTTCTGGAGGCCGCCCCGCTCGCCGCCGATGCGAGCTACGACCCGGATTCCGCCGAACAGTACGGCGTATGGGAGGTCAAGAAGGTCTATCTGCACCTGTATGCGGAGAATGGCATCACCCTGCCCGTGACCGAGCCGCTTTCCGCGTTTGACGGGCGGACGGCGGTCGAGATCGCGGCGGCGGCGTTTGCCTGCCACCAGTCGCAGTTGCCGTCGCGCCATGCCGTGACGAACGAAGGGGTTTACAGCCTTGCGGATTTCGGCCTTGCCTATACCACGGTGGGGACGGACACGCCGGGGGTAAACGATCTGTTTGAGCACATCGATCCGTCCGCCCTGCACGGCGGGACGACGGCATCGCCGGAGCCGACGTTGACGCCCACGCCGTCGCCGCTGCCCACACAGACGGCGACGCCGGCGGCTGTTACGCCGGTCCCGTCGGAAACGCCGGCCGCCGCCACGCCCACCGTGACGCCGGAGGCGGCTTCCGGCGGCTTTGACCCCGTGCCGCTGGTCCTGGCGGCTTTGATCGTTGCGGTGGCGGCGCTGGCCGTGGCGCTCGCGCTCCGCGCCCGCAGGCGCGCGAAGCGGCCGAGCCGCCGCGATGCGGGAAGGAAAGGGGGAGGTGCGGCATGAACCGCGACGAAAAAAAGAAGAAGCGGCGCCGGCCCGGCGGACGGGAACCCCGGCGCACGGCGATTCTCGTGCTGGCCGTGCTGGTGGCGCTTGCGGCGCTCGGCGGGGGCGGCTATCTGTTGCTGTCGGAATATGCCCTGCTCGGCGGCAGGATCGTCGCGCGGGACGCCGTCGCGCTCGCCCTGCCGGACGGGACGCTGCCGGAAGCGGCGGCTTTTGGCGCGCTGCGGTCGTTGCAGACGATCGATCTGCGCGGTCGGGAGGACGTGACGCGCGATTATGTGGCGGCGGTGCAGGCCGCGGCGCCTGCGGGCTGCGAGGTGCTGTGGACGGTGCGCCTGAGCGACGGGGCGTTTTCGAGCGATGCGGAGACGCTGACGCTGCCGGGGTGTACGGCGGCTGACGCGTCCATGCTCGACTGCTTTCCCCGCCTGAAACGGGTGGATGCGACCGGCAGCACGGCCTATGCGGCGCTGTGCGAGGCGGCGCAGGCGCGCGACGACGTGGCGTTTACGTATGCGCTCGAGGTGGGGGACGCGGTGCTGACCAACGCGGATACGACCCTAACCGCGACCGGCGTGGACGACGTGACCACGCTGCTGCAGGCGTTGCCCTTCTTCCCCGCGCTGCGGGAGGCGGACCTGCGCGACGGGTCTGCGCCGGCGGCGGAGATGCGCGCGCTGTGCGAGGCGTTTCCGGAGATACACTTTCGTTACACGGTGCGGATGGACGGCAGGGCGTTCGATTCCGACGCGGAGACGCTGGATCTGTCCGGCGTGACGTTCGACAGCGTGCAGGCGGCCATCGACGCGCTGTCGTGCTTCCCGAATATCGAAGCGGCGGACCTGTTCGACAGCGGCCTGTCCGCAGCGGACGGCCAGGCGGTGGCGGCGGCGCTGCCGGCGCTCGCGGTGCGGTATGCCGTGCCGCTGTGCGGCGCGACGTTCGCATCGGACGCGACGGAGCTGGACCTGCGGGAACTGCAGGTGGACGCGGCGGCGCTCGACGCGGGGCTCGGCTATTTTTCTGGCCTGACGGCCGTGCTGCTGCCGGACGGCGCGCTTGACGACGCGGCGCTCGATGCGCTCGAGGCCGCGTATCCGGACGTGCTGTTCCAGAGGCAGATCGAGGTGCTCGGCCACGTTGTGTCCACGATCGACACGGAGCTGGACGTGAGCGGGACCAGGATCGAGGACGTGGAGCAGGTGGAGGCGGCGCTTTCGCAGTTGCCGCGGCTCCAAAAGCTGGTCATGTGCGGCTGCGGGCTGACGGACGAGCAGATGGCGGCGCTCGGCGCCGCGCACCCCGGGGTGCGCTTTGTGTGGACGGTGAAGATCGGGCCCCACGAAGTGCGCACGGACGCCACCGGGTTTTCAACGGCCAACCCTTCCAAGTACACCAACCCGAACGCCAGCGACGAATACAACGAGAAGGTGCGCACGACCAAGCGGCTGCGGGAGGGCGACCTTGAGCCGCTGCGGTACTGCACCGACCTTGTCGCGCTGGATCTCGGGCACAATTACCTGACGGACGCGGACCTTGCGGTGATCGCCTCGCTTACAAAGCTGCAGATCCTGATTCTGGCGGACAACAAGATCACCGATATCTCGGCGCTCTCCGCGCTTGAGGAGCTGCAATATATCGAGCTGTTCATGAACAAGATCGAGGATGTGTCGCCGCTTGCTTCGCTGACGAAGCTTCTCGACGTGAACATCTGCAACATCGGCCTTACGGACCTGTCGCCGCTCTACGGGATGACGTGGCTCGAACGGCTTTGGTACGGCATGAACCCCGCCTCCACGGAGGACAAGCAGGCGCTCGCAGCGGCGCTGCCGGATTGCGAATGCAACTATACCACGCGCGACGAGACCGGGGACGGCTGGCGGGAGCATGAGCGGTATACGTGGATGAGGAGCTTTTTCAAATGATCTTCGTGCCGGGCGCGACGGCGGGCCGTTCGGGCTGGCGGTATCCCGAACGGCTGACGCCTGCCGATTTTCAGGCCATGGCGGCGCTGGAGGCGGCCTGCTACGACGAGCGGTATATCACGCCGGCGGCGGAAGCGTACGCATGGTATTGCCGCGAGCCGCGCAGCACCGTCGTCGCGGTGGACGGCGCTGCGCTGGCCGGGTTTGTGAACCTGCTTCCCGTGCGCGGGGAGGTGTATGCGGCGCTGCTGGCCGGCACATACGACGACAGCGGGATGACCGCTGCCGATCTGGCGCCTGCGCCGGAGGGCGCGGGCCTGCCGCCGGTTCATCTGTTCCTCAGCTGTATCGTCGTGGACACGGCTTATCGCGGTACGGGCCTGTCGTTCGCGCTGCTGCGGCGCGCCGCGGCGCAGTATGCGCGGTGCCGGGTCGCCCGCGTTGTGACCGATAACGTGACCGCCGCGGGCGAACGCCTCTCGGACCGGTGCGGCCTTGCTTTCGTGTGCGACAGCGACCATGGCTCGCGCGTCCATGCGGGCGACTGGGCGACGTTTTGCGCGGCGATCGGCCTGTGCTGATCCGCCACCGCGTTCAGAACAGGCGCAGCAGCTTGCCCACGGATTTGTACAGCAGGAACGTGATGAGCGCGTTGGCGCCGGCCTTGATCGCATTGAACGGGATGATCACCGTGGGCAGCATCGCCACGACCACATCGTGCGGCGCGCCATTGAAATGCACGGTGAAGATCAGGTTGAGCGGAATCATCATCAGCACCTGCGCCACCACCCCCAGCAGCAGCGCGATGACCGCGCCTTTTTTTGTATGCATCCGCTGGTAAACGAGGCCGGCCACCAGCACGCAGGAACCGGTGGCGAAGAAGTGCATGGCCGCGCCGACCCAGAGGCTCGACTGCGACACCAGCAGCCACTGTAATACGCTGACCGCCGCCGTGAGCAGCAGTCCCCACCAAGGCCCGAACAGGAACGTCCCGATCAGGATGGGTACGTCCGCCATGTCGTATTCCAGATAGGCTGCCGACGGGAAGATCGGGAAGTGGATCAGGAATACCAGCAGGATCGAAAGCGCCGTCAACAGCCCGAGTTTGACCAGCCGGTTCGTTGCTTGTGAAGTTTTCATGGTTCTTACGCCTCCTTGCGCAGATCGGTTTGAACGGGACGCGCCTGCCTGCCCTTTTGCCGCTCGCCCCGGAGAAAGGCCCGGGGGAACCGGCGGCAAGGCCTGCGGAAAGTCGCCGGGAGGGGAAGGCCCTTTGCGTTGTCCGCTGCCCGTTGGCGGGTCCGCCTGTCCGGCGTCCCGGCGGGGAAACGCCCAACAAAAAGCCCCGCCGCCCGGGAAGGGACGACGGGGCGCGCGCACGCGCAGCAAAACGCCTCTCCCGTCCGGACTATACCGTCGGTACCGGAATTTCACCGGTTCGGCCGCAGCCGGCATCGGCTGCGGTTCGCGGACTGTGACCGCCGGTGGGGAATTGCACCCCGCCCTGAAGCAAACACTATTATAGCACGTTGCACGCTGCCGTGCAACGATATTTTTCCTGCGGACAGGCGCGCGCAGCGATGGAGAGGGCCGATCTTGCGGCGCGGTGCGGGCAGAACGGGCGGCCCGGCATGCCGACTGAGGCGGGCAGCGCGACCGGAGCTGCCGCGGACATGACCGGAGCGTGCGGCGTGGGTAAAATCAAGCGTGACCTTTCTGCGCACTGCGTCCTGTGCGATGGCGGGGGGATGAGCAGCGCCCGGACGAGAGAGGCGCGGCGCAGGCGGCGGCCCTGTGCGGGGGAGCAGCGTCCGGGCTGGAGGGGGGCGGCGTGGGCGGCGGCCCCGTGCGAGGGAGCAGCGCCCGGGATGGGAGAAGCGCGCGGCGCGGCGAAAAGGGCAAAGAAAATATATTATTTTTTATTGCTCCAAAGGCGTTGACAACCGCAGGAAAAAGGTTATAATAACAATAACGGTTATCGTTATTAAAAAGGAGGGCGGACGATGCGGTACTCGAAACACCGGCAGCAGATCTACCGGTTCGTATGTGAAAGCCGCGAGCATCCGACGGCGCAAATGGTGTATGATGCGCTGCGCCGCGAGGAGCCGCGTCTGTCGCTCGGTACGGTATACCGCAATCTGAATCAGCTCGCCGACGCGGGGCAGCTCAAAAAAATTTCGCTGCCGGACGGCAGTTGCCGGTTTGATGGTACGCTTTCGCGCCATTCGCACATCGTATGCGAGCGGTGCGGCCGCGTGGAGGATGTTTCGGTGGACGCCGGCTGGCTCAGCGATCTGGTCGCCCGCGAGACGCGGTTTTCCCTGACCTCGGTGGACCTGGTCATGCGGGGCGTCTGCGGCGGCTGCGCGGATGGGGCGGAGGCAACCGCCGCAAGTGGATGACCGAAGCGACACGACTTTTGGAACCAATCTCTGCAAACAAAATGAAGGAGGCAACAATGATGGAACTCAAGGGCAGCAAGACGGAACAAAACCTGATGACGGCGTTCGCCGGCGAATCGCAGGCGCGCAACAAGTATACCTACTATGCGTCCCAGGCGCGCAAGGACGGTTACGAGCAGATCGCGGCCATCTTTGAGGAGACCGCCGCCAACGAGAAGGAGCATGCCAAGCTCTGGTTCAAGGCGCTCCACGGCGACAAGATCCCCTCCACCGCCGAGAATCTGCTCGATGCGGCCGAGGGCGAAAACTACGAGTGGACCGATATGTACGCCCAGTTTGCCAAGGAGGCGGAGGAGGAGGGCTTTGCGAAGCTGGCCTACCAGTTCCGCGCCGTCGGCGGGATCGAAAAGACCCATGAGGAGCGCTATCGCCGCCTGCTCAAGAACGTCGAGGACTATCGTGTGTTCGAGCGCGATGGGAAGACCTACTGGCAGTGCCGCAACTGCGGCTTCATCTTCGAGGGGCCCAAGGCGCCCGAGGTGTGCCCGGTCTGCGCGCATCCGAAGGCGTTCTTCGAGATCCGCTGCGAGAACTACTGAGTCCTGCGCGATATCGCGCCTGCCCCGGCGCCGCCCTTTGACGGGCGGCGCCGGGGTTTTGGTTTTTGTGCGCCCGCCGGGATTGCGGTGCGCCGGGCAGCCGGCGCAGGCGCATACGGCGTACAAAAACGGGAACCCGCGCCTCGATTGGCGCTGCCTGCCGCCGCGTTTCGAAAAAACGGCGGCTTATTTTTTCCACTGCTTTGCACGGTTTTGCCGCCCAAGCCGGAGATATGGGCTGGGGGAGCGATCCGCCGCATGCGGGACCATCCGTTGGCGCGGGCGGGCGGCGGCCCCGTGCGATAGCAGGCGATGGAGAAGCGCCCGGGATGGGAGGAGCACGCGGCGCAGGTTGGCGCGCGGTGGCGGCGGGGAAAGCGGCCTCCATACCGGCATGGGGCAGGGGCGGTCCCGCGCCGGGGACGGCAGCAAGATGCCTGCGCGCACGGGACGGAAAAAAGCCGGGCAAACCCCGCGCGAGGAATCGGGCATGGCCTTGTTCGCGGGGGCGGAAAACGAGCCGGGTAGGGCGGCCCCGCGCCGGAGAGGGACGGGGAAAAAGCCGGGCAAACCCCGCGCGAGGAGTCGGGGAGCCCCGCGCCGGGGACGGCGGCATGGCGGCTGCGCGCACGGGACGGGAAACGAGCCGGGCAAACCCCACGCAAGGAATCGGGCAGGTCTTGCGCGCGCAGGGCGGTTGCGCCTGCCGGCGGAGCCGGCGTAAAAACTGGGCGGACGCCGCCCGCCTGACCGATCGGATCGCCGCACGGGGCCTGTTCGTCCGGGGACGGCGGGCGGATAAGCTGCTGCCTGGCGGCGGGGAAAGCGGCCTCCATACCGGCATGGGGCAGGGGCGGCCCCGTGCCGGAGAGGGACGGGGAAAAAGCCGGGCAAACCCCGCGCGAGGAATCGGGCATGGCCTTGTTCGCGGGCGGTTGCGCCTGCCGGCGACGCGGGGCGGCCGTCCCTTGTGAGCGCCTGCGCGCCATGCTATACTGGATCCATCAGGATTTCAGGCGGGGAGGTGGCGCTTTGCAGATCGTCGATATGGAGACATGGGAGAGGAGGGAGGCTTACGAGTTTTTCTCGCGCATGGAATATCCGTTCTATTCCGTTACGATACCGGTCGACGTGACGAACGTGAAGGCGGTTTCCAGCCGGGCCGGGGTTTCCTTCTACCATCTGATGATCTGGGTTTGCACCAAGGCGGTCAACGCCGTGCCGGCGTTCCGCCTGCGGGTCAGGGATGGGCAGGTCGTACGCCTTGCGCACACCGAGCCGAGCTTTACCAGCCTGCGCGGCGGCTCGGAGCAGTTTCAAATCATTACAATACCATGGGAGGAGGACTGGGCCGCCTTTTGCGGCAGGGCGGCGGAGGTCAGCGGCGCGCAGACGGCCTTTATCACCGCCGCAGGCGCGGACGACGGGCTGATCTATTTTTCCTGCCTGCCGTGGTTTGATTTTACCGCGCTCACCAACGAGCACCGCCTCGACCGGGACGACACCGTGCCGAGGTTGGCGTGGGGCAAATATTTTACGGAAAACGGACGGCTGCTGGTACATCTGTCGGTCGAGGTCAACCATCGCCTGCTGGACGGGCGCCATATCGGCGCGCTGAAGGAACGCCTGGACGATGAGATTGCCACATTGCGGTAACGCCCCGGCGAACCATGGGGACTCAACCGCAGGTTTGGTGACATCCGGCGCGGCAGATCCTATCATGGAACGGAAGGAGGCGGACGCATGGACAATGCAAGTACGGGACGGCTGATCCGTGAATTGCGCAGGGAGCGGAATCTGACGCAGCGGGAGCTGGCGGCGCAACTGCACGTGACCGACCGGGCGGTCTCCAAGTGGGAGCGCGGGGTATCACTTAGATAAAGATACCACACCAATCCCACGCTGACTTTTGCTTAACCGATACAGCCGGAGGGCTGGATAACAAGAAAAGGCGGTATGCGCCCCGTGGA
>UQGA01000029.1 GCA_900540495.1 uncultured Eubacteriales bacterium | reverse complement strand
TACAGAAGACTTTTTCTTTTGCTTCTTTTCTTTTTCTTCTGAAAAAGAAAAGAAGGATCCCCCGGGGTGCAGCAGTGGATCAAGCACCCATCGCCCCGCGCCGTCACAGGCGCCTTGCCCCGCATTCGTTTTCTCTTTATAGAAGACTTTTTCTTTTGCTTCTTTTCTTTTTCTTCCGAAAAAGAAAAGAAGGAGCACACACACAAAGAAACGGTTCGCGGTTGCCGCCCGAACCCGGCGCGGCTATTGCGTACCCTCGGCGTAGGCGAACACGCCGTCGGCGACGGCACAGGCGAGGGTTTGTTGATAGGCGGCGTCCTGCAGGCGACGTTCGTCGTCAGAATTGCTCAAAAAGCCGCACTCCACGATGACGGCGGGAGCGCTGCATTCGCGTATGACGAAATAGTCGCCCGGATTGGCGGCGCGACGATTGCGACCGAGGGCGTCGGTCAGCGCGTTCATCACGCATTGGGCGAGCTGCTCGCCTTCGCCGGAGCCGGCCATATAATAGACCATGGGGCCGGAGACGGAGCGGTCGGAAAACGCATTCATGTGTATGCTGACGACCAAATCGACCACAGATGCGCGCAGGATCTCGCGGCGGGCGTCCATATCGGCAGACTTGGAGCCGGCAAGCGCGTCCTCGCCGGTGCGGGTCATGATGACGTTGGCGCCGCGGGCCGTGAGCTCCGCTTCAAGAAGGCGGGCGACGCTGAGATTGAGCCCGGCCTCAGCCACGCCGGTGTCGGAGCCGACGGCGCCGCCGTCGGACCCGCCGTGGCCGGCGTCCACCACGATGGTAAACGCGGCGGCGGTCGTTTCCAAGGCGGGGCCGTCGTCCGGAGCGGCGAGCAGGGCGGGCAGCGCAGCGGCACAGGCGGCCACCGCCACCCATGCGAGCGCCCAACCGATCCATCGTTTCGCCATCGCCGATGCCTCCCATACGCCTGCTTTTTGCAGTGTATTCCCCCACTTTGCATGTTATTCCAGTCAAAATTGCGTAAAATCAGCGACCTATCCACATCGTCCACATAGTTATCCACAGTCGGCCTGTCCCATTCTGCGGCATTTTTTACAACTTATCCACAATTCCGGTTTTTGCCGCCGCGCACAAATCCGCAGGAAAAGTTGCGAAAGTTTTGGTATTCATGCTGCCGCATCCTGCAAAAATGACCGAATCCGACAGCGGCGCATGAAGGGGCCACCGCGCCGCGACGGGACGCCGGAGCCGCGGGTGGGCGCGGAAAGGGGGACCGGACGCACAACCGAAGCGGCGGGGCCAGCGGCGCCCGGGCCGCGCCGGAGCGTGCAGGGCGGGGGCGAAGGGCGGCGGACGCGGTTTTGCGGCATGGCGTTGCATTGCGGCGCGGCGCTTGCTATAATCAGAAACAGGGGCGGCGCACATGGGCCGCCGAAGCAACCCGACGGGAGGTGTCCATGCGGTCACCGGAATTTGAACTCAAGGGGAAAACCGTGCTGGTGACGGGGGCGGCCGGATTTATCGGCTACCATCTCTGCGATGCGCTGCTCGCGTGCGGCGCGCGCGTGGCGGGGCTCGACAATCTGAACGGGTATTACGATCCGGCGCTCAAGGCCGCGCGGCTGGCGCGGCTGGAGGGACGGCCGGGCTTTTCGTTCCTGCGCGCGGACATTGCGGACATGCCGGCGGTGGAGGCGGCTTTTGCCGCGCATGCGCCGGATGTGGTGGTGAATCTTGCGGCGCAGGCGGGCGTGCGCTATTCGATAGAAAACCCGCGGGCCTATCTGGAGAGCAACGTGACCGGGTTTTTCAACATATTGGAGGCGTGCCGGCACAGCGGGACGCTCTGCGGCAGGGCCGTGCGGCACCTGGTGTATGCATCCAGCTCGTCGGTATACGGCAACCAGCGCAAGACGCCGTTTTCGGTGGAGGATGACGTGAGCCGGCCGATCAGCCTGTATGCGGCGACGAAGAAGGCGGACGAGCTGATGGCCTATACCTACAGCCATCTGTATGGAATCCCGACCACCGGGCTGCGCTTTTTTACGGTATATGGGCCGTGGGGCAGGCCGGACATGGCGTATTTCAGCTTTACCAGGCGCATCCTTGCGGGCGAACCGATCCGGGTGTTCAACCACGGCGACCTGTACCGCGATTTTACGTATGTGGACGACATTGTCGCCTGCCTCGTGCGGTTGCTGGGCTGCCCGCCGGCGGGAGAGGACCCGGCGCTTGTCTATAACATCGGCAACAGCCGCCCGGAGCGCCTGACGGATTTTATCGCCGCGCTGGAGGCGGCGCTTGGCCGGGAGGCGAAGAAGGAGTATCTGCCGATGCAGCCCGGCGACGTATACCGGACGTACGCGGACGTATCGGCGCTGGAGCGCGATTTCGGGTTCCGGCCGGACACGCCCATTGCGGAGGGGCTTGGCCGGTTTGCAGCCTGGTATCGCGCCTATTACGGGGAGGGTTCGGTATGAAGATTGCCGTCATTGGCGCCGGATACGTGGGGCTGTCGCTTTCCGTACTGCTGGCGCGGCGACACGAGGTCGTGGCGGCGGACATTTCGGCGGCGCGCGCGGCGGCCATCCGCGCGAGACGCTGCCCGCTGGCCGATCCGGAGCTGGCTGAGGCGCTGGCGGACCCGGCGCTGCACCTCACCGCCACGGAGGATGTGGCGGCGGCGTGCCGCGGGGCGGCGCTGATCATCGTATCCACGCCGACGGATTACGACCCGCAGAAGAATTTTTTTGACACCTCGTCGGTTGAGGGGGCGGTCGCCACGGCGCATGCGGCGGCGGCACCGGCATTGATCGTGATCAAATCCACCGTGCCGGTTGGATTTACCGACCGGCTGTATGCGCAGACGGGCGCGCGGCTGGTGTTTTCGCCGGAATTTCTGCGGGAAGGGCGGGCGCTGTATGACAACCTGCACCCGAGCCGCATCATTGCGGGCGCGCCGCGTGCGGCGGCGGACCTGCAGGAGGAAGCGGCGGGCTTTTGCAGGCTGCTGGCGGCCTGCGCGGAGGAGCCGGCGGTGCCGCAACTGACCATGCATGCGGCGGAGGCGGAGGCGGTCAAACTGTTTGCCAACACGTATCTGGCGCTGCGCGTGAGCTTTTTCAACGAGCTTGACACCTATGCCGAGGTGCGGGATCTGGATGCGCGCGCCATCATCGAGGGCGTATGTCTGGACAAGCGCATCGGCGACCACTACAACAACCCGTCCTTCGGTTACGGCGGATACTGCCTGCCCAAGGATACCAAACAACTGCTCGCCAACTATGACCGCGTGCCGAACAATATCATCGCCGCCATTGTGGACGCGAACCGGACGCGCAAGGATTTTATCGCGGACCGCGTGCTGTCGCTCGCCGGCTTCCCGCAGAGAGAGCGGCCCGTGATAGGGGTATATCGGCTGACGATGAAGGTCGGCAGCGACAATTTTCGGCACAGCAGCATCCAGGGCGTGATGAAGCGGATCAAGGCCAAGGGCGTCGAGGTGGTCATATACGAGCCCTCCTGCCGGGAGGAGCGGTTTTTCAACAGCCGCGTGCTGCGCGATCTCGACGAGTTCAAGCGCATCAGCGATGTCATCATCGCCAACCGCATGAGCCCCGAGCTTGCGGACGTGGCGGATCGTGTGTATACGCGCGACCTGTATCGGCGGGATTGAGCGTCTGCGCTGGAGGAACGAACGATGGAGAGAAGAAAAGCCGGCAAGCGCAAACGGATCAAGCGATGGTTGCTGCTGATCGACTTTGTGCTGCTCTGCGTGCTCATCTATGCGCTGGTGCGCCTTGTGCTCACACTGGTGGATTATCGCCGCTCGGCCAGGCGGTACGACGAGCTTGCCGGGCTCGTCGTGAGCACATCGGAGCCCGCCGAAGCCCCCGCCGCCCCGACCGCCCCGGGCGAGACGGCAGGCCCGACGGACGCGCCGTCCGAGGTCCCGATCCAGGTGGATTTTGCCGCGCTGCAGGCGGAAAATCCGGACGCCGTCGCATGGCTGTACAGCGCGGATACGCCGATCAACTATCCGGTGATGCTGGCGGCGGATAACAGCTATTACCTGTACCGGGCGTTTGACGGCAGCGACGACAATGCCGGCACGCTGTTCTTCGACTGCCGCAACAGCCGCTCGCTGACCGACCAGCATCTGATCATCTACGGCCATCGCATGAAGGACAAGTCCATGTTCGGCCCGATCGTAGGGTACACGGAGGAGAGTTACCGGGAGGAACACCCCGTGCTGTACCTGCTTACGGAGGAACAGAACTATCGGGTGGAGGTGTTCGCATGCCGCACCGTGACCGCCAACGACCTCACCAATTTTGAGGTGCAGTTCGCGGATGAGTCGGCGTATATTCGATATTTGGCGGACGCGGTGAGCGACTCCTATTGGCAGCCGCCCTTCCCGATTGAGCGCGGTTATGCGACGCTCACGCTCGTGACCTGCTCGGTCTATGAACACGACGACAACCCGCGCATCCTTGTGCACGGGCGACTGGTGCCCGTGGACTGACGGCGCGCCGGTCCGACGCCCCCGTTTTCGCCTGCTAAGATGGTCGAAACGGGGGTTATTTCTTATTTATTATTTGCAATGGCCGGTACAACATGATATAATCATACTATATGTTGGGGAGAAGCGGGCGTGTGGATTTCGCAACTGCAACTGACGAATTTCCGCAACTACGCGCGGCTTGCGCTGCAGCCGGACGCGGGGCTTTGCGTCCTGACGGGCGATAACGCGGCCGGCAAGACGAACATCCTCGAGGCGATCTTTCTCTGCGCGCTGGGGCGCAGCCATCGCACTACGCGCGACGCGGAGCTGGTGCGCGAGGCGCAGCAAGCGGGGGCCGTGGCGCTGACGCTGCAAACGCGCGGCGGCACGCGCACGATCTCCTGCCGGCTCATGGCGGGCGAGCGCAAGCGGCTGATCATCGATGGGACGCCCCTGTCGCGCTCGGGCGAGCTGCTCGGCTGCCTGAACGTGGTCATGTTTGCGCCGGAGGATCTGTTGCTGGTCAAGGGCGGGCCGGGCGAACGGCGGCGATTCCTCGATATGGAGATTTCGCAGCTCAAGCCGGCGTATTACTACACGCTGCAGCAGTACAACGCGGCGCTCAAGCAGCGCAACGCCCTGCTCAAGGACGAGGCGTGCCTGTCCGCCGGGCTGCTGGAGCCGTGGGACGAGCAACTGTCGCGCCTGGGGGCTGCCATCACCGTCGAACGCGCGGAGTTCCTTTCGCAGCTGGCGGCGCTGGCGTCGGAGACGCACCTGCGGCTCTCCGGCAATCGGGAGACGCTGCTCGTGGCGTACCAGCCCAACCTGCCCGACGTTGCGCCGGACCGGCTCGCCGCCGCCATGCGCGAGCGGCTGTTTGACAGCGCGGAGCGGGACGTCTATCGCGGCAGCACCTCCGTCGGCCCGCATCGGGACGATGTGGCGCTGGTGCTGGACGGGAGCGACGTGCGCGTGTACGGCTCCCAGGGGCAACAGCGCACGGTCGTGCTCAGCCTGAAGCTGTCCGTGCTCGAGACCATGAAGCGCCTGCGCGGCGAGACGCCCGTGCTGCTGCTCGACGATGTGTTTTCCGAGCTCGACCGCCGCCGCCAGCGCCTGCTGCTGGAGGCGGTGCAGGGCTGCCAGACGTTTATCACCTCCACCCATCTCGAACAGATTGAGGCGGCGGGTGCGCTGCGGATGCAGGTGTATCACGTTTCCGGCGGCAACGTGGTCGAGGTGTAGCGGGTTTCCCCACGCGCCCGCATGGCGCCGGCCATGCGGCGGCAGGGCGCTGGTTGCCTGGGGGGACGGGGCATTCCCGCCGCCCGGGACGTACGCGGCCTTTGGCACCGCCTTCAGGGGGCGGCGGCGGGTCCACGCAAAGGAGGCGGAGGGCGATGCTTTTACAGATCGGCGGCGGCATGGGGCTCCCGCTTGAGCGGGTGGTCTGCATTTTGAATGCGCGCCAACTCGGCCCGGAAACGCGCCGGCTTTTTGAGCATGCGCGGCGCGAGCGGCGCTATACGGCCTGCGCCGGCCATCCCCGGGCATATCTGATCGCCACGGACGCGGCGGGCCATACGGCGGTGTACGAATCGACCGTTGCGGCGGCGACGCTGGAGCGGCGGTGGCGCGAGGCGCACCCGCTTGCGCAGGTGCGCGCGCAAGCCGTGCTTACGGTGACGGCGGCGGAATGAGCCGACGCCGCGAATGGGGGCGGACGCATTGCGCCGCCAGGCAGGACAAGGAAAGGGACGAACATGGAACAGCAGCAGCAACAACAGCAGACATACGACGCTTCGCAGATTCAGGTGCTCGAAGGGCTGGAAGCGGTACGGCGGCGGCCGGGCATGTATATCGGCTCGACGGACGTGCGCGGGCTGCACCATCTCGTAACGGAGGTGGTCGACAATTCGATCGACGAAGCGCTCGCCGGCTTCTGTACGCACATTGAGATCGCCGTCCATCCGGACAATTCCGTTACCGTGCGCGACAACGGCCGCGGCATCCCGGTGGGTTACCATGAAAAGACGGGCAAGAATGCGTTGACGGTTGCCCTCACCATGCTGCACGCCGGCGGCAAGTTCGGCGGCGGCGGCTACAAGGTTTCGGGCGGCCTGCACGGGGTCGGCGTGAGCTGCGTCAATGCGCTGTCGGAATGGATGATCGCGGAAATTCGTTACAGCGGCGACCGCCGCGTCTACCGGCAGGCTTTCTCGCGCGGCAAGGAGACCAGCGAGGTGGAGGTCGTGCGGGACATGGCGCCGGAGGAGGAGACGGGCACGACGATCTCGTTTCTGCCGGACGCGCAAATCTTCGACGAGGTCAACTTTCAGTTTGACACGATGCTCATGCGCCTGCGCGAGCTCGCGTTTTTGAACGCGGGCGTGCATATCACCGCCGTGGACGAGCGCGCCGAGGGCAGCCCGATACGCCGGGAATTCTGCTACGAGGGCGGCATCGTTTCCTTTGTCAAGCACCTGAACAAGAACAAGGAGGTGCTGCATCCCGAGCCGATCTACTTCACCGCCACGCGCGAAGAGGACGGCGTGCAGACCGCTTCGGTCGAGGTGGCCATGCAGTACAACGACGGCTATACCGAAAGCATCTTCACCTTTGCCAACAACATCGGCACGCACGAGGGCGGCACGCACCTGGAGGGCTTCCGCCTTGCGCTGACGCGCGTGGTGAACGATTACGCCAAGCGTGCCGGACTGCTCAAGGAAAAGGACGCCTCTCTCTCCGGCGAGGATATCCGCGAAGGGCTGACCGCCATCGTGTCCGTCAAGCTCGTGGAGCCGCAGTTTGAGGGGCAGACCAAGACCAAGCTCGGCAACGCGGATATCCGGCCGCTCGTATCGGGCGCGGTGAGCGACGGGTTGACCACCTTCCTGGATGAAAACCCGGCCATCGCCAAGACGGTCGTCGAGAAGTGCGTGACCGCATCGCGCGCGCGCGACGCGGCGCGCAAGGCGCGGGAATTGACGCGCCGCAAATCCGCGCTTGACTCCACCGCCCTGCCCGGCAAGCTGGCCGACTGTCAGGAAAAGGACGCCGCTAAGTGCGAGATCTTTATCGTCGAGGGCGATTCCGCAGGCGGCAGCGCCAAGCAGGGCCGCGACCGCATGTTTCAGGCCATCCTGCCGCTGCGCGGCAAGATCCTGAACGTCGAAAAGGCCCGCCTCGACCGCGTGCTGCAAAACGCGGAGATCAAGGCGATGATCACCGCCTTTGGCGGCGGGCTGGATGCGGATTTCGATACCGCCAAGCTCCGCTATCACAAGATCATCTGCATGACCGATGCCGATGTGGACGGCAGCCATATCCGCATCCTGCTGCTCACGTTCTTCTTCCGCCATATGCGGCCGCTCATTGAGGAGGGGTACGTCTACATCGCGCAGCCGCCGCTCTACCTGGTCAAGCGCAACAAGTTTGAGCGCTACGTCTATTCCGACGAGGAGCTGGAGGAGACGCTGACCGAGATCGGCCGGGACCCCAAGCCCACCATCCAGCGGTACAAGGGCCTTGGCGAGATGAACCCCGAGCAGCTTTGGGAAACGACCATGGACCCGGCAAAGCGCGTCATGAAGCGCGTCACCGTGGACGACGCCATGGCTGCCGACGAGCTGTTCACCCTGCTCATGGGCGACAAGGTCGAGCCGCGGCGCGAGTTTATCGAGCAGAACTCCAAGCTCGTCGCCAATCTCGACGTGTGACCCGCGCGGCGGGCGTCGCCTTTTCATAAGGGCACGTCCGGCGGAGCGGAATGCCCGGCCCCTTCGGGACGTTTCCCGTTCGCGCCGGGCCGCTCCGGGGGTACGGGCCGTCGCCCGCGGAAGGTTTCCCCCGCTTCTTGCCCGTTTCGGGAGGAAAGAAGCGGGGACAAGGAGGGGCGCGCTGATTGAGGGGCTTTTCCCGTCCGCAGGCGGGTTTGCTTTGCTTCTTTTCTTTATATAAATGGGAAAGGGGTCGAAGGCCCGTTCCCGGGGTGAGCGCGGGCCGGACCCGTCCCCTCCCCCGCCCACGAAAGGTTTTTACTGGCATCTTTTTCTCCGGGAAGGAGAAAGGAGCGACAAAAGGAGCGCAACATGAGCGAAAACAGTTTGGAACGAATTGAGCCGATGCACCTGGAAAAGGAGATGAAGACGAGCTTCATCGCCTATGCGATGGCGGTCATCATCGACCGGGCGCTGCCGGATGTGCGCGACGGCCTGAAGCCGGTGCATCGCCGTATTCTGTACTCCATGGACGAGCTGGGGCTGCAACCGGACAAGCCGTTCCGCAAGAGCGCGCGCATCGTGGGCGACGTGCTGGGCAAATACCATCCGCACGGGGATTCTTCGGTATACGACGCGATGGTGCGCCTGGCGCAGCCGTTCAACATGCGGTACATGCTGGTGGAGGGGCACGGAAACTTCGGCTCGGTGGACGGCGACAGCGCGGCTGCCATGCGTTACACGGAGGCAAGGCTCTCCCGGATGGCGACCGAAATGATGGCCGACATTGACAAGGATACGGTGGACTTCTACCCGAACTTTGACGAAACGCTGATGCAGCCGCAGGTGCTGCCGGCGCGGTTTCCGAACCTGCTGGTCAACGGGTCGGGCGGCATTGCCGTGGGCATGGCAACGAACATTCCGCCGCACAATTTGGGCGAGACGATCGATGCGCTGTGCGCGCTGATCGACGATCCGGATATCAGCATCGACGAGCTCATGCAGTACATCCCTGGCCCGGATTTCCCGACGGGCGGCATCATTATGGGCAAGATGGGCATTGCCAGCGCCTACCGCACGGGCCGCGGCCGCATCGTCGTGCGCGCCAAAGCGGAGATTGAACAATACGCGGCCAACCGCAGCCGCATCGTCGTGACCGAAATTCCGTATCAGGTGAACAAGGCGCGCCTGGTGGAGCGCATTGCGGAGCTCGTACACGAGAAGAAGATCGAGGGCATTTCCGATCTGCGCGACGAGACGGATCGCAACGGCACGCGCATCGTGATCGAGCTCAAGAAGGATGTCAATGCGAATGTCGTGCTGAACCTGTTGTATAAGCACACCTCCATGCAGGAGACGTTCGGCGCCATTCTGCTGGCGCTGGTGGATGGCGAGCCAAAGATACTCACGCTCAAGGATCTGCTGTACCACTATCTGGAACACCAGAAGCAGGTGGTCACGCGGCGCACGCGCTTCGACCTCAACCGGGCCAAAGAGCGGCTGCACATCCTCGAAGGGTTGATCGTTGCGCTGGACAACATCGATGAGGTCGTGGACCTGATTAAAAAAGCGGCCAATCCCCAGGAGGCCAAGGACCGGTTGATGGCGCGCTTCGGCTTTTCGGAAAAGCAGGCGCAGGCCATTCTGGACATGCGCCTGCAGCGGCTGACCGGACTGGAACGGGACAAGATCCTCGAGGAGGATCGCCAGCTACGCGAGCGCGTGGCCTATCTGCAGAGCATCCTTGACGACGAGGGCCTGTTGCTTTCCATCATCCGCGAGGAGGCGCTGGCCGTGAGGGAGCGGTACAACGATCCGCGGCGCACCGAGATCACGCAGATGATCGACGATATCGACCTTGACGACGTGATCCAGGAGGAAGACATGGCCGTGACCATGACGCACTTTGGCTATATCAAGCGCCTTTCGCCGGATACCTATCGCGCGCAGCGGCGCGGGGGCCGCGGCGTGATCGGGCAGGGTACGCGCGAGGAGGACTTTGTGGAGTCGCTGTTTGTCACCAGCACGCATGCGCCCATCATGTTCTTTACCAACCTTGGCCGCGTGCTCAAGATCAAGTGCTATGCGATCCCGGAGGCCGGTCGTAGCGCCAGAGGACTGCCCATTGTCAATCTGTTGCAGCTGCAGGGCGGCGAAAAGGTCACGGCGACCATCCCGCTGCCGCGCTACCCGGCGGGCGGCTATATCGTGATGGCCACGCGGCAGGGCGTCATCAAGAAGACGCCGGTCGAGGAGTTCGACAATATCCGGCGCGGCGGGATCATCGCGTTGAACCTGCGCGAAGGCGACGAACTCATCGCCGTGGAATTTTCGCGCGGGGAGGACGAGTTTCTCGTCGCCTCCCGCAAGGGCAAGTGTGTCCGCTTTGTCGAGGACGACGTGCGCCCGATGGGCCGCACCGCCACCGGCGTGCGGGCCATGCTGCTCGAGGCGGACGACGAGGTCGTGGACATGGTCAAGGTAGCGCACGGCGGGAGCGTGCTCACCGTGACCGAGCGCGGCATGGGCAAGCGCACGCCGGAGGATCAGTACCCGCAGCACCGGCGCGGCGGCAAGGGCGTGTGGGCGATGCAACTTACCGACAAGACGGGCGACCTCGCCTGCCTGCGCATGGCTGCGGACAACGAAGATCTCATGCTCATCCGGGACGACGGCACCGTCATGCGCATGCCGGTGGAGCAGGTTTCCGTCATTTCCCGCTACACGCAGGGCGTGCGGCTCATGCGGGTGGACGAGGGCACCCGCATCGCGGCCGTGGCCGTCGTGCCGCATCAGGAGGAGGAACCGGACGAGACCGGAGAGGACGGCGGCAACGGCTGATTTGTGCCGGACATGTCCGGAACGATCCGTCCTGTCCAACGATCACAACCGGAGACGGGCCGCCCGAAGGGCGGCCCGTTCCATATCGCTTTCCCCCCGTGAAACCCATGCCATCGAAACCGCTGTCCATACCACCCGCCCCCGAAATCCGCCTCCTGCCAGGGCAGACAGGGCCCGTAAGGCCCGCGAAAGGCCTTCCGGGCCAGGTCGGGCGTGTCGCCCCCAAGGCCGTTTTTAGCAAAAAATCTGGGAAAAATTGCCTGGATGGAGACACGGAATGCGGAACAGAATAGGAACGTCGCCATCAGGCGGCAGACACACCGGAAGGAGGACACAACATGGACAGCAAGAGTGGGAATCAGACCATCGGCTGTGAAGTGACGAGCTGTCGCTTCAACCGGCAGGGCTGCGAATGCAACCTGGATCGTATCCAGATCAAACCCTGCTGCGATTGCCACACCGGCGACAAGCACGAAAGCCTTTGCGGCTCCTATGTCGCCAAGTGACCGGCAATCCGCCCAGTGACGGCCGACGGGCGCATGCCCGCGGCGCCACCCCTTCCGAAAAGGAGAGGCACGCCTCTCCTTTTTTATTGCTGCTTGCGCAAAAGGGAAAGCGCTGCCCGGCGTTTATCATGGACCGGCAAACGCCGAGCAATCTTGCCAAGCGGCAGGGGTTTGAGTACGCGGCGCTGCGCTTCCTGCATCAGGATGCGCCGCTCGTGTCCCAGACGGACAGGACGCGCCACGGCGCCTATGCGGCAACGCAGCAACTGTTACAGGCCCGTCCCGAAGTGGATGGTATCATTTACTCGGACGACGCTCTGGCGGCGGTGGGCATGCGCGCGCTTCTGGATATGAATCGCCGCATCCCGGAGGATGTGGCGGTCATCGGGGTGAACAATTCCTTCTTTGCGGAACTGTGCACGCCCCGCCTGACGTCCCTGGACAATATGCTTTATGATCAGAGCCTTACCGCCGTGCGCACGCTGCGCACCGTGCTGGCCGGCGAACATGCCAACCGGCGCGTGATGATCTGTTCCGAAATCATCGAGCGGGAGTCCACCTGAAACGGGGCAGCCATCCGGCAAATCCCGCCGGGCGCATGCCCTCCGGCGACAGCGCCGGCGCCGCAGACGATGCGTCCGGTACAATGCGCGCGCAAGCGCGATGCGGGAATCGCTTCCGGCAGGAACCGCAGGACGGGGGCGCCTTCGCCGCGTTGCCGTGGCCGCCAGCTGGACGCATTTTCCAACGATCCCCCGCCCTTTTCTCCCGGAAAAAGGAAAATCAGAACAATGCCCTGACAAAAAAGACGGGTTCGCCCGTTCGCTTTCCCTTCGCCGGCTTTTCTCCGCTTCCGTTTTGCCGAAAAGAAAAGGCCGGGCGGAAGCGCGCTTTCTTTCCTCCCGGCAAGGGCCGCCGACAAGAACGGGGGCCGGGGCCGGGAAGGGGACGCCGCTGCACGCCATGGCCGTGGCCGCCAGCGGGACGCATTTTCCAACGATCCCCCGCCCTTTTCTTCCGGAAAAAGAAAAATCAGGACAATACCCTGATAAAAAAGACGGGTTCGCCCGTTCGCTTTCCCTTCGCCGGCTTTTCTTCACTTCCATTTTGCCGAAAGATGGGTTCGCCCGTTCGCTTTCCCTTCGTCGGCTTTCCCCTGCTTCCGTTTTGTCGAAAAGAAAAGGCCGGGCGGATGGTAGCTACTCATAAAACAGCATCAACAATCAACTGAAACAGGGTAGCTGCCATACGGATTGCCACAAAAGCGGGTAAGAGGTCAAAGACTTCTTGCCCGCTTTTTCTGTGCCGCGTGGAACGATAGAAAGGCATTTTTGCGCTTTCAAGGGATACGATACTACTTGTTCTGTTTCCGTTCTCTGCAAGTCGCATAAATCAAGGCTTTTCGCCTGCCTAAATGTCCACGCTGGCATGGCAAAATGTTACGCAGTAGACCGCCATTTTTGAGGGTGGGGATATAAACACTCAACTCTTGTGTTTTCAAGTCTGCAAAACCGCGTTGTGTAAGGCGCTCTCGCTCTCTATTGCGTAACACATCATCATAGATTGAGGGCGCAAGCGGTCTATCCGTTTGCGCCCTCTTGATTACCCGACAGCAAAGACGGGCAAAGCCGTCAAGGACGCGAAGCGCGAAGTTTATCCTTGACGGCTTTTTCTGCCTTTGCTACTTGTCATCTGTCAAAGCGGAACTTGGGTAGTGCTTCCATTAAGGACGCTTTGAGATAATCTTGAATATCGTCGTTGATACTCCCTTGAAAGTAGGACAGATATTTGATGTAGCCGGTATAGGTTTGAATGACGGTGTTCACCGCTTCCGGCTCCCCGGCGGTTGCCTTTACAATCGTTTCATAGGGCAGCAAATTGTATTTCCTATTCTTCATCTTCTAACGCCTCCAGTTCTTTTCGTATGAAGCGCAATGACCTTTTTCGTCTACGAAAGATTGTGCTTCTGCAAACTCCGAATAGCCTTCCGATTTCCGTATCGCTGTAACCGAGGTAGTACCGCAAAAACAGCACTTCACGCCGCTTTTCCGGCAGACGCAAAAGCGCGGCCGCTAACTGCTCGCTTTCTACAATGACCGTTTCCCCACGAACGGTAAAAGTGGTAGGCATATCGTATTTCACAAAATACTCGTCTGTTGTGGCAATCGGCTCAAAATCAAACTCCCGAAGATAGTCGAGTGATACCTCAAACTGTTGCTTCCGCCGTATTTTCTTGTAAATACCCAGCGCCGCATGGTAAAGGACAATCTTGCAAAAGGCGTTGAAAGTGCGCTCGATATGTTCCCGATACTGCTCACTATTCATCATTTTTCTCACCCCCTTTCTTCCCAAGCAGGGGGCAAAATACCAAACGCCCACGCAGCATAAAACCGCATGGGCGTTTGGTACAGGAACTATAAGAGATAACTATATGACTTGTGTGTTCATACTCATAGGCGCAAAATCCCATGCAAGCGCAAGGGCTTTTTTTGACCGCAGGTTATGAGAAGAAAGATAATGAAATACAGACATATTGACACATCCCCAATACTGCTAAACGATAAACTTCTCTATGGCAGCAACGATTTTCTTGATTTCTGTATTGGTG
>UQGA01000028.1 GCA_900540495.1 uncultured Eubacteriales bacterium | reverse complement strand
AGTGAATCGACGATGCGCCCTTTTGTATTCTTCTTAGATTTTTTTGTTCTGTAACACATTTCATTCGACCACTCATACCGTTTTAGCGGACGACCTGCTGCATTTTCGTTGTTTCCCGCCATCTTTCCGGTCTGGCCTATCATTTGTTTCAATGACAAAATTGATTCACCGTCTTTCGCCGTTGATGGTATCTTACCCATTTAATCTTCACAAGGGAGCCTAAGGATGTCGGCAGGACATCAACGATGACGATATGCCATGCGATAATACTGTCAAAAAGGCAAACTCCATGTGAATTCCGGACAGATGTTAGGCTCGTGTGCTACTTGCGCGGCAAACGCTTATCCGGTAGCGCGAAATTATTTGAAAGAGGCAGGTCGTGCTTGTAAGCGACTGGGAAATATATTATAATATTTCGGAATATGGCGTGGATGGGAGGTGTGGTTTGATGCAGGGAGCGTCTGTCAGAAAGCTGACGTGCGGCGCTGTACTCGTCGCCATGCAGATCGTGCTGGCACGGTTTTGCGGCATTCAGGTCAACGAGGGACTACGCCTGAGCTTTGAAGGAATACCCATTCTTCTGGCCGGCATTTGGCTCGGGCCGCTCTGGGGGATGATCGTGGGCTGCGTTGCGGATGTGTTGGGTACGATTATCAGCGGCTATGGCGTGTATTTCCCCTTGCTCACGGTTGGCCCCATGCTGCTCGGTGGGCTTGGCGGTTATGGCGCTCGACTCCTTTCCGCAAAAGGCGGGGGTGGCTGGCGCGGCACATTCGGATTGATTGCCGCCATCGTCGTTGCAGAGGTCGTCAACAGCCTGCTGTACGGTACATGGGCGTTGACACTGTACTATTCCATCATCTTGGGACAGGAGATGCCTTTTCACGTGCTGTTTTTGGCCCGCATCTCCACAAAGCCGATCTCAATCGTAGCGGAAACGCTTGCGGTCTGGAGCATCCACCGCCTGGCCAGTCGGCCGTTGGCGGCTTTGCTCGCGCGCACCGGTGTATCGGCGCGTTCCACCATGCGCCTGCGCCAGGGGAGTAAACACCATGAATTATGACGAAGCGCTGGCCTATATCCATACCACCACCTGGCGGGGCAGCATTCCCGGCCTTTCCCGCACGCAGGAGCTGCTGCGACGCCTCGGCAACCCCGAGCGGTCGCTTCGCTTCATCCATGTCGGCGGCACAAACGGCAAGGGCAGCACCTCCGCCATGACTGCAGCCATTCTGCATGCGGCCGGCTATCGTGTTGGCCTGTACATTTCGCCATTCATCGACCGCTTCAACGAACGGATGCAGGTTGACGGCAGGCCTATTCCAGACGACATGCTTGCCGCCTTGACAGCGGAGGTCCAGCCGCACGCCGAGGCAATGGACGCGCATCCCACGGAGTTTGAACTCATCACCTCGATTGCGCTGCTATACTTTGCGCGCAGCCGGTGCGATGTGGTTGTGCTGGAGGTTGGCATGGGCGGCGCGCTTGATTCCACAAACGTGATCGACACGCCGGAACTTGCCATCATCACGGCGATGGGCATGGACCACATGCGATATTTGGGAAGTACCCTGACGGAAATATCCGAGCAGAAGGCCGGCATCATCAAACAGGACGGGGACGTTGTGATCTATGGCCGTTGCCCGGAGGCAGAACACGTATTTGAGCGTCGCTGCGAGAAGGTACACGCACGCCTGTACCGGCCGGATTATGCGCTGTTGGCGACAGGCGCTTTTGATCTGGAGGGACAGAGCTTTTCCTATGGAGATTACCGGGATCTTTGGATTCCGCTTTTGGGCGCATACCAACCGTATAACGCGGCTGTCGTGCTTACCGGCGTGGATGTGCTCCGCCGCAAGGGATGGCATATCCCGCAGTCCGCGGTACGGGAGGGCCTTCGTAAGGCCGTATGGCCGGCAAGGTTCGAGGTGTTGCGGCATGCCGCCCCGGTCTTTATCGTGGACGGCGGCCACAATCCGCACGGCGTGAACGGTACGGCGGAAAGCCTGAAACGGCTGTTCCCGCACCAGCGTGTCGTCTTTGTCATCGGCATTCTGGAGGACAAGGATCTCGATGGCGTGCTCGATATCCTATTGCCGTTAGCGGCGCACTGCTTCACCGTACGGCCGGACAGTCCGCGCGCGCTGGAACCGGAAGCGATTGCCCGGCAGATCACGGCCCGTGGCACAGGAGCGACTCCCTGTGCGACGATTGCAGAGGGTATTCAGAAGGCGATGCGTTTTGCCGGGAAGGACGGCGTGGTCTGCGCGGTCGGGTCGCTGTATATGGCGGGTGAAATCCGCGCGCTATTTCACAAGGAGGATAGTGGGGTAGAAGAGAATGGGACAGCCGAGTGACATTCAAATTGCGCAGGAAGCGCATCTGTTGCCGATCACGGAAATTGCGGCGCGGGCCGGCATCGAGGAGAACTATCTGGAGCCGTATGGCCGCTACAAGGCCAAGATTGACACCGCGTTGCTGCGCGAAACAGCCGGGCGGGAGGGGAAACTCATCCTGGTTACGGCCATGACGCCGACGCCGGCAGGGGAGGGTAAGACAACCACCACCATTGCGCTGGCGGATGGCCTTCGCCGCATTGGGAAACGCGTCATGGTCGCGCTGCGCGAGCCGTCGCTTGGGCCGGTGTTCGGCATCAAGGGCGGCGCAACCGGCGGCGGATATTCCCAGGTTGTGCCGATGGAGGACATCAATCTTCACTTCACCGGAGACTTCCACGCGGTTGGCGCGGCAAACAATCTGCTGGCCGCATTGCTGGACAACCATATTCATCAGGGCAATTCGCTTGGCATCGACGCACGCCGCATTGTATGGCGTCGCTGCTTGGATATGAACGACCGCCAGCTCCGCAATGTTGTGGACGGGTTGGGCGGACGAGCGAACGGAACGCCGCGCGAGGACGGCTTTGATATCACCGTTGCCTCCGAAGTCATGGCGGTTTTGTGCCTCGCACAGGATCTTAACGACCTGAAGGCGCGTCTGTCGCGCATCATTGTCGCCTATACCTTTGACGGCCGGCCGGTGACCGCTGGCGACTTAAAGGCGGCCGGCGCAATGGCGGCGTTGATGCGCGATGCGATCAAGCCGAACCTTGTGCAGACGCTTGAACATACACCGGTGCTCGTACATGGCGGCCCTTTTGCGAACATTGCGCACGGCTGCAACTCCGTTTCCGCCACACGCATGGCGCTGCATCTTGCAGACTATGCCGTTACGGAGGCGGGTTTTGGCGCGGATCTGGGCGCTGAGAAATTCTTTGATATCAAATGCCGCATGGCCGGATTGCAGCCATCAGCCGCCGTCGTGGTGGCCACGGTGCGCGCGCTCAAGATGCACGGCGGTAAACCCAAGGCCGACCTGCAACAGGAGGATCTGGCAGCTCTGCGCCGCGGGTTGCCGAACCTGATGCGGCATGTGGACAACCTTGTTACCGTATTTGGCGTGCCTTGCGTGGTTGCTATCAACCGGTTTCCGTCCGACACGGAGGCGGAGCTTGATATGGTGGAGGCGGCCTGCCGCGAACGCGGCGTGGCGGCTGCCCGCTCGGAGGCGTGGGCAAACGGCGGCGCCGGTGCGGAAATGTTGGCGCGCGAGGTCGTTCGCCTTTCCAACGAGCCTTCGTCGTTCCGGTTCTGTTATGACCTGACCGGCAGCGTGGAATCACGCATCGAGACAATCGTGCAGCGGGTATACCGCGGCGCAGCCGTTCTCTTTACTCCATCGGCTCGCAAGCAGATTGTGCAGCTGACCGAAAACGGGTTTGGCGCGTTGCCGGTCTGTATGGCCAAAACGCAGTACAGCTTTTCTGACGATCCGAAGCTGCTCGGTGCGCCGGACGGATTTTCCGTGACCGTCCGCAGCGTCAGACCCAGCGCTGGCGCAGGCTTTTTGGTGGCCCTGACCGGCGATATCATGACCATGCCGGGCCTTCCCAAATGCCCGGCTGCCGAGCAGATCGACGTGGACGGCGAAGGCCGGATTACCGGCCTGTTCTAAGGGAAATATTGTAAGAGGAGGCGCACAATGATATGGAAAAAAATCGTACACAAACCCAGGGACTGGAGTCGTTTTTGACCGCCCTGGCGTCCAGCGCGCCCACGCCAGGCGGCGGTGGCGCCTGTGCGCTTGCCGGTGCGCTTGGCGCGGCGCTTGGCGACATGGTCGGTGCGCTTACCGTGGGAAAACGGCGCTATGCGGCAGTGGAAGCGGACGTCCAGCGGCTTATGCAGCAGGCGGGCGAACTGCGGCAACGGTTGCTTGATCTGATCGATGCGGATGCGGAGGCGTTTTTACCGCTCTCGCGCGCGTATGGTCTGCCCCGCGACACATCGGCGCAGCGTGCAGCGCGCGAGACCGTCATGGAGGCGGCGCTTGCACGCGCTGCGGAGCCGCCGCTCGGGATTATGACGGCTTGCTGCGCTGTGGTTGATTTACATGCGGAACTGCTTGAAAAGGGGTCTTCTCTTGCGGTTTCAGATGTGGGCGTGGGCGTCGCGCTTGCGCGCGCTGCGCTCGTCGGCGCAAGCCTCAATGTGTTCATCAACACGCGGCTCATGCGCGATCGGGAAAAGGCGGAGGCGCTCAACGCACGCGCGCAGGGCATGCTAACAAGCCACGTGCCGCTGGCAGACCGCGTATCCGCCGCAGTACAGCTGCGGTTGACAACACCGCGGGAGGGCTGACGCATGGCGATCCTTTGGAAAGGCGCGCCGGTCGCAACGGCGATAAACGAGCGGACGGCGGCGGAAGTGGCCGAGCTCGCTGCAAACGGCGTTCAACCATCGCTGGCCATTGTCCGCGTTGGCGAACGGGACGATGATTTGGCCTATGAGCGCATGGCGATACGCCGGGCGGAGGCGGTCGGCATTCGTATTGTACGGCACGTCGCTCCGCCGGACACGAGCACGGAGGAGATGCGGAAGCTGATGGCATGCCTGAATGCGGACGCATCCGTACACGGCATCCTGCTGCTGCGCCCGCTGCCACCGCAGATCGACGAGGCTTGTATTTGCAACGCCATTGCGCCGCAAAAGGATGTGGACGGCGTGACGAGCAGTTCCCTTGCGAGCGTGTTCACCGGCGCGGGAGATGGTTTCGCGCCTTGCACAGCGGCCGCCTGTATGGCGCTTTTGTCGCACTATGGCGTTGACCCGGCCGGGAGGCGCGCGGTGGTTGTCGGCAGGAGCCTCGTGGTCGGCCGCCCGCTGGCCATGCTGCTGTTGCAGGCGAACGCAACCGTCACGATTTGCCATACCCGCACGCGCGATCTGGAGGGGATTTGCCGGCAGGCGGATATCGTCGTTGCCGCGGCTGGCAAGCCGCGCATGATCGGCGCTAAACACCTTTCTGCCGGGCAGGTGGTGCTCGATGTGGGCATTCACGATTGTGGGGACGGGACGCTTTGCGGCGACGTTATGGTTGCGGAAGCAGAGCCGCTGGTGTCCGCTCTGACGCCTGTCCCGGGCGGCGTTGGGTCGGTGACGACCGCCGTGCTCTTGCAGCACGTTGCGCAGGCAACTCGGCGACAGGCCATTGTTTAGCGGGGGTGCAACCGTGCCGCATATTCTGCTCGTAGAGGACGATTCCGATATCGCGTCGAGCCTGGCAGCCTATCTGGGTTCGGAGGGCATTTCCGTCACGCTTGCCTCGACGCAGGCCCAGGCAATGGCGGCGCTCAACGGCGACGATCATTTCGATCTGCTTCTGCTTGATATCTCGCTTCCGGACGGGAGCGGCTTTGCCGTCTGTGCGGCGGCCAAAACGCTTGGGGATTTGCCGGTGATTTTTTTAACCGCCATGGACGAGGAGTACAGTGCGGTCGCCGGTTTGGACATGGGGGCTGACGACTATATCCGCAAACCCTTTCGCCCACGGGAGCTGCTTTCCCGAATTCGAAGCGTATTGCGTCGTTCCGGCCGGTTGCAGACACAGCTCGTCTGCGGGCCTGTCCGGCTGGACACGACTCGGGGAATCGTGACAAAAAACGGCGTGGAGGTGGCGCTCTCTGCGCTCGAATACCGTTTGCTGCTCGCGCTGTTTGCCAATCGCGGCGTGACGCTTACGCGTGAGCGGTTGCTCGGCGAGATCTGGGATGCAGCGGGAGAGTTTGTAAACGATAATACGCTCACCGTCTATATCAAGCGCCTTCGAGAAAAGTTGGAGGACGACCCGCAGTATCCGTCCATCATCCGTACGGTACGTGGCGTGGGGTATCGCATGGAACCATAGCGCGCCATACTGGAGGGCAGCGATGATCGGCTTTTTACGCAATCCCGAGGTCAGGAACGCACTTCTGTATGCTGTTGTGGTCACGGTTGTCGGATCACTGGCGGGTATGCTTGTCTCACCGATAAGCGCGCTTATCGTGCTTTTGACCGGCCTGTTGCTTGGCGTGCCTTTTTTTCTCTGGACGCGGCGGCGTTACCGGCAAATGGCATCGTTGGCATCGGTGATCGACGCCATCCTGCACGGAGCCGATGAGATGGATCTTTCCGCCTATTCCGAAGGGGAGTTTGGTGTGCTGCGCGATGAACTGTACAAGATGACCGTTCGGCTGCGCGAGCAGGCGGATTGCCTGCGGGCCGACCGGGCGCGTCTCGCCGATGCGATGACGGATATTTCCCATCAACTCCGGACACCGTTGACCGCCATTCGTCTGAACCTGTCGTTGCTGCGGGATGGCACGGCGACCGCCTCACAGCGGCTGACCCTATTGCAGGAAACCCTGTCGTTGCTCGACCGTTTTGACTGGCTTCTGGATGCGATGCTCAAACTTTCGCGCATCGATGCCGGCGTGGTTTCCTTTCAGCGGGAAATGACCGGTGCTCTTGCGCTTGTCAATCGGGCCGCCCAACCGCTACAAATCCCCATGGAAATCCATGGACAGTCGCTTTTGATCGATATTCCGGCCGATCTGATGCTGTTTTGCGATCCGCCGTGGACGGCGGAGGCATTGGGGAACATCCTGAAAAATTGCATGGAGCATATGCAGGCAGGCGGCACGCTGCTCGTACGCGCTACCGGCAATGCGCTGTACGCCGAGGTGATCGTGGAGGATGACGGCAGCGGGATCGATCCCGACGATTTGCCGCATCTTTTTGAACGGTTTTATCGTGGGAAAGATGCCCCCATCCAGAGCGCCGGCGTCGGGCTTGCCCTCACCAGAACCATTCTCGCTGCGCAGGACGGCAGCGTTCGCGCGGAAAACAGGCCGGCGGGTGGCGCCCGATTTACCATTCGATTGTATTATCCGCTTTCTTAAGCAAATCTTAAGGGAAAAGTGACGAAACTCTTATCGAACGGTCACGGAATTGTCATATCTGTTTGATACAATTTTTGTGGACAACGAACAGGAGGTTTTGTCGTATGGAGATCCTGCGGGTCGAGGGCCTTAAAAAGGTGTATGGAAGCGGGGAAAATGAGGTACACGCGCTTGACGGCGTGACCTTTTCGGTAGAAAAGGGAGAGTTTCTCGCCATCATAGGTCCGTCCGGTTCCGGCAAGAGCACATTGCTGCACATTCTGGGCGGCGTGGACCGGCCGACGGGCGGGAAGGTGTTCATGGACGGCGTGGATGTATACGCACAGACGGAGGATCAGCTTGCGATCTTCCGCCGCCGCCAGGTGGGCCTGATCTATCAATTCTATAACCTCATTCCCGTATTGAACGTAACGGAGAACATTACCCTGCCAGTCCTCATGGATGGGCGTGTGGTCAACCGCGAACGCTTGCAGGAACTGATCGCTACGCTGCGCCTGACAGGGCGGGAAAAGCATTTGCCGAACCAGTTATCCGGCGGCCAGCAGCAGCGCGTGTCCATTGGTCGCGCTTTGATGAATGCGCCGGCCGTCGTACTGGCCGACGAGCCGACCGGCAATCTCGATTCCCGTAACAGCCGGGAGATCGTAGAGCTGCTCAAGCTTTCCAACCGCAAATACCTGCAAACGCTGATCGTCATTACACATGACGAAAACATCGCACTGCAGGCGGATCGCATCCTTGCGCTCGAAGACGGGCGCATCGTGCGCGACGAGGCGCTGCGCAAATGAACGTTTTTCATCGTATTACGCGGCAGACGCTGCTCAAAAATCGTGCGCGCACCGTGGTGACGATCATTGGCATCATCCTCTCCACCGCGATGTTTACCGCGGTCACCACGTTTATTTCCACCTTACAGAACCATCTCCTGCTTTCGAGCATTGCAGTCAATGGCGACTGGTATGGCAGCGTGCGTGCAGCCGACACCGCGCTGGTGGAACAAATCGTCGCCGACAATCGCGTCACACACGTTGCAAAGGCACAGGTGCTGGGTTACAGCCTGCTTGCTGAGGAAAATTGTGAGGGAACGCCATACCTGTATGTGCTGGGCGCGGATGACGCGTTTCTTTCCACCATGCCGGTCAACGTGAAGGAGGGGCGCCTGCCGGCTAACGATCTGGAGCTGGCCGTATCGGAGCGTCTTTCGCTCGTTGGCAGGATTGATTTATCGATTGGAGATGTGATCACCATTCCTCTGTCCTACAGGGTACAGGATGGCACATTCGTATTTCAGCGCACCCCCTATGCGGAAGGGGAGACGCTATCGTTTCGTGAGGAACGCACTTATACCGTGGTAGGGATTCTGCAGGATTCCAACCTGGAGTATTTGAGCGACCCCGGCTATCTCGCCCTGACACGGTTTGCGACGGACGTGCCGGCAGGAACCGTTTCGGACTGCTATTTCAAGTTGGCGAAGGCGGGGGACACGCAGATGTTTTTGGATGCGCTTGATGTCGAGGGGACCAGCGTCAATCGAGATGTGCTCATGTATATGGGCATTTCCGGCTATGCTTCGTTTATGGCCAGCTTTTTCAGCCTTGCAGCGATCCTGATTGGGCTGATCGTCTTTGGGTCCGTTTCGCTCATCTACAATGCGTTCTCCATATCCGTTTCCGAAAGGACCCGTCAATTCGGGCTGCTCGTTTCCATTGGCGCCACGAAAAAACAACTGCGGAGCAGCGTCTTTTTTGAGGCGGTCCTGCTCTCCAGCATTGGCATCCCAGTCGGTGTGCTGTGCGGGATGCTTGGTCTCGGCGTCACGCTGCGCTTGCTTTCCGGCATGGAATTCCTTGAGAACATGCGCCTGTACGCCTCGCCAATCGCCATCCTACTGGCCGCTGTTATTGCGCTCGTCACGGTGCTGATCTCTGCCTATGTCCCGGCAAAACGCGCCATGCATGTGAGCGCCATTGATGCGATTCGCCAGACGGCAGACGTGCAGGCATGTGCGGTGCGTGAGCCGTCGTATCGTCTGACGCTTCGATTGTTCGGGTTGCCCGGCATGCTTGCGGCAAAGCATTTTCGCCGGAGCAGGCGCCGTTATCGCGCCACAATCGTATCGCTGTTCCTGAGCATCGTGCTGTTCATCTCCGCAAGCGCGTTCAGCCATTATCTGACCATCGGCGTGACGGGTGCCTTCGATACGAGCGACCGGGATCTGCTTATTCAGTATACGCAGAACGATCCACAGGAGCGTTCAGCGGCCGACGCATTTGATCTGATCGAATCAGATCCGGATGCGACCGCTGTTACGGGTGTTTTTCTGTCCCAGTACGGTACGCTGTACGTAGCAAAGGACTGCCTGCAGCCGGACGCAGCAGAGGATTTGACGTGGCGTTTGGAAGACGATGCGGTTGGAGCGAATTGTTGCGCAATGAATTTTCTAATGCTGGTTGTGGATGATGCGTCGTTTTGCGCCTGCCTTACCAACCAGGGGCTGGAGGTTGCACCATTCTTTGCAGAGGGAAATCCGCGTGCGCTGATTGGGCGCGTCGTTTATGAGATCGACTATGAGGAAGGACGAATTCTGCAATACGAACCGTTTTTGGAAACGCCCGAGGGAATGCGTGCCGAGCTGCTCGACGAAACCGCCTATGCCGCTCTATCCCGCGAGGAGCTGGAGCAGACCAGCAGCCGGGATTATATGTATGATGTTTTCCTCGGCGGCGGAACGATCGTGGACACGCTGCCGTATGGCCTGAATGGAAGGGATGGCAATACCGGCGCTGTCACGCTGGTCTATCCGGTTAGCAACGCGCCCGCCGCACTCCGAATGGACGACGCCACGGTGACCTGCTATCTGCAGGCGGGGGATGCGCACGAGGCGGTTGCGGAACGCTATTGGGACGATACCCTGCAGCAGGACGGATACGCATCGTTCATGATTGTGGACTATATCGGAATGAACGAGGACAATCGAGACCTGGTGCTTGCAATGAACGTGTTTGCCTATGGCTTTATTGTGCTGATCTCGCTCATTGCCGTGGCAAATGTGTTCAATACGATCTCCACCAACGTCCAGCTTCGCCGCCGGGAGTTCGCCATGCTCAAGTCCGTCGGCATGACGCGACGGGGATTTCGGCGCATGATGAATTACGAGTGCCTGCTATACGGTTGTAAGGCGCTGCTGTTCGGGCTCCCGGTGTCGTTTGGGATTGCCTGGCTCACCTACCGGGCGATTAACAGGTCGTTTGCGACCGTGTTCCGCCCGCCGCTGCTGCCGTTTGCCATAGCGATTGGCAGCGTGTTCCTCGTCGTGTTTGTTACGATGCTCTATGCCATGCACCGCGTGGAACGGGAGAATCTTATCGACGCGCTCAAGAGCGAAAACCAGTAGGAGCGTCGGGGAAGGACGCTCGGGCGCTGCCCATCGGCGCGTATTGACTGCGTTTGCGACGAATGCGCCGCTAAAAGCCGCCGCAGGGAACTGGCATCGCCTGCGGCGGCTGATGTTAAAAGCTTTGATAGTGGATGGTGTGGAGTCGGCTGCACAATTCTGACGTCCCAATATGGAACGATCGTGATGCGTATGATTCTTCGGCTACTGCCCTCAAGGGCGGGCATGCATCTGCTGATCGAACGGCAGTCATTCGGATGGCCTGTCTGGAAGTCTTCGCTTGTGAGCCGGCGCATCGAACCGTTGTAACGTTCGAGCGGAGTGATGAATGCGCCGCGCTTTGAAGCTCCATGAAGGGATTGGGTCATCTCCGCCAAGTTCCGGAGAAATTTTCTCGGGTCAGCCGCATCAGGCTGTGCAAGGCCGTTCAACAGCGAAGACCCGCAAGGGGAAGGGGATTGACTTGCGTGCGCCACCTCCACTCCGGCGGCGATACAGGCCGTTGTTGGGCAGAAAACCGGGCGGCTCAGCAAAACAGATGCGATACAGATAGTTCACTTGATCCTAAAAATCGGAGCAAGCAACCAAAGCTTGCTCCGACATGGCGTGGTTAAGCAATCCAAACCGGCTGCGTCGGCGTCGCGGCCTCCAAAGCCTCTCCGTGCCAGGAAGGGACGTTGCCACCATGCGCGCCTTGCGGCGCCATGATGTTTCAGATAATACCCATTGCCTTTGCTTCCGTTTCACTCAGGTCGTTCAATTCCTGTAACAAGCCGCTGCTCCGGTACTGTGCCAGCCGCTCGTTAATATAATCGCACAACTCGGTATTGCCTTTCATAAGGACAAAGCCGACACCCTGGATCTCGGGGTTGACGATCTCATATTCGCACTGGCAGATGCGCGAGTCGAGGATGGCCTCGACAAGGATGTCGGCAAATGCCTTGTCATACGTCGTAAACACCGCTGCATCTGCTTCGCCGGCCAACAGCGCCTCCAGCACGGCAGCGTTGTCGGCACAGGTAAGGACCTTTGCTTCAGGATATTGGATATGGATGTTGTCTACCTGAACCGTTCCTTTCACCGCAGCGATGCGCGCTACAGACAGTGCGGCCTCGCTGTCGATCAGCGGGCGGGTGGGCTGTTCCGGATCGGCGAGGAGAAAGACCTCGTCGCCCTCAATGTCTGTGACGAGGATGTTGTCGGTCATGGTGAAACGTTCCAGCCGGTCGTCAGTGATGCTCCATACGTTGGCGGAAAAGTCAACATCACCGGCTTCGGCGGACAAGAGCTGTTCCTCCGCTACATCGTAGAGCACGAATTCCAACTTCACGCCCAAATCCTCGGCAAGCTGTTGACAAAGAAAGGGCACATAGCCGGATGGCTGACCGGCACGATCAGCATATTCCGGAATATCTTCGGGCACCCAGTAAGACATCTTGCTGTTTTCGCTCTGTAGCGCCACGAACAGCGTCCCACGTGCCTGTATTTCCTCCAAGGAATGATACGCAAGCGTTGTCTTCGGGTCCTGCGTGGGTTCGGGCTCAGTCGCAGACGGGGAGGGGGACGGGAAAGGCGAAGGAGAGGGAGAGGGGGTAGAATCCGCTTCCGTACCTTCCTGCGACACGCCGCATCCGCACAGCGATACAACAATCGCCAAGCCGATCATCCGCAAAATTAGCTTCCTGAATTTCATGTTTTCCTCCGTAGAATAGATCGTATTGATGTCGGTCGTACCCTCAATATTAGTATCATACATTGGAATCACAGCTTTTTGTAGTTCCCATGCGTGCCATTCTTTCAACAAACGGGGGTTCTCATGTGCGCCATTTTATAAAATAAATATAAAACGGCCCTTTTATTGGGGCAGAGGCTTATCCCTTCGCTTTTTTATAAGCGTGCAACATCATCCCGTGATAGCGCTTTTGATCCGCCTGACAGACGCTCTTACGCGGGCTGCGCCCCTTTGTCGATGGGGGTGGGCGAACGATCCCCGTCCCTGCCGCCGATGGCGCACAGGCTGTAACAACCTGTCGGACATGGAAGCAAAGGAAGTGTTCCATGCTTTGCTTGGCGAAGACCTTGCAGAAACAGAACTTGCGGTGTGCCGAAGAAGTTCAAATTGAAGCCCCGGCAACGCGGGGTCAACTGGAGGGAGGGACAGCGGCGTGCGTGTGCTAGGGTTGTTGCAAAAAAATCGGAGCAAGCTCTCAATCGCTTGCTCCGACGTGGTGCGGGAAACAGGACTTGAACCTGCATGGGTGTGACCCCACACGGACCTGAACCGTGCGCGTCTGCCAATTCCGCCATTCCTGCGTTGGTGGATGGGGATGGATTCGAACCATCGTAGTCTGTGACAACGGATTTACAGTCCGCTCCCTTTGGCCGCTCGGGAACCCGTCCGAATCAGCATATTGATTATAGCATAAAAATGTCAACTGTCAACATTTCGGCAAAAATATAAACATTATTATTCCGGTTTGCTCTTGTTAAGCAGGCAATAATATGATATAATTTCAATGCTGATTTTGATTTAACTTGAAATAAAGGAGATGAATTCATATGAACAACATTCCGACCCCGCATATTTCGGCAAAAGCAGGCGATTTTGCTGAAACCGTTCTTATGCCCGGCGATCCCAAGCGGGCAAAGTTCATTGCAGAAACTTATCTGAATGATGCTGTGCTTGTTAATGATGTCCGCGGAGTTCAAGGTTACACCGGCTATTATAAAGGCAAGCGTGTATCCGTTATGGCCAGCGGAATGGGCATGCCGTCCATAGGAATCTATTCCTACGAACTTTTTAATTATTATGACGTAAAAAATATCATTCGTGTCGGTTCCGCAGGAGCAATTCATCCGGAATTAAAGATTCGAGACATCGTTTTCGGCATGGGGTCATGCACAAATTCGAACTATGCGGCCCAATACAGACTGCCCGGCACTTTTGCGCCGACAGCAAGTTTTAATCTTTTGCAGAAGGCAGTTGCCGAAGCGGATAAAGCAGGTGTGCGTTACATGGTCGGGAACCTTTATTCCTCCGATACATTTTACGATGATGCTCTCAGTCTTTCCGATTGGCAGAAAATGGGTGTGCTTGCTGTTGAAATGGAGAGTGCAGCGTTGTACTGCAACGCGGCGCGTGCAGGGAAAAACGCTCTTTGCATATGCACGATTTCCGATTGTCCGTTTAATCCGGGTCAGGATTGCACGGCGGAAGAGCGGCAGAACACGTTTACAAAAATGATGGAAATCGCACTGAATATCGCATGAGTTCATCTGCATTTTATAAAAATCGATTAATCATTGTGATGCGGCTGCATTCGCAGCATCACGGGAACGCAGGAAGAGGTATTAAGCGATGAGCAAACGTATTGTTAAATCGATCATAGCACTATTCTTCGTGGCAGTGGGTTTGAGTGCCGCTCAGCTTATATGCAGCGGCAGCTTTATTGCGTCTTTCGGCGAAAAAGCACAAAAATGGCTGCCAATATGTATTTTTTGCGTTCTCGGTGCAGGCTTCGGTGTATTCGGATATGTGATTGCGCCGCGTTTGGTTAAAGCGTATCACTTTGTCACAGGCAGCATTATGCGGAGGTTCACCGACATGCCGCTTTCCGTGATTTTTGTCGGTGTAATCGGACTGATTCTCGGATTGCTTGTCGCATTTTTGCTGAGCACCTTCCTGCTGAACATCGAGCCGCATTTTATCGGTATCATTCTTGCAGTCAGCGCGTATTTAATTTTCGGAACCCTCGGCTGGCTGATTCCCACAAAGCGCAGTAAGGAAATCGTTCTGCCGTCGTGGTTCAGGCTCGGAGAAAAGGGCGGACGCACGGTTGCGGCTCCGAAAGTTCTCGACACCTCGGCAATCATTGACGGAAGATTTTTTGACGTCTATAAAACCGGCATAATTGAAGGAATCGTGATGATTCCGCAGTTTGTGCTTGATGAGTTGCGTCATATTGCGGACAGTACGGATTCGGTCAAGCGTGTGCGCGGCAGGCGCGGACTTGATATGCTTCAGGATATTCAAAATTCTGCGGCTGTGCAGTCGATTGCCGTTTACTCGCGCGACTACCCCGATATCGCTGAAGTTGACGCTAAATTGCTGCGTTTTGCATCCGAACATCACGCAATGATCGTTACCACCG
>UQGA01000027.1 GCA_900540495.1 uncultured Eubacteriales bacterium | reverse complement strand
TTGCAGATAATACCCGATGTTCGGGATATCAAGAAAACAAAGGAGTGTCACGTATGGAAAAGAAAAAAGGGTCCTGGAAGTGGCTGGAGAAATTCGGCGCCTGGATCGAAAAGCGCATTGCGCCACCACTGGTAAAGTTTGGGAACCAGCGCCATATGGCGGCCATTCGCTCCGCCCTGATCAGGATTATTCCGCTGATCATCGTTGGCTCGATTCCGTTGATCTTTACCAGCCTTCCGTTTGAAAGCCTTGCGAACTTCTTTGCGCCGGTTGTGCCCGCTCTCAACACGCTCAACGGCATGACGATGGGCTTTATGAGCCTGTACCTCTCGGTCAGCCTTGGCGCCGAGCTGGCGAAGGCTTACAAGATGGAGCCCATCACGGCGGCGATGGTTTCCCTCGCATGCTTCTTGATTACGGCGGCGCCGATCGGCGATGGCGTGATGGCAGTTGCCAACTTTGGCGGCAGCGGCATGTTCACCGTGTTCATCACGACGATTATTGCCGTGGAGTTTATGCGCCTGTGCCGCGACAAGCACATCGGCATCAAGATGCCGGAGCAGGTACCGGAAACCATTTCCGCTTCCTTCTCCGCGCTGGTCCCGATGGCGATTTTGCTCGTCTTCTTCTGGGTAATCAGCGTTATCCTCAAGTTCGACCTCACGGCGCTGCTGTCCAAGGTCATTTCCCCGCTGATGTCCCTGACGGACACCTGGTATGCCGTTGTTCTCTGCACGCTGTTCCTTACGGCGCTCTGGTTTGTGGGTATTCACGGCGGTTCCTTCACCGTCTGGGGCGTGCTGTATCCGTTCCTTGTGGCCGGTATTGCTGATAACGCGGCGGCGCGTGCAGCCGGCGAAGAAATGGTGCGCGTGTTCACCGAGCCCTTTGTGTTCAATTGGATCATGGTCGGCGGCGTCGGCTTTACATTGCCGCTCATCGCCATTTTCTGGAAATCCAAGTCGGTGCGTCTGCGCGAGGTGACCCGCGTTGAGCTGGCGCCGGGCCTCTTCAACATCAACGAGCCGTTTATGTTCGGCATTCCGATCGTGCTCAACCCGATCCTTCTGATCCCGTTCGTCGGCATCAGCGTGTTTGCCGGTCTGTATGGCTATATCCTGACAAGGATTGGCCTCATCAGCACGACGTTCGTACAGACGCCGTGGTCGATTCCGCCGCTGATCGGGCCGTACCTCTCCACCGGCGGCGACTGGAGAGCCGTTGTGGCGCAGGTTATTCTGATCGTAATCGTCGGCATCATGTGGTACCCGTTTGCCAAGATTTGGGAGAAGAGGTGCATTGCGGAGGAAACCGGCGTAGCAGAGGTAGCCGAGTAACGAACAAGTCCTAAAAGCAGGCATAAATGTACGTATGGGGGAAAGCATAACCCCATACGTACATTTGAATCAAAGAAAGAGGAGAAGGTCAATGCTGCGAGTTGTTATTTTATGCGCGATGGGAATGTCTTCCAGCGTTATTGTCAATGCAGTCCGAAAGTCTGCCGCTGCGCGGGATATGGAAATTGATATCCACTGCCAGCCGTCTTTGAACTTTAAGGATCAGGATTTCAATGCGGTGGACGTTGTGCTGCTTGCACCGCAGATTCGCGGGCAGGCTGCGGATATCAGGGAGTACCTCAAGGGCTACTCCGTTGCGATCGGTGAGATTGGCATGTACGAATACGCGCTGGCGAAGGGGGACGTTGTGCTGGACAACATCCTGAAGCTGGCAGGACAAAAGCAGGGCTGAAGTATCCCTGGAAGTATTAAGGCCATCCGATCAGATCGGATGCAGAACGGAGGTTAGGCGAATGAAAAATGCTTTTACGGAGGAGGCCCTGCTGCAGGGGACAAAGCTGCGCGGCTGCCTGGATCGCTACTTTGGCGGCGAGGTGGACGGACTGGCAACGATCCGCGAGATGGCGCAGAGCGGCCGCATCAGCCGGGTCGTCCTGGCGGGAATGGGCAGCTCCTATTATTCTGCCTTTTGCGTCACTGCCTATTTGACCGGCAAGGGCATCCCCACAGTGGCGCTGAATGCGTTCGATGCGGCGCGCTACCAGTGGGAACTGGTTGATGACAAAACCCTCGTCATCGGGATTTCCCAGTCCGGGAAGTCCTGGGAGCTTGCGGATTTCTTCAAAAACCTGGCTGGACGGGCGACGATTGTCGGCATTTGCAACAAGGAGGAAAGCCTGCTGAACCAGAACAGCGACATCCGGCTTCCGATGTTTGCCGACACCGAGGTGTTCTTCGCAAATCGCAGCTTTCTGCACTCCCTGGCCATATTAAACATCGTTGCCCATACGATTGCCGGCGACGATATGGCGGCGCTGAAGGCCGAGCTGTATGGCTTTGTGGACTGGCTGGAGGATTTGATCCGGAACAGGGATGAGAAGATAGCGCCGCTGGCGGCGATGGTCAAGGGATCCGACATGTTCGACATGCTTGCCGACGGACCCTCCATGGCGGCGGCGATGCAGGGCGGCATCATTCTGCGCGAGGGACCCGCTGCAAAGTCCTCGACGATTATGCTGGCCGATTACGCCCATGACTGGATTCTTTCCGTAAATCCGGCCTACACCGAGTTTCTTTGCGTGCCGGAGTTTACCGAAGAGGTCGAGGTGCGCATGTACAACCGAATCATGGAAAAGGGCGGCCGTGCGATTGTGATTACGGAAAACGAGAACGTCAAGCCAAACGATAAAACGGCGGTGTTCGTCCACCCCAAATGCCGCGAGAGCCTGGCCTGCCTGTATCAGATTGCCGTGATCAACTTCACCATGGCGTCGATGCTTGGCGAGGGTTGGCACAGATAAGGATGTGTGAGATGGAAAGCACCAAATGCATGAGTGAAGAAGAACTGGAGCTTGTCTGCATGGAGGTGATCTCCAATGCCGGCGAAGGGCGCGCGCACGTCTATACGGCGCTCGACCTTTACCTGGGCGGCGAGCGCGAAAAGGCAAAGAAGGAACTGGAGACGGCGGACGGCTATCTGCAGGCCGCGCATGACGCGCAGTTTACCAAACTGATGGCATATCAGCTCGAAGGCGGGGAAATCAAGTTCCAACTGATTATTCTGCACGCGATGGACCTGCTTATGGTGGCCAGCGCAGAGCGCGACATGCTGAAACATGTGGTTATGGCAAGTATAAAGGAGTGAATTCCCGATGATTATTGATATTCACAATATAATTGGTCATCATAAGTATAAACCATTCGTATCGGCCGAATCCCTGATTGCGCAGATGGATCAGGCCGGCGTGGACAAAGCGGTGGTCTTCTGCTACGCCGAAAGCATGGACAACGCCTATGTCGAAGCGTCGATGAAGCGCTATCCGGAGCGCCTTATCGGCCTGTATACGGTTAACCCGTGGGCGGAGAACTGCGAGGCGGATCTGGAAGATGCGATCAGCAACCGCGGCTTCCGGGGACTGCGATTGGACCCCGTCCGCCATGGGTACGCATTGAACGAACATCAGATCGTATATCCCCTCATCGACGTTTGCCAGAAACTCCATGTCCCCGTTTGGTGTTATGGCGCGGCGGACGTCTTTTCCACGCCCATTCTGTTTGCGCCGATTGCGGAGAAGTACCCGGATGTCGATATCATTTTGGGCGCCATGGGCTTCACCTACGACGCCTCTTCGGCGGCCGGGGTTGCGCAGCGGTTCAAAAACGTCTATCTGGACACGTCCGGCTGCATGACTTCCAATGTCCAGCGCGCGCTCAAGAACGCCGGGCCAAGAAACACCGTAATGGGCACGGCGACGCCTGAATGGGGTTATTTCGAGCTGGAGATGAAAAAGATTCAGCAGTCCTCTGCCGATGCGGAGACGGTCGCCCTGATGATGGGCGGCAATGCGGCGCGGATCTTTCATGTGGAAGAGAGGTAACAGGCAATGAAGATTATTGATATGCTGTCGCACATTGGAAAGCGCAAGGGCAGCGTCTGCTATGTGCAGGAGGTCCTCGACATGATGGAGGCTTCCGGCGTGGACCAGGGCATGATCTGCTCGCAGCTGGAAACCATTGACAACGAGTACATTTTCGATTGCTGCCAGAAGTATCCGGACAAGGTGTTTGGCTTTTCGGTCATCAACCCCTGGGATATTGATGGCGAGGCGGAGCTGGAAAAGTGCCTGCGCGATTACAAGTTCTATGGCGTCAAGCTCAATGCCATTCGCTTTGGCTACTCGGCCGACCGCCACAGCGTCGTCGATCCGTTCTTTGATCTGTGCCGGTCCTATGGCAAAATGGCGGTTGTACACAATATGGCCGACCTGTTTTCCATTCCCGACAAGTGGGGCGAGATAGCGCGCGTTTATCCGGAAGTCCCGATCCTGCTCTACCACATGGGCGTGCCATACATGGTGGACAGCGCAATCGAACTGGCGCGCAAATATGACAATATTTATCTGGGAAGCGCCTGCTCGTTTGCACCTGCGATCAAGAAAGCCTACGAAACCGTGGGCGCAGGCAAGCTGATGCTGGCCACGGACGCCCCGTTTGTTTCCATGGCGCAGGAGATCGACAAGATCAAATACGTCATCAGGAAGGATTCGGATCTGGAACTCGTGCTTGGCGGCAACGCCAAGAAGGTGGTCGGGCTTGCCGACTGATGTGGCGGCGCAGGCCGGACGAGCTTAGGGAGACGGATAAGGCGCAACCGGTGGCTGCATCGGCCCGGTTGCGCCTTTTAAGAACAGGAGGAACAGATGGTTATTGATTTTCACAATCATATTGGCAGGAAAAAGGGCCTGACGTTTACCGACGAAGACCTGCTTGCCCGGATGGACGCCAGCGGCGTTGACAGGGCGGTTGTTTTCAGCTTTCCGGAGAATATCAACAACGCCTTTGTTCAGGAGGCCTGCCGGCGGCACCCGGACCGGCTGACCGGCTTTGCGACGGTGAATCCATGGGACGAGAACGCGGAAGCGGAGCTCGAGGCCTGTCTTGACGGAGGACGGATGAAGGGGATCAAGCTGCACTCGCTCAAGCACGGGTTCAATTTCGACAATCACTTGCTGCTGGACCCCATCTTCGAGATTGCGCGAAAATACAAAGTGCCGGTTATCGCCTACGGCGCGGCCAACGTGCTCTGCGTTTCCAACATGTTTGAGGAGATGGCGCGGACCTTCCCGGACGTGCCGCTCGTCATGGCGCACAGCGGACAAATGTACGAGGCAAAGCCTGCGATTAGCGCAGCGGCCCGCACGAAAAATCTGTATTTGGAAACGTCCACCGTGTTTGCCGTTAACATCCAGAAACAGCTTGCCGACGTCGGCTGCGAACGGATTGTCATGGGTTCGGACATGCCTTATGGGGATTATGACCTTGAAATGATGAAGATCAGGGGCGAGGTGTCCGATGCGAAGGCGCTGGCGGCCATTCTGGGCGGGAACGCACAAACGCTGATAGGAGGGTAAGGAAATGATCGTCGATTCTCACAACCATTTTGGCGTCCGCAAGGGCGAAAATTTTCCTGCGGAAACGCTGATCGACTGGCTCGACAGGGCCGGTGTGGACGCCTGCGTGGCCACTTCCCAGCCGGAGTCGTACGATAACGAATATACCGCTGCGGCACAGCGGCAGTACCCGGATCGCATCATTGGTTACGCGGTCGTCAATCCGTGGCTGTACTCTGCGGAAGAAGAGCTCGAGCATTGTTTTCGGGATCTCCACCTGTACGGGTTGAAGCTCAACACCCTGCGGCACGGGTACGCGTTGGACCGGCATCAGATCGTGGACCCCATCTTTGAAATTTGCGATCATTACCACAAACCGGTGCTTTGCCATGGAGAATCCGACATGTTCAATATGCCGGGGAAGTTTGAGGAGATGGCGCGCACGTTCCCGAACGTCAAACTGATCCTTGCCCATATCGGCCAGCCGGACGCCGTGGAAGCGGCCATTCGGGCCGCCAATCGGTATGAAAATATCTACGTCGATACCGCCGGCGTGGGCATCAACACGTTGCGGCAGGCAATCGCCGGCATGGACCCGCATAAGATCCTCATGGGCACGGATGCCAGCTGGGGCCGGTTTGAGCTGTCCGTCGCGCTCGTCAAGAAGGCCACGGATGATGAAGAGATCCGCAGCCTGATCATGGGAGAAAATATTTGCCGCCTGCTCAACTGGAAACGTTGAACGGGAATACGAAAACGGGAGCGCGGGCCTGCCGCCGCTCCCGTTTTGCGCTTTCGGGGGATTTACGGGGGAAAGACCGGCATCGTACGGCTCAGATGCCGCTGCGCACCTCCCTGCCGGTGGCCCGGGCCAGGAGGTCGCGCGCCTGCGCAACGCTTTGCTCGGCCTGGACGGGCACCTGCTCGAGCGCATAGTCCCGGCCGAGGAGCGCGTATTTTTTAACGCCGTAGCGGTGGTAGGGCAACAGCCCGATGCGCGAAACGTGCGGCAGGCGGCAGATCAGCTCCGCCATCCGGCCCAGCTCCTCCGGCGCGTCGTTGATACCGGGAATGAGCGGGATTCTGACCACGAGATTTTCCTTGCGGGCGGATGTGTTGCGCAGGTTATCCAGGATCAGCGCGTTGTCCATGCCGGTATAGCGTTTGTGGAGTTCGGAAGACGCAAACTTGAGGTCAAAGTATACGATGTCCGCCTCTTCCAGCGCAGCCCAGAGCTGCTCCCAGCCGACTGCGCCGGCGGTTTCCACCAGCGTTCCCACGCCCGCTTCTTTTGCGCGGCGGAGCAGCTCGCGGGTAAATTGCCACTGCACGGCCGGTTCTCCACCGGAGACGGTCAACCCGCCGCCCGTGCGGCGATAGTAGGGCATGTCGCGCAGGACTTCCGCAAGGACCTCTTCGACGGTCGCCGCATATCCGTACCGTTTGACGGCCTGCGCCGGGCAGGCCCCTTGGCAGGCGCCGCAGGAGCGGCACAGCTCCTGCGCTATGGCGCACACGCCCGACTGCAGGACCTCAACGGCGCCATGCGGGCAAACGTGGCGACAGGTTTGGCAGCCCTGGCAGATCTGCGCGTCGATGGCATATTGCACCTGCCCGGCCTGCGATTCGGGATTGGAACACCAGGCGCAACGGAGCGGACACCCCTTTAAGAACACGGTGGTGCGTATGCCGGGACCATCCTGCGTACAGAAGCGCTGTATGTTCAACAACTGACCCAGCATGCCGTCCCTCTCCATTAGATGCCCTGAAACTCCGTCCGGCCGATCACGTCCTCCTGGACCTCCCTGCTGAGGTCGACGAAATAGGCGCTAAAACCGCTGACGCGCACCAGCAGGTGTTTGTATGCGGCGGGGTTTTCCTGCGCGGCCAGGAGCGTGGCCCTGTCAACGATGTTGAACTGTACGTGCAGCCCGCCAAGATCGATCAGGAAGGTCTTCAAAAAGTTTGCGAACTTCTCGCGCTGATAATCCTCTTTCAGGGCGTTGGCGACAAATTTCTGGTTCAGAATACACCCCTCGCCGGCGCGCATCAGGTCCAGCTTGCTGGCGGAGTTCATGACGGCGGTAGGCCCCTTGACGTCAAAGTTGTGCGAGGGTGATACGCCGTCAGCAAACGCTTCAAAGGCATGACGGCCGTCGGGGGTTGCGCCGGTACGCTTGCCGTAGGATACGCTTTTCGTAACCGTCACATATCCGATCGTGACGCGGGAGTTGTGGTGCGCGCGGTAATGCTCCACCGTATCGTAGAGCAGATCGGCGATCCGGCCGCCCAGGTCGTCCACTTCGGCAATGTCGTTCCCGTATTTGGGAAGCGCAAGGATCTGGCGCAGCATGTCGTCATATCCGGCAAAGTCGGCCGTCAATGCGCGGCAAAGCGCGGCCAGGGAGAAGGCCTTCTGCTCATACACGAGCTTTTTGATCGTATAGAACGAATCGATCACGTTGGCCATGCCCGTGATGGTAAAGCTGCTCCAGTCATGCCGGGAGCCGCCGCTGGTGAAGTCCAGCCCCTTTTCGATGCAATCCGGGAAGAGCGAGGAGAGGTAGACGTGCGGCACGTCCTCCTCCAGGACACGATGGGTGACGTTCTTCTGGATGCCGATCAGCCGGCCGATCACAAAGTCCAGCTCCGACGCAAAGGCGGAGAAAAAGTCTTCAAAGGTTGGGAAATCGACCCCGACCGGGATGCCGCAATCGCTGTGCGTCACCGGATCAACCCCGTTGTTGAGCAACAGCTCGAGCACCTTCGGCAGGTTGATGTGCCCGCTTTTGCAGCGGCCCCAACCGCCGACGATGCCCGGCTCCACACAACCGATAATCGCATAGTTCTTCGCTTCATCCTCCGGAACGCCGAGATGCTGCAGGGAAGGAATGATGGTGGGATCGCTGACAAATTGCGGCTTTCCACCGCCGGTGGCGAGCGCCTCGGCGGCGCTTTTAAGCAACGCTGTCGGCGTGCCGTTACAAACGCGGAGCGAAAACTGCGGCTCCTTCAGGCACAGGCGTTTTTGACATTCCACGCACATATAGGAGAGTGCGTTCGTCGCGTCGCTGCCATCCGGCAGGCTACCGGCAATCGTGACGTTCTGGTTCATGATATATCCCGACCAGAGCTTTGCCGCAGCCGAGGGCCGGTATTTGAGGAGGTGGTTGGTCTTGATCCAGAAGCAGTCCAGAAGTTCCTGCAGGGCCTCCTGCGACTGGCCCGCCTTTGTGCTGGCGCAGTAGTAGGGGTACAGGTATTGGTCCAGGCGGCCGAAGGATACGCCCGTGCCATCGGATTCGATCTGAATGATGAGATGGGCCATCCAGAGCGCCTGCAACGCTTCCTGGAAGCTTTCAGCACCGTACAGGGGCGCTTTGCGGCAGATGCGGGCAATCTGTTCGAGCTCAGCCCGACGCGCGGCGTCGCCGCAGCGTTCCGCCTGCTGCTCCGCCAACGCGGCATAGCGTTCGGAATAGTCCATTGCAGCCTGGCAGACGATGACAACGGCCTCCCAGAAGGGGCGGCGCTCGTCCTTCGGGTCGGCAAGGTCGAGCCGGCGCTGCGCCCGCTGCTTGAGGCCGGCAAAACCGATCTTCAGCACGGTCTCGTAGTCGGCAAGGCAATGCCCGTAGCCGACGTCTTTCTGGATAAAGAATACGCCGGCGTCCAGCAGCTTTTTATCGCCCGGCTCAATCATGGCGGTGATGCGGTCGTTTGCGGTCCTGCCGTTCCAGAAACCGGCCAACTCCTGCAACTCGTTTTTTACCCGATCGGGCACGAGAAACCGATCCTGCTCGCGCGCGGGAAGGGTATCCAGCTCGCGCATCAGCTGCTCCGCACTGTTTTCCGGCAGGAAGATCTGAGCCACGTTCAGCGAATCGCCCGGCAGGCCGACGATCAGCTCCCGGTCCAAAATGTTGATCGGGATTTCATGGAGCACGGCTTCCAGTATGTGGGCCCGCTGCAGGGGGCGGTTTTCCTCCTGGTGTGCGATGAAGGCGCCTTTGGCAATCATGCTCCGGTCGGCCCGCAGGACCGGGGGCGTATTGAGCACCTGTTCTTTCAGGTATTTCACCCGTTCGGTAATGGGAAACATATTTCTCGCCTCACTTAAGCAGTTCTTGATAAATTTTGCATACCCGCGCGCGATCCAGCGGGACAAACGCGTTTGCCATCAGCCGCCCTTGGTTTTCCATGACGGAATCGGTAAACTCGTCCAGATCCTCTTGCGTGACGCCATACTCGCAGAGCGGCCTGTGCGGCAGGATCCGGTTGAGCAGCGCCTCGAGCGCGCGCCATGCCTCCGCGGGCGCGCAGCTCAGGGCGGCCGAGAGGCGCCCGGTCAACGTCTCCATTTCGCCGCCGCTTTGCAGTTCCAGGTAGTTGCGCATGACCCCCATGAACAGCGCGTAGTTCGATTCCCCGTGGGCAATATGATGTTTTGCCCCAAGCGGATAGCTGAGGGCATGGACCGCGGCGCAGCCGGCGTTGCCGAAGGAAATGCCGGCCATGGTGCTGGCGATGAGAAAATCGCCCAACAGCGGCATCCGCGCTTCCTCCCCGTCGCGGGCAATGACGCGGTACCCCGCCAGGATCGTCGCAATCGCCTGGTAAGCGTATGCCTTGCTGAACGGGGTCGCTTTGGGGGAAAGCGCCGATTCCACGGCATGGATCAACGCATCCAGTGAGCTGGTCGCAAAGAAGCGATAGGGCAGCCCCTTGACCAGATCCGGCACCAGCGCGACCATGTCCGGATACAGCGCGTCATGTGCCAGCCCCTTTTTTGTGCCAAGCGAAACGAGGGAGAGAACGGAAACGTTCGTGACCTCGCTTCCCGTCCCGCAGGTGGTTGGCACCGCAATGAGCGGGCAGGCCTTTTCCGGGACCGCTTCGCCGGCATACAGCGCCGCGACCTGGTCGCGGTTTTTTAGGGCGAGCAGTTTGGCAAGGTCAAGGATCGTACCGCCGCCAATGGCAATGATGCGGCCGTGCGGACACGCCGCATCCGCCAGCAAAGCGCGAAACATGTCATCCGACGGTTCGCCGCTGCCGTACCGTTCCTGATACAGTACGGGACAGGGGAGCCGCATGGCTTCAAAATGTGGGCGGAAAATATATTCATTGGTTAGGATGAGGTCGTCGCCCGTGATTTTCAAGTCTGAAACGAACTGGACACAGTCATCGTATTGCCGGATGGCGGGACGGATAAGGAATTCTTGCATGCTGGCTTCCTCCTGCGCTATAGATTTAAAATATCCCTTGCATTGCCGCCGAGGATCATCGATCGGGCCACCGGGTCCTTGACGATGAAACGAATCGTGCTCAACTCCTGGCCCATGGAGCCATAGAGCCCGTCGGAGGCAAAGAACAGTTTTTCGGGGCCAAGCGCCTCATAGGCATCCGCAATATGGCGCGGGAAAGCCCCCGCTGTAATCAAATATAGGTTTTTGGTCCGCTTACAGCAGCGGATGGCGGCTTCGTGCATGTTGGGCGATCCGATGTGCGACATCAAAACCGGCACGCCGGGGAAGCTCCGGGCCATTTCCTCCCATTTATTGGGGATGCTGAACAGGTCGGACATGGCGTGCGCGATCACGAATCCGCCATGGCGGCTGATGATGGAGAACAGTGGGTCCATCAGCCCATGCCGTTCGGCGGAGAGGCCGAAACGCAGGCAGTTGAATTTCACACCGCGAAATCCATATGCCGAGAAGCATTTTTCCAGCTCCTGTTCGGCATCCGGGTGCCAGGGATTTGCCATACCGATCCCGATCAGCCGGTCCGGATAGGCCTGGACCGAGCGAAAGGTCGCCGCATTGTCCGGCCATTCGGATTGGCAGATTGCGACGGAGCGGGATACGTTGTGGCGATCCATGACCGCAATGAGCGCCCGATCGGTATAATCGGAGCCGTTTCCCTTTTTATAGCCAATGTTCACCAGCATATCGACGATCATGTTTGCGCTCCTTTACAGCCGAAACAGACGGATGGCGTTGCCGCCCAGCATCTGCTGCTGCCTTGCCGGGTCGGGCTCGATCAGGCGAATCTTTTCAATCTCCAACTCAAAGTAGCTCGCAACCGGCGTACCGGAGCCGAGCAGGAGTTTTTCGGGGCCTGCGGTGTTGACGGCCCGCAGCAGATTCTGCTTCATTGCCGCCGTCGGATCGAGATAGATGTTGGCGTATCGCTTTGCAATGCTGATCGCCGACGACGCTTCATAGTTATACCCCATATAGCCGATGATAACGGGGACGCGCGGGAAAGCCTCCGCCAGATCCTGGAAGAGGATCGGCGCACAACAGACATCGGCGGTGCCATAGATCCAGACGGGCGTTTCAAACGCGGCACATACCCGCATCAGGGGGGACAGCAGCGCAAGGTCGTCCACCGAAAAGCCGTGTGCAAGCGGTTCAAGCCGGAGGGAACAGAACCCCTGCTCGATGGCTCTGCGATAGGAGGCTTCGGCCTGCTTTTGATGGGGGTTGATCAGGAACATGCCGCTCAGCCGGTCCGGGTGCGCGTGAATCGCTTCCAGTACAACTGCGTTTTCATCCTGCGTGGGGAAGCAGGAGATGACTGCACGATCCACACCGGCGGCATCCATCTCGCGCAACAGTAAATCGGCCGATCTGAAGGACCGCAAAGGCCGGGTGCCGATCCTGTTGTTGATGTCGATGATCATTGTCATATCTCCTTTCCCAGGCTGACCAATATTATAGCACATATCCAAACATTTTCATACCATTAAAAACAAATTTTGGGGAGATATTTCAAAATTAGTTGAAATGAACGTCCATTATAGGGCGAAAAAATTCCGAAACAGGGTTGACACTGGGAAACAACCATGCTATTTTATACAAAACAGGTGATATTCTTTGCCGAACAATGGGATCGGAATCGAATTTTCTAAACAAACGAAAGGACGCAGCATCATGTATCAGAAACATACCTGTGTTGTAAATGCTTCCGGCCTGCACGCCCGGCCGGCGACCGGTTTTGTAAATTGCGCCAAGCAGTATCAGTCGCAGATTACCGTTGAAAACGAAAATACGGGGAAGAGTGCCGACGCAAAATCGGTTTTGCGCCTGATGACGCTCGCCCTGGTAAAGGGTACGCCCGTGACCGTTCGCGCAGAGGGGGACGACGAGCAGCGGGCCGTGGACGAGCTGGTTGCGTTTATTGAAGCGGGCGCCGGTGAATGAGGCGTTAAAGCCGGCGCAACGAACGGGTTCCCGCCCCGCTGCGGCGGCCGGTTGCCCGGAGTATGCAGTGAGCGACAGGATATGGTTGCCGGGCCTGTAGACGATGGACGGTTGGAGAAACAATTTTATTGATCTGCATATCCATAGCCGTTACAGCCCCGATGGGGAGCACGAGCCGGCAATGCTTGTGGAACAGTGCAGAAGCGCCGGCATTACCTGCATGGCGATTGCGGACCACAACACCGTGCGGGGGGTGCCGGAGGCGATGGCGGCGGCGGCGCATCTGGGGGTTCGATGTATCCCGGCGATTGAAATCGACTGCCGCTGGAGCGGTATGGATTTCCACGTCCTCGGTTACGGCATCGATCATACCTGTTCGGCATTCAACCGGCTGGGCGACGCCTATCTGGCGCAGGAGTTGGCCAACAACGCGCGCAAGCTCGAGCTGGTCAATGCGCTTGGCTTTTGCCTTTCTCCCGCGGATATGGCGGGCGTGTGCGGCGGCGCCTATACGGGCGAATCGTTTGCCGAGGCGCTTTTGAAGGACCCGCGGTACCTGTCAAACCCGCTGCTGGCGCCCTATCGCAGCGGAAATGTGCGCGGGGACAATCCCTATGTCAACTTTTACTGGGATTTCTTTGCGCGGGGCAAGCCGTGCTATGTGGAGATAGCGCTCCCAACGATGGAGGAGATCATTGGCCTGATCCATGAACATGGCGGCGTCGCCGTTCTGGCGCATCCCGGGAAAAACCTGGAGGGTCATATGGAGCGGCTGGGAAGCCTGCTCGACGAGGGGCTTGACGGGATTGAGGCTTTCAGCAGCTATCACGACGAAGAAACGGCAAAGTTTCTTTATAAAATTGCCTGCACGCGCGACTTGCTGGCGACATGCGGAAGCGATTATCATGGGAAGACCAAACCGGGGATACGGCTGGGAGGCATGCCCTGTCCGCTGGATGAACGGGTGATCGAAAAACAGCTTGAGCGGAAAAAGCTTATCTGAGGAGGCGTGACAGGCGGGCCATGCAGGATGCATGGCCCGCCTGTCGGCTGCATGCCCGCCTGCCAGATGACGGGAGGGCGGGATACGCCGTATCGGCAGATTCTACAGCAGGCTGTCGACCAGGGCGATGACTTCCGCTTCGGTGCGGCAGGCAAGCGCCCGTTCGGCGGCCGCTTCCATTTCCCCGATCGTGTGCTGTGCCAGCATCGCCTTGATTTCGGCGATGGAGGAACCGCTCATGCTGAGCTTTCTCAGCCCGAGCCCTACCAACAGCAGCGCCGCGCGCACATCGCCGCCCATTTCCCCGCAGACGGATACCGGCTTCCCGGCCGAACGGAAGGCGTCGATGACCCGTTTCAACGTGCGCAACATGGCCGGCGAGAGGGGCTGATAAAAGGCGGAAACATCCGCGTTCAGCCGATCAGCGGCGCACAGATACTGCGTAAGATCGTTGGTGCCGATGGAGGCAAAGTCCACTTCGGCGGCGGCCAGGTCGGCAATCATTGCAATGGAGGGGATCTCCACCATGATACCAAGCGGCATTTCCCCGATCACCACGCCCTCCGCAGTCAGCTCCTCGCGGACCGATTTTGCTACGGATTTGGCATAGTCGATATCGTCCATGCTGCCCACCATGGGCAGCATGAGCTCAAGATTGCCATATGCGGCGGCGCGGTAAGCGGCGCGAAGCTGGGTGCGCAGGATCGATTCGTCGGAGATGCAGAGCCGCAGCGCGCGCTTGCCGAGATAGGGGTTTTCCTCTTTCGGTAGCTGGTAATAGGAGAGCTGCTTATCGCCGCCGATATCCAGCGTGCGCAGAATGACCGGGCGACTGCCAAACCGTGCGACCACCCGGCGGTACGCTTCAAACTGTTCTTCCTCCGTGGGGAGATGGTTGCTCTGCATATACAGGAATTCGGAGCGGAAAAGGCCGACGTAATCCACGTACGCCTCATAATCGTTTACCGCATCCGAACCGGTGTTGAGCCCGATCTCTATGCGCACGCCATCCCTGGTCACGGGGATGGTGTCCAAATATTTCTGGATGGTCGCGCGTTGTGACAGATAGCTGGAGCGTTTGACCCGATACTCCTCCACCAGCGCCGAATCCGGAGCGGTGATGATCACGCCGGACATCGCGTCAAGGATGATCCGGCCGCCGTCCGTACAGTACGAAAGGGCGTCGGCGGCGCCGAGCACGGCGGGGATGTTCAGCCCGCGCGCAATGATGGCGGAGTGGGAGGTTGCGCCCCCGATCTCGGCAACGATTCCAAGCACATGCTCGCGGTCCAGCGTGGCCGTATCGCTCGGCAAGAGGTCGTGTACCACCAGGATCACGCTGCCCGGAAGATGGCAGAGGCTCTTCTGCTCATCGCCGCGCAGCAGCCTGAGGAGGCGGTTGCGCAAATCCCGCAGGTCTGCGGCACGCCCGGAAAAGAGGGGGTCCTCCATTTCGGCGAACAGCGCAATGTATTCCCGAAAGGCCATGTCCACGGCGCACTCCGCCGTGTACAGCTTCGAAGAGATACCGTCGCGGATGTCGCCAAGCAGAGCGTCGTCCTGCAAAAGCTCCTTGTGCGCACGGAAGATTTCGGCCTTATCCTTTTGCGCGTCGTCAAAGGAGGCAAAAATGGCGTCCAGCTCGTCCAGGGCGGCCGCATGCGCTTTTTCAAACAGTTGTAGCTGTTCGTCCTTTTCGGCGGCCGCGCAATGCGCTTCGGCAATTTCATATTCGAGCGGCTGAAAAAAATAGGCGGGGCCGATTGCAATTCCGGGCGAAACGGAAATCCCGTGGTGCCTGGCGTTGGGCGCCTCCCCTTTTTGATTGGCCTGATGCGGCCCTGTTGCGCGTTGTATCAGCATGTATAACCTCCGGCGCCCGTGCGAGGCGTAAACATTTTGGAACCTGATTACTGTTTTAGCCCGTCTTCGAAGACAATGTCAATCCTGAAGAAGTTTTTTAAAGTATAAACAGTT
>UQGA01000026.1 GCA_900540495.1 uncultured Eubacteriales bacterium | reverse complement strand
TGCCAGACGCATAGACGCAGAGCCGATAACGCATTAGGTCAAAAAACCTATGTGTTATCGGCTTTTTTATTTAATATTGCGCAAAAGCCGCTGTTCCCTATTATAGAATGGATTGCGGGTAGTGTATTAAAGTCGCCCTTTTTTAAGGATACGGCGGTATCGGGGAGGTATCGCCGTGTCCATTTTTATTTACTGTAACCCGCCTAATGCTTTGCGGTCAAAAAAAGCTATGCTCCGCAAGCGGGATATTCCGGCTATGAATGTGAACTGTCAATACATTTAGCTACTGCTTACATTTCCTTTGCGCCCGTCCGCGTCTTGCGGACGGGCGCATTTTGCTTTTTTCAACTTTTTTCTGAAAAGCGCACTCAAGAGCCATCTCCCGAACGGGTACGGAGCGAAAGGGGCAGAGAGGACAAGCCCTTAACTCCCGTCCTCTACTCCACGCGGGAAGGAGGTGAACTCTATGGAGCTATCTTCTTCCGACAAGGAAAGAATACAACATCAGTACGACGCATTAGCAAAGAAAACTTTGGTCGGCGAAGCGAAAAGCCACCGCCGCACTCTTGCGAAACGCGCAGCACGCGAAGTTACTTTTTCGGATTTGAGCGAAAGCGAACTCGCGCAGCTTTTCACAACGGACGAATACGAAAGCGATTATTTCCGTTTTCAAGTGTCCGGCTTTGATGTACTCGTCAAAAATGAACTGCTTGCCGAAGCCCTTAACGCTTTGCCCGAAAGGAAACGCGACATTATCCTTTTGTCCTACTTCTTGGATATGAGCGACGCGGAAATTGGCGAACTGCTGAATGTTGTACGCACGACGGTTTTCCGGCACAGGAAATCCGCGCTTGCGAAAATCAAACAGTATTTGGAGGGAAAAGCAGATGATGAATACCGTTAGGAAGTCTGAAAATCTGTTGCCGTTCCCTGTCATTTCCGCAGCGGCAAACGGCGACACAACCGCCATGTGCGCGATCTTGAAGCACTACGAGGGTTACATAGCGAAACTTTGTACCCGCACGCTGAAAGACGACGCGGGCAATACCTATTCCTATGTGGACGAGGAAATGCGTAACAGGCTGCAAGTGCGCCTTATTACCCGCACCCTTGCTTTTCATGTAGGATAATCTTTTAGCCCATGCGGGGAGCGTGTCCCCTTTCCACGCTTCCCGTTATGGGCTATTTGTCGTTCCGCAAAAGCATATCCGCTGTTGATGTGCTTTTGCAGGCCGACAAAGCCTATTGTTCTTTGACAAAGAAAGCGGCCTTTGGTGCGCAGCATAACAGGCAAACGGGTACATTCCGTCTGTACCGAGCCAGTCGGCGGGTACGCCATGACAGCTTTTCCCCATAGGGGAAAAGCCGAGCGAGAACTACCGCGCCGTAAAACAGGTTTAGCAGCTTGTGGGCGACGACATACAAGGCGGCACAATGATACTCCCGCGTTGAACACCCTCAAAGTATTGCGCGGCGCACCCATAAGCATGGGCCGGGGTGAAACTCCCGTGAGGTTGCAGCTAACAACCGCCCGTTTTTGCCTTTTGACGAATATAGTTTATCCATACAGGAAAAGGAGGTTTTTCTAATGGATAAAAAACAGACAATTACAACCGAACGCAAAATAGGGAAAATCACCTATCTTGTTCAAGCGTTGCCGAGTGAAAAGGCAACCGATACAATCCATAAAAAGATTGAGAAACTCATTGTAAAGGATTTGCAGAAAAAGCCCGGAAATCCGGGATTTTTAGCGTCCGAGTAGTGCATTAGGCGGCGGGATATGGTATAATGATAGCAACACATTATACCTGTTTATTCGGCTGTCGGAAAGGAGGACTAATGTTACAGTCGAATAAAATCACCGCCCTTTACTGCCGTTTAAGTCAAGAGGATATGCAAGCCGGAGAAAGCGGAAGCATACAGCACCAAAAAATGATACTTCAACGCTATGCGGACGAACACCATTTTTTGAACACAAAGTTTTTTGTGGACGACGGATTTTCCGGCGTGAGTTTTGAGCGCGAGGGGCTGCAAGCGATGTTGCAGGAAGTGGAAGCCGGACGAGTGGCGACGGTCATTACCAAAGACCTTTCCCGTCTTGGCAGAAACTATCTGAAAACGGGCGAACTCATAGAGATTGTATTTCCCGAAAACGGAGTACGCTATATCGCGATCAACGACGGAGTTGACACAGCGCGGGAGGATAACGAGTTTACCCCCTTGCGGAACTGGTTTAACGAGTTTTACGCCCGCGACACAAGCAAGAAAATCCGCGCAGTTAAACAGGCACAGGCGCAAAAAGGCGAGCGCGTCAACGGGGAATATCCATACGGCTATATCCCAGACCCGAACAACCGCCACCACCTTATACCCGACCCGGAAACCGCGCCGATTGTCAAACAGGTTTTCGCTATGTTTGTTAGCGGCGTGCGTATGTGCGAAATCCAAAAATGGCTTGCGGAAAACAAAGTCTTGACGATTGGAGCGTTGCGCTATCAGCGTACAGGACAGGCGCGGTATCAGCGGGCAATGATCGCCCCCTATACTTGGCCGGACAAAACGCTCTATGACATATTAGCAAGGCAGGAATATTTAGGGCATACCATAACCGCGAAAACTCACAAGGTATCCTACAAGTCGAAAAAGACCCGGAAGAACGAAGAAGAACAACGCTATTTCTTCCCAAACACCCATGAGCCGCTTGTTGACGAGGAAACCTTTGAACTTGCGCAAAAGCGGATTGCTACCCGCCACCGCCCGACAAAAGCAGCGGAGATTGATATTTTTTCCGGCTTGCTGTTTTGCGCTGGTTGCAGACATAAGATGTATTACCAACAGGGCGTAAATATCGAGCCGCGCAAGTTTTCCTATTCTTGCGGCGCATGGCGCAACAGGGCAAGGACAGGCAGCGAGTGTACCTCTCATTATATCCGCAAAAACGTACTTCTTGATTTAGTGCTGGAAGATATGCGGCGGGTTTTGCGGTATGTTAAGGAACACGAACAGGACTTTATCTGTAAAGCTACCGAGTACGGCGACATGGAAGCGAGAAAGGCATTAGCGCAGCAGCAAAAGGAACTTTTCAAAGCACAGGCGCGTATGACCGAACTTGACACGCTTTTCCGCAAGCTGTATGAGGACAACGCATTAGGCAGACTGACAGATGAACGGTTTGTGTTTCTAACTTCCGGCTATGAGGACGAAAAGAAATCCCTTGCCGCAAGGATAGACGAGTTACAACAGCAGATCGCAACCGTTACCGAGCGAAAAAGGGATATATCAAGGTTTATTCAGATTGTCGGGAAATACAGCGACATACAGGAATTGACCTATGAAAACGTCCATGAGTTTATCGACCGTATTTTGATACATGAATTAGACCGGGAAACCAACACCCGGAAAATCGAAATCCATTATAGCTTTGTCGGACAGGTTGATACCGAGCAGGAGCCGACGCAAGTTGTCAACCATGACCGCCGCAACATGGTAGATGTAAAAAGTATCGCTATCTAACCCCAGCAAAGTTGCCGCCGGACCACCCATCGTCTGTGTAGTGGACGATATTGGTGTAGCCCCGCTGTGCTGCATAGCTTTCGAGATACCGTTTTTGGTTCAGAATGGAGTTCGAGTCGCCCGTGAGGTCATCGTCACGGGACAGGCGCTCATAGAGCGCAGTAATTTTTTCTTCCGTCTGTCTGTTTGCCATATCAGGCGCTCCTTTCAGACGGACGGCTCATTTGTGGCAGTTCCATTATACCACATTCCGGCTGGTTTGCCAGCCCGTCGTTGCGGATCAGCCGCAGAATTTTATCTTCCATCGTTTCCTCGGCGGTTTCGCTGAGGTAGATACGAACTTTATAGGTGGTCTTGCCAATGTGCCGGGTCAGAAACACGACGTTTTTATCTGCCATAGAACCTCTCTTTCTTGCGCTTTCGGCGCATCCGGTGTATACTGTTGTTATGGTTCCGTTGTTTGTAACCTGCGATTGTGTTACTTCTTTTTTGTGTCAAGCCTGAACATGGCGAAAGCCCCCTTTCTCCAGCGTGAACGGGTCATTGTAACCCAAGTAACTTGTTTTCAGATTACCATTTCACTAATAGGAGAAATCCGGGGTGCAAAACGGAACCATTTTTGAAAAATCGCAAAATATTTTTTTGAAAAGAGGTGGGGTCATGGCGTATCTGTCTGATGACGAGCTTCTGGATACCGAGGGTGGCTTCACCGGATGGGACGCTGGGGCGGAAGAAACGCTGGAACAGGCGCTTGCGGAAGAACGTCTGGCCGAGCTGGAAAATGAGCTGGAGCAGGACGAACATCCCATCGACTATGAAGCGGAGCTGGAGGACGAGGAAGAAGAAGCCGCCCCGGTCAGCGAAAAGCGGCTGAAACGGGAGATTCGGGCCGAGGCCATACGGCGGCTGGAGGAAGCCGCCCGCACCGAAAAGGATTTCCGGGCCGTGGTGGAGGAATGGAACAAGCTGGACCGAAACCGGGAGCGCCGGGAACGGGACCATGAAAACCTTCGTGGAGATGTGCCGCTGGAATATCAGGCGGTGCCGGAACCGAAGCTCATTCCCCGATGGATGAACAACCCTGCATACCGGCAGCTGATGGCCGGAAACTTTCTGGACATCCTGTTTGACTGCCCCTATGAGATGTACAACCTGACCGCCGATGCCTTTGTTTCCCGCATGGTGGAGGAACTGAGCGAGGAACACAAGGAAGTTTTGTATTTCCTCTCTTTGCGGCTGTACAGCACCACCCGACTTGCCGCTGTTCGTGGGCAGTCTGATCGCAATATCCGCAAGTTGCGAAAGACCATCCATAAGAAATTGCAGCGCCAGATGTATGACCATCTGTGCGGCAAGCAGGAGCATGGCGGCGGTTTGACCTTGCGGGAACGCCAGTTTTTGGAGGAATACTCGAAAATCGCAAGGAAACAGGGCAAGGATGCCGTGATCCGGCGGGAGAACAAGTTCAAGCGCAGAAAAAAGAAAAACCGCCCCTGATAATTGGGACGATTAAGGAGAAAGGGCGTGTATGATGAAAAATTTATTTGAACAGTCCCGTTCCCATTGGGTGCGGTACAATCACTACGAGCTGAAAACGGCGGAAGATGGAAAGCGATACATCACCCCCGGCAAGAGCGCAAAGCCGGATGTCTACAATCCGCTGAAAGAGGTCCCCAACATTGTGCTGGATGCGCTGAATGTGGGGATGCTGATGATGGGGCGCAAGCCGGAAGCAGAAGTGGAAAAGGCGATCATGGAGTTTATCACCCGGTACGGCCTGCTGGGGCTGATGACCGCTCTGCCCACCACGCCGTCCTTTATGGACTATGAGGCGGTGTACCTGCCGAAAAACCATTTTATCAAGGAAGAATCCATGGCGGCAGACAAATATCTGTCCCTGTTTTACCCCTTTGACCAGCTGGACCTGGTGAAGAAAGGCATTACATCCACATGGAACGTGTCCGGTAACCGGACGATGGTTGCCCTGACCATGACCTTCATGGACGAGCCGATGGCGAAGAATATGAGCTTCCAGCGGGAATATGCGGAACCCTACGACTGGGTTGCCCAGCAGTTCAAGGACTGGGCATTCACCCTGTCTACCTCAATCCTGTACTACAAAGATTATGATTCCATCGACGAGGACGCACGGGGGTTGTATCGCAAGGCCATGGCTGCGTTCGGCGGAATCGCCCCCAGCTACCACATCGAGCTGCTGGATAAACCCACCATTTACTGGGATTTTCACTCCCTGCTGCTGGGTATCCAGATGATGTTCAGCTTCATGCTGGTGGACGATGACCAGCCCCTGCGCCTGTGCAAGCACTGCCAGAAGGTGTTTCTGGGCAGCAGGTCCAACGCCGCCTTTTGCAGCCCACGGTGTAAAAATCAGTACAATGTCTACAAGAGCCGGGGAAAGAACCGGACGGATGGAGGTGACCAGGAATGAGCGAGGAACAGGGGCTGACCCCGTATGAAACCAGAGAAATCCTCTTTTACAAGACCGAAAACGGAGAGGTGCGGGTGGAAATCCTGCTCTTTCAGGAAAATCTCTGGCTGACGCAGGCAAAAATGGCAGAGCTGTTCGAAGTGCAGAAAGCGGCCATTTCCAAGCATCTGAAAAAAATCTTTGAATCCGGCGAACTGAGCGAGGATTCAGTTGTTTCCAAAATGGAAACAACTGCGGCGGACGGAAAACGGTATCAGACCAACTATTATAATCTGGACGCCATCATCGCTGTGGGGTATCGTGTGAACTCCAAAAAGGCGACCATGTTCCGCATTTGGGCGAACCGGGTGTTGAAAGAGTTCATCATCAAGGGTTATGTGATGGATGACGCACGGCTGCGAGAGCCGGAGAACTTTTTTGGCAAGGATTATTTCGAGGAACAGCTGGAGCGTATCCGGGACATCCGGGCCAGCGAGAGAAGGTTCTACCAGAAAATCACGGACATCTATTCTCAGTGCAGCGCCGACTACGATGTGGAAAGCCCCATCACAAAGGAGTTTTTTGCCACGGTGCAGAATAAGCTCCACTATGCGGTCGCCCATCATACCGCCGCTGAGATCGTATACGGCCGTGCCGACAGCACCAAGCCCAACATGGGGCTGACCACATGGAAAAACGCCCCCAAAGGCCGCATCCGCAAATCGGATGTCACCGTCGCTAAAAACTATCTGAACGAAACGGAAATGCGAAACCTGAACGAGATCGTCACCATGTACCTGGACTATGCGGAACGGCAGGCCCGCCGTGGAAATGTCATGTATATGGCCGATTGGGTCAAGCGGCTTGACGCATTTTTACAGTTCAACGAGGAAGATATTCTGCATGATAAGGGCAAGGTGACCGCCGCCATTGCCAAAGCCTTTGCCGAGAAAGAGTTTGAAAAGTTCCGGGTTTTGCAGGATCGGACCTATCAGAGCGACTTTGACCGGCTGGTTGCGGAAACTTCGGATGCCCTGACAGAATAACCATATACACAGAAAGCCCACGCCTCCGGTTCTCTTTCCGGCTGCGTGGGCTTTTTCGGCCATCGCTTATTTCTTGTTTTGCAGCTGTTCATGGGCCTCCTGCTGGACAATCAGCCCCGCCGAAAAGCCATACTTGAAATGGCTCTCACTTTCCTCGCACTGAGCGATAGCGTTCTGCGCCCGGAGTTCCTCCACCAGAGCATAGTCCTCTTTGCTGAGCCGCTGGGATAACTGCTCCATCAACGCCGCACAGGTTTGGATCGCCTTGCGGTATTCCGGGGATGTGGGAACAACGGTTTCACAGGGATAAAACTCTCCGTTATACATGGCTTCTAAAATCATGGTGTTCCCTCCCTCAACAGTAGATCAGTTCAGCCAAGATAATCTCCTCGGCCCTGTTGTGGATGGAGTTCATGGAGCGCACCCATGCCATCTGGTCGGCAGCTTTCAGGGCTTCTGTGACGCCCTCCTGCTGCATCATGGCTTTTTCAATGATTTCTAACCGCTCCCGGCAGGCGGTGTCGATTTCCTCCAAATGGGGAAACAGCTTTTCAGTGACAATAAGATCGGTATACAGAATGGGCCGGTGTTCTTTTAGGTAGGCACGGCGCAACCGGCCATATTTCCCGATATGGTACTCTTTGGTGTCCAATAACACAAGGTCAGGAATGAGATAATCGCCGCATTTGGTGTAAGTCAGTTCCATACAAGACTCCTTTCGTGGGAATGTGGTTGACAGTTACGGTAGGTTTGAGGGCATCCCTCCTTTATCATAACTGTCTTTTCATTCGCCACAAATGAGCCGCCAGTCATGATGTAATGTTTTTTGGTGTAATCCACCCTCTATACATTACATCATGAAATCCGTTATGAACGTTCGCACCAATGGAAAACCGGGTTTGCAAAAGCAAACCCGGTTTTTTATGCCGCTCCCGAGATGAAGCCGGACGCGGGCGGGCAAGCCTTCCCTTCGGCTGCAAGCGGATGGCAACCGCCGCCTGCGGATCGTCGGGCAGGACGGCCGCTCCGGGGGAACGTTTCCCCGCGGCCGTAGCCGGTCAGCGACAGCCGTGCGCGACCGGACCCGGGAACGGAAAGCGCAAAAAAGCGCCCATGCCGAAACCTGCCGGCATGAACGTCCGTTCTCTCCGGCCCCCGGCTGGCGGGCGCCTTGTGCGCGGGGCCCTACCGCACCATGCCCTGCCGCCGCCGGCTGAAGGTCTGCGCGCCGAGCCCGCAGAGGCTCAGCAGCGCCAGCGCCGCCCAGAGGCCCAGGTGGCTGCCGTCGCCCGTCAGGGGCGGCGTCACGGCGTCGCTCACCCGCAGCGTAAAGACCGCGCTGCGCGCCGTGCCGTTGGTGTTCCTTGCCCCCCTTATCCTTCCCCAAAAAGGAGGAAAAAGCAGCCGGCGGCGCAGGGGGGATGCGTCGCCGGCTGCGGGGGATGCCGCCCCGCCGGTTGCCAAACGGCCTCCCAAGGGGAGATACGGCGGGACGTTTCGAGGAGGTCGGAATGCGGGCGCTCAGCGCGCCGAGAGCCGCTCGTATACGCGGCGGACCGGCGGCAGCAGGGACACCGCCATGCAGATCACGGTGTCCACGCCAATGGAAAGGGCGTTGTAAAGGAACGAGTACGCCCACGGATTGGCAATGCCGTACGCAAGCCCGCCATCGGCAAAGAAGATGGCGCCGGACACGGTGGAGACCAGCATCCGCGCAAAGCCGGCGACGGCCATGCCGAGCGTCAGGTTTTTCGGTACGAGCGAAGCGAGGCCGATGCAGGTAAAGGCCACGAAATAGTCGAGTATGAACTGCGCCCAGTGGACGATCCACGCCCCCTGCACCACCTGCAGCAGCGCGTAGCCGAACGCGGCGGCAAACCCGCAGGCCGGCCCAAAGCACGAAGCGTACAGGGCCAGCGGCAGCATGCTGCACAGCGTAATGGAACCGCCGTACGGCATGGAAAACAGCTTACAGTAGGACAGCGCAAACGACAGCGCAAGGCACAGCGCGCCATAGACGAGCGCGCGTGTGGTAAACGGCGCGGCCGGGGCGGCGGGAGCGGCGGCCTGCCGCCTGCGATGCACGATAATGGCGGCAACGAGCGCTGCGACGAGCGCCAGAGCAGCGATGAGCAGGTACAGCTCCAGCCCCTCCAGGCCGCCGAGCTTTTCAAACAGTGCAAATTCCATTGCGGTTCCTCCCGGACAAAAAAGCGTTCACGGCGACGCGAGCCATGAACGACAACATGCAGGGAGCGTATGTATCACTTTCCTACGATGGCATGACCCAACAGGTTCCAAGGGTACTTCTCAGCCCGCTGTAAAACCGGCGCGGGCGCCCCCGTGACGAACGTATCATAGCATTGACGGCCGGTTTTGTCAAGGGCTTGACAGGCGGCCTCCGGGCGCATACCATGAAAAGGAAGACTCGCTGAAAGGGGAGGCGCGCCTATGGAACGAGCCCGCATGCCCGCCTGCTTGTCCGCCCTGCCGGAGGCGTATGCGCCGACGTTTTCGCTCGACCTGCAGCGGGATCGGCGGACCGCGCTGCTGGTGAACGGGCTGGCGCTGCTGCTGGCGGTGCCGCTGTGCCTGATCGGCGCCGCAATCGTGCCGATCTCCGCTCTGTTTTCGGCGGGGTTGCCGGCGCTGCCGGCCCTGCTCGGCGGGTTCGTGCTGTACATGGTGCTGCATGAGCTCATCCATGGCGCGTGCATGAAGGCGTTTGGCGCCGTCCGGGTGCGCTATGGATTCACCGGCCTGTATGCGTACGCCGGCAGCGAGGCGTTTTTCCGCAAGGGCCCGTACATCGTCGTTGCGCTTGCACCCGTCGTGTTGCTTGGCGCCGTGCTGCTCGGGCTCAATTTCGCTGCCGGCCCGACGTGGTTCTGGGTGGTGTATTTCATCCAGGTGTGCAACATCTCCGGCGCGGCGGGCGATCTGTACGTCGTCTGCCGGTTTTCCCGGCTGCCGTCGGATATCCTCGTGCAGGATACCGGCGTGGCCATGACCGTCTATGCCCGGCGCCCCGGCGCGCGGGGATCATCCCAACGCCCGCCCGACGCGGGGGAAAGGAGGGGCCGTGCGGCTCGATAAATATTTGAAGGTCTCGCGCATCATCAAGCGGCGCACCGTGGCCAACGAGGCCGCAGGCGCCGGCCGTGTAACCGTCAATGGCAGGCAGGCCAAGCCATCCACGGACGTCAAGCCCGGCGACACGCTCGACCTGCTGCTCGGCGGCAAACACTTCGTCGTGCGCGTGGAGAGCGTCGTCGAGCATACGCGCAAGGAGGAGGCCGCCGCCATGTACACCGTGCTTTCGGAGGGCTGAGCCGTGCGCGTCGTTGGCATTCTGCTGTGCGCCGGCACGTCGCAGCGCATGGGCTTTGACAAGCTGACCGCTCCGCTGTGCGGCAGGAGCGCCGTCGAGCGCAGCATGGACGCGCTCATCCGGGGCGGCGCCGACGCGCTCGTTTGCGCCGTTTCCGCCGCGACGCGCGCCTTTGTGGAGGCGTTGCCCTGCCCCGTCCCCCGCCGCATCGTCCCCGGCGGGGACGCGCGCCAGGCCTCCGTGCGCGCCGCGCTGGAAGCCGCCGCCGAATGGACCGGCGGCGAACCGAGTATCGCGCTCATCCACGATGCGGCGCGCTGCCTCGTCACGCCGGCGCTCGTGCGCGCCTGCGCGGAAAGCGCCACCAGCTTTGGCAGCGGCGTGGCGGCCGTACCCATAACCGATACCGTCCTCCGCCAGGGGGAGGGCGCCGCCGCCGTGGTGCCGCGCGACGCGCTCTGGCGGATGCAGACGCCGCAGGCCTTCCTGCTTGCGGATATTCTGGCGGCCTATCGCGCCGCCGATGCGCCCGCGACCGACGATATGACGCTGTTCCTGCGCGCCGGGCATACGCCGCGCCTCGTTCCGGGCAGCGAGGACAACTTCAAGCTGACCACGCCGGAAGACTGGGCGCGCGCGCGCCGGTTACTTTCGCGCTACGGCACCGGGTTTGATACGCACCGGCTCGTAGAGGGGCGGCGGCTCGTTCTGGGCGGCGTGGAGATCCCGTTTGAACGCGGCCTGCTCGGCCATTCGGATGCGGATGTGCTCCTCCATGCGATCATGGATGCGCTGCTCGGCGCCGCCGCCCTGCCGGATATCGGCCACCTGTTCCCCGACACCGATCCCGCTTATCGCGGGGCGGACAGCCTGGCGCTGCTCCGCACCGTCGTTGCACGCCTCGCGCAGGAGCGCCTGCGCCCACAGACGATCGACGCGACGATTATCGCGCAGCGCCCGAAACTTGCCCCGCATCTGCCCGCCATGCGGCGGAACATCGCCGCCGCCTGCGGAATCGACCCGGCGTGCGTCGGGCTCAAGGCCACGACCACCGAGGGCATGAACGACGAGGGGCGCGGTCTCTGCATCTCCGCGCAGGCCATCGCCTCGCTCGCGTGACCACCGCGGGTTCGTGTGCGTCTGCGTTGGGGCGCTCTTTTCGGGAAAAAGGGCGGGGCAAGCGAATGCTGATGCCATATAAGGAAATAATTGAAAATACACGAAATACGAATTTATACGGAGTAACTCAGTAAAATGAGTTGCTCCGTATCTTATCTAAAACTTCCTTATGTGGCGTTAGCAAAACCCCGTCCTTACTTTATTCGAATAAATAAAAAACCATAACAAAAAAGCGGGCAGACCCGCTCTCGTTTCGTTCGTGGACTTCCCTTTGATCCTTTTCTCCCAGGGCGGGAACGGGATTTTGATGTTCGCTCCGCAGGCGGGCCGGCCGCCCTCCCGGCCCGGCCGCCAGGCCAACGCGGCGATGCCGGCATTCAGCCATCGCCCAGGCGGCGGTACAGCGCCAGCAGCGCCTGCGGCGACAGCGCCTCCGCCCGCACGTTCGGCGGCAGGCCAAGCGCTGCAAGCGCTCCGGCCGTGCGGCCGGGGGACGGCAGGTTGTTGCACAGCGTCTTGCGCCGCATGGCAAACGCGCGCCGGCAAAACGCAAAGACGCGCGTCGGCGCTTCCGGAGGCGGCGCGGCGCGGCGCTCGAGGCGCACGACCGCAGAGTCCACATCCGGCTGCGGGTAATAGCAGGTGCGCGGCACATCCATGATGGGCGAGGACGAATAATAGAGCTGCGCGAGCACGGTCAGCGGCCCGTAGACGCGCGCGCCCGGCGCGGCGAAAAAACGCTCCGCCGCCTCGCGCTGCACCATGAGCGTAAGCGAGAGCGGCAACAGCGGCAGCAGGCGTTCCACGATGGGGGTGGTGATGTAGTAGGGCAGGTTGCCTGCCACGGCAAACGGCGCGCCGGTCATTGCGGCGGCAACGTCAAAGCGCAGGATGTCCGCCGCATACAGCGCGAGCCGGCCCGCCGCCACGTCCGCGGCAAGGCGCGCCCGCAGCACGGCGCAGAGCGCGGCGTCCTTTTCCACCGCCGTCACGCGGGACGCGCGCGCAAGCAGCAGCTCCGTCAGCGCGCCCAGCCCCGGACCGATCTCCAGCACCGGCAGCCCGTCCACGCCCGCCGCATCCGCAATGGCGGCAAGGCGCGCGCCATCGATAAAAAAGTTCTGCCCAAGCGCCCGGTTGGGCGACAGGCCGGCGGCCGCCAGCGCCTGTCTGAGCTGCGCAACGTCCGTGATCGGCATGGGATTATGCGCCCGCGCTGCGGATCACATCGTACACCATCGGCGTGGGCACGCCCTGCGCCGGATCAATGCGAATGGCGTCCTGCAACAGCGCCACGACCTCGGGCACGGCGCGACCGTCGTTGACGTACAGCGTGCAGAGCGCGTCATCCCGCCGCACCCTGCTGCCGCAGCGCACGCGCATGACCAGACCCACCGCCGGGTCGATCGTATCCTCCTTGGTGGCGCGGCCTGCGCCGAGCATCTGCGCCGCCGTACCGATGCGCTCCGACTGCATGGCGGTGACGAACCCATCCGCCCTCGCCGGCACGTCGATCCGCTCGCGCACGGCGCACAGCTCGTCCATGCGCTCCACGCTGAGATAGCCGCTGTCGCCGCCCAGCTGCGCGACCATCCTGCGCAGTTTGTCGAGCCCGGCGCCGCTTTGGAGCGCGGCGGTGAGGTTCCGGCGCGCTTCCTTCTCATCCGCAGCAAGGCCGCCCATGCAGAGCATCTGCTCGCCGAGCAGCATGCACACCTCGTACAGCGGGTCGCCCGCCGGCACGAGGCCGCTGAGCAGCTCCACCGCCTCGCGCACCTCCAGCGCATTGCCCACGGCCATGCCGAGCGGCTGGTTCATATCCGTGATGATCGCGGCCACGCGGCGGCCGACCAGCGCCCCGATCTCCACCATGCGCTGCGCCAGCTCCCGCGCCGCTTCCGGCGTCTGCATGAAAGCGCCGGAACCGACCTTCACGTCCAACACGATCGCGTCCGCGCCGCTGGCGAGCTTTTTGGACATCACGCTCGATGCGATGAGCGGGATGCTGCGCACCGTGGCCGTCACGTCCCGCAGCGCATACATCTTCTTATCAGCTGGCACGAGGTTGCCCGACTGGCCGATGACCGCCACGCCGTTTTCGCGCACCATGCGCTTGAAATCCTCCATGCTCTGTTCCACCCGACAGCCGGGGATCGCCTCCAGCTTGTCAAGCGTACCGCCCGTGTGCCCAAGCCCGCGGCCGGACATCTTGGCCACCGTGCCGCCGCACGCCGCCACGAGCGGCGCGACGACCAGCGTGGTCGTATCGCCCACGCCGCCGGTGCTGTGTTTGTCGAGCTTGACGCCCGGCAGGTCGGACAGGTCGACGACATCGCCGGAGCGCATCATCGCCAGCGTCAGCGCCGCCGTTTCCTCCGCCGTCATGCCGCGCTGCAGGATCGCCATCAGCATGGCCGCCATCTGGTAATCCGGGATTGTGCCGTCCACGAATCCGCCCACCATGGAGCGAATTTCCGCTTCGGTCAACGCGTCCCCCTCCGCTTTCCTTTCGATCAAATCCACAAAACGCATGTCCTGTCCTCCTCCTTCGGCCGCACTGTCGCGGCGTTTCGTCCCTGTTGTGCTGCGCCGCTCCCCTGCGGCAAATGGCAACCGGGGCCGCCCCCCTGAAGCATGTTCGTATGATACCAGATCGTGGCGCCCGGCGCCACCGCCGCCCGCGCGCAGGCGGAAATTTTCTCCTGTTTTCACAAAAGGCACCTTCCGGCCGGGCAGGCGCAGCGTCGCCCGATCGCCGCGCCTACAACGCTTTTTGGGGACAGGCCTTTACGCACGCCATGCAAAGGATGCATTCAGTGCCATTCCTGCGCCGGCGGGAATTGTCGGTCACGTCCACCTCCATGGGGCACACCTGTTTGCACTTGCCGCAGGATACGCATTTTTCCTTGTCGCATGTGATGCGGGAGAGGGAAAAGTAGCTCATGGGTTTGAGAAACACGGTGATGGGACAGAGATACTTGCAAAACGCCCGGTTATCTCGAAACGCAAAGGCCAGCGCTATTCCCGCCGCATAGTACAACGCATTGCCCACGAGAAACGCGATAAACATGATCTCCTGCATCCCCTCTACATGAAACAGGAACAGCGCCGCTACGAAACCAAAGGACGCGGCAAACACGAGGTAACGCAAAAAGCCCAGCCTGCGCCGGGGACCGGCGGGGACTGGATATGGCAAAAAGTCCAGCACCATGGCCGTCCAGCATGCGTAGCCGCACCAGCCCCGGCCAAAGAACAGCGGCCCGACGATCTTGGCCACCACGTAGTGAATGGTCGCCGCTTCGAACACCCCGGTGAAAAGATAGTACCAGAAACCCTCCAGCTGCATGTTTTCCCCGCGAATGAGGCCGAGATAGACCAGCATGTACAACCCCACCAAAAGCTGCACGACCCGCCGGGCATGGGGATAATTGCGGCCGAGCAGGAAAACGCCCGTGGCGATGGACAGGCCGATGTAGCTGAAATTGAACAGGTAGAACGGGTTTTGCCTGGCCAGCCACAGCGCGACCGCCACGGCCTCAAAGCCGAGCAGCAGCAGTGCTGCCGGGAGATATTTTTTCATGCCGCCTCCTTCGATGCGCAGGAGATTTTTTTATTATACCAGCAATCGTCCTCCCGCGCCAACATCTGTGAGCGAAAATTTTGCAAAACCGGCAACAGGGGGAACTGTCGCGCAGTGGGGACGTCCGCTGCAAAGCCGCGCATTCCTTCGCTATTCAACAGCGCCGTTTCCCGCCCGCAGGGTGCGCACCCGTCCGCAACCGCACGGGCGCGCGGAGGAGGCGGGAAAGTCCTTTGACAGCTTTGCCTACGGGAAGGGCAGCAACCGGCACCGCAAAAAGCGCGCGGCGAAAAATAGCCCTTGCATCCTGCACGCCGGTGCGGTACAATATCATATATTATCTTGAAAAGTGGGGTGCGAGTCGTGGACAAGCGCGAGCTTCGCCGGCGCGGACTGGCAGGACGCAGGGGCGTATGCGGCGCGCGCCGCGCCAGTTACGACCATGCGATTGCACAGGCGGTGACGGCGAGCGAGGCGTTTGCCAATGCGTCGGTGGTCATGGCGTATTGCAGCGTGGGCGGCGAAGTGGACGTGGCGGAGACAGCGGCGCTGGCGCGCGCACAGGGCAAGACCGTCGTGTATCCCTACTGTACGAATCGCACGGATATGGAGGCGCTCCTGCCGGAGGCGGCCGACGCCTTTTTAACCGACCGCAACGGCATGCGCGCGCCCGACCCGGCGCACGCGAAGCGCATCGATCCGTCGGAGATCGATCTGGTGCTGCTGCCGTGTACGGCGTTTGACGAAAGCGGCAACCGCATCGGCATGGGCGCCGGCTGTTACGACCGCTTTTTGCCGCGCTGTACGCGCGCCCGCACCATCCTTGTGGCCTATGAGGCGCAGCGCGTCGACCGCATCGACCCGGAGCCGACCGACATCCCCGCCGGGCTGGTCGTGACCGAGCGGACCGCCGCGCCGAATCCGGCAACCCTCTGAACCACACCGCCTGCCGGCCCTTCAACCGCCGCGCAGGCGTTTTTTGTTGGCGTTCACGGGTGTCCGGCCGTGCAAAGGCGGGCGGGGGCAAAGCGCGGGGTGGGCAGGGAAGACGTCCGCGCCAACACAGGGGAGCAAGCAAGGCAAGACGCGGGACGGGGAAGACGTCCGTCGCACGCCCTCGTTGGTTTCAGATGGAGCCGACGCCCGGAGAAAAGGGCGAGAGGATGCGGCAAAAGCCTCCTGCCGCGTGCGGGAAGCGCCTGCGCCGCACAAAGGCGGGCAGGGCAAAACGCGGGACGGGCGGGGAAGACGTCCGTCGCGCGCCCTCGTTGGTTTCAGATGGAGCCGACGCCCGGAGAAAAGGGCGAGAGGATGC
>UQGA01000025.1 GCA_900540495.1 uncultured Eubacteriales bacterium | reverse complement strand
AGGCAAGGGTCTGCAAAACCCTCATTCCCCGGTTCAAATCCGGGTGTCACCTCCACATCGCCGCGGACGTCTATCGTTCGCGGCGACTTTTTTTTGCAAAAGTCACCTCTCGCTCATTTTGTCGCGGCTCCTCTCCAAATCGCAACCGCTTACGCCGGATTGCGATTTGGTTTTGGGGTACTGACCTGAAAGCTAAGACTTCTATGCCGATGCGATGTCCCGCATCGGGGCAAAGTCTGTTTTACTCCGGTTCTGGGGGCCGGGATTCCGACTTGCTCCGGCGGGCGGATGCGGTTTTGGCAAAGCGTGCGGGAGCCAAGCGGATGCAAGCGCAGCGGCGGTAACGCACAAAAATTGCGCCGGCTTTGGTCCAAAGCCGGCGCCGTCCTTCTTTTGCACCCTGTCGGTCCGACGCCGTGCCGCGGCTACGGCTGCCATGGACGCGATTGCGGCTGCCATGGGCGCGATTGCGGCTGCGCTGCCATGGGCGCGGTTGCGGCTGCTGCCCCGCCGTCCTCTGGGGACGCCGTCCGCCGGGGTCACTCCTCCGGCGGCACGTCGATCTCCATATCGGCCAACGGATAGGTCACGCAGGGATGGATAAAGCCAAACTTGCGATCGGCCTCCCGCCGACCGTCCCTCCCCGCGGCAACGCGGAACTCGCCGCCCAGCCACTTGCTGTGGCAATAGCCGCAGCCGCCGGCACGGCACTTGTTGGGCGCCGGCACCCCTGCGCGCTCCATGGCGGCAAGCAGGGTTTCATTTTCAGCCGCATCCATGGTAAAGACCCGGTCGCGGATGTGTACGGTCAACCGGAACGTGCGCGGCGCCTCCAGCGGCAGATCGGGACAACAGGTGGCGTCCCGCCGCACGGCCTTCACCGGCAGGCCATAGGGCGTTAGCTGGGCCTCCACAAAATCGTACATGGCCTGCGGCCCGCACAGGAAGAAGCTCGCCTGCCGCACGTCCACATACTTTTCCAGCAGTTCGGCGGTCACAAAGCCATGCGCATAGCCGGGTTTCTCCTCGTCGCTGAGCACGTACACCACCCGAAGCCCCTTCTGTGTCAATGCGTCCAGTTCCTCCCGATAGGCCAGGTGCGCCTCGTCGCGCGCGCCATAGAACAGCAGCATATCATAGGGTTCGTCCCCATCGGCCATGCTCCTGGCCATGGAGACAAACGGGGTGATCCCCGTGCCGCCCGCGATGCAGACGATCTGCTTGCGGTCACGAAGGGTCTCGTAGTGGAACTCGCCCGAAGGCTCGGTCATGCGGAACCGGTCGCCCGGTTCGACCTCCCGGTTGAGCCAGCCGGAGAAAAAGCCTGCGTCCGCCACGCAAAGCACCAGCTCGTTGGCAAGCGCCTGCCGCGGGCTGGATACAATGGAATAGGGGCGGCTGGCAAGGCTGTCCCCCACCCGTCCCTGCAACGATACATACTGGCCCGCGCGGAAGAAGGGAAACGCCTCCGCATCCGTGCGTTTGAAGGTCAGCTCCGTCATGCCGGGCGCCACCGGCCGCCTGGCAACGAGTTCCACCTCCATCGCGCCGGGATGCAGGCGTTGCGCCAGACGGTTGGTGCGGTACTCCGTGGGCAGCGGCTCGGGCGACCCGGCGGCCAGCGCCGCCCGGCGGTTCGGCACCAGGTTCTTGAAACGGAGCATATCGAGAAAGCCGAAAATCTGTCGTTTGAAGTTCATCTTACCGCACCTCCTTCTTCAGGTCGCCCACCGTCTGCCGGCCGGACAGGTCGCCCGACACGTAGGCGCTGGAATAGCCGCTGGAGCGCATGGCCCACCCGCCCGCAAAGCGCAGGTTGGGGAAGAGTTGCGCATCCTCCTTCATCATCATCATGCGGGGCATCAGGCTGTCCCAGCCGCCCGTCTCATAGCCGTAGATAGCGCCCTCCGGATGGCCGCAGTAACGGGCATAGGTCGTGGGAGACGCCACGGCGATCTCCTCAATGGCGTCGCGGATGTTGCAGCCGGTTTCCCGCTCAAAGACGCGGATCATGTCGTCCGCCAACCGGTCCTTGGCCTGATAGTATTCCGTTTCGGACACGTTGCCCCAATCGTCGGACATGAACATGGTGGTGAAATACATCATGCACGTACCCGCCGGAGAGCAACCGGGAAAGGCGTTGTTGAGGCAAACGGTGGCCTGCACATGGTTGGTGTCCACCCGCCGCATCAGGTCGTACTGTTTGACGCTGTCCGCGGTGTCATAGATAAAATAATTGTGGCTCCGGATGCCCAGCTCCTCGGCGGACTTGTTCAGGCCAAGGAACAGCGTAAAGCCGCGGCCCGAAAAGGTACGGGCGTTGGTGGCGCGCACCATCGGCTCGGTCACGGCCTTCTCGTCCAGCAGCTTGCCGAACACCAGATGCGGCGAGCAGTTGGCGATCACATGCCGGGTGGGAACTACCGTACCATCCGCCAGCTCCACCCCCGTGATCGCGCCCGGGCCGTCCGCATGAATCCTGACGGCAGGGGAATTGTACCAGATATCGCCGCCCAGCTCCCGGATACGGGTGTCCAGCGCCAGGCTGATCTCATGGGAGCGCATCTTCGGCATCCAGGCATCCCGGGTGATATAGCGGATGACCATGGAGCCATAGTGCAAAAAGCTCATCCGGTCGCAATCCACGCCCAGATAGCACCAGTAGGCGTTCAGGATGTCCCGCGCCCTCTTTGGCATTTTCAGCGAATCCAGCACTTCATTGACCGAATAGCTGCCCGCCTTGATGAAGTTGGGAAAGTTCTTCTTCATGTAAGCGGCGTCCGTGTTGCCGTTGACCGAATTGGAATAGGTCTGGGCATCCCGGACTTCGTTGCACAGGTCGAAAAAATCGGTCATGGAACGGCGGGAGCCGGGTACATACGTCTCCATCCTGTCGATGAAGGCGTCCACGCCAAAGGGCATCGTGCAGTCGTATTTCTTGTCCGTGGTGATGAGATGGTACGCCTCGGGAATTCGCAGCCAGTCGATCTTGTCCTCCACCCCGAGGCTGCGGAACAGGGTGCGGATGTCGCCGGGTTCATCCGGAGAGCCAAAGTCGTTGAGCTCGTGCAGGCTGGCCTCAAACTCGAACCGCCCCCGCCGGAAACTCGTGGCAAAGCCGCCGGGCAGGTTGTGTTTCTCCAGCAAAAGGCAGGAGTACCCGCCCTGCAGCACCCGGATCGCGGCGGTCAGCCCGCCGTTGCCGGCGCCGATCACCACCACGTCATAGGCCTTCGTCGTGTGCTTTTCCATAGGAACCTCCCTCTTATCAGAATGTCGAATTTCTGGAACGCCCCAGCCAGTAAGCCAGCGTCCCCTCGTCGGTCGCCTGCTTATAGCAGCGCAGCAGCAGGGAGAAAAACTGCGTCAACTCCCGGTCGATCTCCTCCCGATCCATGGTCCGGTAGCCGGTGGCGATCATCGCGCCGAGGCCATAGCAGTAGTGCTGCATGTGCCGGTGCAGCTCCGTCGCCCGCTCCCGATCCAGTTCCAGCGTACGCATGAGCAGTTCCAGCGTCCGATCCAGATTGACGTCCTCGAGGATCGTCTGCTCCGGCGCCCGCCGACGCAGATACAGAAAGCGGAACAGCTCCTTCTCCTCCCCGGCAAACCACAGAAACGCCCGGCCGAAGTCCCGGTAGCTGTTGCCGGCAACGGACAGGTATTTCCGGCGCAGATACTCCGAGAGCGCCTCGTGCAGCTGCTCCTGTCCCCCCAACGTCGAATAAATCGGCTGGGTGGAACATCCCAGCTGCCTGGCGACGTTCCGCATGGTCAGTGCCGACGCGCCGCCCGTGCGGATGACCTGCGCGGCCGCGGCCAGAATGTCCTCCCGCTGAATGTGCTTTCTTGCCGGCATATGTCTCCCTAAAATAACGCCTGTTATATTATAAGTTTACACCTGCGCGCCCAAAAAATGCAAGGAGGAGTTGCGTCTCATCCTCCGGCAGCATGGCCCTCTGCTCACGGCAGGGCCTTGGGGGGATAGAAAGACGCCGCCATGCGGAACGGCCCGCAAGCTGCCGGCGGCAACCGGCGTGCCGTGTGCGCCGGCGCGACTGCCCGGTGCGGCGGCTGCGATCCCCTCCAAATCCGCAGCGGCGGTCCGGCGTGCATCCCCCCATATGCCGGTGGTGACCGGGGCGGCGGGACGGAAAAAGGGGCCGTGGACGTTCCATGGCCACGAGATCAAAGCCCGCCTAAGCGATGCGCCAACCACAGCCCGGCCGGGGCGGCGGGACGGAAAAAGGGGCCGTGGACGTTCCATGGCCCCGAGATCAAAATACCAAGCCGGTCATGCTGCCGCCCCCGTCGCGCGCCGGGTTGGATACGCCGGACATCCGCCGCCGGTCAACCCCGCCGGACGGCAAGGCTGCGCACGAACTGTTCCGCCGCGCGCGCGGAACGGCCGCCCTTGCGCAGCGCGAACGCCTCCGCCTCGGCGGCAAACCCATCCGGCGGGACGGGGATGCCGGCGCGCAGCGCAAGGCTCTGCACGATGTTCAGATACAGCGCCTTATCCGGCCGCCCGAAGAGCACCGAGAGGCCGAATCGCTCCGAAAGCGAGGCGATCTCCTGCAGCGTATCCTGCCGGTGCACATCGTCGCCCTCGCGTTCGGAGAAAGTCTCCTTGACGAGGTGGCGGCGGTTGCTTGTGGCATAGATGGCCACATTGGGCGCTTTGGCCGCGGCCGTACCCTCCAGAATGGCCTTGAGCTCCCCAAAGCTGTCGTCGTTGCGCTGGAAGGAAAGGTCGTCGAGGAACAGGATGAATTTCAGCGGATTCCCGGAAAGCTCATCCATTAAGGCGGGCAGCAGCCGAAGCTGTTCCTTGCGCAGCTCGAGCAGCCGCACGCCCTGCGGGAAGAAGCGATTGGCGACCGCCTTGACCGTGGAGGACTTGCCGGTGCCGGCGTCCCCGCACAGCAACACGTTCGCCGCCGGCAACCCGGCGGCCAGCGCCGCCGTATTCTCAACCACGAGGTTGCGCTCACGCGCGTAACCAACGAGGTCGCCGATCGCAATGGGGTCCGGATGGAGGATGGGCACGATGCGGCCCTGTTCCAGCCGGAACATGCCGTAGCGGGCATAGATGCCATAGCCGCGCGTGCCTACCGCGTCCGCCTGCGCCCGGTAGGCGGATACAAAATCGGCGGCGGTATTCTGCATCAACGGCAGCTCCGCCACGCCGGCATGCGCCGCCACCTCCGCGGGATCGAGGCGCGAAAACGCGGCGAACAGCCGCAGTTCCCGCTCCGCCGCGTCCGCCATGACCTTTGGCGGCGTGCGCCCGGCCGCCAGCGCCCGAATATAGGCGTTGTCGTCGGTCATCGCAGCGTCGAGCAGGTAGGCGCCAAGATCCGCGCCCGCGTCATAGAGCGCGGAGAGGAACGCGCCATAGCGTTGCGCGCGCAAAAGCGGCGCGCCGTCACAGGCGAGAAACGCCGCAAGCGGCGCGAGCACGGGGCCTTCCGCCACGCGGCGGAACACCGCGACCGACGCAAGCGAAAGCGCCAGCGCGTGCGGATCGAACCCCGTGGCAGTTCCCGTATTCGCCGCGCTCATAGCCGCTCCAAAATGGCGTCCGTCATGGCCGCCGTGGTCAACGCCGGCGCGCCCGGCGCAGCAATATCCGCCGTGCGCAGCCCGTCGTCGAGCGCGCGGGAAACCGCCCGTTCGATGTCGTCGGCAGCGGCCGCCTGTTCGAGCGAGTAGCGCAGCAGCATGGCGGTGGACAGGATCGTAGCGATGGGGTTGGCCAGCCCTGTACCCGCAAGATCCGGCGCAGAACCGTGAATCGGCTCGTACAGGCCGCGCGTACCATCGCCCAGCGAAGCGGACGGCAGCATGCCGATCGATCCGGTGAGCTGGGACGCCTCGTCGGAGAGGATATCCCCGAACATGTTGGAGGTCACGATCACATCGAACTGTCCGGGCGCGCGCACGAGCTGCATGGCCGCATTGTCCACGAACATGTCGGTGAGCGCCACGTCCGGATAGTCCGCCGCCACCGCATGCACCGTCTCCCGCCAGAGGCGCGAGGTCTCCAGCACGTTCGCCTTGTCCACGCTTGTGACCCGGCGGTCGCGCTTTTGCGCCACGGAAAAAGCGGCGCGGGCGATGCGCTCGATCTCAAAGCGGCTGTACCGCTCCGTATCGAACGCCTCCTCTCCCTGCGCGCCGTTGCGGCGGCCGCGCTCACCAAAGTAAATCCCGCCGGTGAGCTCGCGCACGATCATGATGTCGAACCCGGCTGCGCACGTTTCCCGCCGGAGCGGGCAGGCGCCTGCCAGCGCGGCGTAGAGCCGCGCCGGGCGCAGATTGGTATACACGCCGAGCGCCGCCCGGATGCCCAGCAGCGCCTTCTCCGGCCGAAGCTGGCCGGGCAGCCCGTCCCACTTCGGCCCGCCGACCGCGCCGAGCAGGACCGCGTCGCTTTCCAGACACCCGGCGACCGTTTCCTCCGGCAACGGCTTGCCGCACGCGTCGATCGCCGCGCCGCCGATCCGGTAGGCGGAAAAGCGGAAATGCAGGCTGTGACGCGCGCCTGCTTGCTCGAGCACGCGAACCGCGCTTTCGACGATCTCCGGCCCGATGCCGTCTCCCTTGAGCAGGGCAATTCGATATTCCATGGGCCCTCCTTTACGCAAAGTCCCCGTGTTCAATCGCGGCGATGAGGCCGCCGTGCTCCATAATCCTGCGGATGAACGGCGGAAACGGTTCGATGCGGAAGGTTGCGCCGGTGGTGGCGTTCCTGATGAAGCCCTCGACCAGATCCGCCTCCACCCGATCGCCCTCCCGAATCCCGTCCACCGCCTCCGGGCACTCGACGATGGCGAGGCCGATATTGATCGCGTTGCGATAGAAAATGCGGGCGAAGCTGCGGGCGATGACGAGCGATATGCCGCTCGCCTTGAGCGCGATGGGCGCGTGCTCGCGCGAGGAGCCGCAACCGAAGTTAAACCCTCCAACCACCACGTCCCCGGGCCGCACGCGCGAGGCAAACGATGCGTCGAGGTCTTCCATGCAGTGGGCGGCCAGCTCCTTCGGGTCGCTGGTGTTGAGATAACGGGCGGGGATGATGACGTCGGTATCCACGTTGTCGCCATACCGGATGGCGTTTCCTTCGATTTGATTCATGCGAGCACCTCCTCCGGGCCGGCGATCCTGCCGGCGATGGCGCTGGCCGCCGCCACGACGGGCGAGGCCAGATAGACTTCGGACTCCGGATGGCCCATGCGTCCGACAAAGTTGCGGTTGGTCGTCGCCACCGCGCGCTCCCCTTTGCCCAGCACGCCCATATATCCGCCCAGGCACGGCCCGCACGTGGGCGTGGAGACCACGCATCCCGCCTCAATGAACGCACGGATGAGCCCGTCCTCCATCGCGCGCAGATAGATATCCTGTGTGGCAGGAATGACGATGGCGCGCACATGCTTCGCCACGCGCCGCCCCCGCAGCACGTTGGCCGCAGCGGCAAGGTCCTGATAGTGGCCGTTGGTGCACGAACCGATCACGACCTGATCGATGCGCACGTCGCCAACCTCGTCGATGGCGCGCGTATTCTCCGGCAGGTGCGGGAAAGCGACCGTGAGCGGCACGGCGGAAAGATCGATCTCGACCGTGCGCTCATAGGGCGCGTCGTCATCCGCCCTGTAAACGACGGGCGTGCGCGGGCAGCGGCCGGACAGGTAGGCGAGCGTCTGCTCGTCCACCTCGAAAATGCCGTTCTTCGCGCCCGCCTCGATCGCCATGTTGCAGATGGTCAGCCGGTCATATACCGTGAGCGCCGACACGCCCGGCCCGGTAAACTCCATCGACCGGTACAGCGCGCCGTCCACGCCGATCCTGCCGATGATGTGCAGGATTACGTCCTTGCCGCTCACATACGGACGCAGGCTGCCGGTGAGGACAAAGCGGATGGCGCCGGGTACCTTGAACCAGGCCTTGCCGGTGGCCATGCCGCAGGCCATATCCGTCGAGCCGACGCCCGTGGAAAACGCCCCGAGCGCGCCATAGGTGCACGTGTGCGAATCCGCGCCGATGACCACGTCCCCTGCGTTGACCAGCCCCTTTTCCGGCAGCAGCGCATGCTCGATCCCCATCTGTCCCACGTCGTAGAAATGCTCGATGTCGTGCGCCGTACAAAACGCGCGGCACTGCCGGCACTGCTCCGCCGCCTTGATGTCCTTGTTTGGCGCAAAGTGATCCATGACCATGGCGACGCGACTGCGGTCAAACACCCGGCCGGCGCCCAGCCGCTCGAACTCCCGGATGGCCACGGGCGAAGTGATATCGTTGCCGAGCACCAGATCCGCGTCCGCCAGCACGAGCTGCCCGGCTTCGACCGCCTGCTGCCGCGCATGCGCGGCAAGGATCTTCTGCGTCATCGTCATTGGTTTTGTCATACGGAGACCTCCTTACGGGTGGTTGATGATCGCGCCGCGGTCGGCCGAGGACACCGCCGCCGCATACCGTTTGAGATAGCCGGTCACAGCCGGGCGTGCCGGCGGCACAAGCCGCGCGCGTCGGGCGGCCAGCTCCTCCTCCGGCACCAAAAGGGTGACCGTATGCGCCGGGATGTCGATGGCAATGCGGTCGCCATCCTCCACCAGCGCAATGGCGCCGCCGCGCGCCGCCTCCGGCGACACGTGCCCGATGGCTGCGCCGCGCGTTGCGCCGGAAAAGCGGCCGTCCGTGATGAGCGCCACCTCCCGGTCAAGCCCGATGCCCGCGATGGCGGACGTGGGCGAAAGCATCTCGCGCATACCGGGCCCGCCGGCCGGGCCCTCATAACGGATCACGACGACGTCCCCGGGGCGGATGCCGCCGCCGTAGATCACGGCGATGGCCTCCTCCTCGCTGTTGAACACGCGCGCCGGCCCCTCGTGTACAAGCATCTCGGGCGCAACGGCGCTGCGCTTGACGACGCAGCCGTCCGGCGCCAAATTGCCGCGCAGCACGGCGATGCCGCCGGTCGCGCCAAACGGATCGTCGAGCGGACGGATGACCGCAGGGTCCAGGACGCGCGCATCGGCAATGTTTTCCGCCATCGTCCGGCCCGTGCAGGTCAGCACGTCCGTGTGCAGCAGGCCGCCGTCGGCAAGCGTCCGGAGCACCGCCGGCACGCCGCCCGCCTCGTGCAGATCCTCCATATACGTCGGCCCGGCGGGCGCCAGATGGCACAGGTTCGGCGTGCGCTCGCTGACGCGATTGGCAAGGTCGAGATCAAACGGCACCCCGCACTCGTTGGCGATGGCCGGCAGATGCAGCATGCTGTTGGTCGAGCAGCCGAGCGCCATATCCACCGCAAGCGCGTTCTCGAACGCCGCAGCCGTCAGGATATCGTGCGGACGGATGTCCCGTCGCACCAGTTCCATCACCTGCATACCGGCGCGCTTGGCCAGCGCAATGCGCCCGGCATGCGCCGCGGGGATGGTGCCGTTGCCCGCCAGCCCCATGCCCAGCGCCTCGGTGAGGCAGTTCATGGAGTTGGCCGTATACATGCCGGAGCAGGAACCGCAGCCGGGGCAGGTCTTTTCCTCAAACTCCCGCAGCTTCTCCTCGTCGATGCGGCCGGCGCTGTACGCACCCACCGCCTCGAACATGCTCGAAAGGCTCGTCTTCCTGCCGCCCACGCGTCCGGCGAGCATCGGACCGCCGCTCACGACGATACAGGGCAGGTCCAGCCTTGCCGCCGCCATGAGCAGCCCCGGCACGTTTTTGTCGCAGTTGGGAATGAACACCAGCCCGTCAAATCCATGTGCGAGCACCATCGCCTCGGTGGAATCCGCAATGAGGTCGCGCGTGACGAGGGAATATTTCATGCCCCGGTGCCCCATGGCGATGCCGTCGCACACCGCGATGGCCGGGAACACGATGGGCGTGCCGCCCGCCATCGCCACGCCGAGCTTGACCGCCTCGGCAATCCGGTCCAGATGCATGTGGCCGGGGACGATCTCGTTGAATGAACTGACCACGCCGATGAGGGGCCGGGACAGTTCCTCCCGCGTAAGGCCGAGCGCATGGTAGAGCGCGCGGTGCGGGGCGTTCTGGAAACCATCGATTATCGTATCGCGGATCATGGCCGCTCCTTTCGTTTCGTTTTGCTGTGCGTCCGCTCGGGCGCGCGGTGGCCGTGGTCAGTTGTTGATGAGCTTGTCCTCGTCGCTCCAGCTGTACAGCTTGCGGATCTCGCGGCCGATGATTTCGGACGGATGCTCGGCGGCCTTCTTGCGCATGGCGTTGAAGTGCACCTGGCTGCCCGCGTCGGACATGTCGAGCAGGAAGTCCTTGGCAAAGGTTCCGTCCTGGATGTCGCGCAGAATCTTGCGCATGGCGGCGCGCGTCTCCTCCGTAATGATCTTCGGGCCGGTCACATAGTCGCCGTACTCGGCCGTGTTGGAGACCGAATACCGCATCCCCTCAAACCCGCTCTGGTAGATGAGGTCCACGATGAGCTTCATCTCGTGGATGCACTCAAAATAAGCGTTGCGCGGGTCATACCCGGCCTCCACGAGCGTATCAAAGCCCGCCTGCATCAATGCGCACACGCCGCCGCAGAGCACGGCCTGTTCGCCAAAGAGGTCGGTCTCCGTCTCGGTGCGGAACGTCGTTTCCAGCACGCCGGCGCGCGCGCCGCCGATGCCCAGTGCATAGGCAAGGCCGATGTCGAGCGCATCGCCCGTGGCGTCCTGCTCGACGGCGATGAGGCACGGCACGCCCTTGCCGGCAAGATATTCGCTGCGCACGGTATGGCCGGGGCCCTTGGGCGCGATCATGATGACGTTCACATCTTTGGGCGGCTTGATGCAGCCGAAATGGATATTGAAGCCATGTGCGAACGCCAGCGTCTTGCCCTCGCTCAGATGTGGAGCGATGCTCTCGCGGTAGAGCTTTGCCTGCTTCTCGTCGTTGATGAGGATCATGATGATATCGGACGCTTTCGCCGCATCCGCCGCCGTCATGACCTGCAGGCCCGCCTGCTCGGCCTTCGCCCAGCTCTTGCTGCCCTCGTACAGGCCGACGATCACCTTTACGCCGGAATCCCGCAGGTTCAGCGCATGGGCGTGCCCCTGCGAACCGTAACCGATGACGGCGACGGTCTTGCCGTCGAGCCTGCCGAGATCGCAATCCTGTTGATAATAGATGTTTGCCATGTCCTTGCCCTCCTGCATGATGGATTTAGATTTTGCAAACGTTGTGCGTCCTTCAGTATTCGTAGGCGCCCGGCGTCTTTTCGAGCATGCTGCCGGCGCCGCGTTCGAGCGCGACCACCCCCGTGCGGCACAGCTCGAGAATGCCGTACGGCTTCATGTTTTCGATGAACGCGCTGATCTTGCTCGGGTCGCCCGTCACCTCGATGCACAGCGCCGTCGGCGAATAGTCGATGATCTTGGCCCGGAAGATGTCCACCGCCGCAAGCACATCCTGCCGCGTGGCGGCGTTGTTCTCCACCTTGAGCAGCATGAGCTCGCGCTCGAACGAGGTCGCCGGGTCGAGCACCTCCACCCGCTTGACGTTGAAGAGCTTGCGCAGCTGGTTGATAAGCTGGGCGCGCGCATAACCCGTGCCGCTCATGGTGATGGTGATGCGCGAATAGGCGGGCGTTTCCGTCTCTCCCACGGTGAGCGAATCGATGTTGAACCCGCGCCGGGTGAACATGCTGGTCACGCGGGTGAGCACGCCGAACTGGTTGTCCACATAGACGGCAATGACGAATTTTTCCATGCTCTCAGTCCTCCAGTTCCACGATCATGTCCTCCACCGCGCCGCCCGGGGGCAGCATGGGCAGGACGTATTCATCCGGGTCGATGCGGCAATCGATGAGGTACGGCCCGTCCCACGCATAGGCGCGCCGGAACGCTTCCTCAAACTGCGCCGGCGTCTCCGCGCGGCACCCCGCCGCGCCAAACGCCTCGGCCAGCTTCACAAAGTCGGTCCGCCGTTCGAGCGTCGTGGACGAGTAATGCCGGTTGTAGAACAGCGTCTGCCACTGGCGCACCATGCCGAGCACCCCGTTGTTCATGAGCACGATGGTCACCGGCGTCTGGCAGGACACGGCCGTCGCCATTTCGTTCAGGTTCATGCCAAAGCTCCCGTCGCCCGTGATGAGCACCACGCGCTCCCCGGAGCCGGTCTGCGCACCGATGGCCGCGCCGAGGCCGAAGCCCATCGTGCCAAGGCCGCCGCTGGAGATGAACCGGCGCTGCCGGTGGAATGCGCAGTACTGCGCCGCCCACATCTGATGCTGGCCCACGTCCGTCGCCACGATCGTCCCGTCGTCCTTGATGCGGTTGATGATCTCCATCACATCGCGCGGGCGCAGCCGCTTCGCGTCGGGCGCTGGCAGATGCGCGGCCTCCTCCGCGCGCAACGCCCCGATGCGGGCGGCCCACTCCGGCCGTTCCCGCCGCGGCAGGCGCTCGAGAATGCGATTGAGCGCATCGCGCATATCGCCCATGACGCCAACGTGCGCCGGGACGTTTTTGCCGATCTCGGCAAAGTCCGTATCGAGCTGCACGATCGTCGCTCCCTGCGCAAAGCGCGCCTTGTCGCCCGTGGCGCGATCGGAGAACCGCACGCCCACGGCCAGCGCCAGATCAGCCTCGTCAAGCGCGATGGAGGACGCAAAGTGCCCGTGCATGCCCTGCATGCCGAGATAGCGCGGGTGCGACGTATCCACCGCCGAAAGGCCCATGAGCGTGCAGCCGATGGGCGCGTCCAGCCGGTCGGCAACCTCGCAGACCAGGTCGGACAGGCCGGCCGTGATCACGCCGCCGCCCACGTAGACGTACGGACGCTCGCATTGCAGCAGCCGCTCCACCGCCGCGTCGATCGCCTGCTCGGGCGCCTTCTGCTGCGCGAACGGCTCCGCCACGGGCTTGTTTGCAAACTCACAGGAGGCGACCTGCACATCCTTTGGAATGTCGATGAGCACCGGGCCGGGCCGGCCGGAGCGCGCAATGCGGAACGCCTCGCGGATTACGTCGGCAAGCCTGGTGACGTCGTTGACGAAATAGTTGTGCTTTGTGATGTGCAGCGTGATGCCGGTGATATCCACCTCCTGAAACGCATCGCGCCCGATCTGTTCGAGCGATACGTTGCCGGTGATGGCAACAAGCGGCACCGAGTCGAGCATGGCCGTGGCGATGCCCGTGACGAGGTTTGTCGCGCCCGGGCCAGACGTGGCGATGACCACGCCCACCCGACCGGTGGCGCGCGCGTAACCGTCCGCCGCGTGCGCGGCGCCCTGCTCGTGCGCGGAGAGCACGTGCCGGATGCGGTCGCGGTATTCATAAAACGCGTCATAGATGCTCAGTACCTGGCCGCCCGGATAACCGAACACGTCGGTTACGCCCTGCTCGATCAGGGTTTCAAGGACGATCTCAGCGCCTGTTCTCTGCATAGGGATTTGCTCCTTTCAGGGGTGGTACGGGCGGGCCGGGCAACCCGGCTGGCGGCTGGGCCCTGCCGCCGGCGGCGGATGGCGCTACGAGCGCGCCTGCACCGCAAGCATGCGGTTCACCGCGCTCACGAGCGCATAAACGGAGGAGAGGATAATATCGCTGTCGATGCCGGCGCCCCAGAACACGCGGCCGTCCGGCGTTTCAATGCCGACATAAGAGGCCGCCTGCGATGTCGCGCCGGTCTCGAGCGCATGCTCGGTATAGGTGGTGAGCACATAGTCGCCCACGAGCTTGTGCAGCGCGTTGCTCACCGCGTCAAGACGGCCGTTGCCCTCCGCAACGACCTGCTGCTGCCGGCCGTGCAGGCTGGCGGTAACGTGCGCGGTGATGCCGTTCTTCTGCTGGTAATGCACCTCGCTCACGCACAGCGGCGTTTCCACGTTGACATAGCTGCTGCGGAAGATATCGTACACCTCCTGCGGATGCAGCTCCCGGTGCTCGTGGTCGGACACGCTCTTGACGTGATACCCGAACGCCTCGCGCATCTTCGGCGGCAGGCTGTGCGAAAACTGCGTCTCGAGCAGATAGCCGATGCCGCCCTTGCCGGACTGGGAGTTGATGCGAATGACATCCGTCTGGTATTCGCGGCCGACGTCGGCCGGGTCGATGGGCAGATACGGCACCGTCCACTGCCCGCCGTGCGTCTGCCGCCACTGCATCCCCTTGGCGATGGCGTCCTGATGCGAGCCGGAAAACGCGGCGAACACCAGCGCCCCGCTGTACGGCTGACGCTCATAGACATGCATGCCGGTCGCCTCCTCATAGGCCCGGCAGATGCGGGGCAGGTCGGAGAAATCCAGCTTCGGGTCCACGCCCTGCGCGTACAGGTTGAGCGCAAGCGTCACCAGGTCCACATTGCCGGTGCGCTCGCCGTTGCCAAACAGCGTCCCTTCGATGCGGTCCGCGCCGGCAAGCAGCCCCATCTCCGCGTCGGCCACGGCGCACCCGCGGTCGTTGTGCGGGTGCAGCGAAACGATGAGGTTCTCGCGCCCGTTGAGGTTCTCGCACAGGTACGCCACCTGATTGGCATACACATGCGGCATGGACAGCGACACCGTGACCGGCAGGTTAATGATGACCGGGTCCTGCGCCGTGGGCTGCCACACCTCCGTCACCGCGTTGCAGACCTCCGCCGCAAACGCCGGCTCCGTACCGGTGAAGCTCTCCGGCGAATACTCAAAGCGAAAGCCGCCGTGCGTGCGCGCGCGATATGCGGCGCACAGCTTCGCGCCGGTGCGCGCCAGCTCCACGATCTCGGCTGGGGTCTTGTGGAACACCTGCTCGCGCTGGGCGACGGAGGTCGAGTTGTACAGGTGCACGATGGCGTTGCGCACGCCGTCGAGCGCCTCGAACGTTTTGGCGATGATATGTTCGCGCGCCTGCGTGAGCACCTGCACCGTCACATCGTCCGGGATGAGATTGCGCTCGATAAGCGCGCGGCAAAACGCATATTCCGTTTCCGATGCGGCCGGAAACCCAATCTCGATCTCCTTGAAGCCGATCTCCACGAGCAGGCGGAAGAACGCAAGTTTCTCGTCGAGGCTCATCGGCGTGATGAGCGCCTGATTGCCGTCGCGCAGATCGACGCTGCACCAGATGGGCGCATGGTCGAGCGCGGTCTTGCGCATCCAGTCCGTCGAAGCGGGCCGGGCCTCAAAAAACTGTTTGCCGTACTTCTGGTAACCTTCCATGGTCAATCCTTTCCCGGCTGCCGGATAAAAAAACACGCCCCTTTACCCAAACGCAGCCCTGCTTTGAATAAAAGAGACGAAGATTTGCGTGTTTCTCCGCGGTACCACTCTTTTTGGCGCCGAAACGCCCACTCGGTTCATGTCCGACAACATGACGCTCTGTAACGGGAGAACCCGTCCGCACTTACTCGCGGCGCACGCCCGCTTTCGGCCGGAAGCTCCGGGAGGAGTTATGCCCTTGCGCCCCTGCCGCCTCGCACCCGCCGGCGGCTCTCTGAAAGGGATCTCCGGGTTTGTTTCCCTTCATCGCTGTTCGGATGCATTATATACTATTTCCCACCGCCGCGTCAAGACATGTTTTGCGGGAATCGGTAAAGCGGCCGCCCTTTTTCGCCCGCCGTCACGGCGCCCCTCCCCCGGCGGGCGACGGCGGCGCAAACCCGGCGCCGGATGGGGCTTGTCGCAATGGCAGCGCATTGACCCGGGCCGGGCGATGTTGTATACTTCTAATATGATACATCGCAGGTTCCGACAAAAACCGTATCGCCGCCCCAGTCTGGACGCCACGGGCGCCGGCCCCTGGCTGCGCCTTGCAGCGCTGGTCGCCGTACTCGTTGCGGTCGTGCTGTTCCTCGCGCTGGTGGCGGCGCCGTATCTGTCGCGCTGGATCAAAAGCGGGCTTCCGTATCCCTGGAGCAGCCCGACCCCTGCGCCGTCGGCAACGCCTGCGGCCGACGCCGCACCGCTGCCTGCAACGGACAACCCCGTACTCGCCTTTTCGCCCGGCGCCGAAGCCGGTTCCCGCCGCCTGACGGATGCCTCCGTTTTTGATGGCGCGCTGCTCTTTGCCGCCGGCGACGATGCTTCAACGTTCGACCGGCTGTTTCGGCTCGATCTGTCCACCGGCGTGCTCACCGCCATCGACGCCGTGCCGGAAAACGACACGTTCCGCTATCCCGTGGAGAGCGACCGCTTTCTGGCCGTATTCGACGCGCGATCGGACGGCGGCGGCGATATCCGCGTGCTCGACCGTGCGGGCGGCGACTGGTTCACCATCCGCACGGTGGAGAGCGGCCTGCCGTGCCTGCGGCTTGACGGCGCGTATCTGGCATGGTCGGAGCCGGCGGACGGCCGGGGCGGCGTCCTGTACGTGTGCGACCTGTCCGCAGCGGAACCGGCGTGCCTCCCCCTCGTCACGCTTGCCACGGCGGCTTATGCCGATTGCGCGCCATGCCTGACGGACGGCAGGCTCGTCTATGCCGATGGTACGGCGGACAGCGGCGAGATTCACAGCATCTTTCTTGCCGGGGGCGAACCCTCTTCGTTTTCGACGGGCGGACCGGCGTTCAACCCGTGCGCCATCGGCACAAGCTGGGCGTGGTTGACCGCCGAGGAGGGCGGCGAACTCTACCTCTCCGTTGACAGCGGCGTCCCACAGCGCATCGCATACGGCGTTTCCGGCTATGGGTTGACGGAGGAAGCGGCCGTCTATGGCGCCGGGGAAATGGTCTTCTGCTGCCTGTTTGCCGACGGCCGCACCTATCTGCTGTCGGAGACCGGCACGCGCGCGGAGTTCCTCTGCGCCGGGGATGGCTATGCTGTCTGGCGGGTACTGGGCGATCTGTCGCGCGATGCGATACGATACATGCGGCTCGGCTGAAGCCGGCGCAGGATTGCCGCCAATGGGCGGGGAACGGGGGCGATGTCATGGCCAAGGACAAGGACAAAACCATATTCATGTGCGGGGAGTGCGGCTACGAATCGCCGCGCTGGATGGGCCGTTGCCCTGCCTGCGGCAGTTGGAACACGCTCGTGGAGGAAAAGGCCGTCGCCGTGCGCGACGCGGGCGCGCCCGGCGCGGTACAGCGGCTGTCCGAGGTGTCGGCCATGCAGGCGGCGCGCGTCACCACGGGCATGTCCGAGCTGGACCGGGTGACCGGCGGCGGATTGCTGCCCGGCATGGTTGTGCTGCTCGGCGGCGACCCGGGCATCGGCAAGTCCACGCTTCTGATGCAGACGGCCGACAGCCTGGCTGCCCGTGGCGCGGTGCTCTATGTTTCCGGGGAAGAGAGCGCGGCACAGCTCAAGTTGCGCGCCGAACGGCTCGGCGTCCGGAACGATCTGCTGCTGCTGTGCGATACCTCCCTCGAAAACGCGCTGGATCAGGCGCGCGCGCGGGCGAGCGCCTACCTGATCGTGGATTCCATCCAGACCATGTCCACCGCCGAATCCGACAGCGTACCCGGCAGCGTTTCGCAGGTGCGCGCCTGCACCGCGGCGCTCACGCGCTTTGCCAAGGAGACGGGCGCCGTCGTGCTGATCGTCGGGCATGTGACCAAGGACGGAGCGATCGCCGGGCCGCGCGTGCTCGAGCACATCGTGGATACGGTGCTGTATTTCGAGGGCGACCGCCACGCCGGGCTGCGGCTGCTGCGCGCCGTCAAAAACCGTTTCGGTTCGACGGACGAGATCGGCGTATTCGAGATGAGCGAGGCCGGGATGCGGCAGGTCGTGGACCCGTCGCGCCTGTTCCTCTCCGGCGAAAACGCCTGCGGCTGCGCGGTGACATGCGCCGTTGAAGGCTCGCGCCCGATGCTGGCGGAGGTGCAGTCCCTGCTGGTCGACTCCGCGCTGGGCAGCCCGCGGCGCACCGCCGCCGGCATCGACGCAGGGCGGTTGAGTCTGCTGCTGGCTGTGCTGGAAAAGAAGGCGCGGCTGCGGCTCTCCGGCAAGGACGTCTATATCAACGTGGTGGGCGATCTGCGCCTGGACGAGCGGGGCGCCGACCTTGCCGTCGCGCTGTGCATCGCCTCCGCGTTCGACGACAAGCCGCTTCCGCCCCACACCGCAGCCATCGGCGAGCTCGGCCTTACCGGCGAATTGCGCGGCGTTGCGCAGATGGAGACGCGCCTGCGGGAATGCCTGCGCCTTGGATATACGCGCGTCCTCGTTCCAAAGCGCGCCCGCGTACCAAAGCTCGACGGCCTGACGCTCATACCGGTTGCCTCCGTGATGGAGGCCGTTGAGACCGTCCGCTACTGCCCGTAACCGGGCCGGGACCGCAACGCCGTGATACAAGAGGCACCGGCCGGCGTTTCCATTTATCTCGATCTTTCCCTCTTTCTACCCCGGGGAGCAGCATGGCTACAAAGGACGAACTGCTGACAGCTTTTCAGGAAAACTACGAAATACTGGTTTCCTATGCCACCGCCATCGCCGGCAATCGGGAGAACGCCCTTGACGTGGTGCAGACGCTCGCCGTCAAGCTGCTTGAAACGGACGGCAGGGAGGTGCAGACGCCGCTCGCCTTTCTGTACGCCATGACCCGGCGGGTTGCCATCGACATGTACCGGCATGAAAAGCATTCGCTGCCCCTGCCGCCCGATTGGATGCACCGCTACGGCGCCACGGACGACGGGCGGAACTACCGGCTCTGGGAGCTGGAATGCAGCATTCAGGAAAGCCTGTCCCAGGAACCGCCCCGCATGCGGGAGGCATTGATCCGCCACGTTCTCTATGGCGAGCGCGTCATCGACCTCAGCCGCGAACTCGCCATCAATGCGGCTACGTTGCGGCAGCGGTTCCACCGGATGATCAAAAAGCTGCCGAAGGACCTGCTTGTGCTGCTGCCGTTATTCCCTGCCGCCTGCAAAGTCGCCTGTCACATTTTTGCCTGTCTGTACGTCATATGGAGCGACGGGGGGATGAAAATATGAGGTACAGGCGAGCGATAGCATTTTTGCGCAAGCACCCGGAACTGCTGGACGACGCGTTCGTGATGCCGCTCTCGGAAGCGGAACGGCTGTTGCAGGCCGATCCGCCCCCGACGTTTGCGGAGATGATCGCGCGCGCAAAAGAGCAGCACCCGGAATGCCCGCCGGAACGGTGGGCGGCATACGACCGCATTCTGGCGCGGCAGGCGGCTGCGGCGGAATCTGCCGAGGGCGTCGCCGTTGCAGACGCCGCCGCGCGGGAGCACGGGCAGGCGACGGCTGGCGTTGCGCCGGAAAGCGGGCGGCCCGTGGTTGCCGCCGCGCATGGAAAAGATCGGACAGCGGCAGATATTGCGGAAGGCGCCGCCATTGTGGAAGGCGCGCCGGAGAGCGGGCGGCCCGTGGTTGCCGCCGCGCGGGAGCGTCGGAGTGCCGGGCCGCGGCGTTGGCGGCCGGTGCGCGCCGCCGCCGGGGTTGTCGCGGCAGCGGCGCTGTTCCTTGCGCTCGTGCCCGCCGGCCGCACGTTTGCGCATGACGTGCTCCACTATCTGGTGGGCGTGTTCGGGAATACCGTTACCATCGCCCGGCAGGAACCCACCGCGACCGCAACGGCGCAGGCGGAAGCAATCCTGTACGATGATCTCGCGTCGTTCACCGCGGATACCGGGCTTGTCCCGTTTGTGCTGGACGCGGACTGGCTGCAGATAGATAGGGTGTATGGGCGTGTAATTCCAAATTATGGGTGTTCTCTATGGATTACATATATAGACAAGCATGGAGAACTACTGTACATAAGGCAAGAATGGTTTACTGAATGGGAAGTCTGGTTGAAATCAAATAGCAAAACGTTTACATGCTATGAAATATTGGATG
>UQGA01000024.1 GCA_900540495.1 uncultured Eubacteriales bacterium | reverse complement strand
ACAAGGTTTAATAACCTATGTATTAAGGCCGTCTCATTCTTCTTTCTTAATTCGCACTCCCAAATCCGCAACACCGTCCAGCCTCTCGCCTCGAACATAACCGTCACCTCTTTGTCGTGCATTAAGCCGTAAGGCTTTCCGGGGTTTTGTGCGGTCATTCCCACTCGATCGTGCCGGTTGGCTTTGGCGTGAGGTCATAAAGGACGCGGTTGACGCCCTTTACCTCCGTGGTGATGCGCCGGGTGATATGTTGGAGGAGCGGGAAGGGCACGTCCTCGACGGTTGCCGTCATGGCGTCTTTTGTGTTTACCGCGCGAAGGATCACGGGCCATTCCTCGGTGCGCCGATCCTCTCGAATGCCTACGCTTTTAAGGTCCGGAATCACGGTAAAATACTGCCACACCTTTTCGGCAAGCCCATTCTTCGCAAACTCCTCACGGAGAATGGCGTCGGATTCTCGCACTGCCTCCAGGCGATCCCGCGTGATGGCGCCAAGGCAGCGGACGCCCAAACCGGGGCCGGGAAACGGTTGACGGTAAACCATGCTGTCGGGAAGTCCAAGGGCTTTGCCTACCACTCGGACTTCATCCTTAAAGAGAAACTTCAGCGGCTCCACCAGGGCAAACCGCAGATCCTCCGGCAGGCCGCCCACGTTGTGATGCGCTTTCACGGGGCCACTCTCAAGAATATCCGGGTAAATGGTGCCCTGCGCCAGAAATTCAATGCCCTCCTGCTTGCGGGCTTCCTCCTCAAAAACGCGGATAAACTCCGTGCCGATGATCTTGCGCTTCTTCTCCGGTTCCGCCACGCCGGCCAGCTTGTCCAAAAAGCGATCCACCGCATCGACATAAACCAGATTGGCGTTCATCTCGTTTTTGAACACCCGTATCACCTGCTCCGGCTCTCCCTTGCGCAGCAGGCCGTGGTTGACATGGACGCACACCAGCTGTTTGCCGATGGCCCTGATCAGCAGCGCCGCTACTACGGAGGAGTCCACTCCCCCGGACAGGGCCAAAAGCACCTTCTTTTCCCCTACCTGTTGCCGGATCGCTCCAACCTGTTCCGCAATAAAACCTTCCGCCAGAGCGGCCGTGGTGATCCGTTCCATGTTTTCCGGACGTTTGTTCTGTTCCATATCGATACCTTTCCTATGACGTTATTCCCAATCGATCAGGCCGGCGCTCTCGAGATATTCCTCGCTGTAATCGAGATAATCCTCGGCAAAGCGCATGGCATACATCTTATGCGCAGGAAACGCCTCCGTCAGCGCCGCCCGAACGCGCTCAAACGCGGCGTCATCGTCGTAAACGTCACCGTCGAGCACGCCGCTTTCCCGCATATACGCCTCCTCGGCGCGTTGCGCGCAGGCGACCATGCCCTCCAAATCCATGCCCTCCAGCGCAACAAAATCGCCCTGTTCGCGGAACTTCGCAAGGATAAAGGCGCAGGCCTTCTCTGCATTGAATACAGGCTCCCTCTCCTCCATGTTCGTTTTCTCCTCCATGTCCATATCCTCTTTCGTCATTTGAGCAGCGCCGTCAGCTCGTCCACGCCGTGAACAAACACCTCCAGCGCCGACGCAATGCTGCGCTTGTCCGTCAGATCCACGCCGGCGTTTTGCAGCAGGCGAATCGGATAATCGCTGCCGCCGCTTGCGAGGAACGCCAGATACCGCTCTCGCCCGTTGTTTTCAAGGATATCCCGCGCAAGGGCCGTCGCCGTGCAGATGCCCGTCGCATACTGATAGACATAGAACGCGTTATAGAAATGCGGAATGCGCATCCATTCGGCTGCGATGTCGTCATCCACATGCACGCCCGCATAGTACAGCTCGTTGAGTTCCCGGTAAACACGGCTCAGGCTTTCGTGCGTAAGGGGCTCGCCCTGTTCCGCCATGCGGTGCGCCTTGAGCTCAAACTCTGCAAACATCGTCTGGCGGAAGCAGGTCGTTCGATAGTTCTCCAACTGCTGATTGAGCAGATAGGCGCGTTTGACCGGATCGCTCTCCCGATCGAGCAGGTACTGCATCATGAGCGTTTCGTTGACGGTCGAGGCAACCTCCGCAACCATGATTCGATATTCGGCTGTTTCGTAGGGCTGTTTTTCATTGGAAAAATAGGAGTGCATGGCGTGGCCCAGCTCATGCGCCAGCGTGAACGCATGGTCCACATTGTCCTGATGGTTGAGCAGCACAAACGGATGCACGCCGTACACGCCCCACGAAAACGCACCGGAAGTCTTGCCCGCGCTCTCGTATACGTCGATCCAGTGGTTGTCGTATGCCTCGTCAAGCAGCTTCCCATATCGCTCGCCCAGCGGCTTGAGCGCATCCTTGACGAGCGCCTTCGCCTCCTCATAGTTCATGGGCATCGCACAATCCGGCACGATTGGCGTATACAGATCGTACATCTCCAGTTGTTCCACGCCGAGCTGTTTTTTGCGCAGCGCCAAATACTTTTGCAAAGCGGGCAGCTTTTCGTGTACGGCCTCGATGAGTTGCTCGTATACGGCGACGGGCACGTTATTCCCGTCCAGCGCCGCCTCCAGCGCCCCCGCATATCCACGTGCACGGGCGCGAAATACATCCGCCTTCACGGAAGCGGCATAGGTCGCCGCAATCGTATTCTTCATGCTGCGATACGCCTTGTACATGCCCCGGAACGCGTCGTGGCGCACCCGGCGGTCCGCGCTCTCCAGAAACAGGCCGTAGGTGCTGTGCGTCAGCTTGATTTCCCTGCCGTTCTCATCCTTCACAGCGCCAAAATCAAGGTCCACATCCGACAGCATGGTAAACGCATTGTCGGCGCCGCTGAGCGGGTCCTCCGCCATGGCCAGAATCCGCTCTTCCGCCGCCGAGAGCGTATGCGCGCGCTGGCGATCCAGATCTTCCAGATAAAACCGGAAGGATGCAAAGCGGGGCTGCGCCATCCAGCCGCGCAATGTGGCCGGATCGATGGAAAGGATTTCCGGCTCAATAAACGAGGCGGCCGTCTGCGCTGCAATAATGGCCTGCATCGCCCGATCCGTCATGCCCTGATAGGCGGCGCTGCCATTATCCGTATCCTGATGCAGATGCGCATAGGTATATGCGCGCATGAGCAGTTGCTCCGCCTCGCTGCGACGCTTGAGCAGCTCGAGCAGCACATCCGCGCCCTCCCCAAGACGGCCGCGATACGTCTCGACCGCTGCAATGTCCTGTTGCGCCGTGGCCAGCGCCTGTTCCCACGCCGCTTCGTTTTTAAAAATATCCGTCAAGCGCCACTGGAGCTTCGGGTCCTGTTCGCTGCGATTTGCCGGCATAAAAATTCCTCCTCCGTTGCGGGCTCAATTTCTGATTCTATATAAGCATACCACTTTTTCCCCGTGCTGTCACGCCCTTCAGCATTATCCCATTTCAACAAACCAGCGCGGGTCCTCAAAAAACAGATATCGCTCCCTTCCGCCGATCAGGCAGCGATAGCGCAGGCCGGTACCCCCCGCCTTAAGGCTCGCAGCGCGCCGCACTTCCATGACCCGGTCCACCGAGAACCGGCGCCCATCCTCCCAGACCACACACAGGGGACGCATGCCGCCCCCTTCGTCAAACCGCGCCTCCACCGCCACATACCGTTTCATCCGTTCTCTCCTTCCGTCGCCCTGCGCCATCCGACCGGGTGGATTGTGTTCTCTTCGCGCGGATTCATGCGGCCGATCTCTGCATCGGTCAGAAAGATGGCGCGGCCAATGCTGTGATAACCAAACCGCCTTCGGATCTCATCCACTGCGGCCTCCGCACGTGCCACGCGCAGACGCGCCGTTTCATCGGAAAACAGGGAAAGCTGCTCCGGCGCATCCGCTCCAACGAGGTCCGTTGCGCTGACGGACAGGCTGCGCAATGGAATGCGCCAATCGTAGTGTTCCCGGAACAGCGCCATGGCAAGCGCGGCAAGCTCCATCGTTAAATCGCTCGGCTTTTCCAGCTTGGCCTGCCGCACGAACGACTGCAACGCCGTATCGCGCATGGTAAGGTGTACCGTACGCGCGCGCTGCCCGTTTGCACGCAGGCGGGCAGCCACCGATTCGCAGAGCATGGTCACGGTCAGATAGACGTCCGCATCGGAAACAAGGTCGCGGGGGGCCGTGATCCCATTGCTGACGGACTTGGCGGCACGCTGTGCGTCCATACGCTCCACGGGCGTATCGTCGCGGCCGTTGGCAAATTCGTGCAGCATCTGTCCAACCTTGCCAAACTGGGCGCGCAACAGGGCCGGCGGCGCCATCGCAAGCTCGCCGATGGTGGTGATGCCGAGTCGCCGGAGTTTTTCCTCTGTTGCGCGTCCTACATAGAGGAGCGCGCCCGCCGGTAACGGCCAGACAAGGCTGCGAAAATTCTCCGGCGTGATAAGCGTCACCGCATCCGGCTTCTTCATATCGGAAGCGAGTTTGGCAAACACCTTGTTTGGCGCAACGCCAACGGACACCGTGATGCCCAACTCCTCCCGCACGCGCAGACGGATCTCCTCCGCCATACGCCGCGCATCCTCAAAATTACAGGTGCTCCCGCTCACATCGATCCAGTTTTCGTCCAGGCCAAAGCCCTCCACAAGGTCGGAATATGTGCCGTAAATCTCGCGCCCGAGACGTGAGAAACGCAGATACTGGGAAAAATCCGGCGGCACCGTGATCAGCCGCGGGCACTTGCGGCGCGCCTGCCAGATCGTCTCGCCGGTTTTTACGCCAAAGCGTTTCGCCTCCTCATTCTTGGCGAGGATGACGCCATGCCTCGCCGCCGGATCGCCGGCGACGGCAACCGGCCGCCCGCGAAGCGCCGGGTCGAGCAGGCAGACCACGGAAGCATAAAACCCGTTGAAATCCGCATGCAGTATCCGTCGTTGCACCTTTTCGTCCCGTTCCTTTCCGTATGCGAACATATGTTCGTATGCGGATATTATATCCCGGTTTCCCCTCCCTGTCAACGCAACGGCCATTCCAAATTCCGGCAGATGGTTAGTCCAAACAAATTTGTGCAGCGGCTCCCATTGACGGGCGGCGACGGGATATGCTACGCTGATCAAAAGCGGACGCCGGCTCTATCGGAGCGCGCCCAACGAGGATGTGACAAAATGAAGCGATTGCTTGTCCTGCTGCTGATATTGGGATTGCTCTTGCCCGGCGGCTGTGTTTCGCAGCCTGTGCCGGAACTGACGGTATGCGCACTCTCCATCGGCAAGGCGGACAGCATCCTGCTGACCGACGGCACGCACAGCGTGCTCATCGATGCCGGCGAAGAGGAGGATGGCGAAAAGGTGCTGGCCGCGCTTGCGCAGGCCGGGATTGAACGGCTTGACTGCGTCATTTTTACGCATTTCGATAAAGACCATATCGGCGGCGCGCCGGATCTGCTGAGCGGGATTCCGGTCACAAGCGCATTTATGCCCGCATATGAGCCGGGCGGGAAGCGATACGAAGCGCTGCTGGCCGCCCTTCAAGAAGCCGGCATCCCCACGGAACGGCTTTCCCGGGACGTCTCGTTTTCCATCGGACGGATGGCAATCGACGTGTGGACGCCAAAGGCCGCTTATGACGGCGATGACAACAATCAATCGCTTGTCGTGCGCGTGCAGTTTGGCAACCGGCGGGTTCTGCTCATGGGCGATGCGGAAGAAGCGCGCACGCAGGAACTGCTCGACGGCGGCTATGATCTTGCATGCGACGTGCTCAAACTTCCGCATCACGGCCGGCTCCACGAGACCTCCGCCGCATTGCTCGCCGCAGCCTCGCCGGGCTTTGCGATCATCACGGACTCCGAAAAGAATCCCGCTGCGGAGGAACTGCTCTCGCTGCTCGATGCGCAGGGGGTAGAGGTCCTGCGCACCGCCGACGGAACGGCGCGCCTCATCCTGTCGGAGGATGAGATCCGCGTGCAGCCGGACGGGGATTGAAGCAGGTCGCGTATCCATTCGGCCATTTGCCGCGCCAAAACGACCGCTTATCGAAAACCGGCGGAAATGCGCCGGTTTTCTTTTTGTAATGAGAGCATGCAGGAGGTGACACCATGCAGGCGAAGTTCTCCATCGCCGGTTCCCGCCGGGAAGCGCGGGCAGTTGTCCTGGCGCCCGCGATGATGGAGGAGGTCGCTGCGCCGCTCATGTTGTACGGGCGGCGTTTGCCGGCGCCCTGCATCAGAGGCGGATGGGTTTGAGCGGTTCCGTAGAGGATATGGGGCCGCCGCCGAGGCATACATCGCCGTCGTAAAAAACAACCCATTGCCCCGGCGTGACCGCCCGCTCCGGCTCAAAAAAGCGGACATGGACACCCAGATCCCCGCAGGATACCAGGACGGGTCGATCCGGCTGCCGGTAGCGGAACTTGGCCGTACAGGTGAATTCACAAGCCGGCGGCGCGCCGGCGATCCAGTTAACGTGCGGCGCGACGAGCGAGAGAGAAAATAGCTCCTCATGCTCGCCCTGCTGTACGATCAGAAGATTGCGGGGGAGGTCCTTGCCGATGACAAACCAGCTCTCCCCCGTACCGCCGGCATAGCCGCCGATGCCAAGGCCGCGGCGCTGCCCGAGCGTATAGTACATCAGGCCGTCGTGGCGCCCGACGAAGTTGCCGTGCTCGTCCACCATGTCGCCCGGCTGCGCGGGCAGATACTGCATCAAAAAGCGCTTGAAGTTCCGCTCGCCAATGAAGCAGATCCCGGTGGAGTCCTTTTTGGCGGCGTTGGAAAACCCCTGCTCGCGCGCAATGCGTCGCACTTCGCTCTTGAGCATGCCGCCGATGGGGAAACGCGCGTTCCGCAACTGCTCCTGCGTCAGGCCCGCAAGGAAATAGGTCTGGTCCTTGCCCGCGTCACGGGCGCGCAGCAGTCGTACCCCGCCATCCGTCCCTTGTGCAAGGCGCGCATAGTGGCCCGTTGCGAGGCCTGCAGCGCCGGTACCCAGTGCAAAATCCAGAAAGGCGCGAAACTTGATCTCGCAGTTGCAGAGCACGTCGGGATTGGGCGTACGCCCGGCGCGATATTCCGACAAAAAGTAGGCAAAGACCCTTTCCCGGTACTCCTCGGAAAAGTTGACCGTATAATAGGGGATGCCGATGGAGGCGGATACGCTCTTCACATCCTCATAATCCGCCGCCGCCGTGCAAACGCCGTCCTCCCCCGTCTCCTCCCAGTTCTTCATGAACACGCCGATCACGTCGTACCCGTCCCGTTTGAGCAGATAGGCCGCCACAGCGCTGTCCACGCCGCCGGAAAGGCCCACAACCACATGCCCCTCGCGCAGGTTGGCGCTCGTTTCCTTGCAGCTTCCCGTTTCCTGTGGAAATTCCATCGGCTCACCTGCTTTCCCGGTTGACATCGAATAGAAATATAACGGCATCCTGCCATCTCGCCTCATGATTCAGATCCTCCCGGATCACCCTGCCGCCGTTTCTCCGGTAAAACCGGATGGCCTTTGTGTTGTCCGGCTGACATTGGCAGATAAAGGCCGGCACGCCGGCCGCCGCAAAGCAGGTTTTTACAAACCCGAAAGCCCTGCGCCCAATCCCTCTATCCTGAAATGCCTTCTCGACGTACAGCGAAAGCAGTTGCGCCGGGTTTCGCTTTCGCAGGCAGATATACCCGGCGAGCCGATCCGAAACCCGGACAAGATAAACGGCATAGGCAGGATCATCGATCCTTTGGGCGTCCCTTTCCTCGTGCCAGGCATAATCAAAGCGGTCGATCATCTCATCCGGATAGATGCCCCGGTATGTGGTCGTCCAAATCCTCCTGCGAAGGCGTGGGATCACAGCTGCGTCCGATGGTTTGGCCGCAACAAATTACACGTCGTTTCGATCCGTACACGTCGTTATGATGTCCCTCATTCCTCGCCGCTCGTTCATTCCGTCGCCGGCGCCAGGCCGTCAGGCCCGGCACTTCACAGTCGGTCTCATGGGGCAACCCCAACGGGAACACGCCGACGGGATAGGCATATCCACATGCCCGTTATACAGGACCGGCAGCGCCGGCGTCCCGCCCCGCACGCGGCCGCGTGCGCCAGCGCCTCTTGAAAAGAATGATACCGGACGCGCCGCGCCATTGCAAGATCCTTTTCCAAACGCGATCTGGCGACGGGATGCCCGCAAAGAAGGGGCGCGCTGCCAATCGTCCATGGGGCAATGACACAAGGGCGGCCGTACCGCCGGGTCGCGCCTTTGCGCTTGCTCCTGCCGTTTTTGCCGCCGTTCCGGCCGTTTAAACGGCAGAATAAGCGGCGCCTCCCCTGTGCGGCGCAAGCTCTACGCTCAGTATAGCACAAAGGAGGCAAGGTCGGCTCGTTTTCGGCTCTGTTTTTCCGAAATTATCGTTAACAACCGCAGGTGCGCGGCGTTGCCGTGCAGCCGCAGCCGCAATCCGTGCAGGCGTTGCCGCAGCCGCAGTTGCAGAAGCGGGAGAGCAGCAGAATCCAGATCAGGCTGTCGCAGGTGTTCCCATCATTGTCCAGCAGGAGCAGGAGGATGATGATCCACCACATGCCGTTTCCGCCGCAAAAATTGTTCAGGCAACCCATAAAGAAACCTCCTCAACGTGTTTTGTTCGCATGCGGCTGTTTCGCCGCCAGCTACTGTCATAGTACGCGGGGGTCTAAAATGTTGTGCTTGTCCGCCTGCGACCTTGACAAAACGTGGGTTCTACCTAATAATAGATGGGTAAAACTTGGAGAAGAGAGAGGGAATCGGTAGTGGAGAAATCGATGGACAAGATCGTAGCGCTTTGCAAGGGCCGCGGTTTTATCTTTGCGGGGAGCGAGATCTATGGCGGCCTCGCCAACACGTGGGATTACGGTCCGCTGGGGGTTGAATTCAAAAACAATGTCAAAAAGGCCTGGTGGCGCAAGTTTGTACAGGAAAGCCCATACAATGTGGGGATGGATGCCGCCATCCTCATGAACCCCGAAACATGGGTGGCCAGCGGACATGTCGGCGGCTTTTCCGATCCGCTGATGGACTGCAAGGCCTGCAAGGCACGCTTCCGCGCCGATCAGCTCATCGAGGCATATGCAGCCGAACACGCCCTGGATATCCGGCCGGACGGCTGGAGCAGCGCGCAGATGGAGCAGTTTATCGCCGACAACGGCGTCACCTGCCCGGAATGCGGCAAGGCGGACTTCACGGGTATCCGCAAGTTCAACCTGATGTTCAAGACGTTCCAGGGCGTTACAGAGGACTCCGCCTCCGAGCTATACCTTCGTCCGGAGACCGCGCAGGGCATCTTTGTGAACTTCCGCAATGTGCAGCGCACCACGCGACGCAAAATCCCCTTTGGGATCGCACAGATCGGCAAGTCCTTCCGCAATGAGATCACGCCCGGCAACTTTACGTTCCGCACGCGCGAGTTTGAGCAGATGGAGCTGGAGTTTTTCTGCGAGCCCGGCACCGACCTTGACTGGTATGCATACTGGAAGGACTATTGCCGGAACTTCCTGCTCTCGCTCGGGATGCGCCCGGAAAACATGCGCATGCGCGAGCACGAACAGGCCGAGCTTTCGCATTACAGCAAGGGGACGACCGACATCGAATTCCTGTTCCCGTTCGGCTGGGGTGAGCTCTGGGGCATCGCCGACCGTACGGATTTCGATCTGAAATCCCATGCGGAACACAGCGGCGAAAGCTTCGAATATCTCGATCCGTTCAACGGCAAGCGGTACATCCCTTACTGCGTGGAGCCGTCGCTCGGCGCGGATCGTGTGGCGCTGGCATTCCTTTGCGACGCCTACGACGAGGAGACGCTCGAAGGCGGCGACGTGCGCACGGTGCTGCGCCTGCACGGCGCGCTCGCGCCCTATAAGGCCGCGGTGTTGCCGCTCTCCAAAAAACTCGCTGAACGAGCCGCGGAGATCCACGCGCAACTGTCCAAGCGGTACATGGTGGATTACGACGAGACCGGCTCCATTGGCAAACGCTATCGCCGGGAGGACGAGATCGGAACGCCGCTGTGCATCACGATCGATTTTGAAACCGAAAACGACGGCTGCGTCACCATCCGCGACCGTGACACGATGGAACAGGTACGGGTTCCGGTCGGGGAGATTGCGGCACATATCGAAGCCAAGATCGATTTTTGATCGCCCCCGATGCTCCCGCCGCGACAAGGCGGGAGCAAGTCTATCCGGCGTTTTGTAAGGAGTGTGGGTCATGGATCGAATCTGGGACGTCCTGCTCGACGCGCTGCTTGACTGCGCAAAGCTGACGCCCATATTGCTGGCAACCGTCTTTTTGATGGAATATCTCGAACATCGGGCCGCCGACCGGATGCTTGCCGCTGTGCGGCGTGCCGGACGCTTCGGGCCGTTGCTGGGCGGTCTGGTCGGGTGCATCCCGCAGTGCGGGTTTTCCGCGGCCTGCGCACAACTGTTCAATGGCGGCTTCGTTTCCGCCGGCACGCTGGTGGCCGTGTTTCTTTCCACATCGGACGAGGCGCTGCCCATCCTGCTCGGGCATCCTGATCAGATGGAGACGGTCGTCCTGCTGCTCATCATCAAGATCGTGCTCGGCGTGGCCGCCGGATTTCTGGTTGACGCGCTATTTTCGCGCGCCCGGCAACAGGCCGATCCGAACGCCGCATCGATGCACGCGCATCGATGCACGTGCGAACGCGGCGCATCCCTGGGGCGCATTCTGCTGGAAGCGCTCAGGCGCACGCTATCCATCCTGCTGTTCCTGTTCGTATTTGCGCTGTTGCTCGGGCTGCTCATCGAGGGTGTCGGCCGCGAACGGTTCGCCTCCTTCCTGTTGCCGGGTCCGTTCCAGCCGCTGCTTGCCGCGCTATTCGGCTTCATTCCCAACTGCGCCGCCTCCGTGCTGCTCACCCAACTGTATCTGGACGGCATGATTACCCTCGGCTCTACGGTGGCCGGTCTTGGTACTGCGGCGGGCGTGGGGCTGCTCGTCCTGTTGCAGGGCAAGCATCGTCCCAAAACCTATATGCTCATCCTGGGCAGCACCTATGTGGCGGCGGCGGTCGCCGGAGTGCTGCTGCAACTGATTTAAGCCATGCAGATTACGGGTACGATTCAAACCATCATCTACCGAAACGCCGACAACGGCTGGACGGTGCTGGAGCTCCTCGATGAGAACGGCGAGCGGCTCTCCGCCGTCGGCACGCTGCCGCTCTGCGCCGCGGGGGAACGCGTGGAGCTGGAGGGAAACTTCGTCACACACCCGCGCTATGGCCGGCAATTCAAGGCCACTTCCTCCCGAACGCTCGCACCCGCTACGCTTTCCGCCATCGAGGGCTATCTCGGCAGCGGCATCATCAAGGGCATCGGCGCCGCTACGGCGCGCGCCATCGTCGCCCGTTTCGGCATGGACACGCTCTCCATACTGGACGAACAACCGGAGCGGTTGCTGGAAATATCCGGCATCGGTCAAAAACGCTGCGCCATGATCGCGGCCTCGTATCGGGAAAATCGCCAGATGCGCGACATCATGCTGGCGCTCGAGCCATATGGCGTGACGGTCAACCAGGCCTGGAAGCTGTTTCGGATTTACGGCGAAGGCTGCATCGCACGGATTGAAGAAAACCCCTATCAGATCATTGCCGACGTGGATGGCATCGGCTTTGTAACGGCGGACCGCATTGCGCAGAATGTCAGCGGCTTTTCGTTCGACTCCCCCGCCCGCCTGCGCGCCGGGCTGCTGTTTGCGCTGTCGCAGGCCTGCAACGAATACGGCCACACCTACCTCCCGCGCGCCTCGCTCCTGGATCATGCGCAACAGCTCCTTGGCGTCTCCCTTGAAGCGTTAAACGACGCACTGGACGAGCTGATCGGCGCGCATGAGGCGGTCTATCAAATGGTGGGCGACGTGGACGGCGTGTTTTTGCCGCGCATGTGCGCCATGGAGAATGACATCGCCAATCGCCTGTCGCGGCTCGCCGCGCCGCCGGTTTCCAACCCGTTTCTGGAGGCGGCGGCCGCCGCTCCGCGCCACGATATCCACCTTGCGCCGCAACAGGCCGAAGCTGTACGTCTGGCCATGACGCAGGGCGTACTGGTCATCACCGGCGGTCCTGGCACCGGCAAGACCACGATTATTCGCTGCATTGCGGAGATCCTTTCGGAAATGCAGATGGAGTTCGCGCTCGCTGCGCCGACGGGGCGCGCGGCCAAACGCATGGCGGAGGCGACGGGCTGCGAAGCAAAGACGCTGCACCGTCTGCTCGAGTATGTGCCCGGCGAAGGATTCCAGCGCAATGCGGATAACCCGCTCTTTTACGATATGATCATTGTGGACGAAGCCTCCATGGTGGACGTGCCGCTATTGAACGCATTGCTGGCAGCCATCCCGGAGGGCACCCGGCTGATCATGGTTGGCGACAGCGACCAGCTGCCATCCGTCGGCCCGGGCGATGCGCTGCGCGATATCACGGCCAGCGGCGCCATCCGGGTCGTGCGGCTGACCGAGATCTTCCGGCAGGCACAGCAGAGCCGCATCGTTACCAATGCCCATCGCATCAACGACGGATTGCAGCCGTTGCTCGATGGCGGCCCCGAAAGCGACTTTCGCTTTGAGGAGATTCCGTCGCAGGAGCAGGCCCTTTCCCGCGTGCTCGATCTGTGCGCACATCCGGGCGCGGACATGCCCGTCGGCGAGCCCCTGCTCGACATGCAGGTGCTCGTGCCCATGAAAAAAGGCCTCCTCGGCGTCTATCACCTGAACACGCGCCTCCAGGAATCCCTGAACCCGCCCGCGCCGGAAAAAGCGGAACACACCTTTGGCGAACGGATCCTGCGCGTGGGCGACAAGGTCATGCAGGTGCAGAACAATTACCGCATCGAATGGACAAAACGCGGCCCCGGCGGCGCAACCATCGAAGGAACGGGCGCGTTCAACGGCGATCTCGGTACGGTTTACCGCATCGACAACACGACAAGGCGCTTCTCCATCCTCTTTGATGATGACCGGCTTGCCCACTACGACTTTACGCAGTCGGATGAAATCGAGCTGGCCTACTGCATCTCCATCCACAAGAGCCAGGGAAGCGAGTTTCCGGTGGTCATATTGCCGCTTTGCGGCGGCCCGCCCGTGCTGTTGACGCGCAACCTTCTCTATACCGCTGTCACGCGCGCGCGGCGACAGGTCGTCTGCATCGGCAGGCGAGAAACCATCGCCGCCATGGTGCGGAATAACCGCGATATGCGCCGCTATACCTCGCTGGCCGTGCGCCTGCAGGAATGGCGCGCATTGCGCCCATGAAAGCCGCGCTGCAACGCGCGTTGCTCGACGCGCTGTATCCGCCCGATGTGGCCTGCCCGTTGTGCGGGAGGGATGCGTTCCTTTTGCCCAGCGGCGCCTGTGCGGACTGTGACGCCTGTCTCAACGCCTGTCCCGCGCCCGTCTTTACGGAGCCGCTCGACGGGCTCGTGGCCGCCTACTTCTATGAGGGACTGGCGAGGCAGGCGGTGTTGCGGCTCAAATACGGCAAGGCCACATATCTTTCGCGGTTCTTTGCCGGAGGAATTGCCCTGCCGGAGGACTGGAAAATCGACTGTATCGTACCGGTGCCTCTGCACTGGCTGCGGGAATTCCTGCGCGGATACAACCAAAGCGAAATGCTCGCACAAGCGATCAGCGAACGTTATCCATCCCTTCCCGTCCGCAAGGAACTCCTCTTTCGCACGCGTTATACGCGCACGCAGACAAGCCTCACCGCGTCGGCGCGACAAAAAAACGTCCGTGGCGCTTTCCGTGCGGGTAACTGCGTAAAGGGGCTGTCCATCCTGTTGGTAGACGACGTCGCCACCACGCGCGCCACGCTGAGGGCCTGCGCACGGGCGCTCAAAAAGAACGGCGCAAGCCGCGTCTACGCCGCCTGCGCCTGCGCTGCGATCGAATAAGCGGGACGGCCGCCATCTTTAGCCCGGCTGCGTATCCTGGCATTTGTATTTCCGGTAGGTCGCCTGCCCGCCGCGGATGTGCCGCTCAGCCTTGTTGCGGTCCAAAACGGCGCGCACCTGCGACGCCATGCCCGGATTGAGCGTGAGCAGGCGTTCGCTGACATCCTTATGCACGGTCGATTTGCTGATCTTGAACACGCGCGCGGCGTCGCGCACGGTCGCGCCATTTTCGATGATATAGGCGGCAGACTGAAAGATCCTCTCCTCGATGTAATCGCGCAATGCATCGTCCCCCCATCGAACCATTTGATACAGCGTATGACCCGGGGCGCGGCGATAGTACAAAACCGTCTGTCGGCACGTTACTTCTGTTTTCCTCCCCGTTCGTTTGGAGAAGCCGGCCGGTAGCGGCCCCATCTTATCCTCCGCCCTGCCGCTCCCGGGCATCTATCAGCCCGTCTCAAATCGAGCATGTCGTCGATACCGCGAGGCACTCGGCCGTACTGCCGGAACGGCCGGCAGGCGCTCCTCTTCCCCCAGGATGTCGAATTTTTGCGCAAATGCCCGCAAGCGGACTCGTCCCTGCCCTTCATAAAGCCTGAAGTCTGGGAGCGATTTGCTCTGCGTACATGAGCGCGCTTCAAGCGGCCCCCAGATGCGCCGTTTCAACGGGAACGGCGCATAATTGCGCCGTGTTGGCAAAAACTACGGAGGAAACCTGAGCCATTTTTTGAATGGCCACGCTGCACACGGGAGGAATCGTATTGAAAGCAACCGGAATTGTCAGACGAATTGACGAGCTGGGACGTGTCGTCATCCCAAAGGAGATCCGTCGCACGCTGCGCATCCATGAAGGCAGTCCGCTCGAGATCTTTACCGATCACGACGGCGGCATCATCCTAAAAAAATACTCGCCCGTCAGCGAGCTGGCGTCGTTTGCGAGCGAATTTACGGGGGCGCTGCACCAGATGTTTTCGATGAACGCCGTAATCTGCGATAAGGACACGGTGGTTGCCTGCGCCGGTAGCGGCCGGCGCGAGTATGGGGAACAGCGCATATCGGACGAGGTGGAGCGCGCAATTGCGGCGCGCGGCGTGATCGTGCAGTCTGCGTCCGAAGGCCGCGTCATGCCGGTAGTGGAAAAGGCCAGCCGGGTGCCGCAGTCCCTGTTGCTCGTCCCCATCGTGGCGCAGGGGGATGCGATCGGCGCCGTAATCCTGTTCTCCTTCGAGGGAAGGACGACGCCCATCGGCGAACCGGAGATTAAGACCTGCCAAACCGTGGCCGCGTTTCTCGGCCGGCAGATGGAGGCATAGAAAAAGCCGCGCGCAAGGCGCGCGGCAAAAAAACAAAGCGAGGTGGAAATGGCTCAAAGCCATTTCTTCCGTTTGAAAATGAAAAAGCAGACGCCGCATACGGCGATGCTGAGCAGGGCGACAAAGGCATAGCCAAACGGCCATTTGTATTCCGGCATCGCAAAGTTCATCCCGTACCAGCCAACGATCAGCGAGAGCGGCAAAAAGATAGCGGTCAGTACAGTAAAAACCTTCATCAGCTGGTTCTGTTCAAAATCCAACTGCGCCTGATACGCCTCCCGCACCTGCGTGACATACTCGCGCAGGTGCAACACGTAATCGAGCAAGCGGTCGATGTGCCGGTTCAGCGTTTCAAAGCGGCGGCGCTGCTCCTCATCAAGCGCGTCGCCCGCATCGCCGGCGAGAAACTCCGTCATCAGTGCAAGCTGTTCGTAATATCGCTTCAGATGCAACAGTGTGCGGCGAAACGTAATAATGCGGTTGCCTACGCCATGTCCTACCCGCTTGGCCGTCAGGAGCGTATCTTCCAGCTCCGTCACGTCCGTTTCCAGCTGTTCAAGCATGTCAACATCGTCACCGGTCAGGGCATCCAAAAACCGGCGCAGCGCCTCCGGCGGCGCATATGGTTGCTGCGCACGCATCCCTTCCACACATTTCGCATCATCGGTAAACAGCAGCATCTTCTCACGATCAAGATAGACGCATACCGGCCATTGCCGGCCAGCCCCCGCCCTTTGGACATGAAACATCAACAGCAGCGCGCCGCCCGGAAGCGCGGTGTACAGGTGGCGCCTGCTCCGTAGGCGCGCAAACAATTCATCGCCGACGTAGATGCGCAGCGCATCGATGGCCGAAATGCCGTGAATCTCCAGCGTCATATCTCACCCTCCAAGGCCAGGTCCGCAAACGAAGCGGGGCATGCCCGCATGAGTGCCTGCGGAGACAGCTCGATTTGATAGCCAATGCGTCCGGTGCTGCAAAACAGCGTGAGCATTTGCGTCGCCGAATGGTGTACAAAGGTCGGAAACGCCCTTCTCATCCCGATGGGCGAACAGCCGCCGTGTACAAAAGCCCGTCAGCAGCAGCAATTCACGCCTGGGCAGCCTGGATATGGCTTTTTCGCCTGTCACAGCGGCCGTCTTCTTTCAGTCGAGCGCCGCGGTGACCGGCGGCAGAAACACATAACGCCTGCCGGTTTGCCCGGTCGTAACCAGCGTCTTGAACACAAGCGCCGGGTCCTCACCGAGAGCGAAAGCCACATCTGCGCCGGAGACGGCGCCGGTATCGAGATGGCGGTGCGGTACGTATGAAATATGCTTCTGGTCGAGCATGCGCACGACGTTCGTCTTTTCCAACGTCTACAACGCCCCGCCCGGTTTTTCCCCATGTGCCGCCTCCGCCTGCTCCTCATCCGTCATCAGGCGCAGGATCGTGCGGTCGGTCTCCCACATGCCCTCGTGCGCCAGGACGCCGTAGTTGGAGATGGTCTCGTCCACGGTGTCCGCCACAAGCCCTTCGCCCCCAGCCACGGTCTTGCCGGCGCGAGCCAGTTCAAAACCCAGAATGGCCGCATCGACCGCACTGGCAATCTTCGCTGCGCAGGACGGTTTCGCGCCGTCGCACACGATCCCGGCGACATTGGCAAGCGTATTCTCCACAGTCGCCCGAATGACCTCGAGCGGCTGTCCATACAGATAGGCGATGGCGGCGCCGCTGCCGCAGGCCGCAGAAACCGCGCCGCAGTATGCCGAAAGCCGTCCAATAGAAGCCTTCTGGTACAGGGCGACCAGGTTGCTCAGCGCAAGGGCGCGCAGGAGCCGCTCTTCGCTGCTGCCAAGCGCCTGCGAAAACGCAATCACCGGCAAGGAAACCGTCGCGCCCTGGTTGCCGCTGCCGGAATTGATGACCACGGGCAGCGTACAGCCGCTCATGCGGGCATCCGAGGCAGCGGCGGCCAACGCCCTGGCACGCACCTCCGGCGCATCCCCCCGACTGGTGAGCAGCGTTTGTCCCACGCAGAGGCCGTAATCGCCGCGCAGTCCCTCGGCCGCAATTTCCATGTTGCAGGAAATTTGACGGTTCAACATCGGCCGAATGCGCTCAAGCGGCACGGTTTCTGCAAAAGCAAGGATGCTTTCGAGCGTCATGCCCGCAGCATAATCGAAGCTCTCCGCATCGTAGTTTTCCTCGCAAGGGCACTGCAGCAGTACGCGTCCGTTACGCTCAATGCGGACAATATTGGTGTGCGCATGCATAACCTCGACCAGCGCGCGCTCATTCCCGGCAAACGCTTCAATACGGAAGTGAAGTTTGGCCTCGCTCTCGAGCAGGGAAACGGTGCAGATCTCCGGGTGTTGCATCATCGACGCGCAGAGAGCAATTTGCTCATCGGTCACATCCTCAAGCACCTCCATGCGCTTGGCGGCGTTGCCACCGATCGCGCCAATGAGCACGGCGGCCCGCACGCCCTTTAGTCCATTCGTGTTGGGCACAATAACGGACTTGACGTTTTTGAGAATATTGCCGCAGACTGCCACGGCAAAGCGCTCCGGCAATATGCCGAGCACTTCGCGCACCCGGGCGCTGGCATAGGCAAGCGCAATGGGTTCCGTACAACCAAGTGCGGGAACCAGTTCCCGCTCGAGCAGATCGATATACCGCTTTTCAGTCGCTTCCGTCAAATGATCCATGAAGATGCCCCCGTTTTGTATGGAGTAGATAAATTATACTGTACCACGATTCGCCATGTGCCGCAACCGCGAAGACGGCAAAATGTGGGATATCCGCTTGACAGTGCGGCATGACTGCGACGTATAATAGTAGCAGAACGGAAGCGGCGCCGCTGCAACCGCTGAATCCACGCGATACGGGAGAATAGAAATGGAAAAGGCAAAGGTTTACTTTACGGATTTTCGTACGATCGCATTTGCGGACGGATTGCCAAAGAAATTGCAAAAACTCTGTAGGTCCGCTGGAATCGAACAGATCGACTTTGGCGGCAAATTCGTCGCCATTAAGATGCACTTTGGCGAGCTTGGCAACGTGAGCTACCTGCGGCCAAACTATGCGCGCGCCGTGGTCGAGCTCGTGCGCAATCTGGGCGGAAAGCCATTCCTGACGGATTGCAACACCATGTATCCGGGGAAGCGTAAAAACGCGCTGGAGCATCTGGAGTGTGCCTGGGAAAACGGGTTTACGCCGCTCTCTGCCGGCTGCCCGCTGCTTATTGCCGACGGGCTCAAGGGAACGGATGACGTAGCCGTCCCCGTTGCGGGCGGCGAGTTCGTCAAGCAGGCGCGCATCGGCCGCGCGGTGATGGATGCGGATGTGTTTATCAGTCTGACCCATTTCAAGGGGCATGAAGTGGCTGGATTTGGCGGTACGATCAAAAACATCGGGATGGGTTGCGGCTCCCGCGCCGGAAAGAAGGAACAACACTCCAACGGGAAGGCGCAGATTGACCCGAAGCGCTGCCGCGGCTGCCGCCGGTGCGAACGGGAATGTGCAAACGGCGGCCTTGCCTACGATGCCAGCGCGCACAAAATGACCGTGAATACCGCCAACTGCGTGGGCTGCGGGCGCTGCCTCGGCGCATGCAATTTTGATGCGATCTCCTTTGCGGACAGCTCCGCCGTCTACGAGCTCAACTGCCGCATGGCCGAATACGCCAAGGCGGTCGTCGATGGGCGGCCTTCGTTCCACATCTCGCTGGTAATGGACATCTCGCCCAACTGCGACTGCCACTGTGAAAACGACGCCCCTATCCTGCCGGATATCGGCATGTTCGCCTCGTTTGACCCGGTGGCGCTCGACCAGGCCTGTGCGGATGCCTGCCTGGCCGCCGAGCCGATGCCGAACAGCCAGCTTTCTGACAACCTGCGGCGGCCCAATTTTGTGGATCATCACGATCACTTCGTCAACAGCACGCCGGAATCGGAGTGGAAAAGCTGCCTTGCACACGCCGAAAAGATCGGCCTCGGCACGCGCTGTTATGAATTGATCCGTATCTGAACGGCAACCGGAGCAAAAAGTGGCCGCCGGGCAATTCGCCCGGCGGTTGTCATGCATATATACTTATGCGCAGTTATTCATATGCAATATGCCCCTGGTCATAACACCGAGTATCGTAAAGTTTTCATCAAAAATGCACAAATCTGCATCCATGCCGGTACGAATTATGCCCTTACGGTCTGCTACGTTCATTACCCTTGCCGGATTAACGGTCATCATACGAACTGCATCTAAAATTGGTATTCCCGCGGATTGGACCAAGGTTTTTATGCAACGATCAGCGGTGCAAACACTGCCCGCAAAAGAAGTTTTATCCGGCAAAAATGCAACGCCATCGAAGATGACCGTATCCAAGCCATCTTTTAGACTCCCAAGTTTTGGATTGCTTCCTTCTTCCATCCCGGCCCCACGCATCGAATCGGTAATTAAACAAATATGATCCCAGGCCTTATTGCGAAGTATGAGCCGCAAGAGTTCAGGCGGTAAATGCTTCCCATCCGCTATAATTTCAATCATAAAATCATCGATTAGATAGGCGCTTTCAACCGCGCCTAAATGCCGATAAGCATTCTTTCGATGCAGTGCGGACATGCCAGAATACAAATGCGTTATAAAAGTATATCCATATTCACGGGCAAGCAGCATCTGTTCGTAGTCAGCATCGGTATGACCAATACTTGCTAAAATTTTGCGTTTTTGCAATTCAAGACCAAGCTCTAACGCACCCGGCAATTCCGGAGCAACAGTCATACGCTTTATATATGGACAAGCGTTCAGTAGATTTATGTAATGCTGGGGGTCCGGTTCGCGCAGGTATGCCTCATTTTGCGCGCCTTTCTGGTTGAACGAAAAGTACGGCCCTTCCAGATGTAGCCCCAGTATCTCCGGGCCTTCCCAATCCTTATCGTTAATTACTTCGTCAAGAACCGCAAAGACACGAAACAACTCGGGGTCAGAACAGCACAATGTTGTCGGGAGCAAACTGGTTGTTCCATGCGCCATATGCGTCATACACGCCCCTTGCATGGCTTCAACGGTGCCATCCATGAAATCAAAGCCTCCCGCGCCATGGGTGTGCAAATCAATAAAGCCCGGGCTCACATAAGCGCCTTGTGCATCGATAGCATGATCAACGGCAATGGGACAACAGCCATCAAAAAGGTCAACAATCTTCCCGTTGTTAATCAAAATCCCCCCAGTTTTCATTCTAAAAGGCGTCAAAATTCGGGCATTGGTAATGGCAACAGAATTTCCCCCCGTACAAATGCCAGAGTGCATGCAGAACTTCACCCCTTTACCGCTCCTGATGTAAGGCCTTTTATGAAACCACGTCCAAGAAAAGCAAATAGAATAATTATCGGCAAAACAATTAAAACGGATCCTGCCGTCAGTGCGCCCCAATTAAGATCATACTGTGCCATCCAGTCTGCAATACTTACTACGACTGTTTTTTTCGCTGGGTCATTTATCAAAATAAGACCGAACAAGTACTCTGACCAGGAAAGAATGAACATCCAAGCGGATACCGTTACAATTCCCGGGACGGAAATCGGAACAATTATTTTGAACAGCACCTGCATTTTTGATGCGCCGTCA
>UQGA01000023.1 GCA_900540495.1 uncultured Eubacteriales bacterium | reverse complement strand
TAAGAGATAAGCCCGACGTACCAAGCTCCTTGATTGCAAAATGAAATTTGAAATCAAATTTCTGATACTGGTTTTCCGGCCTATTCGAAGTGTAAAGCTTTTGTTCAAATTCGGCAATGTGTCCGTCAGTTTTACGAATCCCGCCATTCGCTATCCTTTTCATAATACAAATTGAAATGTTTGGCATTTGAACTTGCGTTTACAAGCCGCAATCCGACCTTTGAGCATAGTAGTTCGATTTGTTCCCGATCCTGCGCATCCCTTTTTATGATTCCGTATGTCGTATGATATTTCTGTCCGTCCATTAAAACATCGACATCGACGAAAAACGGGTCGGGATAAGCGGATGCAATCTCACAATCCCAAATTGCCAAAGTGCCGCCGCTTTTCAGAACCCTTGCGGCTTCCGAAATGGCTTTTGCCTGCTCCAACGCCGTCATGTACATCAGTGTGTAAAAGAAAGTGACGTTGCCAAAACAATCGTTTTCATATTTTAGGTTGGTGGCGTCCATGAAAACCTTTTCAAAGCCGCCCGGCGCTTCGGCAAGCTCCTCTTGCGAATTGTCTATGGCAACAACTTGTTTGCCGTAAGCGCGACCGATAAAGCCTTCTCCGCCGCCGCCAATATCCAGAATACTTCCCTTGAGCTCTTTGTTTAATATGATTATGGTTGTTCTCTCCAATCTTCGTCAATAGCTCCTGCAGAACAGGCAGCGTCAGAAGCGATGACGCCGGAAGTTTATTCTTCGGAATAAAAATCGTCCAACACATAGGTCATAACCGGCGTAATAAACAATTCATACTTGATGACCAGCCGGATGAGGTCGTTTCCGTCGATGAGCGTAATCGGCGTTCCCTCCCTGGCCGCCTCGCGCGCTCTGTTTGTAAAACGGCCGTTTGTAAGAAACACGCCATAATCCGCCTGATATTTGTTCATGGCGCCAAGAAACTGGTTGATCTCCGGCTCGCTCACAGGGCTTGCATTAAACCTTTTGCACTGGATAACCACTCTGGTAGTCCGAAAATCATCATCATCCACATGATATCCATAACCATCAATGCCGCCGTCATTGGAGATCTGGATGCCTTTGCTGGTAAACTGAACGCCCATCTTTGTGAGCAACGCTCGGGAAAACTGTTCAAACTTCGTTGGCGACATCTTGGAAATGGCACTCTGCAGTTTTACTTTAACATCATCCAACAATTCGTCCTCTGAAGGTTCGCCGCCTTCCTCCTCCGCATCCGGACTTAGAACCCGTTTGCCCTTTGCTTTATTCCTTTGGGAATGCGCTTCCCAGTATGCCCGCGCCTTATCTCTCACCTCGGTCTTTACATCAAAATGGGAAAGATCAACAGCCGCGCCTTCCTGTGTAAGCGTAATCAGCGGTCTGTATTTCACATAAGAGACAAGCCCGACGAATCCAAGCTCTTTGATTGCAAAATTAAACTTGAAGTCAAATTTCTTATACTGGTTTCCCGTCTTATTCGAAGTATAAAGCTTTTGTTCAAATTCGGCAATGCGCTCATCCAGTTCACTGATCCTGCTCCGGATTTCGGAGCGTTCCAGCTGTCCGCCGGCCGCCTGCAGAACTTCAATAATCGGTTTAATGAGATAGGAAACCTGTTCTTCTGAACTTAATGTATCGTAATACATATCTAACGATGGCGCTCCTTTCATTCGCCGCTAAAACCCACGTGTTGTTCACCCCTGTTTTCGCTTTTTGTCATCAGGACAACCGTCTCGATATGGCCCGTGTGGGGGAACATGTCCACGGGCGTGGCGCACGCGAGGCGGAAGCCGTGAGCGGCGAGGCGGGCGCAGTCGCGCGCGAGCGTGGCGGGGTTGCAGGAGACGTAGACCACGCGGCCGGCGCCGCTTTCGGCGATGGCGTCGAGCGCGCGCGGGTCGCACCCCTTGCGCGGCGGGTCGAGCACGATGGCGTCCACCGGCCTGTCGAGCCGTACCAGCACGTCCTCGACCTGCCCGCAAAGGAACGAAGCGTTGGCGACGCCGTTTGCGGCGGCGTTCTGCCGCGCGTTTTCGACCGCCTCCGGCACCACTTCGATGCCGGTGACATGCGCCGCATGTGCGGCGAGCAGCAGCGAGATCGTGCCGACGCCGCAGTAAGCGTCCACGATGTGTTCGCGGGGCGTCGCGCCGAGCAGCCGCACCGCTTCCCCGTAGAGCACGGCGACCTGGCGCGCGTTGACCTGCAAAAACGACTGCGGGCTGACGGCGAACCGCAGCCCGCCGATGCGCTCCTCCAGCGCGGGCTTGCCGCGGAGCAGGCGGAATTCCGGCCCGAAGATCACGTTCGTATCCGCCCGATTGACGTTGAGATAAACGCTGTCCACATCCGGAAGATACGGCAGCAGCGCGTCCGCATGCGGCAGGCGTTTCGCGGCTGCCACGATCACCGCCATCGATTCGCCCGTATCCGTCACGCGCGCCATCACATGCCGCAGCACGCCGGCGCGCGTCGTCTCTTCGTACGGGGCGACGCCATAGCAGGCCGCCCATTCCTGCACGCGGCGCGCGATGTCCACGATGCGGGCATCCTGAATGGGGCAGTCCTCGAGGGGAACAAGCCGGTGGCTGCGCGGCGCATAAAAGCCGAACGCCGGCCGGCCGTCCGCGCTGCCGAACGGGAAACTGCCCTTGTTGCGGTAGCGCCACGGATCGTCCATGCCGCGCACGGGGGCGACGTCGGGCGCGGAGAACCCGCCGAGCCGCTCGAGCGCATCCACAACGATCCGGCGCTTGAGCGCCAGTTGCGAGGAATAGTCGAGGTGCTGCAGCGTACATCCGCCGCAGGCGGGGTAGGCGGAGCAGGCGGGGCGCACGCGCTCCGGCGCGGTGGAGAGCGTTTCGAGCGGTTTGGCCACGGCATAACCGGGCGTGACCTTGATGACATGCGCGCGGATGCACTCGCCCGGTAAAGCGCCGGGTACGAACACGGCGTAGCCCTGCACGCGGGCGATGCCCTGCCCCTCGCCGGTCAGCGCCTCGATCTCCAGCGTGAGGTCGTCGTTCTTGCGCACGGGCGGCTGCTTGGGCTGTTTCATAGGTATTTCACGTTTTCCCTTCCAAAGAGCTCCTCCGCTTCGCGCAGCACGTCGTCGGTGGCGTCGAGGTAGAGGTTGGGCGGCGCCTGCCGCCGGATGCGCTTGGCGGCGTCCACGAGCACGACCGGCGACTTGCCCGGGTGCGCCTTCAAAAACGTTACGGCCCGTCGCATCTCTTCGTCGGTCAGCGCGGGCAGGCGCAGGTAGAACGTGCGCTGGATCGCGTCCCCGAGCGGCTGCATCCGTTCGACGAGCAGCGAGTTGGCGCGGTCCTCTCGGATGTTGAGCCGGCCGCTCACCAGTACCGGCATGTCATCCAGAAACAGGTCGCCGTACTGCTGCAGCGTGCGCGGGAACAGCACCGCTTCGCAGCTTCCGGTCACGCCCTCGAGCACGGCGTAGCCCATCAGCCCGTTGCCGGATTTGGTGGGCTTTTGCCGGCAGGCGGTGAGCATGCCGCCTACTTGTACGGCCGCGTTGTCCCCCACGCCGGTGATGCCGTCGGCATCCTGCAGATCCTGCACGGAGAGGGAGAGGGTGTCGAGCGCGGCGCGATAGTTGTCGAGCGGATGGCCGGAGAGGTACATGCCCGTCGCCTCGCGCTCGCGCGCGAGCAGCAGCGCGCTCTGCAGCTCCGGCACGTCTGGCAGGCGCATGGCGGCGGACTGTTTCATGTCCTGCCCGCCGCCCAGGTCGAACAGCGAGAGCTGCCCCGCCTCGCGCACGCGCCGCGTGGCGGCGGCGCCGTCGAGCGCCTGTTCGTATACGGCCAGCAGTTGCGCGCGCTTTGCCCCCATGCTGTCAAAGCAGCCGGCGCAGATGAGCGATTCGAGCATGCGCTTGTTCAGGCCGTTCGTGCGCTCGCAAAAGTCGAAGAAGCTGCGGAAATCGCCGTCGCGCTCACGGCAGGCGACCATATCTTCCATCACGGCGCTGCCCACCCCGCGCACCGCGGCAAGACCGAAGCGGATCGCCCCGCCCTCCACCGAAAAGCGCGCCTGGCTGCGGTTGACATCCGGCGGCAGCGTGCGGATGCCCTGCCGTTGCGCGGAGTAGACGTACTCGGCGACCTTGTCGCTCGTCCCCATAAAGCTGTTGATGAGCGCCGTCATGAACTCGACCGGATAGTAATGCTTGAGGTAGGCGGTGCGATAGGCCAGCACGGCGTACGCTGCGGCGTGCGACTTGTTGAAGGCGTAGGACGCAAAGTCCATCATCTCGTCGAATATGCGGTTGGCCACGTCCTCCGGGACGCCGCGCCGGACGGCGCCCTCCACGCCGTCCGTCCCGTGCACGAAGTACTCGCGTTCCCTGGCCATCACGTCGTGCTTCTTCTTGGACATGGCCCGCCGCACAAGGTCCGACCGGCCGTAGGAATAGCCGGCGAGCGTGCGCACGATCTCCATGACCTGCTCCTGGTAGACCATGCAGCCATAGGTGGTGCGCAAAATGGGTTCGAGCAGCGGGTGCGCGTAGGAGACGCTCGACGGGTCGTGCTTGCCGCGCACATAGCGCGGGATCTGCTCCATCGGGCCGGGCCGGTACAGCGAGATGCCGGCGATCAGGTCCTCAAAGCAGTCCGGCTTGAGCTGGCCGAGGAACTGCCGCATCCCCGCGGACTCGAGCTGAAACACGCCGTCGGTATCGCCGCGGGAGATCATCTCATAGACGGCGGGGTCGTCGAAGACCTGCGCATTCAGGTCGGGCGCCGGCTTGCCACCCTGCTCAATATAGCGCAGCGCGTCGCGGATGACCGTCAGCGTGCGCAGGCCGAGGAAGTCCATCTTCAAAAGCCCCAGCTCCTCGAGCGTGCCCATCGGGAACTGGGTGGTCACCACCACGTCGTTGAGCTGCAGCGGCACCACGTCGGTCAGCGGCACGCCGGAGATGACCACGCCCGCCGCGTGCGTGGAGCTGTGGCGGGGCAACCCCTCCAGCTTGAGCGACAGGTCGATGACCTTGCGCATCGTCTCGTCGTTTTCGTGCAGCGCGCGCAGCTCCGGCGAGAGCTGCAACGCCTGCGAAAGCGTCATGTTCAGCACGGCGGGCACGAGCTTGGCCAGCCGGTCCACGTCCGCATATGGCACGCGCAGCACGCGTCCCACGTCGCGCAGCACGGCGCGCGCAGCCATCGTCCCGAACGTGATGATCTGCGCGACATGCCCTTCGCCGTATTTTTGCGACACATAGTCGATGACCTCCTGCCGTCGTTCATAGCAGAAGTCCACGTCGAAATCCGGCATGGAGACGCGCTCGGGGTTCAAGAACCGCTCGAACAGCAGCCCGTATTTGAGCGGGTTCACATCCGTGATGCCCATGCAGTAGGCCACGAGGCTTCCGGCGCCGCTGCCACGGCCCGGGCCGACGACGATGCCGTGCGTTTTGGCAAAATGGATGAAGTCCCACACGATCAGGTAGTAATCCACAAAGCCCATGCGCGTGATCACGCTGAGCTCGTAGTCGAGCCGCTCCTGCGCCGCATCGTCGCCCCCGACGAGCTTTTGGGCCATGCCCTCGGCGCAGAGCCGCCGCAGATACGCCTCGTTGTCCTGCCCGTCCGGCGCGGTGTATTGGGGCAGGCGGCGCACGCCGAACGCAATCTCCACGTTGCACTTGTCCGCAATCTCGCGCGTGGTCGCCAGCGCGCCCGCATCGTCCGGCAGGGCCGCGGCCATCTCGTCGCCAGATTTGAGGAAAAACTCCTCCGCCTCCATCCGCATCCGATTCGGCTCGTCCACAAAGCGCTGCGTCTGAATGCACAGCAGCACGTCCTGCGCTTCGGCGTCCTCCCGGGCGACGTAATGCACGTCGTTGGTCGCCACGGTCTTGACGCCCAGCTCCGCCGCCAGCTTGCGCAGGCCGGGCAGGATGCGCTGCTGCTCGGGAAGGCCATGGTTTTGCAGCTCGATATAGAAGTCGTCCCCGAACATGCGGTGCAGCCGTTCGCCCAGACGCTTGGCGTCGTCATAGCGGCCGTGCAGCAGGGCCTGCGGGATATCGCCGGCGAGGCAGGCGGACAGGCAGACGAGCCCTTCCGCGTGCGCTTCGAGCAGGTCGTAGTCGATGCGCGGCTTGTAATAAAAGCCGTGGATGAACGCCTCGCTTGAGAGCAGCATCAGGTTGCGATAGCCGGTCTCGTCCTTGGCCAGCAGGATCAAATGCGCGTATTCGCGGTCCTGCGCGCCCTCGCGGTCGCGCATGGAGCGCGGCGCGACGTAGGCCTCCATGCCGAGGATCGGCTTGACGCCGGCCTTCCGGCAGGCCTTGTAAAAATCGATGACGCCGTACATCACGCCGTGGTCGGTGACGGCCAGCGCGTCCTGGCCGAGCGCCTTGGCGCGGGCGACCAGCTCGTCGATGCGCGCAGCGCCGTCGAGCAGGCTGTATTGGGTGTGTACATGCAGATGGACAAACGGGGTCATGGGCAACTCCTTCTGTTCGCGCGTCCCTGCGCGGGCAGCGCCGGGGCGGTTACGGCTCCAGTTCCGCCGCGAGGCGCATCAGCCGGGCAAGGCGGTGGTTCATGCCGCTCTTGCCGATCTCCGCAAGGTCGGCAAGTTCCTGCAACGTGGCGTCCGGGTGGGCCAGGCGCAGCCGGGCGGCCTCATAGAGCGGCGCGGGCAGGTCGGTCAGCGGCATGCGCGCTTCGATGGCCTCGATGGCGCGCAGCTGGTCGAGCCCCGCGTTGATGGTCTTGCCGATGTTGGCCGTTTCGCAGTTGTTGCGGCGGTTGAGATAATTGCGGTAATCGCGCACGGTGCGCGTATCCTCAAACGAGAGCGCGGCGGCGCTTGCGCCCACGAGCGCCAAAAATCCAGCCACTTCCTCGCCCTTGAGATATATGAGCGGACGCCCTCTGCGGCTGGTGGCGCGCGCCTGTGGGCCGAACGTGCGGATGAGCGATACGAGCTCGGCGGCAAACGCCTCGGTGCGGCAGACGATTTCCAGGTGATAGCCGGTGGCGGGCGCGCTGCAGGAGCCGCTGCCGAGAAACGCGCCGCGCAGGAACGCCCGGCGGCATTCCGGGTCGGAGGCGAGCGCATCCGGGATGCGCATGGCAAACGATACGCCGTCCGCTTCCTGGCCGAGCACGCCGGTATCGACCAGCAGCCTGCGGCAGTCCGCTCCGGAGAGCGCAAGCGCCGCAAGCGGCGTGCGTCGGTGCGCCTGTTCGCGGCGCATGATCACCGCCTCAAGCGTGTACAGCGAGGTCGCCAGTTGCGCAATGTGCCGCACGACGGCGGCCGATTCGCTCTGGTAGAGCACCTGCACGGCGCGCCCGAGGCGCAGCGTCGCGCAGGTGCGGGTCAGCCCCGCCAGTTGCGCGCGCCGTTCCGCCTCCGTCCGCGGGCGGAGCCGGCAAAGCTCTTCCTTGATTTCGGTGCTGAAGGACATTCCGCGATACTCCTACCCGTCGATGGAAAAACGCGCCGCGATATCGGCCGCCTCCACCACCAGATCGCGATGGTAGACGCGCACGTTCAGCCCGTGGCGGTGAAAGCGCTGCGCCATCTCTTCCGCGGCGGCTACGGAGCGGTGCCGCCCGCCCGTGCAGCCAAAGCAGACGCGCAGGATCCGCTTGTCCTGCTCCTGATAGAGGGGGATCATGGCGAGCAGCATCTCCTCGATCCGGTCCATGAATTCGCGCGCGAACGGCTGTGCGAACACGTAGTCGCGCAGCGTCTGATCAAGCCCGGAGAGCGGGCGGAGCTGCTCCACGTAAAACGGGTTGGGAATGAAGCGCATGTCGAACACGATGTCCGCGTCCACCGGCACGCCGCGCTTGTAACCGAAGCTGCACAGCAGCAGCGTCGCATCCCGGCTCTCATATTCCGGCAGGACCTTGGCGATGGTCTTGGGCAGGTCGCGCGGGCGGATATCGCTGGTGTCGAGCACATAGGCGGCCCGGTTGCGAATGCCCTGCAGGAAGGCGCGCTCGCGCTGCACGCCCGTGTAGGCGTCCCCCGCGTCGCCGAGCGGATGGCGGCGGCGGGACTCGTTGTAGCGCTTGCGGAGCACGTCGTCGCGCGCGTCGAGGAACAGGATTTCATACGGCACGCGCAGCGCGTCAAGCCGCTCCAGGATGCTGTGGGGCTGGCGCGAGAGGAGGCTTTCGCGGCTGTCGATGGTCACGGCTGCGCGCCGGATGCGGGGCACCGCCTTTTCGCACAACTCCACGAATTCCGACAGCAGCGGGGACGGGAGGTTGTCCACGCAAAAATAGCCCTGCTCTTCGAGACAGTTGAGGCAGAGCGACTTGCCGGCGCCGGACAGGCCCGATACGATCAGAAGGTACATCTTTTCCCCGCTCCTTTCCCGGGCGGCCATCGACGGCCGTCGTCAAAGCTCAGAAAACAGTTTGATTTCCCGCTCCAGGCGCACGCCGGTGCGCTCAAACACGACGGTCTGGACGTGCCGGATCAGCGCGAGCACATCGGCGCAGGTCGCGCCGCCACGGTTGACAATGAAGCCGGCGTGCAGCTCGCTTACCTCCGCGCCCCCGACGCGGGCGCCCTTGAGGCCGCACTGCTCGATCAGCGCGCCGGCAAAGTGGCCGGGCGGCCGCCGGAAAACGCTGCCCGCCGACGGAAGCGCCAGCGGCTGTTTCTCGCGGCGCGCGCGCGTATACGCCTCCATGCGCTGCACGGCGCCGCCGTCGTCCTCGTCGAGGCGCACCGTGGCCTCAAGTACGATGCAGCCGGGCGCGGCGAACGCGCTGCTGCGATACCCCAGGTCGCCTTCGCGCACGGCCGCCTCTTCGACGACGCCGCCCCGCAGGATGCGGACGGACACGAGCACGTCCGAAAGCTGCGCGCCGTAGGCGCCGGCGTTCATGGCGCAGGCGCCGCCGACCGTCCCCGGTATGCCGCTGAGCGCTTCGAGCCCCGCGAGGCCGCGGGCGACGCACGCCTTGGCAAAGGCGGACAGGCTCGTGCCGGCCGCAACGGTTGCGCTTCGGCCCTCAAAGCGCGGCGCGCCGCCGGCAAGGCGCAACACGAGGCCGGCGTATCCCTCGTCCGGCGCGAGCACGTTCGTCCCGTTGCCGAGCACGCAGAAGGGGAAGCCGTTTTCGCGGCACACGTCCAACGCGGCGGCGAGCTCCCGCCCGTCGCCGGCCTCGGCGCAGGCGGCCGCCGGCCCGCCGATGCGAAAGCTCGTCAGCTCCGACAGCGGCACCTGCTCGCGCACCCGCGTAACGCCGCGCGCAGCGAGCGCGCGCGATATGGTTTGGCCGAGTTCTTTCATATGACAATTATAGCAAGTTTACCCGCCCAGTACAACCGATAACCGCTCGGAAAACGCATCCGCCGCGCCGGCTTCCCCGGCGAGCGCGCGCAGTGCGTCGGCTTCGAGCGCATCGCGGTGCCGCTGATAGAGAAACGGGTCCGGCACGGCAATCGTTGTGCAGGCGGCGTTCCAGTCCGCGAGCAGGCGCTCTGCATAGGCCACCTCCGCGTTCGTCACCGGCAGCGCGCCAAGCGCGGGGAGCTGCGCCTGTTCCTCATCCTGCAACAGGAAATCGCACAGCGCGGCGATGATGGCGGCGCGCGTATCGTCCGTGCCGGCGGCGGCGCCAAGGTACTGCACCTGGTCGGTGTACTGCGTCATCGGCAGCGCGGCGAAGAGGAGATTCCCCTCCTGCGCCCGCTGCAGGTCGCCGAGCGCGCGCGCATCGGCCACCTGGCAGGCCGCTTTTCCGGCCCGGAACGCGCCCGCTTCCGCGAGCGAACCGCTGAGGCCCAGCAGCGCGGCGTATACGGCGGGGGCCTCCAGATCGCCCCCGTCCATCGCCGCCTGCAGGTCCACCTCCTCCGGCGACGCCGGCGGGCGCGCGCTGGAGAAGAGGGCGTTTTGCGTGTTCAAAAGCAGGAAGTAGCCGCTCATCAGATAGGGCGCGGCATACACCGTGCCCTCCGCTTCGGCGGCGCGCAGCCCGGGGCGCAGCGCGGCGAGCCCGTCGATTTCAGCGGGGAGCGGCCGTAGCTGTTCCCGGTACAGCAGCCCGCCGGGGAACGAGTAGGCGTCCGGGCGGTCGCCGCGCGCGTATCGCTCGGCAAACGCCTCGACCGTCATTCCGGTCACCTCGATGAACACGCCGGGATGCGCCTTGCAGAACGCCTCCGTGCGCGCGGCCAGATAGCGCGTGACGCTGCCCTGATAGGCCTTGAAATCCACGATGTGCCAAAGCTCGATGATACCCTCCCATTCAGGCTCCTCCAACTCGAATATGCCATGCGTATAGTCCTGTGACAGCCCTTCGAGCAGAAACCGGGGCGAGAAGAGCAGAAACGCGGCGATGGCCAGCGCCAGCAGGGCTCTGAGCACGCGCACGGCGTCCGCCTCCTTTCCATATACGGTCGCGGGGCGCAAAAATGGACGAGCGCCCCGTATAAAAGCATATGAAACCGGGCATCCTGAACATACCGGCGGATTGCGCGCGCCACCGGGGGCAGGATTCGCCGCCCATCCGACAAAGCAACCCACCTTTCGAGGCAGGAGGCAAAAATCGCCGACCGAACATAATAAGACGCACTATGCACAGGAGGAACAACCACATGGAGATCAAGGCCGTTCGCCGGGGGCAGCGGATCGTCGTCTACCTGTCCGGCGAGCTGGATCATCACAGCGCGGAGCAGGCGCGGGGCATGCTCGACGCGATACTGTGCGACGTAACCGTGCGCGAGCTCCAGCTCGACATGACGGGCGTCACATTCATGGACAGCGCGGGGCTTGGCGTGGTACTCGGCCGCTACCGGACGCTGGCGGCACGCGGCGGCAGGATGATCCTGTCCGGCGTGCGCACGCCCGTGGACCGTATTTTCCGCATGTCGGGGTTGTATGCGCTCGTGGAGCGCGCGTAAGCAACAGGAGGGGAAGTATGGCAGACAATGAGATGCGCTTGCAGTTTGCAAGCCTGTCGCAGAACGAGGGGTTCGCGCGCTCTTGCGCGGCGGCGTTCGCTACGCAGATGAATCCGACCATCGAGGAGCTGTCGGATATCCGCACGGCCGTATCGGAGGCGGTGACCAACGCCATCATCCATGGCTACGAGAACCGGCCGGGCACGGTACGGCTCGACTGTACGATTGACGGCGACCTGTTCACCGCGGTCGTTCACGACGACGGCGTGGGCATCGGCGACATCGAGCAGGCCAGGCAGCCTTTTTATACGACCAAGCCGGAGCTGGAGCGTTCCGGCATGGGCTTCACCGTGATGGAGGCGTTCATGGAGGAGGTCGTCGTCGAGTCCGCCGTCGGCGGCGGCACGACCGTAACGCTGAAAAAGCGGATCGGGCGGCGCGGCGAGCCATGACCGCGCCGGACGAGCCGCGCGGAGCGCCGGACGCGGGGACGCAGGAGGGGGACGAGCGCGCGCCGCTCTCGCACGAGCAGATGCGTGCGCTGCTCGTGCGCGCGCATGCGGGCGACCGCGCGGCGGAGGAGACGCTTGTGCGCCGCAACCTCGCGCTGGTCAAGTCCATCGTGCGCAAGTATCTCGGCCGCGGTGTCGACTACGACGACCTGTACCAGCTCGGCTGCATGGGGCTGGTCAAAGCCGTTCAAAACTTCAACACGGACTTTGACGTGCGCTTTTCCACCTATGCCGTGCCGATGATCGCGGGGGAAATCAAGCGGTTCCTGCGCGACGACGGGATGATCAAGGTCAGCCGCTCGGTCAAGGAGCTGGCGGCGCGTGCCGTCGCGGTGCAGGAGCGCCTGCGGCGGCAGACCGGCCGGGAACCGGGCGTGCAGGAAATCGCGCGGGAACTGGGCGTGGATGCGGAGGAGGTTGCCCTGGCGTTCGACGCGGGGCGGCCCTATCTGTCGTTGAGCGAGAGCCGCTTCGAGGAGGACGGCGCGCCGCGCGTGGAATATCTCTCCGATCCGGGCGAGGAGCTGCGCACGCTCGACCGGCTGCTGCTCAAGGAACTGCTGCTGCGCCTCGACGCGCGCGAGCGGCAGATCATTGTGCTGCGCTATTTCAAGGACCGCACCCAATCCCAGATCGCGGATGTGCTCGGGGTATCGCAGGTGCAGGTTTCGCGCCTGGAGAGCCGCATCCTGAAAAAGCTGCGCGAAATGGCGACCTGAAGGGGCGCGCGCGTGGGCGAAACCTTTTGCCCGCCTTCCGGGTGTTATATACAGGAAGGAGGGACTGCCCCATGAAACGGACAATAAGCATCACGGCGCTGCTGATGGCGGCGCTGTTGATGGGCGGCTGCGCATCCGCTGTGCCGTCGGCGGCGCGGCCGGCCAACGAGGTGGCGTATCCGGCCGCCGTTTCCTACGACGATTATGACGGCCGACGGGCCGTGCGCGAACAAAACCCCGTCTCCGAAGCGACGCTTGCGCGCGTGAACGGCTTTGCCTGCCGTTCGGCGGACGTGTTGCTCTCCGGCGCGTCGGGCAACGCGAACTATTCCCCGCTTTCGCTCTACTATGCGCTCGCGCTCCTCTGCGAGGGGGCGACGGGGGAGACGCGCGCACAGCTGGCCGCGGCGCTCACTGGGAGCGCCGACGCCATGCCCGGCGAGGAGCTGGGCAACCTGATGCGCCGCCTGTACACCGATGACGGGATCGGCAGGCTCAGGATTGCCAACTCGCTCTGGATGCGCGCGGGCCTGCCCTTTGGCGAGGCGTTCTGCAATACCGCGGCGGAGGACTACTATGCGGCGCTGTTTACGCTGGACTTTGACGATGCGTCGGCCGGCCGCGCCATCGCCGCCTGGGTCGCGGAGCAGACCGGCGGCATGGTGGAGCCGGAAATCGAGCTTTCGCCCGGCCAGATTCTGTTGCTGGCCAACACGGTGCTGTTTGAAGACGAGTGGTTCGACGTGTTTGACGAGGCCAAGACAGCCGACGGCGCGTTCCATGCGGCCGGCGGGGACGTGAACGTGTCGTTCCTGCATGCGCTGCGCGACGGCGGCTTTGCCGACGGCGACGGCTTTACCCGCGCGTCGCTGCCGCTCAAGAGCGCCGGTTCCATGACGTTCATCCTGCCCGACGAGGACACGAACGTGGCCGCGCTTTTGGAGGCGCAGGGCCTCGCCGCGCTGCTGGACGCGGGGGAGGAGACGGTGGCGGAGATCGAGTGGAGCCTCCCGAAATTCGCGTTTGACTGCGAATACGACCTCGTCCCGATGTTGCAGTCGCTCGGCGTGACGCATGCCTTTGGGACCGACGCGGCGCTCGACGGCATCCATCCCGACGCCTATCTTTCCGCCGCCAGGCAGCAGACGCACATCGCCATCGACGAAAAGGGCGTGGAAGCGGCCGCCTTTACGCGCCTCGACGTATCCGGCGCCGCCGATATGGAGCCGCAGCGCGTCGATTTCACACTGGACCGGCCGTTCCTGTTTGCGATCACCGCGGCGCAGGGCGCGCTGCTGTTCGTCGGCGTGGTCGCCAACCCGGCGGCGTAAGGAGGATGCGGGATGAAACGGTATGTGCCGGCCGGCCGCCTGCGGGCGCGCCGTGCCGTGGCGCTGTGCGCCGTGCTGGCGTTGCTGTTGTTTGCCGGCTGTACGGCCGCGCCGGGGCCGGGGGCGCCGCCCATGGTGGCCACGGGACCGGAGACGCCCGGCGCTGCCACCGCGGCGCCCGGGGGCGAGGCGCTGCTTACCGGGACGGTGATCGACGTGTCGGACGGGAGCCTGCTCCTGGCGGGCGAGGGAGTCTATAACGGCCTGTACCGGCTGTCCCTGGACGGCGTGCCCGTGGAGCCGGGCGGCGTGGAGGCGCTCTGCGTCGGGAAACGGGCCGAGGTGACGTTTGGCGGCATAACGGCCGAGTGCTTTCCGGAGATCCCCGCCGGCGTCACGCGCGTGCGCGCCGTGGACGGCGACCTGAGCCCCTTCGTGCTGTACCGGCAGGCGCTGATCGACCTGATGGAGACGGACGCGGGGCTGAACGGCGGCGTGCGCTATCTGGGCCTGGACCTCTCCGGGGCGACCAACCTGACCAACGGCGAGCAGCAGGCGCTCGGGTATCTGCTGGAGGAGCGGTACGGCCTGTCCCTGGTGCTGGGCACGTTTGACGAGCTGTGCGAGCAGGGCTATATCGACCGCGACGCGCTGTATTGGGAGGACGGCGTGCTGCTGCGGATCACACTTGTCGAGGACGGGACGGATACGTTCCGGTTTGACGCGGAAAAGTGGCGCAGCGGGCTCGGGGCCGTCTACTGGACGGATTGCACGGCAAAGCGCGGTGCGGACGGCTGGACATATGAAATAGGCGGCTCTGCCATTGCATGAGCGCACCCGGCCCGGCGCGTGGGCTACGCGCCGGGCCGGAATTCCTTCGGGAAGAGCTACCCCTTCAGGACGGCGTATGCGGCCACGAGCGCGTCGAACGGCACGCGGCGGTTGGCCGGGCTGGGGGAGGGGAGCGCGACGCAGGGCAGGCGCGTGCGCGGTTCCACGAGCAGCCGGTAGAGCCGGGCCGCCGTCTGGCCGGTGGTGAACACGCGCTGGATGGGGCAGGCTTGCAGCAACGCGGGGATATCGTTGGGAACGGGACGCCGGATGGAGGCGTCCGCCGCCCCGTCGATCTCGCATTGCGCGAGCACGTCCCAGAGGGCGAGACCGTTGTCCAGCAGCAGCGATGCGCGCGCATCGTCGCTTTTCGGGATTTCCCGGGAAAAGACGGCGGCAAGCACGGGCCAGAAGCGGTTTTGCGGGTGCCCGTAATAAAAGCCGTTTTCCCGCGATTTCGGGGAGGCCATCGTGCCGAGGATCAGCGTGTGGCTGTCGGCGCCGGCGATGGGCGCAAACGGGTGAAAAACGGGCTGGTACACGCGAATCCCTCCTTGCATTTGTCAGCTCCCCATGATACCATAGGCGCATGAGCCGTTTGAAGAGGTTTTTGTCATATTATAAGCCGCACATGCCGATTTTCCTGCTGGATATGGCATGTGCGTTTCTCGTGGCCGCCATCGACCTGGCGTTTCCGATGCTGACGCAGTATATCCTGCGCACGCTGCTGCCCAATGTGCAGGCCGATCCGGCGCTCATCCGCACGTTCCTCTGGCTGATGGGCGGCGCGCTGCTGGCGTATGTGCTGCGCGCCGGCATGATGTACGTCATCAACTACTGGGGGCATCTGCTCGGCGTGCGCATGGAGGCGGACATCCGGCGCGACATCTTCTCGCACATCCAGACGCTGCCGTTCAGCTTTTACGACAGGATTCGTACCGGCAAGCTGCTCTCGCGCGTGACGAACGACCTGTTTGAGATCACGGAGCTGGCGCATCACGGCCCGGAGGACGTGCTCATCTCGGTGACGACCATCGTCGGCGCGTTCATCTGCATGTTTGCGCTGGAGTGGCGCATCGCGCTCGCGCTGCTGTGCGTTTTGCCGGTCATGCTTACCTATGTGCTGCGCGTGCGCATCAGCATGCGGCGCACCTCGCTCAAGGTCAAGGAGCGCGTCGCGGAGATCAACGCCGGCATCGAGTCGGCCATCTCCGGCGCGCGCGTGGCCAAGGCCTTCGCCAACGAGGCGCACGAGATCGAGAAGTTCGACCGCGGCAACGCCCGCTTTATCCATGCCAAGGATGCGTTTTACCGCAGCATGGCGTTCTTCAACAGCGGCATGGAGTTCTTCATCGCCCTGTTCAATATCGTCGTGCTGGGCGTGGGCGGGCTGCTCATTTACCGCGGCACGCTCGACCCGGTGCTGCTCGTGTCGTTCACGCTGTACGTGTCCGCCTTCGTGTCGCCGGTCAAGCGGCTCGCCACGTTTGCCGAGCAGTACGTCGTCGGCATGGCGGGCTTTGCGCGGTTTTGCGAGATCATGGACATGGAGCCGGACATCAAGGATGAGCCGGGCGCCGTGGAACTCACGGACGTGCGGGGCGACATCCGGTTTGAGGACGTCACCTTTGCCTATGAGAGCGACCACGACGTGCTGACCCACGTGGATCTGTCCATCGAGCACGGGAAAACCGTCGCGTTTGTGGGCCCGTCCGGCGGCGGCAAGACGACGCTGTGCCACCTGATCCCGAGGTTTTACGAGCCGACGAGCGGCCGCGTGTGCATCGACGGGCGCGACGTGCGCACGGTCACGCTCGCGTCGCTCAGGCGCAACGTGGGCATCGTCCAACAGGATGTGTTCCTGTTTGCCGGGTCCGTCATGGACAACATCCGCTACGGCCGCATTGGCGCGAGCGACGAAGAGGTCGTCGAGGCCGCCAAACGCGCGCGCATCCACGAGGAGATCCTTCTGTTCCCGAACGGGTACGCCACCGAGGTGGGCGAGCGCGGCATCATGCTCTCCGGCGGGCAGAAGCAGCGCATCTCCATCGCGCGCCTGTTTCTGAAAAACCCGCCCATCCTGATCCTGGATGAGGCGACCAGCGCGCTCGATTCGGTTACCGAGGCGGATATCCAGCGCTCGTTTGAGGAACTGGCCGTCGGCCGCACGACGCTCGTCATCGCGCACCGGCTCTCCACCGTCAAGAACGCGGATGAGATCGTGGTCATCGACGAGCACGGCATCCGCGAGCGCGGCACGCACGCGGCGCTGCTGGAAAAGGGCGGCATATACGCGACGCTGTATCGCGCTACGCTCAGCGAATGATCGCCGGGCGTGGTCCGCGCGGCGCCCGGCGCCCCGCCCGGCGGCTTTGCGCGGCGGTTCGGCCTTGCCGCCCGGCGGCGAAAAACGCCGGATTTTGCCGAAGCAGAGCCGGTTTTCGGGAAATCGAATAATATATGAAATTTTCGAAAAATTTTTCTTGCTTTTTATAGAGCGCCCGTGTAAAATGTTAAAGGTTGCGCAGCAGGCGAGGTATGCCCCTGCGCCGGGCCGAGCGGGAGGTTGCCGGTTCTTGCCATCCGGGTAATTTCCGCCGGACCCAACGTCCGATGCGTCGGACGCGGGCAAACGGCTCCGTGCCGTCCCGAACAGGACACAATCCCACAGCGGATTGTGTGTGCCTTTGAAGAGGGAAACACACGGCTCTGTGTACTGCCCAGAAGAACGAAGGAGGATTTAATAATATGGCAAACAGGATCCGCATCAAACTCAAGGCGTACGAGTCCGCGCTGATCGACCAGAGCGCCGAGAAGATCGTCGATACCGCCAGGCGGACGGGCGCGCAGGTCTCCGGCCCCATCCCCCTGCCCACGGAGAAGGAAGTCGTGACCATTCTGCGTGCGACGCATAAGTATAAGGATTCGCGCGAGCAGTTTGAAATGCGCACCCACAAGCGCCTGATCGACATTTTGCAGCCCTCGGCCAAGACGGTCGACGCGCTGATGAAGCTCGATCTGCCCGCCGGGGTCGACATCGAGATCAAGCTGTAAAGTAAGTGGAGGTAACCCAAATGAAAAAAGCCATTTTGGGCAAGAAAGTCGGTATGACGCAGATGTTTCTGTCTGACGGTACCATGATTCCCGTCACAGTGATCGAAGCCGGCCCGTGCCCCGTCGTTCAGAAGAAGACCGTCGCCACCGACGGATACGATTCCATTCAGGTCGGCCTCTCCGAGGTGCGCGAGAAGCTCGCCAACAAGCCCCGGATCGGCCATTGCGCCAAAGCCGGCCTCAAGGTCATGCGCTATCTGCGCGAGTTCCGGCTTGAGGACGCCGCCTCCTACGAGGTGGGACAGGTCATCAAGGCCGACGTGTTCGCCGTGGGCGATCGCGTGGACGTGAGCGGCAAGAGCAAGGGCAAGGGCTTCCAGGGCACGATCAAGCGCTGGAATCAGGCCCGCGGCCGCAAGACGCATGGTTCGCACTCCTACCGGGTCGCCGGTTCCATGGGCGCCTGCACGTATCCGGGCGAGGTCTTCAAGACCAAGCACCTGCCCGGCCACATGGGCTGCGAGAACGTCACCGTGCAGAACCTCGAGGTCGTGCGCGTGGACGCGGAGCGGAACCTGCTGCTCGTCAAGGGCGCCGTTCCGGGCGCCAAGGGCGGCCTGGTCTGCGTCAAAAGCACCGTGAAGTGAGGAAGGAGGAAGCGACATGCCTCAGGTAGCAGTTTACGATATCTCCGGAAAGACCGTCGGCGAGATCGAGCTTTCCGAAAACACGTTCGGCCAGCCGGTCAACGTGCCCGTCATGCACGAGGTTGTCAAGGCGTATCTGGCCAACCAGCGGCAGGGCACGCAGAGCGCGCTCACCCGCAGCGAGGTGCGCGGCGGCGGCATCAAGCCGTGGCGGCAGAAGGGCACCGGCCGCGCCCGTCAGGGTTCGACCCGCGCGCCGCAGTGGCGGCATGGCGGCGTCGTGTTCGCGCCCAAGCCGCGCGATTATACGATCCGCGTGAACCGGAAGGTCAAGCGCGTGGCCATGAAGTCCGCCCTCTCCTCGAAGGTGCTCGGGCAGGATCTGGTGGTGTTCGACGCGTTGAACCTGGCGGCGCCCAAGACGAAGGAAATGGTCAAGGCGCTCAACGCCGTGGATGTGAAGAAGGCGCTCATCGTGCTGAGCGCGCCGGATGAGACGGTGGAGCGCGCGGCGCGCAACATCCCGGGCGTCAAGACCACGCTGGTCGGCACGCTCAACGTGTACGAGATTCTCAAGTATCAGAAGCTGGTCCTCACCAGGGAGTCGGCCCAGAAGATCGAGGAGGTGTACGTATAATGAAAAGCCCGTACGACATCATCAAAAAGCCGGTCCTGACGGAGAAGAGCTACGACCACCTCCCGTCGAAGGTCTATACCTTTATCGTGGACAAGAACGCCAACAAGCTCGAGATCCGCGCAGCGGTGGAGGAGATCTTCGGCGTCAAGGTCGATACCGTGCGCACCATCAATTCGCTCGGTAAAATGAAGCGCCAGGGCGCGCACATGGGCCGCCGCGCTTCCACCAAGAAGGCATATGTGAAGCTGAAGAAGGATTCCAAGGGTATCGAGTTCTTCGACAGCATCTCGCAGTAAGGAGGCGCCACATGGCTATCAGAAAGATCAATCCGACGACGCCGGGCCAGCGGTTCATGACGGTCTCCGCTTTTGAGGAGATCACCAGGACCACGCCGGAGAAGTCGCTCATGACGGACCTGCGCGGCAAGGGCGGCCGCAACCATTCCGGCCGGATTACCGTTCGCCATCAGGGCGGCGGCGCGCGCCGGAAGTATCGCATCATCGACTTCAAGCGCAACAAGGACGGCGTGCCCGCGAAGGTCGCGTCCATCGAATACGATCCGAACCGCAGCGCGAACATCGCCCTACTGCACTATGCCGACGGCGAGAAGCGTTACATCATCGCCCCGCTCGGGCTGACGGTGGGCGAGACGGTGCTCTCCGGCGAGGGCGCCGACATCAAGGTTGGCAACGCGCTCCAGCTTCGCAGCATCCCGGTCGGCACGATGATTCACTGCATCGAGCTCAAGCCCGGCAAGGGCGCGCAGTTGGTCCGTTCGGCGGGCAACGCGGCGCAGCTCATGGCCAAGGAGGGCAAGTACGCGCAGGTGCGCCTGCCCAGCGGCGAGGTTCGCCTCATTCCGCTCGAGGCCAAGGCGACGATCGGCCAGGTCGGCAACATCGACCATGCGAACGTGCAGATCGGCAAAGCCGGCCGCAAGCGTCACATGGGCGTGCGCCCGACGGTGCGCGGCAGCGTCATGAATCCGTGCGACCACCCGCACGGCGGCGGCGAGGGCAAGAGCCCGATTGGCCGTCCCGGCCCGGTCACCCCGTGGGGCAAGCCCGCGCTCGGGTACAAGACGCGCAAGGCGAAGAACCGCAGCAACAAGTACATCGTGCGCCGCCGCAGCGGCAAGTGACGGGAAGGAAGGAGTACGCAATATGAGCAGATCGGTGAAAAAGGGACCGTTTGTGAGCGAGCGCCTGCTGGCGCGCATCGACGCCATGAACGAGAGCGGCAAAAAGACCGTGGTCAAGACCTGGTCCCGCGCCTCCACCATCTTCCCGCAGATGGTCGGACACACCATTGCGGTGCATGACGGCAGAAAGCATGTCCCCGTATACATTACGGAGGAAATGGTCGGCCATAAGCTCGGCGAGTTTGCGCCGACGCGCACGTTCAGAGGCCATAAGGGCTCCGAGAAGTCCTCTGGCTCGAGGTAAGGAGGTTCAACATGGCAACCAGATCGAGAGAAAAGACGGCCAAGCGCCGTGAAAATGCAGATAAGCGGCCGCGCGCGATCGCCCGTTACGTTCGGATCTCTTCGCGCAAGGTCAAGATCGTGGTGGACCTGATCCGCGGCAAGTCCGTCCGTGAGGCGGAGGCGATCCTGCGGTACACGCCCAAGGCCGCGACCGAACCGGTTCTCAAGCTCCTCAACAGCGCCGTGGCCAACGCCGAGAACAACCTCGAGCTCAACCGCGACGACCTGTATGTCGCGGAGGTGTACGCCAATCAGGGCCCGACGCTGATGCGCTATCGCGCCAGGGCGCATGGCCGCGCGTCGCGCATCCGCAAGCGCACGAGCCACATCACCATCGTGCTGGACCAGCAGGCAAAGTAAGGAGGAGATAGAATGGGTCAGAAAGTCAATCCGAACGGCTTCCGCGTCGGCGTCATCAGGGACTGGAATGCCCGCTGGTACGCTTCCAAGAAGGACTTTGCCGACTTCCTCGTGGAGGATAACAAGATCCGCGAGTTCGTCAAGAAGAAGTATTACGGCGCGAGCATTTCCCGCATCGGGATCGAGCGCGCCGCCGGCAAGATCACCGTCAGCATCTACACCGCGCGTCCGGGCCTGCTCATCGGCAAGGGCGGCGCCGGGATCGACGAGATCAAGGCGAGCATCGCGCAGGCGGTGGGCAAGCCGGTCAACGTCAACATCATGGAGGTGCGCGACGCGGATGCGGACGCGCAGCTCGTGGCCGAAAACATCGCCGCGCAGCTCGAGAAGCGCATCAGCTTCCGCCGCGCGATGAAGCAGGCGATGGGCCGCTCCATGCAGAAGCCGGGCGTGAAGGGCATCAAGCTCATGTGCTCGGGGCGTCTGGGCGGCGCCGAGATCGCCCGCACCGAGGGGTACCACGACGGTTCCATCCCGCTGCAGACCATGCGCGCGGATATCCACTACGGCTTTGCCGAGGCGCACACGACCTACGGCCGCATCGGCTGCAAGGTCTGGATCTACAAGGGCGAGGTCCTCGGCAAGCGCAACCGTGAGGAAGGGGGCAAATAAGCCATGTTGATGCCAAAGAGAGTCAAGCGCCGCAGGGTGTTCCGCGGCCGCATGAAGGGCAAGGCCCTGCGTGGCAACACCATCACCTATGGCGAATACGGCCTCGTCGCGCAGGAACCCGCATGGGTGACCAGCAACCAGATTGAAGCCGCCCGTATCGCCATGACGCGTTACATCAAGCGTGGCGGCAAGGTCTGGATCAAGATCTTCCCCGACAAGCCCGTGACCGAAAAGCCGGCCGAGACCCGCATGGGCAGCGGCAAGGGCTCCCCGGAATACTGGGTGGCGGTCGTCAAGCCGGGCCGCGTACTGTTTGAGATCGCAGGCGTCGACGAAAGCGTTGCCCGCGAGGCCCTGCGTCTGGCCATGCACAAGCTTCCGCTCAAGTGCAAGGTCATCAGGAAAGAGATGGAAGAGGGAGGCGTAAGCGATGAAGGCTAACACGTTTAGAGAACTGTCGAACGATGCCCTTGCGGCGCGTGAGAAGGAGCTCAAGGCCGAGCTGTTCAACCTCCGCTTCCAGTCGGCGACCGGACAGCTCAACAACCCGCAGCGCATCAGCGAGTGCAAGAAGGATATCGCCCGCGTCAAGACGATCATCCGTGAGCGCGAGCTGGCGGCCGCAGCCGAGTGACGGGAAGGAGGATACCAAAGATGGAAACGAGAGGATATCGCAAGACCCGCATCGGCGTCGTTGTGAGCGATAAAATGGATAAGACCATTGTGGTCGCCATCAAGACCAAGGTTCGCCATCCGCTCTACGGCAAGATGGTCAACC
>UQGA01000022.1 GCA_900540495.1 uncultured Eubacteriales bacterium | reverse complement strand
CCCACATAGCCAGCTTGGGAAGCTGGAGCTCTGCCACTGAGCTACACCCGCACACTTCCACGATAGCAGTATTATTCTAATGGTTTTACCCTGTGGTGTCAAGTAAAACCAAAAGATATCCGTTTGTTCGTCCAAACCCGGCGCGCGTATTTTCAAAAACCGCCTGCACGCCGACGCTGTTTCGAAAGCCGGATAAAACTGGAAAGCAAGCGCGCGCGCCGGCGGGGCAAACTAATCGCGGCGGCCGGAGAACGACACGCCCGCTTGCGCAACCGTCCGGTGTGCCGCGCATGCCGCGCGCCGCAGCGTGTCGCTGGACAAAATCTTGGAGGAAAGGAGCGGATACGGTGAGCTTTTACGACGAGAACACGCCGAACCGGCAGAACGACAAGACCCGGCAGAAGCAGCAGAAGCAGAAGCGGCAGTCCCCGGGCCAGGACTCGAACGGGCAGGGCTGGCAGGATGAACAGCAGCAGAAAAACCAGAATCAAAACCAGTACCGCGTCTGATGCGGCGCATCGGACGCCGTTGAGCAACCGCCGGCAGGCCGACGCGTCGCCGGCGTTTCAGCCGGGTATGGGCTCCGTCCCGTCCGACGTGCAGGGCAGCTATACCGGCACGGGCGTGGACGGGACCCCGCCCGTACAGGACGCGGACGACCTCTGAGCCCGGCAGGCGCAACGGAACGGGCCGGAACCATGCGGTTCCGGCCCGTTTTCCTGCATTTATGCAATCCCGGCCACGCGGCGGGCGACTGCGCGCATCACTTGCCGATGGAACGGTAGACCTCTTCGTGGTACACGACCATGGAGTCGTCCTCTCCCCACGCGGCCTCCTGCTCGGTCCAGACGCTGTCGCGCTCGGCCTCCAGCGCCGCGGCCTCGACCGCATCGTGCACCTCGTCAAGCGCGCGGGTGCCGGCCGCCTCGCTGCCCACGCGATAGAGGATATAGTAGGCGTCGCCGGCCTGCAGCACGTCGGAGTAGGCGCCGTCCGCAAGCGCAAGCGCTGCGGCGCGCAGCGTTTCATCCCAGTCGTCGCCGGCCTCCTCGCTCATAAGCTGCCCACGCTCGGCGATGAGGGTATAGTCGGTAAAGGTTGCGTCCTCCCCGTGAGAGGCGAGCACCTCGTCGAAGGCGGCGCCGCCGTCGAGCAGCGCCTTGGCCTCCTCGATCTTGGCCTTCGCGTCGGCCATATAGGCGGTATACATGGCGTCCGTTTCGATCTTCAGCGCATCGTAGAGCGTCTTGATCTCGGAACAGCGCGCTGCGTTGTCCGCCGCGCTCTCGAGCATGAGCCGGCCGTATTCGGCCTCATATTCGGCCATCTGCGCGATCTTGTCCTCGTACGTCTCATCGATCGCTTCCTGTGGGAAAACGGCGATGGCTTTGACGCGCAGGAAGCCCTCCGGCACGACGACGGACGGATCGCCGCCGTTCATTTCAAAGCTCTCCTCCTCATCGAGATACAGCAGCGGGTCCTCCGCATATGCCGAGGTCTGCGACTCAACGAGCTGGTCGTAATACGCCTGCACATCCGCTTCGTCCACGGTGGCGGTGTCTCGAATGTGCATCTCAAGGTTTTCGATGACCTTCTGCTCGGCGTACATCTCATAGAGATATTCGCTGTACGCCACATGGTCCATGTTCATCTCGTAGGCGGCGAGCTCCTCGTTGAACAGCTCATAGGCGCGCGCCTCCACGTCCTCGGCGCCCTCGCTCTCGGCTGTGGCGCGGAACTGCTCGAGATAATAGTCCATATCCTCGTCGACAAGGGCCTGCACCTCCGCCTGATCCTCCTCGGACAACTCGCCGACGCCGAGCTGATCAGCAAAATAGAGCAGTTTGCGCGTTTCGACGACCATATCGAGCGCCTGATCCTGGTACGACTCGATGTCGGCCTCCGCCGTCGGCGCCGCCATGCCGTAATAGGACATCATCTCCACAAGGTAGTTGTAGGCTTCCTCCACCTCGCCGTATGTCACGGTGAGGTCGTCGCCGATCTCTACGGCCACGGCGTCACGATCCGGCGCCGCATCCGGCGTCGGCGTGGCGGACTGGCCGGCGGTCTCACCGCAGGCCGCGGCGCCAAGCGCAAGCAGCAGGCATAGCAGGGCGGCCACCGCCCGAAGCGTCCGTTTTTTCATCTTCTTCTCTCCTTACCGAATTCGTGCATGAGCACCTTTGCATTATAGTCTGTCCAATGTGTCAGAACAAGACACGATTGTGTAAATAAATTGTGGCAGTTCCTGCAACCAGGCTTCCGCTGTGGCATCCGGCCGGCGCAGGCGGATGGCGGGCGGTTCGGTTGCGGTCAGCTGCGCGCCGCGCATGCCGGATACGGCGGCCAGCAGCCGCGCCCCGTCGATCTGCGCGCCCTCGCGGAACGTCAGCAACGCCTCGCCCTCCCGGGCGGTCACGCCGGCCAGCTGCGCCCGGGCGGCGGATTGCCGCAACTTGGCCAGATACAGCAGGTTTTCCACCGCCTCCGGCAGCTCGCCGTAGCGGTCCTCCAGCTCTTCTCGCACATCCAGCAACGCATCGCCGTCCGCCGCGTCCGCAATGCGGCGGTAAGCGGCAAGCCGCTGCACCTCGCTTGCGATAAACGTCCTGGGGATATGCGCGGAAACCGGCACGTCCACGGCAACGTCCGGCTGCTCCGGCGGGGGCGCCTCCCCGCGCACCTGCGCAACTGCGCTGCGCATGAGCTTGCAATAGTATTCGTATCCCACATCCGCAATATGCCCGTGCTGCTCCGCGCCGAGCAGGCTGCCGGCGCCGCGGATCTCCAGGTCGCGCAAGGCGAGCTTAAACCCGGCGCCAAACTGCGTAAACTCCCGAATGGCCAACAGCCGCCGGTGCGCCTGTTCGTTCATGGCCACGCCGCGCCGCACCGTAAAGTAGGCGTACCCAAGCCTCGTGGAGCGCCCGACGCGCCCGCGAAGCTGGTATAGCTGCGCGAGTCCGAATCGGTCCGCCTCCACCACCAGCAGCGTGTTCACATTCGGGATGTCGAGCCCGCTTTCGATGATCGACGAGCACACCAGCACGTCGTATTCCTTTTCCAGGAAGGCCAGCATCGTGCGCTCAAGCTGTCCTTCGGGCATCTGTCCGTGCGCCATGGCGATGCGCGCCTCCGGCAGCAGTTCGCTCAGATGGCGCAGAAAGCCCTCCATGCCCTGCACGCGGTTGAACACCACGTACGCCTGCCCGCCGCGCGCCAGCTCGCGCGTGAGCACCTCCGTCACAAGCGCATCGGTATATTCGAGCACAAAGGTCTGCACCGGATAGCGCGCCTCGGGCGGCGTCTCGATCACGCTGATGTCGCGGATGCCGGTCATGGACATGTTGAGCGTGCGCGGGATGGGCGTAGCCGTGAGCGTCAATACGTCCACATCCGCCTTGAGCGCCTTGATCTGCTCCTTGTGATTGACGCCGAACCGCTGCTCCTCGTCCACGATCAGCAGTCCGAGATCCTTGAATCGCACGTCCTTGCCCAGCAGCGCGTGCGTGCCCACGACCACGTCGATCTCGCCGGAACGAAGCTTTTCGCGGATCGTCCTGCGCTCCTGCGGTGGCGTAAAGCGCGACAGGCAGGCCGTGCGCACCGGAAAATCCGCAAAGCGGGCGGTCATGGTGTTGTAGTGCTGCTGTGCAAGGATCGTCGTCGGCACGAGAAAGGCGACCTGCTTGCTGTCCTGCACAGCCTTAAACGCAGCGCGCAGCGCCACCTCCGTCTTGCCATAGCCCACGTCGCCGCACAGCAGCCGGTCCATCGGCCGCGGCCGTTCCATGTCCGCCTTGATCTCCCGGATGCTCTCGAGCTGGTCGGGCGTCTCGCGGTAGGGGAAGCGCGCCTCCATCTGCGCCTGCCAGGGGGTATCCTTTGAAAAGGCGAACCCCCTGCCGTCGATGCGCCCGGCGTACAGCGCCGCAAGGTCCACCGCCAGTTTTTTCGCCGACTCCCGCGCGCGGCTCACGCGCGACTGCCACTCGTTCCCGCCGAGCCGGGACAGGCCGGGCGCAGCGTCCTCGTCGCCGCCGCCGATGTATTTCTGCACCCGGTCGAGCTGGTCGGTCGGGATGTACAGCCGGTCGCCGCCGCGGTATTCGAGCAGCAGGTAGTCCCGCGTATGTCCCTGCACGGTCAGCGTTTCCACGCCTACAAACCGGCCGATGCCGTACGCTTCATGTACGACGTAATCGCCCGCCGAAAGCTCCGGCAAGCGCAGCCCGTCGCGGCGGCGCGTTCCCCGGCGCGTCGGCGCCTCCTTCCCGAACAGCTCCTGCGCGCCGAGCACGGTGAGTCGGAGCTCCGGATAACAGAATCCGCGCGGCAGCGCCTGCGCCACGATCAGCGCCTCCCCGTGAACCGGCATCCGCTCCAGCGCCACCGTCTCCGCAGTCTCCACGCCCAGATCAAGCAGCTGCCGGTGCAGCCGCCCGGCATGTTCGCCCGCGAACAGCACCGCCGCTTCACCGCCCTGCTTCCACAGCCGCACGTCCCGCGCCAGCTCCTCCATGCTGCCCATGTACTGCGGTGCGCTGCGGCCCAGGGGCTGTATGATCTCCTTCGGCGCAAACGCCGGGTGCGAGCGCGCCAGCGTGTACAGCGCCATGGTGCGCCCGGTCGCCAGCCGCCCGAGCGCCTCCTCCGCGCTCATCTGCAAATCGCCCTGCTCCGGCAGCCCCTCGCCGCGCTCCAGCATGGCGGACACCGTTTCCGCAAATGCAATCTGCGCCGCCTGCGCCGCCTCTTCCAGCCGGTTGGGTTCGTCCGCAAGCACCAGCGCGCCTTCCGGCAGATAGTCGGTCACCGCTGCCGGCGCCGCATACAGCAGCGGCAGCAGCGCCTCCGCACCCGCGCAGGCGCGCCCGCCGCGCCACGCCTGCTCCTGCTCATAGAACTCCTCGCGCCCCGCAATCCTTTGGAGCGCGCGTGCCGTCGCCTCCGGCGGCTGCGGCATCTCGAACGCGGGGGCGAACACCGCCTGCGTTACCTGCTCCACGCTGCGCTGCGTCACCGGGTCGAACAGGCGCATCTGATCCACCGTATCGCCCCAGAACTCGACGCGCACCGGGTAGCGCGCATCCGGCGCATACACATCCACAATGCCGCCGCGCAACGCCGCCTGCCCGCGCCCCTCGACCATCTCCACGCGCTCGTACCCCGCCTCGCACAATCGCTCAAGCAGCGCCCGCGGCGCCGTTTCAACGCCGGTGTGCAGCTCGATGCGCTGCCGTAAAAAGGCCTCCTTCGGCGCAACGCGCTGCATCAGCGCCGCCATGCTCGCCACGACCACGCCCGGTTGCCCCGTCGCCAACTGCATCAGCGCGCGCACACGCTCCCCGGCCCGCTCGCCGGATGCGTTCATCACGCGCACCAGCGGCGTTTCCCGTTGCAGCAACTGCGACGCCGCCACGCCCAGCGCCTCCGCATCCGCGCGCATGCGCACCGCCGCCGTATCCGTCGAGGTAACCAGCAGGACCGTGCGCGGCGCGCCCGTGCCCGCGGCCGACAGCGCCGCCGCCATATGTGATTTGTGCGCCTCCGGCAGCCCGAAAGCCGCGACCGGTCCCCTGCCCGCCGTAAGCGTCGCCGCTGCGCGCGCAAGGTCCGGCGCGGTAAACAGCGCCTCCAGCAAGGGTTGTTTCACCGATGCCCCCTTCTGTTCGTTACTATGTATTTATACTTGCTTCCCGCGCTTCTTCGTATATAAATGGAAGGAAGCGGAGGGGAGGGCCGGGCGGAGCGACGGCCGCATTACAGGCCCTCGTGCTTTTTGTTATACAGCGTCTGCGCCTCGAGGAGCCGGCCCGCGATGATGCGCTGAACCGCGTCGGCCGCCCGGCGGCAGGCGTCTTCGATGGCCGCCTGCTCCTCCTTGCCGGGCTTTGCCAGCACAAAATCCTTGAGCTCGCCATGGCGGGCCGCGCCGACGCCGATGCGCACGCGCGGAAAATCCTCGCTGCCGACACAGGCGACGACGGAGCGCATGCCGTTGTGCGTGCCCGCGCTGCCGGACGATCGGATGCGCAGGGAACCCGCCGGAAGGTCGATATCGTCATAAAGAACGATCAGCCGCTCCGGCGGGAGCTTGTAAAAGTGCAGTACGCGCTGCACGCAGTCGCCGGACAGATTCATGTACGTCTGCGGCTTGACGAGCAGCACGCGCTCGCCCCCGACGATCCCTTCGCCGCACAGGCCCGACATGGCGCGCCGGTTCACCCGGATATGAAGCGCCTCGGCCAGCGCGTCAAGCGCCTGAAAGCCGGCATTGTGCCTTGATTTACGGTATGCAATTCCCGGGTTTCCCAGTCCTGCCACAATCCACATGATAGCATTAGTTTACCACGCCCATCCCCGCTTGACAATCACCATGGGCCGGTGTTATGCTCGACATTAAGGGTTTTTCGTTTCTTTTCCGTTTTTCGCGGCGTGGAGGGGCGGAGGACCGGGCAATCTATTCAGGGGCGGCAGCCCCGCATCCGGGCGGCGCTTCCCGCCCAGCGCCCGATGCGGCGCACACAACACGAGCTGGAGAAGAACGATGGAACAGAAACCGAAGTATTATCTGACCACGGCAATCGCCTACACCTCGGGCAAACCCCACATCGGCAACACGTATGAGATCGTGCTGGCGGACAGCATCGCCCGCTTCAAGCGCATGCAGGGATACGATGTGTTCTTCCAGACGGGCACGGACGAGCACGGGCAAAAGATTGAGGAGAAGGCAAAGGCGGCCGGCGTGAGTCCAAAGGCGTACGTGGACGGCGTAGCGGCCGAAATCCGCCGCATCTGGGACCTGATGAACACCTCCTACAACAAGTTCATCCGCACGACGGACGCCGACCATGAACGGCAGGTGCAGAAGATCTTTCGGCGCCTGTACGAGCAGGGCGACATCTACAAGGGCTACTATGAGGGCCTGTACTGCACGCCGTGCGAATCGTTCTTCACGCCGTCGCAGCTCAAGGACGGCAAGTGCCCGGACTGTGGACGCGAAGTCCAGAGCGCCCGGGAGGAGGCCTATTTCTTCCGGATGAGCAAGTATGCCGACCGGCTGATCGCGCATATTCAGGCGCATCCCGAATTCATCCAGCCGGAATCCCGGCGCAACGAGATGATGAACAATTTCCTGCTGCCCGGATTGCAGGACCTGTGCGTGTCCCGCACGAGTTTCAAATGGGGCGTGCCGGTGGACTTCGACGACCGCCATGTGGTCTACGTCTGGCTCGATGCGCTCACCAACTACATCACCGGCATCGGGTACGACTGCGGCGGGGAAAGCGACGCCCGTTTCGCCCGCCTGTGGCCCGCCGACCTGCACCTGATCGGCAAGGACATCATCCGCTTCCACACGATCTACTGGCCCATCTTCCTCATGGCGCTGGGTCTCCCGCTGCCCAAACAGGTGTTCGGCCATCCGTGGTTGCTGCAGGGCGACGGCAAGATGAGCAAGTCCAAGGGAAACGTGCTCTATGCGGATGATCTGGCCGCCGTGTTCGGCGTGGATGCGGTTCGCTACTTCGTGCTGCATGAAATGCCGTTCGATAACGACGGCGTGATCACCTGGGAGCTGCTGGTGGAGCGCATCAACTCCGACCTGGCCAACACCCTTGGCAACCTGGTCAAGCGCACGGTGGACATGAGCAACAAGTACTTCGGCGGTACGGTCACCCATACGGGCGCAACGGGGCCGGAGGATGCGGCGCTCGAAGCCGTTGCCACCGCCGCGGCTGCACGGGTAACGGCGCACATGGACGCGCTTCGCGTGGCCGACGCGCTGACGGAGATTTTTGCGCTGTTCAAGCGCTGCAATAAATATATCGACGAGACCACGCCGTGGCTGCTCGCGCGCGACGAGGCGCAGCGGGACCGGCTCGCCGAGGTGCTGTACCATCTGGTGGAGAGCATCTCCATCGGCGCCTCCCTGCTTGAGCCGTTCCTGCCGGAAACGGCGGCGCGCATTCGCGCGCAGCTCGGCGCTGCGCCGCGCACGCTCGATTCGCTCGCATCGTTCGGCGCCTATCCGTCCGGCGGCCGCGTGACCGAAGCCTCCGAGGTGCTCTTTGCCCGTCACGACCTGAAGGCCGTGCTCGCCGAAGCGGAGTCCATCGCCGCCCGTCAAGCCGCCGCGCAGCAGAAACCGGCGGAGGAGGCGGGGGAGCCGCCGCTGCCGGAGATCGAATACGATGACTTCGCCAAGATCGACCTGCGGCTTGCAAAGGTCATCGCCTGCGAGGAGATCAAGCGCTCCAAGAAGCTGCTCAAGCTGACGCTCGATGTGGGCGGGGAACAGCGCACGGTCGTATCCGGCATCAAGGCCTGGTATACGCCGGATGCGCTCGTGGGCAAAACGGTCGTACTCGTGGCCAACCTCAAACCGGTCACGCTCTGCGGCGTGGAGAGCCGCGGCATGATCCTGTGCGCATCGGACGCGGCGGACGAGCGGCTTTCCGCGCTGACCACCCTCTCCGAGATGGAAAGCGGCCTTAAGGTGCGCTGACGCACGGCTCGTAAGCCACAGGGGCGGCAATGTTTTCCGCCCCTGTTTCGTTGCGCCGGCGCGCTGCCCCGTCAAATGTTTCACGTGAAACGGTCATTCGTCCACGATCCGCTCATAGATGCGCTGCAGGTCGTCCGCGGAGTAGTACTCAATCGTGATGCGCCCCCTGCGCTCGTCGCCGGCAATGCGCACGCGCGTGCCAAGCCGGTCGCGCAGCGCCCGTTCCGCCTGCGCAAGGTCGCCGCTGTGCGGCGCGGGGGCGGCCTTCTTCGAAGGCTTCTTGCCCGCCTGCAAATTGCGCACGCGTGATTCCAGCGCGCGCACGGAATAGCCAAGGCGCACGCATTCGTCCGCCAGCCGCTCCTGTGTCGCCGCGTCCGTCACGGCGGCAAGCGCGCGGCCGTGTCCGGCGGAAAGCGCCCCGGTGCGCACCAGCTCCAGCACGTTCCGATCCAGGTTCAGCAGACGCAGCGCGTTGGCGATGGCCGGGCGGCTCTTGCCCAGCCGTTCGGAAACCTCTTCCTGCGTCAGATCGTGCTGCTGCATCAGAAAGCGAATCGCCGCCGCTTCCTCGACCGGATTCAGATCCTCGCGCTGGAGGTTTTCGATGAGCGCAACCTCCTGCATCTGCGCTTCGTCATACTCCGCCGCGAGTACCGGTACCGTCTCCAGCCCGGCCAGCCGCGCGGCACGGAACCGCCGCTCGCCCGCAACGATCGTATACCGGCTGCCGTTGGGGCGGACCAGCAGCGGCTGCACCACCCCGTGCACACGGATGGAGTCCGCCAGTTCCCTGAGCGCCGCCTCGTCAAAGCTCTTGCGCGGCTGTGCCCGGTTCGTATCGATATCCCGTACGCTGATCTCCAGCACACGGTTGGCCGCATCCCGATCCGCTTCCGGCCCGGCGTACGGCTCCAGCAGCGCGTCCAGCCCGCGCCCCAATCCTTTTTTCATTCCTGCCATGCGTTCCGTTCCCATTCCTTCGGTTTGTTCGCCCGTTGCGCGCCGCAAGCGCGGCGGAAGCGGGGCCGGCGGCCGCCCCGGCGGCGTTACGCGCCGCCCTCCTTGGCGAGCAGTTCCTCCGCCAGCGCCGTATACGCGGCCGCGCCGCTGCTGCGCGGCGCATACCGGATGATCGGCAACCCAAACGAGGGCGCCTCGCTGACGCGCACGCTGCGGGGGATGATCGTCTCATAAACCTTGTTGCGGAAAAACTTCTTGACCTCCTCGACCACCTGGACCGAAAGGTTTGTGCGGGAGTCGAACATGGTAAGCACCACGCCTTCCACATCCAGCGCCGGATTGAGGTTCTTGCGCACGAGCCGCACCGTGTTCATCAGCTGGGACAGCCCCTCGAGCGCATAAAACTCGCACTGGATGGGCACCAGCAGCGTGTCGGCGGCGTTGAGCGCGTTCAGCGTCAGCAGGCCGAGCGACGGCGGGCAGTCGATGAAGATATAGTCATACCCGTCCCGCACGCTGCGCAACGCGTTCTTGAGCACCTGCTCGCGCGCCATCATGGTGACCAGCTCGACCTCCGCGCCGGCCAGCTCGATGTTTGCGGGAACGAGCCACAGCGTATCGATCATGGTGGGCCGCACCGCGTCGGCCATCTCCCGCTCGTTGATGAACACGTCGTATGTGGAGACGTCGATGCAGTTCTTGTCCACTCCCAGGCCGCTGGTCGCGTTGCCCTGCGGGTCCGAGTCGATCAGCAGCACGCGCCGCCCGGCGGCGGCTACGCATGACGCGAGGTTGACGGACGTGGTGGTCTTTCCCACGCCGCCCTTCTGGTTCGCAATGGCGATGATCCTTGCCATGCCGTCCTCCCGGTTTTGTTCTTGGTTCTATTATACGGGATGCGCCGCAGGTTTTCAACCCGGCCGCTGTTTCACGTGAAACAATGGCCGGCACGAGCGGCAGACAGCGGGCGGCGAGCGGGAGCAGACGGGCAGGAGCGGGAGGCGGGCGGCAGGCAGGAGCGGAAGGCGGCGACCGGCACGGGCGAGGGCGACGGGAGCAGGCAGAAGACGGCGAACGGGCAGGGGCGGGGAAAGACGCAAAACGGACAAAAGGAACGGCGGCGCGCCAACGTTTCACGTGAAACAGCGAACGGCGCGAGCAGGAGCAGGCGGGAGACGGTGGGCAGGGGTGGAGGAAAAGGCGCCGCATGCCGCCGCCGGGTCGCCCGCCGCACGGACGAAAGGGTCGTGCGTCACCGAAGCGCCATTGCCCCGACGCCGGGCCTGAACGGCGCTTTGCCGGGACACGCCCCCGTCAGCGGCACAGCAGCAGCGCCGTCACCACCCCGGCAGCCATGGCGGCAAGCGACACCGGCACGGCAAAGCGCGTGCGTTTGACGCCGACGGCGCCGAAATAGAGGGCGACCTCATAGAAGATCGTCTCCGAGCTGCCCATGAGCACGCTGGCGGTATACCCCACCACGGAATCAGGCCCGTGGCTCTCGAACAGGTCGGCGAGCGTCGCCATCGCCGCGCTGCCGGAAAACGGGCGCAGCAACAGCAGCGGGAGCAGCTCCGCTTCCATGCCAACGGCGCCGCAAGCCGGGGCGAGCAGACCGGTCAGCCGGTCGATGAGTCCGCTGTCGCGCAGCGTGCGGATGGCGATAAGCATGGCAGCCAGGTACGGCAGAATCTTCAGCAGGACGGGCAGGCCCTCGGCCGCTCCCTCGACAAACGCCTCATACACATCGACGCGGCGAACCATTCCATAGACCATCACCGCCACGAACAGCAGCGGCAGCAGCGCGGCGCTCACACTGCGCGCGCGCCCGCGCGGGGGCGGCGACAACCGGCGCGTCGCATCGTCAGCCGTCCCGTACAGAGCAGGCACAGCACGACGGCCACCGCCGTGCTGACGGCGGAAGCGATGAGCGACGGCAACACCACCGCCGCCGGTTCCGCGCTGCCGGCCGCCTGTCGCAGCGCGAGCAGGCCGGTGGGAAGCAGTTGCAGCGCCGAGGCATTGACCGCGATGAGCACACACATCTCGTCCGTTGCTACGCCGGGGCGGGGGTTATTCGCATCGAGCGCCCGCATGGCCTCCAGCCCAAACGGCGTAGCCGCATTGCCCATACCAAGGATGTTGGCGGCAAAACACAGGGCGATGGGCCCGGCCGCGCCGTCCGCCCGCGGGAACAGGAGGCGGATTGCCGGCGAAAGCGCGCGGGAGAGCGCGTCCATCAGCCCTGCCCGGCGCGCCACACCCATCATGCCCATAAACAGCAGGTAAGCGCCCGCCAGCTCCAGGCAGAGCGTCACCGCCTCGCCCGCGCCGGCGAGCATGGAGGCCGTCGCCGCATCGCCGCCCTGCCCCGCGAGCAGCGCCAGCACCCCGCACACCAGCATCACCCCGAATACGAACGACATCACGGCGCCCTCCATTTCCGCGCCGCAGACCGGCGCGCTTTTGTCTCCATTGTATGCATGCTTTGCGCCGCTTATCGCCATTATGCGCGCTTTGCGCCGCTGGTTTTGTAAAATCCGGCATCCTGCCGCCGGCGGATGGCCTGAACTGTGGCGGTTTTATAAACTTTTTTCGGTTTTCGGGACAGGGCGCGCCTGCGTTTGTTATAATACCGTGTGCCGTAAGCGCCCGCCGCACGGGGGCGCCTGCGCGGGGTAGGGATGCCAAGGGGAATACTTTTCCGTGTGTTTAGGAGCGATGCCAATGAAACGAACGGTTGCGCTGTTGCTGGCGCTCATGACCGCGCTGTTGCCGCTGTTGAGCGGCTGCGCAATGATCTCCTCCGGCGGCGATTACTGCCAGCGCTTCCTCAACCTCATACAGGCCGGCGAGTATTCGCAGGCGTACGATATGGTGAGCCAGAGCGTCAAAAAGGCGGACGATCCGGATGTGACTGTCATCCCCGACGCCACGCCTACGCCCGAACCGGGCGCAACCGCCACGCCCACCGAGGTGCCGGAAGCGACCGAACCGGCGGACACCACGCCCGACCCGGACGCCACGCCCGACCCGGACGCCACGCCTGACCCGGACGCCACGCCCGACCCGAACGCCACGACCAGTCCGGCGCCGACGGAAGCGCCGACGCCTTCGCCCACGCCGGATGCGGACGGCAACCCATATGTGGACAAGACCATCTCCCGTACGGAGTTCATCAACAAGTATAAGAGCATCTTCGACGAGCTGCAGTTGCAGGGCATGGAGTATGAGGTGCTGGATGTGCAGGAGGGGGACAACATCGCCATCGTCAGCTATCAGCTGACCTACCACACCGGCCACGAAACGGACAACGGCAACGACCTCATCTATGACATGGAGATCACGGCCAGCCGCGAGGGCAGCCGCTGGGTAATCGACTGGTCGCCCACGCTCATCTTCCCGATGATGGACTGGGGGGACACGGTGCGCGTCGGCGTGCTGCAGTCCAAGCGTGGCGAAATCCTCTGCGACGGCGTGCCCTATGCGCAGAACGTAAACATCTACACGGTGTACGCGGTGCCCTCTTCCGTGGATGCGGCTGCCGCGGACGAAACATACATGCGCTACAACAGCCGGGAGGAGTTTGCGCAGATCGTGTCCTCGATTCCGCAGCTCGAGCTGACATATGACGAGGTCATGAAGGCGCTGAACAACCAGCGCAACGACTTTGCCAGCCTGCAGACCTTTTACCCGGACGAGGTGGATGAGTCGCTCACCGAGATCGTGCTCGACATCCGTGGTCTGGGTCTCGATACGGCTAACTACGGCACCGTGCGCTACTACCCGTACGGATCGTCGCTCTCGCACATCGTGGGCTATGCGTCCATCATCACCCTCAAGGAGCAGATCTATTACGAGACCATTGGCGATACCCGCTACAACGGCGACAGCTGGGTCGGCAAATACGGCCTGGAGCTGGAATATGAGGACGAGCTGACGGGCACCAACGGCCGCTTTACCTATATTCAGGATGTGACGGGCGCTTCCAACGGCGTGCTGTATCGCACCGAGGCGGTGGATGGCAAGGATCTGCACCTGACGATCATCCCCGAGTTGCAGGAACGGCTGGAGGATGTGATCGAAACGACCGTGTACGACGACAACATCCACGGAGCGGTCATCGTCATGAACCCGACGACCGGCGCGATCCAGGCGATGACCTCGTTCCCGAACTTCGACCTCAACTATGTGTCCCGCGGTATGCCGGAGGCGGAGTGGGACGCGTATCTGGCCGAGGTGGACGGCAACGGACAGGCGCTCAACCGCCTGTTCAACCGGGCGACGCAGGGCCTCTATCCGCCGGGCTCCACGTTCAAGCTGATGACGGCGGCGGCGCTGCTGGAAACCGGCACGCTGTCGCTCAACGACGTGTTCCCGGCTTCCGAAAAGGCGGGGCTGAATGGCGATGAGTGGTACCCGTCCGAGTCGCTGGCTCCCGGCTATGTGGAGGCGTCCGTCGACCGTCCGATCCGCAGAACGAGCAACACCACGCGCGCCGCTTACCCGATGAACATGATCAACTCGATCATCACGTCGGACAACATCTACTTTGCCTACGGCGCCCTGCTGCTGGGCTGGGACAAGCTGTATGATTTTCTCGACCGCATGGGCTGGCGCGAGGCCATCGAGTTTGAGCTGCAGGATCAGGTGGCGGTGCCGCAGATCTATTCGGAAAAAGTGTATGTGGACGACGACGGCAACGAGGTCATCGAAAACCGCCGCCGCAGCCTTGTGCTCGACGAGAACGGCAACGCACAGCCGCAGCGCGAGCAGACCGTATACGACCTGGCCGTCACCGGTTACGGTCAGGGGCAGTTGCTCGTCTCGCCGCTGCAGATGGCCTGCTTCGCCTCCGCTTACGCCAACGGCGGCGACATCATGGTGCCGTATGTGGTGGATTCCATCTGGCACGCCAGCGGCACCGACTACACGATGATTTCCAAAACCGAACCGCGCGTCTGGAAGCACGCGCTGCAGGAGAACACCGTCAACCAGCTTCACGACGCACTCTGCCATGTCTGCCTCAAGGCGGGCGACGGCTATCCCGGCGGCACTGCGCGCAACATGACCACGAGCTTTCTCGTCGCTGGACGCAACTACGACCTTGGCTACGACATGGCCGGCAAGACCGGCACCGCCGAGCTTGGGAACGACAAGACCGAAGAACTTGCCTGGTTCATCTGCTGGCGCGACGGCGTTTCTTCCGAGGAAGCCCGCCTCGTGTGCATCATGCTCGAGCTCGATCTGGTCGACGGCAAGATACCGGATACGACGGAGATCAGCCAGATGAAGTTCGACATTGCGCGCGCCGTTCTCCGCGAGGACGTGCTCAACGAGGGGCTGTCCCTCAACGTATCCGAGGAGTGACGCGCCCGGGCCACGATACCGGCGAACAGGAAACCGGCTGCGGGCCGACGCCCGACCGGTTTCCTTTTTGAGCGCAGGGCCAATCTTTCCATATTTTTTCGCCGTTTCCGAAAAAAGAGCGGCCCAAAATGGAAAATCGGGCGATACGCACGCGCTTTTTGCCGTATAATAGAACAAAAGAACGAAAAAGGATGGGAAAGACGGAACCATGCGGATCCTGTTTACGGGCGGCGGCACGGCCGGCCATGTCACGCCGAACATCGCGCTGATTAAACGACTGCTGGCGGAGGGCTGGCAGGTGGACTATGTCGGCTCCAAAACCGGTATCGAACGCGAGCTGATCGCCGGCGTGCCCGGCGTGACCTATCATGCGATCTCCTCCGGCAAGCTGCGGCGGTATTTTTCCTGGCAAAATTTTGCAGACCCGTTCCGCATCGTGCGCGGAGTGTTCGAGGCGCGTCGCCTGATCCGCGCGTGCAAACCGGATGTGATCTTCAGCAAGGGCGGCTATGTTTCCGTGCCCGTCGTGGTTGCGGCGGGCAAAACGCCGGTGGTCGCGCATGAATCGGACTTCTCGCCGGGGCTGGCCAACCGGATCGCCGCCCGGTATGCGGACAGGGTGTGCGTTACGTTCGCGGATACGGCGCGACACATCAGCGGCGGGCGCGCCGTCCACACCGGCACGCCCATCCGGCCGGAACTGTACGCCGGGGATCGTGACCGCGCGCTTGCGTTCACGGGCCTTTCCGGCGACAAGCCGGTGCTGCTCGTCATGGGCGGCAGTTCCGGCGCGCAGCGGCTCAACGAACTGGTGCGCGGCGCGCTGGCACGGCTGCTGCCCTCGTTCGACGTGATCCACCTGTGCGGACGCGGCAAGGTGGACGCGGCGGCGGCGCGGCCGGGCTATGTGCAGTACGAGTATATCGACCGCGAACTGCCGGATCTGCTGGCGCTTGCGGATATCGTGCTCTCGCGCGCCGGGGCCAACGCGGTGTTCGAGTTCCTTGCGCTCGCCAAACCGGCCGTACTCGTGCCGCTGCCGCTGTCGGCCAGCCGCGGCGACCAGATCCAGAACGCTAAATATTTTGAAAAAAAAGGGTACGCCGTCATGGTCGATCAGGACACCGCCACGCCCGACACGGTCGCCGATGCGGTCGCGCATCTGTATGAAAACCGGCTTGTCTACCATGCGCGCATGACCGGCGACGCCATGCTCGACGGCACGGACGAGGTTCTGCGCGAGATCCGCGAAGCCGCCGCCGGGCACCGCGCAAACGGCCGATGAGCGGCGATGCTGCCGGCCGCCTGCATGAGGCGGTCGCCCGGCAGGACTGGGCAGCGGCCGCGTCCGTGCTGTCGGAGCTGTGCGCGCTGGTCAAAAAGCAGGCGGACCGGGAGCGGCTCTGCGCCCGCTTGGATCATCGCGCCCTGTATGCGTCGCTCGCATGCGGCGAGCCGAAGGCCCGCAAGAACGCCGCCCGACTGTTGTCCGCCGTGGGTACGGCGCAGGATGCGCCTGCGCTGGCCGCCGCGCTGGCCCGGGAGGGGACGCGGTTCGTCGTGCCGTCGCTTCTGCTGGCGCTCGGCGCCGTGGGCGGGGAGGAGGCGGCCGCCGCGTTGCGCGCCTACGAACCGCCACAACCGGCAGCGCCGGAGGAGGAAAAGCATTGCGCCGAAATTGCGGCCGCGCACAGCCGCGCGCTCGACCGCTGTTGCGGCGAACCGCCGCCGGCATTGCATGCGCTGCTTGCGCCGCGCCCGGCGCTGCTACGGCATCCCGCCGGGTTGCAGGCGGCGCTGCTGGACGAGCTGCAGGCGCTGGGCGTCGCGGCACAGGGCACGCCGGATGGCGTGTGCGTGCGCGCTTCCTCGCTCGACGCGCTGTATCGCGCCCGTTGTTTTTTTGAAGTGCTGCTGCCGTGCGGGACCGTCGAGGCCGAACCGCGCGCTATCGCGCAGGCGGCACGCGGGGGCTGGACGGCCCTGTGCGCGCCCATGCCGGGGGAGCCGGCCGCGCCGTCGCTGCCGTATCGCGTGGAGCTGCAGGGATACGCGGGCGACCGCGTCGCCATGATCCGCGCCGTTGCTACGGCGGTCGGCGGACGGAATTTGCCCGGACACTACGCCTTTGAACTTCGCGTGCGCTGCCATGCGGGCGCGGCGGACGTATCGGTAATCCCCACCGCCGTGCAGGATACGCGCTTTGCCTATCGCCGCGCCGCCCTTCCGGCGGCGATCCACCCCGTCACCGCCGCGGCGCTTGCGCGCACCGCGGCCATGCGGCTGCGCCCTCGCCGGCGGCTACGCGTCTATGACCCGTGCTGCGGCGGCGGCACGCTGCTGGTCGAAGCGGCGCAGGCGGCGGATTGCGCCGCGCTGCTGGGCACCGACGTCGCCCCGGCCGCCGTGACCCTCGCGCGGGAAACGCTGCGCGCCGCCGGATGCCGCGGGGCGATCCTGCAGCGGGACTGCCTCCGCTTTTCTCCCGGAGAGCCGCTCGACCTCATCCTCTCCAACCTGCCGTTCGGCAACCGCGTGGGCAGCCATGCGTCCAACGGCCCGCTGTATCGCGGCCTGTGCGCGCGCCTGCCGGCCCTGCTGCGGGAGGATGGCCTCGCGCTGCTCTACACGATGGAAGGCCGCCTGCTTGAAAGCGCGCTGCACGGCGTCGCCGGGCTTGTCGTGGAGGACGTGCTGACCACGGAGGCCGGCGGCCTGTATCCGCGCGCTTTCCTCCTGCGCCGCCGCCCGTAGCCGGATGCGCCCGGCAGCGAGTGTTTCACGATGGCGCGACCGACGAATGATTTCAAAAATCCTGCTGTCCTCGCCGCCGCTTCAGAGGCGGGCGTCGGTCCCACCAGGGGCTGTCAAGAGAAGGGGGACGCTTATGCGTCCCCCTCTACTCTTGCGTTCGGCGCCCGAATATTATTTTACCGCGTTTCTTCGCTTTGCAGCATAGGTCAGAGCCCCCGCCAGACACGCGGCAGCGCAGCAGCAGGCAGCGCCCCACAGGCCCGGCCGGGCGCCGTCGCCTGTCTCTGGCGGAAGCGCTTCTTCCGGGGGCTGCTCTCCCTGTTCTCTCCGATTCTCAAAGGAAATACGAATGGCCTGCCCCTCCATGACCACGCCCGTCGCGTTGGTGGTCAATACGGAATATCCCTCCGGCCCTTCCTCCACAATCTCATAGGAAACGCCCGCCGGAAGACCGCTTGCTGTCAGGCTCCCGCCGCTCTTGAGCGTAAACGACGCCACGCCGTTTGCAAACGTCAACCCGCCATAGCTGCCGTTGATCGAACGGTCCTGCAGGACGGCTGTAAAGCGGAACGCCCGGTCCAGCTCCGCGCCGTCGCCTGTCACGGTCAGGCACACCGTCAGGCTGCCGGAAGGGACCTCGGTTTTCTGCCATTGTGCGTAGACCGTCATGTCGACGTTGATGGTGGCGTCGGCGACGAAAGCCTGCCCGCTGTCGTCCGCCTGCGTGTTCCAGCCCGTAAATGCATGCCCGCTTCTCGCCGGTTCTGTCGGCAGCGTGGCGAGCGGGCAGCCCTTTCGGATATAGATGCACGCGGGCACGGGCTCGGTATCGCCCCCGTTTTTGTCAAAGAGGACCTGCAGCACTTCGCCCAGCGTCAGGAAGTGGACGTCGGTGGTCTCCGGAAATGAAACATATTGCGGCACCTGCGTCTCGTGCCCGGCGTAGCGGGGGATGGAGCCATCGATAGAGCCATCCTCAAACCAGCTTTCGACGCCGACAATGCCGAGCGTCCCGGCGTCCGGCAAGGTGAACGTGCTGCCGTCTTAGTTGGCGACGTCTGCGCCGGCGTCCCCCGCCAGGTTGTTGAACATCATGCCGCCGATCATGCGGAATGTCGCTTCGCTGTTGACGATGCCGCCGCCGGTGGAAGCCGCGGTGTTTCCCGTGACCATCCCGCCGGACAGCGTGAGGGTCCCGCCGGACATGTTGGCGGCGCCGGCGCCGTCGGCAGCCTGATTCCCGCTCACGGTTGCGCCGGAGATCTCGGTCGGGGAGGCGACGTTGACCAGACCGCCGCCGATACTGGCTGCCGAATTGTCGAGGAGGGAGACGCCCGCGCCCAGTACGGTCGTCGCGCCCATTTCTTCGAGGTACAGGCCGCCGCCGTATTTTTCGCTGGTGTTGTTCCGGATCACCGTGTTGGAGATGGTCAGCGTGGACTGCCGGGTCAGCAGCAGCCCGCCGCCGCCGCAATCCATCATGTCCCCGTAGATGGCGGCGTTGCCTTCCAGGAGACAGTCTGTGAGCGTGATGTCGGCATTGGTGCCGTAAATGCCGCCGCCGTACACGGCCGTATTGCCGGAAATCTTCGTTCCCGTTGCGGAAAAGACCGATTCCGTCTTGTTGAAAATGCCGCCGCCATAGCTCAGATAGGCCGTGTGGGTTTCGTCATAGAACGCCGAGTTGCCGCTCACCTCCCCGCCCTGCAGGGTGACGTTCCCGCCGTTGAAAATACCGCCGCCGCCGTTTCCGCTGCCGGTCATCGCTTTGTTCCCGGAAATAATCCCATCCTTCATCGTAAACGTGCCGGCCACATATACGCCGCCGCCGGAATACTGATAATATCTATACAGGCCGAAGTCCGTATAAAGGGTGTTGTCGGAAATCCTGGCAGGCGTTTCGGTATTGGCAGACTCCATGCGGAAGGCGGACTTGGAGCTCACGTAGACGCCCCGCCGTGCCCCGCGCTGTTGCGGATACAGAGCGTGTTCCCGGAAATGTTCCCGCCCGTCATGTACAGGTTGGAGGCGCCGGCCAGGTAGACGCCGCCGCCGTCGCGCGCTTCGTTGTCGGAAATCGTCCCGCCGTTCATGTAGAAGGTGCTGCCTTCCACATAGACGCCGCCGCCCAGCGTGCTGCTTTCCCGCTGCCCGCTGCTGTTTTGCCCGTCCTTGCTGTTGCCGGAGATGCTGCCGCCGTCCATCTGGAAGATGGCCCCATCCAGAATCTGCACGCAGGAGGATGCCATGGTGTTGACGACCTTCGTATTGGTATTTCCGGTAATGGTGCCGCCGTCCATGATAAACCTGGCCCCCTGGCCGGAAATCCGGATGGCGGCGCCCGGGTCATAGCTGACGTTGTGCCGGTCCGCCTGCTTGTTCTGCGTCCAGCCGGAGACCTGGCTGCCCTCCACCATGGTGAGCGTTCCGCTGCAATCGATCAGGCTTTTGATAAACTCACCCTTTCGATCCGTATTCTGGTTCCCGTATTCCACATTGTCTGCGTCGGCCGTCAACTGCGCCTCCAGAAGCAGTTCCCCGCCGCTTTGCACCTGCACAAAGCTCGCCCCGTTCAGGTTTGTGTCGTGCGCGATGGTCATACTGCCCCGGAGCGTCAGCTTCGCGCCGGCAGATACGATAAACTCCCCCGTTTTGAGCGACTGCCGGATGATGCGGCTGCCGGACGCATGGGCGACGAGGACAACCTCCGCCGAGGCCGGCACGGTTATGGTGCTGTCCGCTTCGATGGTGGGCGGCAGTTCCAGAACAATTGCGCCGCCCGCTTCCACGGCGGCCTTCAGCGCCGGCCAGTCCGCAACGGGGACGGGGTCTCCTTCCGCGCCATGGGCAAGGCCGGGAACGCCCATTGTCAGGAACAGCGCCATACAGAAAAATATGATTGCCGCTCTTTTTCTCATTTTGTCTCCCCCATTTCTTCGCCTTTCCCGATTCATTCCTTTTTGGATGGAACAAAAAAAACATCAGCCCGCATGCGTGCAGGGCGGATGTTATCGCACAGGATTAGCCGGGATGGCGCACGTTGCCCATCCTCTTCCCTATAATTTGTGTCTGTCTGTCTGTCTGTCTGTCTGTCTGTCTGTCTGTCTGTCTGTCTGTCTGAATCATTATCTGTTTCTGTTGCACGGCTGTCAACCTCAGCAAAGGCATCTTTCAAAATTCAAATGGCTATATATAGAAATTATAACATATATTCAAAAAAATGAAAAGCGGGAACCATGGCCATTTCCACCATCGCCCTCGCTGCCGTTTCGAAAGCAACCGCCCTGCTTCCCTTCCGTCCCTTCCACCCCTTCCTTCCCGCCCTTCGGAAAGAACCGTTTCCCGGCGGCAAACACGGGATTTCCAAAACACGCCCGCCCATGGTATACTGTACGCAAGGGCCGTCCCCGGCGGAACGCAACGCCGTCGTCGAGGCCAACGCATCGCAAGGAGGGATTTTCATGACCACCGCCAATCTGACCCCCCACATTTCCTGCGCGCCGGAGGATTTTGCCCGCACCGTGCTCATGCCGGGCGATCCGTTGCGCGCCAAATTCATTGCCGAAACGTACCTGACCGATCGGGAGCTGGTGAACGACGTGCGCGGCGTGCAGGGCTATACGGGCTATTTTGAGGGCAAGCGCGTATCCGTCATGGCCAGCGGCATGGGCATGCCGTCCATCGGCATCTATTCCTACGAGCTGTTCAACATCTTCGGCGTGGAGCGGATCATCCGCGTCGGTTCCGCCGGCGCGATCGACCCGTCGCTACAACTGTTCGACCTCGTTCTCGGGCAGGGCGCCTGCACCGATTCAAACTATCCCGGCCAGTTCGTCTCCCGCGGCACCTTTGCGCCCATCGCGGATTACGGCCTGCTCAGCGCCGCCGCCGCCGAGTGCGCGCGCCGGGGCCTGCGCCACCGCGTGGGCAACCTGCTCTCCTCCGACAGCTTTTACGGCGAGGCCGGCGTCGCCGGCACGCTCGAGTGGCGCAAGCTCGGCGTGCTCGCCGTGGAGATGGAGTCCGCCGCCCTCTATGCCAACGCCGCGCGCGCCGGCAAGCAGGCGCTCTGCATCTGCACCATCTCCGACCTCGTAGAGACGGGCGCGGTGACCACCGCGCAGCAGCGGCAGACCGCCTTCCACGATATGATGCAGGTGGCGCTGACCATCGCCTGACCGGCCTCTTTCCGGCGCCGGAGCCGCCGGGCCGGGATGGACGCGCGCCATCCCGGTTTGTGCCGCGCGCCCTTCCCCGCTGCGGGCGATGACCCCCCCGCGCAACGAAACGGCGGAGTAAAATAAAAAATGCGGGCGATGAACCCCCTCTGCGCGCAACGAAACGATGGAGTAAAACGAAAAACAGGGCCGTTCCCGAATGGCAGAGGAGCATAAAGAAGTATTGCGAAAATACTAACCTATGCCAAGTGAACGGGAAATAAGAAACCTCTATGTGAATGGACGAACCATTTGCATAGAGGTTTTCTTTTGCTTCTTAAAATTTTTCAGCGTCCGCAGGACGTGCAGCCGTCACCGAAGGGGACGATCTTGGAGGCTTGGGGGCTATCCCTCAACAAGCGTTTTGGCGGGTAGAAAACCCGCCAAAATCGCAAACATGTACATGTTTGCATTGCTTGCCAATTTGTGAAAACTGCCTATGAATATAGCTGAATTTCTAATTGCTTTGAAGCAATACCCGAACTGTTTGCGGTGTTTCTCCAAACTTCTGCTGAAAAGCATGATAAAAGTTCGATACCCCGTGATAACCAACTGCTTTTGCGATCTCGCTTGTATTCAGATCGCTTTTTTCTAAAAGCTCCAAAGCACGCTCCATTCGCAGCGTCCGAATATATTCCCCAACGCTTTTGCCCTCTGTGAGCTGAAATGCCTTTTGGAGCTTGTTTTTGTTAAGCGCAACCCTTTTGCTAAGTTCAAGAATTGTGGGAACACTGTCGATGTTTTCTTTAATCAATCGCTTTGCCTGTAAAACGGCTACAATTTCATCTTCACTTAGGTAAACAGGCGGAGCGGAGGTATATTTCTGTACCAAATCCAACAGATACCCCGCAGCGGCTAATCCCTGGCCTCGCATCCAAAGCCGAAACGCTTCTCCCGTAAGAGGGCACTTTTCAATGCGCTGGTAGATGGACAACAGCTCTGGCGAATGA
>UQGA01000021.1 GCA_900540495.1 uncultured Eubacteriales bacterium | reverse complement strand
CAAAAGTTACCACATTATATTGCAGGTTAAAAAATTGGTGGTATAATTAAAGAGAATTGGAAACAAAAGGGGACACACCACATGAAGCGCAGAACTGTACTTGTGATTTCTATCCTTATGCTCTGTGTGATCTGCTGCGCTTGTTCCGGCGCAGACACACCAACCGACTCCGAAGCCCTACCGGTCGCCACCGGTGAACCGGCTCCTGCACCCACCAGCGAGCCGGATATGGCCGTTGCGCTTCTGGACGATGTGCACACACAGGCGGAACAGCGCAAGCAGGAGATCCTCTCCTGCGATACGGAGATCGTAAAATCGGACACTTTTATAAAGGGCGAAACCTATACCGGCACCGCCTACTATATTTCCAACAGCGGCAGCGATGAAAACGACGGTCTCTACCCGGAAACTGCCTTTGCAACCCCTGCTGCGCTGAAAAATGTCGGTCTCCAATCTGGCGATGCGGTGTTTTTTGAGCGGGGCGGCATTTGGCGCGCCACGGAGCTGCCCACTTCTGCGTGCTGGGTCGACGGCATCACCTTCTCTGCCTACGGTCAGGGAGATATGCCGCGGATTTATGGCTCGGAAGAAAACGGAACCGGCGGGGAGAAGTGGATCCTCTACCACGAAGGGGATGATGGCCGGAAAATCTGGGTCTATTATCGGGATATGTCCGAGGTGGGGGCCATTGCCCTCAACGGCTCCATTCCTGTCCGCCGTGACATCGCCTATTGGGACGAGGGCAGCTATACCCTGCTGGATTCGGGCGAGCATCGGTATGAGCTGACAGAGCAGACCTATTCTGTAGAAGAGCATCTCCCCGATATGTACTGCTTCCCGGCGCTGGACTATTCACAGGTAAAGGCCGAAAACTGGAACGATGATATTTTTGTTTCCCGGAACTGGTCAACCGGCGAAAGCTATCGGCCCACGGGCAAGCTGTATTTCCGCTGCGACGCAGGCAATCCCGGGGAGCTGTATGACAGCATAGAATTTCTGCAGCCCTATTGCTTTACCGCCTATGCAGGCGGCCGGGATACCGTGCTGGACAGCCTCTGCTTTGCCTATACAGCCCATACCATCGGCACAGGGAACACCGGCTGGGTCATTCAAAACTGTGAGTTCGGCTGGTGCGGCGGCGCGGTGAGCAATTATCAGTCTGTTCTGGAAAAAGAGTACGGGGATGCCGCCCTCGGCTTGAATTACATCCTCTTTGGTCGCCGGGGCGGGGCCCTGTCCATCAACAATCCCCAGACGACAGCGGAGAACAACTATGTCCACCACGCGTTTCAGGAGGGTATTTCCGTTGAGATTTTTGAAGGGGACGAGGGTGCCGCGGACATCCGCATTGCCGGCAATCTGGTGGAAAAATGCAATCAGCCGCTGATTCTCTGCAACTGGGATAAGGAAATCGACCCTAATCACAACTTTAAAAACCTGGTGGTGGAGAACAATATCGTTCTGGATACCGCCGTGGATTCTCTCTATAACACAGACTGGGAAGACAACGGAAGCGCAGCTTTCACCATTCAGGGAGGGCCCAACCCTCATGACGGCACGGTGTATGTTCGCAACAACATCTTCGCCGTTTCTCAAGGCCCCCTTATTGTGCTCCCTCAATGCAATGATTACATGAAGGTCTTTTCCGACAACACCTATATCCAAAGTGCGGACGGCACGGGGATTTTTGTGAACTGGCAGGATACTTATCCTTTGGAAGAAAACATTGCCAAGCTCCTTGGAGATGAGACCGGCACACTTGTACTGCTGAAATGAGATCATAAAAGCCTATACTTTTCAAAAACCGCATTCTTACAGTGGTTATTCCCAAGGGCTTTAACCTCTAAGAAGGACGCACTTCTATACACTGTTCGGTGTAGTGCATAAGGTGCGGTTTTGCACCGTACCCAAGCCGTCCTCATCAGATGGAGCCTTAGATGCTGCTGCATTGAAACATTAAGCAAAATCCTCCCTTTGAGATTTCTCACAGGGAGGATTAACTGTTTTATGAGCACCCGCCAAACCCCGCGGGCCCTTTTTTCTCTGCGGCGCTCAGGTGAGCAGCGCGCGGTCGCTCGTAAACTCGTCGCCCGCAGCTTCGGCGAAGCGCTCGAGCAGCGCCTCGACGGTGAGGTTGCGCTTCTGCTCGCCGCTGATGTCGAGGATGATCGTCCCCTCGTGCATCATGATGAGGCGGTTGCCGTGGGCAATGGCGTCGCGCATGTTGTGCGTGACCATCATCGCGGTGAGCCCGTTCTCCTCGATGAGCTGGTCGGACAGGGCGAGCACCTTCTCCGCCGTGCGCGGATCGAGCGCGGCGGTATGCTCGTCCAGCAAAAGCAGCTGCGGCTTGCGCAGCGTGGCCATCAGGAGCGTGAGCGCCTGCCGCTGCCCGCCCGAAAGCAGCCCGACCTTCGTATTGAGCCGCCCCTCGAGGCCGAGGTCGAGCGTGCCAAGCGCCTCGCGGTAGCGCGCGCGCTCCGCCGCGCTGATGCCCCACCTGAGCCCGCGGCGGCTGCCGCGGCGGTAGGCCATGGCGAGGTTCTCCTCGATGCCCATACCCGCAGCCGTGCCCATCATCGGGTCCTGGAACACGCGGCCGAGCATGCTCGCCCGCCGGTGCTCCGGCAGACGCGTCAGCTCCACGCCGTCAAGCTCGATCGAGCCGGAGTCCGCCGGATAGGTGCCGGCGATGAGGTTGAGCAGCGTGCTCTTGCCCGCGCCGTTGCCGCCGATGACGGTGACGTAATCGCCCGTCTCAAACGTGATATTGATGTCGCGCAGGGCGACCTTCTCGTTGACCGTCCCCTTGTGGAACGTCTTGCCCACGTTGCGGATCGTTAACATGGCCGCTCACCTGCCCTTCCCGGCCGCGCCGCCGCGCAGCCCCAGCTTCCGCCGCAGCGCCAGCTTCTGCCGCAGCGACGGGATGGCCAGCGCGATGGCGACGACGAGCGCGCTGAACAGTTTGAGATCCGTCGTGCTCAGCCCTAACTGCAACACGAACGAAATGATGACATAATACACGATCGACCCGACGATGATCGAGGCCATGCGCACGGCAAAGTTGGCGCGCTTGCCGATGAGCACCTCGCCGATGATGACGCTTGCAAGGCCGATGACGATCGCGCCACGGCCGGACTGCACGTCCGAATAGCCCTGGTATTGTGCAAGCAGCGCGCCCGCCAGGCCGACCATACCGTTGGAGATGGTCAGTCCCAGCACCTTCATCGTGTCCGTGTTCACGCCCATTGCGCGCGCCATGTTCTCGTTGTCGCCCGTGGCGCGCACCGCGCAGCCGATCTCCGTGCCGAAAAACCAGTACAGCACGCCAATCATCACCACCGCGACCAGCGCCCCGATGAGAATGGCGTGCGGGATGTCCAGCAGCGTGATCATCGTCGGCTGGCCGAGCAGGCTGACGTTGGCGCGGCCCATGATGCGCAGATTGACCGAATAGAGCGCCAGCTGCGTCAGGATGCCCGACAGGATGGCCGGGATTTCCAGCTTGGTATGCAGCAGGCCCGTCACCGCGCCGGCAAGCATGCCGGCAATCATGGCAAACAGGAGCGTAAGCACCGGGTGCATGCCGAGCCCGATGAGCATGGCGCTGACCGCGCCGCCGGTGCACAGGCTGCTGTCCACGGTCAGGTCCGCATAGTCGAGGACCTTGAATGTGATGAACACGCCGACGCCCATGATCCCCCAGATGATGCCCTGGGACACCGCACCCGGACAGGCGTTGAGGAACGACAGAATACTATCCATATGCGATCGGGTTCCTTTGCTTTGATGCGTGCGGCGCGCCCGCCCGCGCGGGCGGACGCGCCGCCGTCAGCGGTTATTGCAGTTCTTCCGGCACGGTCAGGCCCAGCTGCGCCATGGCCTCCTCGTTGACGACCAGCTCCAGCTCCGCGCTGTAGTACTCGATGGGCATGGCCGAAACGTCCGCGCCCTCGCTCAGGATGCGGATGGCCTGCGCGGCCGTCTGCTCGCCGAGGCGGTAGTAATCGATGCCGTAGGTGGCCGTGCCGCCGCCGTCGACCATGTTCGCCTCGCCGCAGATGATCGGAACGCCCGCCGGCGTGCAGACCATCGAGATGGTGGCGATGGTATCGGCCATGAGGTTATCGGTGGGCAGGTAGAGCGCATCCACCTTGCTCACGGCGCTCTGCGCCACGGCCTGCACCTCGGTGCCGTCGGCGCAGGTGAAGACCTCCACCGTCAGCCCCAGCGCCTCGAGCGCCTGCTGCGCCATCTCGGCCTGGAGGATGGAATTGTCCTCGGAGGAGTGGTACATGATGCCGACGGTCTTGGCGTCCGGCACGAGCTGGGTCAGCAGCCGCGCCTGCTCCTCAACGGGGTTCATGTCGCTCGTGCCGGAGACGTTGCCCCCCGGCGCGTCGTTGCTCGCGACCAGGCCGGAGGCGGCCGGGTCCGTCACCGCCGTGACGAGGATGGGGATGTCGCGCGTGGCCTGCGCCGCGGCCTGCGCCGCCGGCGTGGCGATGGCAAGGATCAGATCCACCTCGTCGTTGACGAACTTCGTGGCGATGGTGGCGCACACCGTCTGCTCGCCCTGGGCGTTCTGCGTCTCGATCTTGATGTTCAGCCCGGATTCGTTCAGCGCGTCCACAAAGCCCTCGCGCGCCGCGTCAAGCGCCGCATGCTCGGTGAGCTGGATGATGCCCACGCGGTATGCCGCTTCGCCGTCGGCATCCGCCTCCGGCTCGTCGGTCGTCTCGGGCGCGTCGGTCGCGTCGGCGACGGGCTCGCTGGTCGCGTCCACAGCATCCTGCTCCGGCTGCGTCTGCGTGCAGGCACAACAGAAAGCGAGCGCCGCAATCAGCAGCAATGCAATCCATTTCTTCATAATCAAGTTCCTCCTTATGATCCGCGGGGGATCGATTTTTTCCGCCCGGCTCGCCGGGCATTGAACACGGCAGGCAATTCCGCCGAACCAGAAACGGCCCCGCCGGGTCCGGCAGGGCCGCTGAACAACGATACAACCGTTCAGCACTCCCGACCGGCCCGGCTACGCAACCCCGGCGAGCCGGCCATAGCGGAGAAAGCGGTAGACAGAATGATACGCCATAAACATCAGCACGTCAAAAGCGCAGACGGGTAGAACGAAAGAACGGGCATTGCGCGCCGCATGCACAGCGGGACCGGTCAGCCGATTGTTCCCTGTCCGACACATACGCAGCGCCCCTCCCTTCGATGTATGGCAGGATTATATATGATATATGTAATCTTGTCAACCCGTCATCCGATTTTTTCTCGATCGCCGCACTTCCACGTCCGGCCCCTGCCGGGCAGCATGGCCCTTGCCACCGGCCGGGCGGACAAGGCCTGTCGGTCGGCGGGCGCGGCGGCACGACCCGCAGGGGACGTCGGTTGTTCCTGCATTTCGACAGGCCGAAGCCGCCACGCCGCAGGCAGGGGCAGCAGAGCAGGAGCGGCCCTGCAACGTCGCCCGGACAACCACGAAAGGCCGCAACGCTCGCCGGAATCTTCGTACGGAAACCGGGCGCCGAAAGTGCAAAAACAAAAAAACCGCTTGCAGGAACGGCCATACCCTGCTAATATATCATATATGAAATGGCGGCGCAATGCCGCCGGGAAGGGAACGAACTGCCGTATGGAGATCCGCATCACAAGGAATGTCGCGCCGGCGCCCAAGCCGCCCATCGAAGCGCTCGGGTTTGGCCAGATATTCACCGACCATATGTTTTTGATGGAATATGACGCGCCGCAGGGCTGGCACGATGCGCGCATCGTGCCCTACGCGCCGCTTGCGTTGCCGCCCGCCGCCGCCGTCTTTCACTACGGCGCCGAGGTGTTCGAGGGGCTTAAGGCATACCGTGCCGAAGACGGGCGGGTGCAGCTCTTCCGCCCGGCCGACAACATCCGCCGCATGCAGGATTCCGCCGAACGGCTCGGCCTGCCGCAGTTCGACGCGGACGACGCGCTGCGCGCGCTGCTCACGCTGGTCGATCTCGAACGCGACTGGGTGCCTGCGGCCAACGGCACGTCGCTCTATCTGCGCCCGTTCCTCATCGCCGTGGATCCGTGCCTCGGCATCCATACGATTGAGCACGCCCTGTTCTGCATCATCGCTTCGCCCTCGGGCAGTTACTATAAGGAAGGCGTCAATCCCGTCCGCATCATGATCGAGACGTCGGACGTGCGCGCCGTTCGCGGCGGCACGGGATATGCCAAATGCGGCGGCAATTATGCCGCGGCAAATCGTGCCGGCGCGCGCGCCGAGCAGCTCGGCTATTCCCAGGTGCTCTGGCTCGACGGCGTGGAGCGCCGCTATATCGAAGAGGTGGGCAGCATGAACGTCATGTTCTGCATCGACGGCACGGTCGTCACGCCGGCGCTCACCGGATCGGTGCTGCCGGGCATCACGCGCCGCAGTTGCATCGAGCTGCTCCGCGATTGGGGCGTGCCCGTTGAGGAGCGGCTGCTGCCGGTCGATGAGTTGATGGACGCGGCGCATGCCGGAAAACTGGACGAGGCGTTCGGTTGCGGCACGGCGGCGGTCATCTCGCCCATCGGCGAGCTGCGTTATGGCGACGTGTGCCTGACGCTCAGCGACGGAAAAATCGGCCCGCTGGCCCAGCGCCTCTATGACGAGTTGACCGACATCCAGTACGGCCGCCGGAAGGACCCGCACGGCTGGATCGTCCCGGTCTGATCAGACGGGCGGAGCCTCCGCCCCCACACAGGAAATCCGCGCGCCCGGGCAGCCGCTTCCCGCCGGGAAGCGGCCCGGAACCGGGCGCGTTGCGAATACGGTTATGCGATATACATCCCCCATATATATCGCAGAGCGCGGACTGCGATGCCGCCTCAATCGGAAGCCCCCCCTTCCCGATTGTGCGCGGCGTCCGCGTTTTTGGGGGATGCGTCCGTATCCCTCCCTGCCCGTCCCGGCAGCAGCCAGGCCGTAAGCTCCCGCACCTCCCTGCGCGCAAACAGCAGCAACAGCAGCGCATAGAACAGCGCGCACAGCCCGATGGAGCACCAGCTCCAAAGCGTCCCGCCGCCAAGCCGCTGCAACAGCAACACCAGCCCCGCCATCATCGCCGTACAGATCGTGGGCTTCCAGAGCGTCCGGAACAGATCGGCGATGCGGAACCCGCACCGCAGGCGCATCGCCGCCCAGAGCACCACCGGCAACGAGAAGCGCATGACGACGCACGCGCAGACCGCCGCAAAGAAGCCGTGCGGAATGGCCCACAGGCAGGCGGCGACCGACAGGACGAGCTTTATCATCTGGCAGAACAGGGATACGCGCGGCAAACCCCGCGCACGCAGCACCTCGCTGCACGGGGAGGAGACGACGGACATGATCGCGGAGGAAAGCGCCCAGAGGCCCACGATCGGCACCGCCTCCGTCCACTGGCTGCCGAGCAGCACGTCCGTCGCCAGCCCCCGATACAGGAACAGGCCCACGCCCATCGGAAAGACGATGAATGCGAGCGACTGCAGCGTGGTATAGAACAGCCGCGCAAAAGCGCCGGCGTCCTCCTGCAGGCGCGACAGGCCGGAGAACAGCACCGTATAGATCGGCGTCGTCACCAGCGCGATAAGCGCCCCCGCATTGTTGACGGAATTGCGGTACAGGCCGAGATAATACTCCGAAAACGCGTTCCCAATCAGAAAGATATCAAACCAGCTGCACGCCCAGATCGAAACGGCCTCCAGCATCGTCCAGAACGAAAACGACAGCATGTCCCGCAGCACGCCCAACCGGAAGAACAGCCGCGGCCGCCACGGGGCGCTCAACAGCAGCACGGCCGCATTGACCACATGCCCCGCAAGCGTGCCCAGCACCAGCGCCCAGTGCGACAGGCCGAGCAGGGCAAGCGGCACCGTGACGAACAGGGGGACGGCGCTTTGCGCCATCCGCAAAAAGAACAGCCGCCGGAAGTCCAGCGCCCGCCGCAAAAGCGCCATGCCGATCGACGTAAACGCCGTAAACGGGAGCTGCGCGCAGGCCACCGCCACCACGGCGCCATAGCCCGGGCTTCCCGCAAAGGCTGCGATGGGATCGCGCAACAGGCAGATCACGCCCCACAGTGCGAACGAAAACAGCAGGTTCGTCCAGAACGCGACGCTCGCCGCATCGGCGCGCGACGCATCGTCGGCGAACTCGTGCTGGATGAGATATTTCTGAAACCCCGCATCCGTAAACAGGTCGGCAAAGCTCGTGACCATCATGGCCGTCGCCAGCACGCCGTATGCCGCAGGCGCGACAAGGCGCGCCAACAGCATGTTGACGCCCAGGCTGACGAGCTTTGCGGCGACCTCGGCCGCAACGGACCACCGGGCCGCTCCCGCGACGCGGCGTTGCAGATTCCCCTCCATGGCGCTATCGCCCGTTTCCTTTCGCGTTGTCCGCCGCCTCCTCTGGCAGGAGCGGCCTGGCGGAAGGTCCTTCGCCGTCCCCCGCCGGAGCGGACGGCGCCGGTTCCTCTTTCCGCCCATCGTCCGCGCCGCGTCGAAACAGCCTTCGCGGCTCCTTCAGGCAACGCAGCAGCGCCAACCCATCGTCCTTCTCCGCGCCGCGCAAGGCAAGCCGCGAAACCCCCAGCAACAGTGCAATCGGCAGGAGTTCCTGGCGCAGATAGTAGCTCACCGTCAGGGGTTCTACGAGCAGCCGTCCGAGCATGACCGTCGTCACGAGCCGCACGACGTTCTGCCGCCCGACACGCCGCACCGTCCGCACGAGCACGATCAGCAGCGGCGTATAGTACAGCAGCAGCGCGGGAATGCCGCCGGAGACGAGCAGTTCGATATGGTTGCTGTGCGAATAGGTCTCCCGCGTCACCCCGTTGAAGCGGAAGCAGTCCAGCCCCCAGCCCGTGAGCGGACGCTCCAGGAACATCGCCCAGCCCTGCCGCATAAAGCCGATGCGGGCGTCCGTTTCAAAAATCGTACCGGAGGCTATCTGCTCATACAGCCTCAAAAACCGGGAACCGAGGACGCGGTACAACGGCGGGACGAGCATCACCGCCGCCACAAGCGCCGCCGCGAGCAGAGCGAGCAGGAGCAGATTGCGCTTGATATGGCGCCGGTCGCGCCAGAGCAGATAGCAGGCGGGCAAAAAGACCAGGACGATCAGCCCCTTGCGCGAACCGGTCATCAGAATCCCCATCGCCAACAGCAGGGCCGGCAGGACCTCGTACCAGCGTCTGCGTTCGCACGCGCGATGGATGGAAACGATATAGCCGAGGGACAGGATCATGGCCAGGTCGTTGGCGTTGATGTTCGCCGCGCTGCCGATGCGCACCTGGAACATCGCTTCCCCCTCGCAAACGAGCACGTACGCCATCGTCGCAAGGCAGGCGAGCAGGCACATGAGCAGGCTCGCCTCCGTGTTGCGCCGCTGTACGACAAGCTGATGCAGCACGAACACAAAGCCAAGTCCGACGCACATCGTCCTGCACATGGCAAGCGCGGTCGCCCGGTCGATTGCCCAGCCGGCCAGCGCGCCCACGGCGCCCCAGAGGATCAGCAGCGCATAGCCGATGTACCAGATCGAGCCGTATATGCGCGGCCGCACAAGAAAGCGGGCGAGCGCCACAAGAAGCGCAAGGCCCATCCCCGCCGTGGAGAGCAGCGTGTGCTGAAAAGAAAACGTCGTAAACAGGCAGACGGCGAGCGCGGCGTCGCTCACGACGTCCAGCGCCCGGTTCAGCTTCGGTCTATCGGCAACAGCCTGCAAGGTAATCCCTCCATTCTCCGGCCACGCGCCGGTCGTCGAGCGTATCCGCCATGCGGCACGCCGCCCGGCCGAGCTCTGCGGCAAGCGCGGGATCGTCCGCAAGGCGGGCCATCGCACGGCTCAACGCCCCCTCGTTCCCGGCCGGTACGAGCAGGCCGTTCTTTCCGTCGTCAATCAGCGCCGCGCAACCGCCGGACGGGCAGTCGGTCGCCACGCACGGCAGGCCCAGCGCCATCGCCTCGATCAGCGCGTTGGGCATGCCTTCAAAGTCGGAACTGAGCGCAAAGATGCCTGCGCGGCGAATGCATGCCGCCACATCCTGCCGGGCGCCGGCAAAGACGGCGCCTCCATCGGGCAGCAACGAGCGCGCCAGCGCCTCGAGCGAGGCCCGCTGCGAGCCGTCGCCGTACAGGGAGAGCGTCCAGTCCGGATGCGCCGCGCGGAAGCGGGCGAACGCCCGCAGCAGCAGCGGCACGTTCTTCTGCGCCTCCAGCCGCCCCACGAATACGACGCGCTTCTCCCGCTCCCCCTCCCAGGGCGGGCCGAGCCGGGCCGTATCCAACGGATTTGGCAGGATCGCCGCGCGCGCGCGGATGCCGCGCGGAAAACAGGCGGCCGCACCCGCCGTCTGAAAGACGAAGCCGCGCGCAAACGGATACAGCAGCCTCCGCAGCAGCCGCTTGACGCGGCTTTCCGGATGCCGCCGCGGGTCGTTGCGCTCGGACACGACCACGGGCACGCCGCTGCCGAGCAGGAACAGCACCGTCCACACGTTCACCTTTTCCGGCATGGCCAGCACCACGTCCGGCCGTTCGCGGCGCACGAGCCGCCGTAGCGCGAGATAGGCGCGCGGAATGCAGCGGCTCGGGCATGCGTCGCCTGGGAGCAGCGGCACAAGGCGCACCCGCCCGTCGAGCGGATAGAACGATTGGCAGGCGTATTCGGTGACGATCGTACAGGCGATCCCCCAGTCGACAAACCGGTTGGCGAGCTGGGCGATCACGCGTTCGCACCCGCCCCCCGCCATGTTGTGCGTCATGATGAACAGATCTTTCATGCGCGTCCCTCCGCCGCACACAGCAGGTCCCTGAGCGTCGCCGCGGTCTCCTGCAGGTCAAAGCCGGCCGCGCGCACGGCAACGTGCGCCGCCTCGCGGGCCGCGCTGTCCGCCGGGCGCGCGCGGGACAGAGCCTCCGCCCAGCGGTCCTCTTCGCGCGCCAAAAACGCGGTTTGGCCCGTCACATCCGCCTTCCGTTCGACCGTGTCCGCCGCCACGCACGGCAATCCGGCGCAAAGCGCCTCGACCAGCGCGAGCGGAAACCCCTCGTGCCGCGACGGCAGGGCGAACACATCCATTGCGGCCAGCAACGCAGGTACATCCCGTCGAGCGCCGGTCAACACCGCGTCCGCCGCCACCCCGAGCGCCGAAAGCTTTTTCTCCAGCGCGCCGTGCAACGGCCCTTCTCCCACGACGAGCAGCCGCGCCTCGGGCCTTGACCGCCGGCAGCGTGCAAACGCCTCGGCAAGGAACAGCGGGTCCTTTTCCTCGGCCAGCCGCCCCACCGTGCCGATCACATACGCCCCGTCCGCAAAGCCGAGCGCCGCGCGCGCCGCGCGCCGTTCGGCCTCCGAAAACGCAAATCGCTCCGTATCGACGCCATTTTTGCAGACCACGAACGGCCTGTCCCCGTACAAAAAACGGCCGGCCGCCTCGCCGCAGGCAAAACGGTCCGTGGAAAGGGCCAGCAGCAACGGTCGCAGCGCGCGGTGCAGCGCCATATGGCTGCAGGCCGTGTTGTGCGCATGCGCAATACGCACGCGAGCGCCGCCGCGCCATGCGCCAAACAGATCCGCCGCCAGCGTCGCGCTGTTGCCGTGGCACCAGACGATCCCATATCCGCCGGATCGCACAAGGCGCGCCAGCGCCAGCGCATAGCGGAGCGGATCGCGGTTGCGCGCCAGCACGTACAGGCGGCCGCCAAAGGCCGCCACGCGCGCGCGAACGGCATCGCCCGGCTCCTCGATGGTCGCCACGTCCACGGGCAGGCCCAGCGTCTCGCAGTTGCGCAGCACATAGCCGGCAATGCCGCCGCCGGACAGCCGCACCGTGACCACGGCCAGCAGCCGCCCGCTCACCGCCGCCCCTCCGCGCCACGGGCGCGGGCGATGGCCGCCGTATCGTCCGTACTGCCGGAATCCACGGCCACGACGCGCGCGGCGAACCCCCGGAGCGAGTCGATGCAGAGGGCGATGTTGTCCTGCTCGTTGCGCGTGAGGATGACCGCCGTCAGATCCGCCATGCCTGCCCCTCTCCTTACCGTCATTTTTCTCAGTATAGCACAGCGCGCGCCGTCTGTCATTCCCCGCGCCTCTCGTCTGCACAAATCCGTCCGGCCGCTTCCCGGCAAGGGGAGCGGCCCTGCACGGGGCGTCGCATAAAAAACGGGAACGAGCAGGCGCTCGTCCCCATTTTTTGCATGCCATTTTTTCGTGAGGGCGCTCCTTCCCCTCCGCTTCCCCTTCGGGAAACGTCCGCCGGGAAGCGGCGGCACATCCCCGGCGGGGTCGCCTATTTTACCAGCATCATGGCCGGGATCTTCTTGCGCTTGACGCGGCCTTGCCGCGCGAGCGACAGCACGGTGTCGCGCAGCGTGGCGTTGAGGTCGCGCACGTGATACCCCAGATCGCGCCTCGCCTTGGCGCAGGAGAACGCGGCGTTGGAGGTAAGCGTGAAGAGCGAATAGCGCGTATACAGCGGCGCTTCGCCCCGGATGCGGTAAAACAGTTCCGCAAGCGGCGCGGTCAGCCGCGCAAACCACATCGGCAGCACGGTGGAAACCGCCCGGCGACCGGTGATCTCGTGCAGGCGGTTGAGCAGGTCGGATACGCGTACATACTGGCCGGAAAGGATATAGCATTCGCCGCTGCGGCCGTGTTCCGCCGCCTCGATCGTACCCTCGGCCACATCGCGCACGTCCACAAAGTCATAGCCGCCCTCCACGCAGGCGGTCAGGCTCCCGTTGAGATAGCTCTCGATCATCTGCGTCATATGCCCCTTGCCGTAATCGTCCGGGCCGATGATGCCCGACGGATGCACGACCGTCACATCCAGCCCCTCCTTCGCCGCGTCGAGCACGAGCTGCGTGGCCGCCGCCTTGGATTTGGCGTAGGCGCCCTCCACGCTGTCCGGCGAGAAGGAGCTGACCTCCGTCATGGTCACGCCCTTGGGCTGTTCCGGGATGGCGTGTACGGAGCTGATGTACGCCAGCTTTTTGACCCGATGCCTGCAGCAAAGGTCGATGACGTTCCGCGTGCCGCCCACGTTGACCTCCTCCACCTGCTTGAGGTTGTGCGAGCCGATGTTGATGAGCCCCGCCGTATGAATGAAGATCACGTCGCAGTCCGCGTCCACGCCGTAGAACAGCGGTTCCAGCGTTTCGGGACGCCGCACGTCGCCCCGGACGATGGAGATGTCCGTGCCGTAGAGCATGGTGACATCCTCGTTTTCACGCGCAAGGCCGCGCACCTGCTCGCCGCGTTCCAGCAGCAGCCTTGCAATGTTGTTGCCGACGTGCCCGCCAACGCCGGTGATGATGAACATCCGTTTCATATTGCTGCACCTCTTTTATATACTGCCGGCAGGGTTGCCGGGAAAGATCCGGTGGCCGGCAAACGCGCCGGCAAGGACGGGAGACCGGCATGTGGGCCGATCTTTCGATCCCCGGAACGGGCCGCCATACGAAGGGGATAAAGGGGGTGGTGTCTGCGGGGGGCCGCAAGATTTGCGGCGTTTTGCACGCCGCTGATACGGCGCCCGCTCCGGTTGTTTTTATCTTACCCCGAAATTGTTAAAGAAACATTACATCAGTTCGTCATTTCCGCGACATTTTTGTGCGCGGGGCGCCCGTTTTTGCCACAAAGCGGCGCAACGGCCGCTAACCGGGAAAAGTTGACGGCGGGGGGCTTGCCGTCGCCCGTTCGCCCGTCAAAAAAGCCTTCAGACGGCGGCGATACACTCGATCTCCACGAGCGCGCCCTTGGGCAGCGCCGAGACCTCGACGCACGAGCGCGCCGGCGGCTCGCTCTCAAACAGCTCCGCATACACGGCGTTGACTGCGGCAAAGGCGGAAAGATCCGTCAAAAACACCGTGGTCTTGACGATGTTTTCCGGCGCAAGTCCCTGCGAGGCAAGCAGCGCGCGAATGTTGCGGCACACCTGCGCCGCCTGCGCCGGCGCATCGGCGCCCACGAGCACGCCCGTCGCCGGGTCGATCGGGATCATGCCGGAAAAGAAGTACAGGTTGCCCACGCGCACGCCCTGCGAATACGGGCCGATCGCTGCGGGCGCACGGTCGGTGCTGACGATGGTCTTGTTCATGTCGGTTCTTCCTCCTTGCCGTTGTGGTTTTCCTGCCTGGTGCCATCAGTTGCCGCTGCGCCGCCATGTGCGCGGTGAGAGCATCAGCACGATGGGGAACACCTCGAGACGGCCGGTCAGCATGGTTATGGTGAGCAGTATCTTGGAAAAAGGCGAATATGCGCCGAAATTGCTCATCGGACCCACCTGGGCAAGGCCCGGTCCGATGTTGCTAAAGCACGCCAGCGTAGCGGAAAAATTGGTGGTGAAATCGAACCCGTCCACCGCGATGAGCAGCGTCACCAGCGTCAGGATGAGCAGGCTGCCGATGATGTAGTTGCGCGTGCCGGTGATCGTCTCCTTCTCCACCGCCTTGCCGTCAAGCCGGACGACCGTGACCGCGCGCGGATGCAGCACGTGGTGGATCTCCGCGCCGAACGATTTGCATGCGATGGCAAACCGCGACGCCTTGATGCCGCCGCCGGTCGAGCCCGCGCACGCGCCGATGAACATGAGCACGAGCAGCACCTCCTGCGCCAGCACGGGCCAGAGCGCAAAGTCGGCCGTAGCAAAGCCGGTGGTCGAGATGATGGAGCTGACCTGGAAAAACGCGTACCGGAGCGACTGCCCCACCTGCCCGTACTGCGGCAGGATGCACAGCGTGATCACCACGGTAGCACAGGCCACCACGCCGAGGAACCAGCGCAATTCCTCGCTGCGCACCGCTTCCCGCACGCGGCGGATCAGGATGAGGTAGTACAGGTTGAAGTTGATGGAAAACAGCAGCATGAACACGGACAGCACCACATCGATGTACGCGCTGTCGTAATACGCAATGCCGATATTGCGCACGCAGAAACCGCCCGTGCCGGCCGTGCCCATGGCGGTGCAAACCGCGTCAAACGCAGGCATGCCGCCCAGCAGCAGCAGCACGATCAGCACGACCGTCATGGCCGAATACGTCCCGTAAAGAATCTTGGCGGTCGTGCGCATGCGGGGCACGAGCTTGCTCGCCGTCGGCCCCGGCACCTCGGCGCGCATGAGCACCATCGACCGGTCTTCCGACATGGGCAGCACCGCCATAACGAACACGAGCACGCCCATGCCGCCCACCCAGTGCGAAAAGCTGCGCCAGAACAGCACGCCGCTCGGCAGCGACTCCACCTCCGACAGGATCGACGCCCCGGTGGTCGTAAACCCGGAGGCGATTTCAAACAGCGCGTCCACATACGACGGGATGGCCCCGGAGATGACCAGCGGCAGCGCGCCGAACGCGCTCATGAACACCCACGCGAGCGCCACCGTCACCATGCCTTCGCGCGCATAGATCGCGCTGTCGGCCGGCTTGCGCAGCGAAAACGGGAGCCCCACCGCCACCAGCAGCGCCATCGTGATCAAAAAAGCGAACAGGTCGCCCTCCCCATAGACCGCGGCCATCGCCGCCGACGGCGCCATGAGGACGGCTTCCACCGTCAGAATCCTGCCCAGCAGGTATAGGATCATCCGTTTGTTCACGTCTTCGACCTTTCTCGCGCCGCACCGGCAGGCGGGGCGCTACTCCTCGGCAAGAATATCCTCCAGCGCGGTCAGGCGATGGTCCCGCGTGACCACGAGTACGCCGTCGCGCGGCTCGATCCGGTCCGTGCCGCCGGGGATGATCGCCTTGCCGTTGCGCACGAGACAGGCGATCAGGATGCCCGGCCTGAGCCGCAGGTCCTTGAACGGTACGCGCAGGTACGCGCCCTCGCGCCCGGCGCGAAACTCCAGCACCTCCACCTTGCCGCCCACGATCTGGAACAGCGATTCCACATTGCTGCTCTCCAGCGAGGCGTTGACCGAGCGCACGTACGCCACGATCCGGTTGGCCGTGATCTCGCGGGGCGAGATGGCGCTCTCCAGGCTGCTGTCCTGCACCAGGCGGGTCAGGTTCCTGTTGTTGACCTTGGCGATGACCTTGCGCGCGCCGCTCGAAGCGGCGTACATGGCCGCGAGGATGTTGCCCTCGTCCAGCCCCGTGAGCGCCACAAACGCGTCCGCGCTGGCGAGCCCCTCCTCGAGCAGCAATTCGTGGTCCGCCATGCTGCCGCACAGCACGGTACAGCGGGGTAGCAGGGACCCCAGCTCCTCCGCGCGCGCTTCGTTGCGCTCGACAATCTTGACGCGCATGCCCGCCTTGGTCAGGCTGTTGGCAAGATAGTAGGTGATCCGGCCGCCGCCGGCTATGATCACGTCGCGCACGCGCGAGGAGACCATGCCCATGCGCCGGAACGCTTCGCCAATCTCCTCCGTCGCGCCGGTCAGATAGACGCGGTCGCCCGCGCAGAGCCGGAACGCGCCGTCCGGGATGGAGACCTCCCCTGCGCGGTCCACCGCGCAGAACAGCACGCGCACGCCCAGCTTCTGCGGAAGCTGCGAGAGCGGAATGCCGAGGATAGGGCTCTCCGGCGGCAGGCGAAAGCTGACCAGCTCCGCCCGCCCCTTGGCGAACAGTTCCACGCGCGCCGCCGACGGGATGCGCAGGATGCGCGCAATCTCCTGCGCGGCGGTAAGCTCCGGGTTGATGACCATGGACAGGCCGAGATCTTCCTTGAGAAAATAGAGTTGATCGAAATACTCCGGGTTTCGCACGCGCGCGACCGTGTGTTTTGCGCCGAGCTTGTGCGCCGTCAGGCAGCAGAGCATGTTGACCTCGTCGCTTTCCGTGACGGCGACGACCAGATCCGCGCTTTCCGCCCCCGCGTCGCGCAGGGCGAGAAAGGATGCGCCGTTGCCGGTAAAACAGATCACATCGAGCGTGTTGGCGATGTTGGCCAGCACCTGTTCGTCCGTGTCGACCACCGTAACGTCGTGCGCTTCGGCGACAAGCTCACGGGCAAGCGTCTGCCCGATCTTGCCACAGCCGACGATAAAGATCCGCATGCGTCCTCCTCAAATTGAAACAGGTTGGGGCTTATTGTCTATTATAGCAGATTGAGGGCTGTTTGCAACGCTTCCGCCCCCATTTTTCCGGCGCTGCGCGCTCTTCCTGGCACGGGCGGCGCAGCGATTACAGCGGGGCGGGTACGAAGCCGTCCCGCGTAAGAAGCTGGTATTCGGCAAAGCCGACGCTGCGCGCCAGTTCCGCGGCCTCGGCCAGCCCGCAGGCGACGCCGGCCGCGCTGTGCGCGTCGCTCGAGAGGACGATGCGGCCGCCGCGCGCCCGCACGCGCTCGAGCAGAAAGCGGCGTGGATACGGCGTTTTGCGATACCCGCGGGCGATGGCGCCGGTGTTGATCTCGATGATGCAGCCCGCGTCCACCGCCGCGTCCACGGCGTCGAGCGCCAGCGTCCGGTAGGCGCGGCCCGCCTCGTCAAACAGCGCGCCGCTTTCGTCAAACTTGGTGATCAGATCGATGTGCCCGAGGATGTCCGGGCGGCAACGGGCGGCAAACGCCGCCACATCCGCATAGTAACGCGCGGCAAGGCGCAGCGGATCGCCCCCGAAGGAGCGCCGGATCTCGCGCAGCAGCGTCTCCCGGCCCGCATCCACGGAGAACAACCCCGCTTCTCCCGGCAGCAGGTGTACCGAGCCGATCCGGTAGGCCAGCGGCTCCGCCGGCAGAACGCCATAGCTGTCCTGTTCCAGCCCCACGAAGATCTCCAGCCGCCCGGCAAACGCCGCCTGCACGGCGCGCGCCTGCGCAAAATACCGGGGCGTATCCGCCCCGGTCAGCCAGCAGGCGTCCTCCCCAGGCGCAAAAGCCGCCTGCGGCGGGACATGCCCATGCTCCGAGAAGCCGATGGAGGACAGACCGGCGCGCATCGCGGCTTCCGCCATCGCGCCGAGCGAATCTGCCCCGTCCACAAAGTCGGAGTGGATGTGCAGCGTCTGCGCCGGCAGGCCGGTCATTGCATCGTCTCCTGCTTGACCTTGTGATCGACCACATGCCGCCTGGCAAGCTCCGCCCGCACTTCGTCGGGCGTGACGCCCATCTCGGCCAGCAGCACGAGCACGTGATACGTCAGATCCGCGACCTCGAACACCGTCTCCTCGCGGCTGTCCTTCATCGCGCCAATGATGACCTCGGTACACTCCTCGCCCACCTTTTTGAGGATCTTCTCGCGCCCCTTGTCGAACAGGTACGTCGTATACGAGCCTGCGGGCCGCTCCGCCTTGCGGCCGAGCAGCAGCTCGTACAGCCCGTCCAGCGAAAAGCGCGCCTCCGCCGCCCCGCTGTCCGGCGCGCCCTCCAGCGGGCGGAAAAAGCAGCTCTCCTCGCCGGTATGACAAGCCGGCCCGGCCGGTTCCACCTCGACCAGCAGGGCGTCGCCGTCGCAATCGGCCGTCACGCGCACGACGCGCTGCACATTGCCGCTGGTCTCCCCCTTGCGCCAGAGCGTCCGGCGCGAACGGGAATAAAAGCACGTGCGCCCCTCCCGGAGCGTGACGGCCAGGCTCTCGCGGTTCATATACGCCAGCGTCAGCACGCGGTGCGTGCGCGCATCCTGTACGACCGCGGGGATCAGCCCGTTTTCATCAAACTTCAGTTCCTCGAGATTCATACGGTTCCTCCTTTCACCCTTCCCGTGCGCCGCACCGGCACGCCGCGCGCCGCCAGCGCATCCTTAAGCGCCGCAATGTCGATCTCCCGGTAGTGGAACACGGAGGCGGCCAGACCCGCATCCACGCCCGGCACGCGGGCAAACAGCGCCGCAAAATCCTCCATACAGCCGGCGCCGCCCGATGCGACGACCGGGATGCGCACGCGCCCGGCCACGGCCTCGAGCAGCGGCAGGTCAAACCCGCGCTTCACGCCGTCGGTGTCGATGCTGTTGACGACCAGCTCGCCGGCGCCCTCCCCCTCGGCATAGGCCGCCCATTCGAGCGCATCGAGCGGGGTGCGTTCCCGGCCGCCGCGCGCATATACCGCATAGCGTCCGTCCTCGCGCTTGACGTCCATGGACAGCACGACGCACTGGCTGCCGTAGCGCCGCGCCGCCTCGCCGATCACGGCGGGATTGCGGATCGCGCCGGTGTTGACGCTCACCTTGTCCGCCCCGCAGCGCAGCACGCGCGCAAAATCGTCCACCGTGTTGATGCTGCCGCCAACCGTAAGCGGGATAAACACCTCGCGCGCCACGCGCTCGAGCACATCGGTAAACAGCGCGCGCCCCTCGGCGCTGGCGGTGATGTCGTAGAACACCAGCTCGTCCGCTCCGCTGTCGTTGTAAAAGCGGGCCAGCACGACCGGGTCCTCGACATCGGCCAGCCCCTCAAAATTGACGCCCTTGACGACGCGGCCGTTGCGCACGTCGAGACACGGAATGATGCGCTTTGTAATCATGCGTCCGCCCTCCCGGCAGCCCGCAGCGCGGCCGCCACATCCAGCTTCCCCTCATACAGCGCGCGCCCCACGATCGCCCCGTGTACGCCGAGCGCGGCGAGCGCCGAAAGATCGTCCGCCCCCGCCACGCCCCCGGAGGCTATGACCGTAAGGCCCGGGATCTCCAGCAAAGCGCGATACGCCTCAAGGTTCACGCCCCGCAGCGCGCCGTCGCGCGAAATATCGGTATAGATCACGCACGATACGCCGCGCGCGGCGAGCGACGCGCAGAACGCCCCCGCCTCAAGCGCGCTTGTCTCGCGCCATCCCTCGACCGCCACGCAGCCGTCGCGCGCATCCACGCCCACGGCGACGCGCGCGCCGTAGCGGGCGATAGCCGCGTCCAGCAGCGCCGGGTCCTTGACCGCCGCGGTGCCGAGAATCACCCGGTCCACGCCCGCATCCAGATACGCCGCGATGCGCTCCATGCTGCGGATGCCGCCGCCGACCTGCACAAACCCCGCGCCCGCCGCAGCGATGCGCGAGATTGCAGCAAAATTGTCCGCCCCGTCTCCCCGCGCGCCGTCCAGATCGACCACGTGCAGGCAGCCGGCGCCCTGCCCAAGCAGCGCGCGCGCCGCATCCGCCGCATCGGGATAATAGACCGTCTTTTTCGCATAATCCCCGTGCAGCAGGCGCACGGCGCTGCCGCCGAGCACATCCACGGCAAAATAGACCTCCATCTTCACCCTCCCATCCCGCAGGACGCCGCAAACGCGCGCAGCATGGCCAGCCCCACCGTCCCGCTCTTCTCCGGGTGGAACTGTGCGCCGGCGACGCTGCCGTCGCGCACGAGCGCCGGCACGGTCGCGCCGCCGTACTCGGCGGTGGCCACAAGGCTCGCCTCGCAGCGCTTCGCATAGTAGGAATGGACAAAATATACGCAATCCCCTTCGCGGCAATCCGCAAGCAGCGGATCGGCCGGCCGCACCAGGTGCAGCGCGTTCCAGCCGATGGCCGGCACCTTGCACGTTGCCGGGATGTCGGGACGCAGCGGTTCCACCACGCCCTCGATCAGCCCGAGGCCCTCATGTTCGCCAAACTCGCTGCTGCGCTCGAACAGCAGCTGCATCCCGAGACAGATGCCGAGGATGGGTTTGCCGGCGCGCCCCAGCGCGCGCAACGGCAAAAACAGGCCGGTATCGCGCAACTTCTGCGCCGCGTCGCCGAACGCGCCGACGCCCGGCAGGATCACCCCGTCGGCCGCTTCCAGCGCGCGCACGTCGCCCGTCACCGTCGCTGCGCACCCGATGTGGCGCAGCGACGCGAGCAGCGAAAACAGGTTGCCCACGCCGTAATCCACCACCGCGAGGCCGCCCATGCTCAGAGCACCCCCTTGGTCGACGGAATCTCGCCAGCAAGCGCCGGGTCCTCCGCGACCGCCTGCCGCAGCGCGCGGCCGAGGCCCTTGAACGCCGCCTCCAGGATGTGGTGGGAATTGCGTCCGTCGAGCTGCCGCACATGCAGCGTTACGCCCGCCGTGCGCGCAAGCGCCAGCAGGAATTCCTCGCCCAGCTCCGTATCGAACGTGCCGACGCGCGGCGCGGGACAGGCCAGGTTGCACGCCAGATACGACCGGCCGCTCACATCCACGGCTGTTTCCACAAGCGCCTCATCCATCGGGATGACGGCATGCCCGTAGCGCGCAATCCCGCGACAGTCCCCGAGCGCCTCCCGGAGCGCCGTACCAAGCGCAATGCCCACGTCCTCCACCGTATGATGCGCGTCCACGGCCAGGTCGCCCTCGCAGGTCACCGCAAGACCGAAGCGCCCGTGACGCGCAAACAGCGTCAGCATGTGATCGAAAAAGCCGCACCCGGTGCCGATCTGCACCGGTTCCGACGCATCAAGCCGGAGCGTCAGGCGGATATCGGTCTCCGCCGTCGTCCGCCGCAATGAATATTCCCTCATCTCGATACTCCCCTTTCCCGCAGGATGTCCCGGACGGCGCCGAGCAGCGCGTCCATCTGCTCGCCCGTACCGATGGTAATGCGCACAAACGAGGTGAGATCCGGCCGCTCGAAATGGCGCACGAGCACGCCTCGCGCCTTCAGCGCCGCATACAGCGCGCCGCCCGGCAGCCCGTCATGCCGGGCGAACAGGAAGTTCGCCTGCGACGGCAGCACGAAGAACCCCATCGCCTTGAGCGCCGCCTCCGTGCGCGCGCGCTCGCGCCGCACCGCGTCGGTGCAGCGGCAAAAATACGCCTCGTCCCCGATGGCCGCCGCCCCCGCCAGTTGCGCAAGGCGCGAAACGTTGTATGGGTTGAAGCTGTACTTGACCGCATTCAGATCCGCAATGAGCGCCTGACCGGCCATGGCCATGCCGAGACGAAGCCCGGCAAGGTTGCGCGACTTGGAAAACGTCTGTACGACGACCAGGTTCTCATACCGGTTGACGAGCGGCACCGCGCTCTCCGCGCCAAAGTCCACGTACGCCTCGTCGACGACCACCGGCGCATCCGGATTCTCCCGCACGATCGCCTCCACCTGCGCGCGCGTGAGCGCAATGCCGGTTGGGGCGTTCGGGTTGGCGAGCACAATCATGCGCTTGAGGCCGAAGTAGTCCTCCGGCGCGATCGAAAAGTCGGGCCGCAACGGCAGTTGCAGCGCGTCCGCGCCGCACAGCGACGCAAATACCGGATAAAACCCGTACGAGATGGCGGGGAACGCCACCCCGCGCGATGCGCCCGTAAACGCGAAAAAGCAGAACGCCAGCAGCTCGTCCGACCCGTTGCCCGCGAGCACCTGCTCCGGCGCAAGACCGTACCGCCGGGCGATGGCCGCGTGCAGCGCGCCGCACGCCGGGTCCGGATAGAGGTTGAGCCGCGAGGCGGCCTCCGCCTGTGCGAGCGCCGCGCACACCGCCGGCGACGGCGGAAACGGGCTCTCGTTCGTGTTCAGCTTGACGTAGCGCCGGTCCTGCGGTTGCTCGCCCGGCTGGTAAGGGGCCGCCGCCGCAAGGCGCTCGTTGAGAAAACGGCTCATGTGTCCTCCTTGGCAAAACGGACGCCGACGCTGCGTGCATGCGCGCGCAATCCCTCCGCCTCGGCAAGGGCGGCGACATCGTCCTTTACGCGGCGCAGCGCATCCGCCGTATAGTACAGAAACTGCGTCTTTTTCACAAAATCATCCACCGAGAGCGGCGAGGAAAAGCGCGCCGTGCCCCCCGTCGGCAACACGTGGTTCGGCCCGGCCAGATAGTCGCCGAGCGCCTCCGGCGTGTGATGGCCGAGGAACACGCTCCCCGCGTTCTGCACGCGCGGCAGCAGCGCGAACGGGTCGCGCACCATCAGCTCCAGATGCTCCGGCGCGATCCGGTTGGCCGCATCGAGCGCCTCGTCCATATCGCGCGAAACGAGGATCTTCCCCCGCGCACGGAGCGACGCCCGGCAGATGTCCTGCCGGGGCAGCAGCGGCAGTTGCCGCGCCAGCTCCGCCTCCACCGCATCCGCAAGGTCCGGGCTGTCCGTCACCAGCACGGCGCTCGAGAGCCGGTCGTGCTCCGCCTGCGAAAGGAGATCGGCCGCAGCGGCCACGGGATCGGCGCTCGCGTCCGCGAGCACGAGGATCTCCGACGGGCCGGCGACCATGTCGATGCTCACCTGCCCGAAAACGAGCCGCTTGGCCGTCGCCACATAGATGTTGCCCGGGCCCGTGATCTTGTCCACGCGCGGCACCTGCTCCGTACCAAAGGCCAGCGCGGCCACGGCCTGCGCGCCGCCCGCACGGATCACGCGCGTCACGCCGGCCAGGCGCGACGCCACGAGGATCAGCGGGGCGACCGTGCCGTCGCGCTGCGGCGGCGTTGTCATCACGATCTCGCCCACGCCTGCAAGCCGCGCCGGAATCGCGTTCATGAGCACGCTCGACGGATAGCTCGCCGTGCCCCCCGGCACGTACAGCCCGGCGCGCGCAATCGGCGTGAACCGCTGGCCGAGCACCACGCCGTCCTCGCCGAACGTGACGAGGTCCTGCCGCACCTGCCGCCGGTGAAACGCCTCGATGTTCGCCGCCGCACGGCCGAGCGCCGCGCGCAGTTCCGGCGCCACCGCCGCCTCCGCCGCCGCAAACTCCTCCTCCGTAACGGCCAGCGGGTCCGGGCGTACGCCGTCAAACCGCTCGGTATACGCCAGCAACGCCTCATCCCCGCGCGCGCGCACATCCTCCATGATCTGCTGCACGGCTGCCTCGACGCCGGTCTGAACGGCCGCCTCGCGGCGCAGAATCTCCTCCACGCCGACGGCCCGCAATTCATAACGCGACAGAATCATTTGCCACACGCCTCCGATAACCGTTTGGTCAGCGCCGCGAGCTCCGCCTCGTGGAAGCGATAGCTCGCCCGCCCCGCGATGAGCCGCGCGCTGATCTCCATGATGGTCGATATGACGGACAGGTCGTTTTCCCGCAACGTCGTGCCCGTTTCCACGATGTCCACGATCACGTCCGACAACCCGAGCAGCGGCGCCAGCTCGATGGAACCGTGGAGCGTGATCAGCTCAATCTCCCGCCCCTCTTGCTGAAAATATGCGCGCGCAATATTGGGATATTTGGTGGCCACGCGCAACGGGCCGCTGCGATCGTCCGAAAACCCGTTTTGCGCGGCGATGGCCATGCGACAGCACCCCACGCCGAGATCGAGCAGCTCATACACCTCCGCGCCCGATTCGAGGATGCTGTCCTTGCCCGCCACGCCCACGTCCGCCGCGCCGCGCGCCACATACGTCGCCACATCCGTCGGCTTGACGAGAAAATACCGCACGCCGGCCGCCGGATTTTCAAAGATGAGACGGCGGCTGTCGTCCGCGACGCCGTCGCAGCGATACCCCACGCGCTCGAGCAGGCCGTAGACGTGCCGGCCAAGCCGCCCCTTCGGCAGAGCAATGTTCAGCATGGCGCCCCCTCCTCCCATTCTTCCAAACGAACAGCCCGGGCAAACCGCCCGTCCGGCGGCGCTTCGGTCAACGCCGTGACGCGCTCGCCCGCGGCGACCAGGGACGCCACCGCCGCGCACACGCGCCCCGCCGGAGTCTCCGGCTGATAGAGCAACAGCGTGCCGCCGCCGTCCGGCGCCGGCGCGGGCAGACACCGCTCCAGCTCGCCCAGATACAGCGCAAAGCCGATGGCCCGCATACCGTCCTTGCCCATGCGCGCAAGCAGGTTGCCATATTCGCCGCCGCGCAGCACCGGCACTGGTGCCCCCTGCACATATCCGCGAAACGCAAGGCCGTTATAGTACGCCGTGTCGGATATGATGGAGAATTCCAAGCGCACGTGCGCGCTGTCCAGCGCTTCGCAAAGCTGCTCGAGCGCATCCGCCGCCCGCTGCATGGTCATATTGCCGCCCGCCGCCCGCCGCGCAGCCCTGAGCGCCTCCGGCACCGTGCCGGGCGCGCTCACGAGCGCAAGCAGGCGCTCCGCGCCGGCCGCCGGCAGCCCGGCAGCCTCCGCACGGGCGCGCAGGTCGTGGGCGTTCTTCTGCTTCACACATGCGAGCAGCGCCGGCAAAGCCCCGATCGGAGGCGCCAGCTCCTCCAGCAGCGCCGAGACCAGATCCAGATGCGAAAGCTCCAGCACATATTCCCGTCCGGTCGCCGCGAGGCTCCTCTCCGCAAGGGAAACGACCTCCGCCACGGCATACGCCGTCACCGGGCCGATGCACTCCAGCCCCATCTGTGACAGCTCCCGGAAGGCACCCGCCTGCACGAAGGGACGAAATACGTTTTCCGCATAGTACAGCCGCCGCAGCCGCGCGCCGTCCGCCGGGATGCTGCGCACGATGGACAGCGTCACATCCGGCTTGAGCGCCATCAGCCGCCCGTCCAGATCCGTAAAGACGGCGATCTCCGGCTGTTCGAGAAAATTCCGGTTTTCCATGTAAAACGCATACTCCTCCATATGCGTCATGGCGTACGGCGCATAGCCGTACTGTTCGTACAGGTGGCGCAACGTCAGCTTTAACGCCTCCAGCGGGCGCAGCGCAGGCAGCTCGATAGGCATGGCGGTCCTCCCCGTCCTTTCCGCCCCGGCGGTCGGCCGCCGGGATAGTTCAGCATAGCACGCCGCCACGCATTTGTCAATACTGCGTCGTGCTAATTCGCTAAAGCATCGAATCGGTAAAACCGCGCCATGCCGGGCCGGCGCAAGGCGCCTCCTGCGGCGGAGACTGGGGAAACCGAAACCCCCGCGGCGGAGGCCGGGGAACCCGGAACCCCCCGCGGCGGAGACCGGGAGAAGCTGGAAGCCCCCGGCGGAGGCCGGGAAAACCGGTGGCCCCCGGCGGCGGAGACCGGGAGAAGCTGGAAGCCCCCGCGGCGGATATAGGGGGGAACCCGAAAGCCTCCTGCGGCGGAGACTGAGGGAAGCCGAAAGCCTCCTGTGGCGGAGACTGGGAAAACCGGAAGCCTATTGCAGCGGAGGCTGGGGAAACCGGAAGCTCCCTGTGGTGGAGATAGGGGAAACCGGAAGCCCCCTGCGGCGGAGACAGGGGAACCCGGTGGCCCCCTGCGGCAGAGACAGGGGAACCCGGTGGCCCCACCGCGGAGACTGGGGAAACCGGAACCCCCGCGGCGGAGACTGGGGACCGGAAGCCCCCGCGGCGGAGGCAGGGAAAACCGGTAGCCCCGCCGCGGCAGAAACTGGGGAACCCGGTGGCCCCCTGCGGCGGAGGCCGGGAAAACCGGTGGTCCCCCGCGGCGGAGACCGGCCTTTGCCTGCGCGGCCGAGGGAGGGCGGCCCCGGAAATACAATTTGCCTGCATGGCAAGGGAAAGGCAATCCCGGGGATACAAAAGGCTATCCGATGGGGATTAGTGGACGCGTCAGGCGGCAGGCGCGGGGGGGATGGCGGCTGGCGCATCGGGCGATGGCCGCCGGGCGGGCAACTTATCGGGCGGAAACGACCGGTAAACCGCCGGGAAAAGCACGGGCGCCGGAGCAATGCGCTCCGACGCCCTCCGTGATCGGCCGTTGCTTTTACAGCAGATGCTTGATCAGCCTGCCATACTTTTCCTCGAGCGAACGATTGTGCTCGTCGCCGCCGGGCATGTTGGCGCTGACAAATACGGGGGGTTCGATGCCGCGTCTTACCAGCTCCGAAACCACCGAGATGCTCAGGCAGTTCATCACAAAACAATTACAGAATGTGGAAGTGGACCCGACCTTTTGCCCATATCCCTCGATGGAGACGACGGCGTCACCCTCCGGCAGATGGTTGTTGAGATAAACGTCCGCCTCTTCAAACAGATTCTTCCCGCTTGGGTGCCGAGAGGGATGCCCCTTGGGAACAATGCGAGCAAACGAGTCCGACGTCACCGCGATGGTCGTCACGCCCCGTTTCCGGCACTCCAGAACCGTATCGATGGTCATGGCGTTGATGCCATATGCGTTTACAATGACCATCACCTCGCCGGGTTGCGCCCCGACGTGGTACGCGTCCAGTACGCTCTTTGCATAGCCGGGCGTCCGTTCGACTATGTTGGAACGCTTTGCCCCGTGGATCAGGTTGGTTCCCGGGTCCAATATCGCATCCCAGATCGCAAGACCGCCCGCGCGCCACAGGACCTCCTCCACGCCGATATTGGAATGACCGCCCGGTCCAATGACATGCACCATTCTGTCCGCCACGATCGCATCCGCAATTATGGCGGCAGCTCGCTCAATCGCCGGTGCTTCCGCCTCGATCTCTTCCAGCAGCCGGCATACCTTCCCGCGATACTCCGTGATACCCTTGCTCATGTGCATCCTTCCTTCCATACGGTATTATTCCTTACTATACAAAAACATATGACCTTTGTCTTTGCAAAAAAAATGCGCTTGTTTGTCAATTTGCGTGTTTGGCAGAAAAAGCCGTGCGGGCCGCCTCTCCCCTGCGAAACGCCTGCGGCGGAACGCCTTCCTCTCGCTTAAACATGCGGCTGAAATAATGGATCGACTTGAAGCCGACCAGCGAAGCGATCTCCGTCACCGTCAGGGAGGTCGACAGGAGATATTGTTTCGCACACTCAATGCGGTACTGGTTGATGAATTCGCAGACCGTGCACCGGCTGTTCCGCTGCAGGTGCGCGTTCAGCTGCCGCACAGAGCAGCCGACGGCCGCCGCAAGCTGGGATACGGTGATATCGTTTTGCAGATTGGTATCGAGATACCGGTAAAGCGCGGAATAAAAGCCGCGCATCCTCGCCGTCGATGTTTCCGCCGGCAGGGCGGGCAGCTCGCAACCGCCGGAGAGGCGAATCGAGTCGGCCAGCACGGCATTGACCATGCGGTCAAGCGAATCGGGAAATATCATTGCGCCGGTATCGGCAGCCTGGCGGACCAGCTCGAAAAAATCGGCGTCCATGGGGAACGAAAAGATCATATCTTCGAGCGCCTTCTGATAATCCACATGGTTGATTTTCAGCGATATAAAGAACAGACGCGGCCGGTCCTTGGGAAAGGCCAGACGCACGGATTGATTCCTGTTCAAAAAGAGCACGTTCCCCGCCATCAAATCAAGAGGGACGCCCGCGATTGTCGCCACGCCCGGCACGCCGGCGCCCGTTTCGGCACAGATCAGCCCGCACGTGGTCAAGATCCCGTCGGGAAATCCGGAAGCCGCAAGTTCCCCGACGGAAAGGATGGAAAGCGCACGAAACAGCATTATTCCTGCTCCGTTTCTACGGGCGGCGCCTCTGCCGGAGAGCGTTTTTGTGCAAATGCAAGGCCGCCCTTGAGGTGCTCGCGCATCATCTGCGCCGCCTGCGGCGCGTTGTGTTCCTTGATGGCGTTGTAAATTCGATTATGATAGATGACCGAGTTCATGATGTGGCCGGGCGTATGGCAGGAATAAAATATGGACTCCCGTATCATCTCCGTAATCAGCTCGCAAATCACGGCGATGACCTGGTTGCCGCTGCAGCGGGCGATTTCCTTATGAAATTGCACATCATATTCGTTGTATCGCCGGATCTCGTTGGAAAGCGCCGCCTGTTCCATGATTTCAAAGATATCCTGCAACTTTTGCAGCTCCTCTTCCGAGATGCGCTCCGCCGCCAGTTCCGCAGCGCGCGATTCAATCAGCAGGCGTACGTCGAACACATCCGCCAGATCAACATCGCTGAGGGCCAGCATGGGCAGCATGGGCTGCATGAAGGAGGCCGGGGCCAGCCGCTTGACAAAGGTGCCGTCCCCCTGCCGCACATCCAAAACGCCCATCGTGCTGAGCTTGCTGACCGCCTCCCGAATGGTGATCCGGCTGACGGAAAACAGTTGGGCCAGCTCGTTCTCCACGGGGAGCCGATCGCCCGGATTGTATTTGCTGAAAACCATGGCCTGCAAGTCGGCCGTCACCTGATCGGCAAGACGTACTTTTGTTGAATTCATGCGCTATTCTCCCTCCTGATCGCACCGCTGCCGCCACGATCCGCACGGAACCGGCGGTCGTTTCTCCCCGCAGTTTTTTCTCGTCCCGATACCTTTCTTAAATCATATTATGTTATTGTGCGATTGTCAATAAATCTGCTCTTTATATGACGGCTGTTTTTGAAAAAACTCCA
>UQGA01000020.1 GCA_900540495.1 uncultured Eubacteriales bacterium | reverse complement strand
ACTTCACTCATACCAGGGTCTGCAAACCAATTTGCGCAAAACTATTGACACTACCCGGGTTTTCCGTCATCAAGAGTTTTCAGGCGGAGCGGGAGATCCTGCGCGCTTTCAGCCAGATGAACCGGGAGACGGAGGACGTCAAGTGCAGGAAACGGCGTCTGGCGGACATTCTCGGCACGATCGGCGCCGTGGCGGGCATGGCGGCGCAGATGGGGGTATTCCTGGCGGGCGCCGCTTTTGCGCTTTCCGGGAAGGGGATTACGCCCGGCGTGGTGATGGTGTTCGTGCAGTTGATGAACTTCGTCATCCAGCCCATTGCGGAGATCCCGCGGGATGTGGCCGGCCGGCGGGCGGCGCTGTCGCTTGTGGACAAGCTGGCCGCCGCGCTGGAGACGCATGTGCGCGACCGGGGCGCGCAGTTGCCGCCCGTGCTTCACCGGGAGCTGGCCCTGGAAGGCCTGACCTTCCGCTATGGCGCGGGGCGGGCGGTGCTGTCCGATGTGTCCGCCGTGCTCCAGGCCGGGCGGTGCTACGCGGTCGTTGGCGCCTCCGGCAGCGGGAAGTCCACCCTGCTCGGCCTGTGCATCGGGATGGACGACCGCTACGAGGGACGCATCCTGCTCGATGGGCACGACGTGCGCGACATCAGCTGTGAATCGCTCTATGGCCTCGTCTCCATCATCCAGCAGGAGGTGTTTGTCTTCAACGCCTCGATCCGCGAAAATATCACCATGTTCCGTCCGTTTCCGCCGGAAGCGGTGGAGGAGGCGATCCGGGGCGCCGGGCTGTCGGCGCTGGTGGAGAACCGTGGCGACGCCTACCTGTGCGGGGAAAACGGCTGCAACCTCTCCGGCGGGGAACGGCAGCGCATCGCCATCGCCCGATGTCTGCTGCGGCGCACGCCCGTCCTGCTGGTGGACGAGGCGACCGCCTCGCTCGACCGGCAGACGGCGCGCCATATCGTCAATACGCTGCTCAATCTTACGGGCATCCTGCGCGTTGTGGTGACGCACGTGCTCGATGCGGAGGAGCTGCGCCGCTTCGACGGCATTCTGGCGCTTAAAAACGGCCGCGTGGAGGAGTGCGGCACCTTTGAAGAACTGATGCGGCAGCGGGGCTATTTCTATTCGCTGTACACGGTTTCGCAATAGGCGGCTGGGGGAGACGCGCCAGGGCGCAGTCCCGGCCGGGTTACGGATGCTCCTTGATCGCAACGACGACCCATTCGCCTGCGTCGTTGCGCTCCACCTTCCAGAGCGAGGGGATCTCCCGGCTGCCCGAGACCGTGTTCCCCTCGTTGTCGAACGCTTCAACGGAATAGCAAACCCAGAGATAACCCTCCGCCTCCTCCAGATGCGCCGACCACAGTTCCAGGGCGTGCTCGGTGCGGGAAGCGCCCCGATCGGACGGCGTGGCGTACCGCGCGAGCAGGCCGTAGCGCGCCTCGTTTTCGACCCGGGTGTGGGTGCAGTCGCCCAACGCCATGTCGGCAAGCCGCAGGACTGCCTGCGCCGCCGCCCGGTCCGCCGCGCTTCCAATGTACGCCAGCCGGCCGAGTTCTTCGCTGCTGTAATAGGCGAGCGGTTGCACCTGCGCCATACGGTACACGGGGAAAAACCGCAGCAGTACGGCCCCCGCCGCGACGAGGGCGGCCGTTATGGCGATCACGAGCAGCGCCCGGTTGCGCAGCCTCCGGCGGATTTTTGTCAAAGCGTGCGCGGCATGCGCGTCCTGCGCGCCGCCCGCCGCATCGGGCCCGGCCGCGATGGCGCCCGCCGCCATGGCGTCCCGTTCGGCCGCGCATGCGGCGCAGCGGGCAAGATGCGCCCCGACAAACGCCGCCGTTTCGGCGCTCACCAGATCCTCGAGATACAGCGGCAGCAAGTCGCGCACGATGCTGCATTCATGTTTCATGGCATTCGCCCTCCAATCCGTTCTTCAACATCCTGATGGCCCGGTGGCAGGTGACGCAGGCCCAGTTGTCCGATCTGTGGAAGATGGCGCCGATCTGCCGGAAGCTCAACTCTGCAAACATGCGCCACATGAGCACCTCCCGGTAGGGGTCCGGAAGCGCATGTACGCGCCTGCGGAGGCGTTCCGCCTCCAGCTTCCGGCAGACGGCTTCGTCGGGCGGGGCGGCGGGGTCCGCCACCGCCTCAAGCGCCGTGGCATCGAGGCTGACCGTCCGCCCGGCCTTTTTGCAATAGGAAAAATAGCAGTTCTTTGCGATCTGGCACAGCCACACGCGAATGTCGCATGCGCCCCGAAATCCCGCCGCCGAGCGCAGCGCCCGGAAGAAGGTCTCGCTCGTGATCTCCTCGGCGATGTGCTCGCTGCCGGAGAGCCGGCGCACATAGAAATAAACATCCGCAAAATAGGCTTCATAGATCTTTTCAATATCCATCTGCGCCGTCACCCCCTTTCCTCTATAAGACGCCGTTTAACGGGAAATCTTACAACTGTGTTTCAAAGCGGCCCGTCCGCCCGACTGCCCGTCGAAGGCCCCCGCGCGTTGCGCGGCGCTCCCGAATAGGAGCGGCGGACCCCGGCGGCCTGCCCGCCCGGCTGCCTGTCGAAGTCCCCCGCGCTTTGCGCGGCGCTCCCGAATAGGAGCGGCGGACCCCGGCGAATACGCCGGCGGCCCGCCGAACCCGTTGCCGCCCGCAGGGACGGCGTTCTATCCCTTGTCCCCCACAGCCGCCTGCCCCGGCCGGCTTTTTGGGGAATCGCAGCGCCGCTTACGGCACGACGGCTGCGAGCACCTCGCCGATGGGACGGCGGATGGTCAACGCGGCCTGCGCGTCGCGCGGCGTGGCGCTGAGGTTGATGACCGCCAGATCCCGGCCGTGGAAATAGTCGACCAGCCCCGCCGCAGGGTATACCGAAAGCTGCGTGCCGCCGATGAGCAGCATATCCGCCTGCGCCACCGCCTGCACCGCGGCCGACAGCGTCGCCGGGTCCAGCCCTTCGCCGTAGAGCACGACGTCCGGCTTGATGATTCCGCCGCAGGCGCAGCGCGGTACGCCTTCGGCCGCCAGCACCGCGTCGACCGGGTAGCTCCTGCCGCACGCCATGCAGTGGTTGCGGTATACGCTGCCGTGCAGCTCCAGCACATGGCGGCTCCCCGCCTTCTGATGCAGCCCGTCGATGTTCTGCGTGATCACCGCCGTCAGCTTGCCCCGCTGCTCCAGCCGCGCAAGCGCGCGGTGCGCCGGGTTGGGCTCCGCCTCCGGACAGATCAGATACTTGCGGTAGTAATCGAAAAACACCTCCGTATGCCGCAGGAAAAACCCGTGGCTCAGCAGCTCCTCCGGCGGCTTGCCGTAGGCCCGCAGCGCGGCATAGACGCCGTTGCTGCTGCGAAAATCCGGTATGCCGCTCTCGGTCGAAAGCCCCGCTCCGCCGAGAAACGCCACCCGCCCGGCGCGGTCGAGCATCTCCGAAAGCCTTGCAAGTTGTTCGTCCATGTCTGTCGCCTCCTTGCCTTATCATACCATATCCGCTATACTGTTGGCATGAAAATCCGGTTTTTTGACGCAAAGATCGCACAGTTTTCGGGCACGCCGCACGTGATCGGCGGCGAGCTCTGGGTGGAGGACGGCCGCATCACGCATGCAGGCCCCGCCCCCGCCGCGCCCCGCCCCGCATTCGACCGCGAGATCGACTGCCGCGGCGGCCTGTTGCTGCCGGGCTTCAAAAATGCGCACACGCACTCCGGCATGACGTTCCTGCGCTCCCATGCGGACGATCTGCCCCTGGCAGACTGGCTCGAAAAGCAGGTGTTCCCGTATGAGCGCCAGCTCACCGGCCGCGATATCGGCACGCTGGTGCGCCTCGCCATCCTCGAATACGTCTCCGGCGGACAGACCGCCATGTTCGACATGTACTTCCACCTCGATGAGGCGGCGGAAGCCGCCATCTCGTCCGGGTTTCGCCTGTCGTTCGTGGGGGCGACGAACGATTATGGCGGCAGCGCCCGGCAGACCGAGGCCGAGTACCACCGCTTCAATGCGCTCCACCCGCTTGTGAACTACCGCATCGGCATCCATGCCGAATATACCACGAGCGAGCCGCTGTTGATCGATATGGCGGCGCTGTCGCGCGAGCTGCACGAACCGTTCTTCACCCATCTGGCCGAGACGCGCGCCGAGGTCGACGGCTGCTATGCGCGCTATGGCATGAGCCCGCTCCAAAAGCTCGATTCGCTCGGCGCGTTCGCCTATGGCGGCGGCGGCTTCCATATGGTGCACCTCAGCCCGGACGATCTCGACCTGTGCGCCCGCCGCGGGCTTTACGCCGTCACCTGCCCCGCCTCCAACCTCAAGCTCGCGTCCGGCGTCGCGCCCGTATGCGAATTCCTGCGCCGGGGGATCCCCGTCGCCATCGGCACGGACGGCCCCGCCAGCAACAACTGCCTCGACTTTTTCCGGGAAATGTTCCTCGTCACCGGGCTGCAAAAGGTGGCCGAGCAGGACGCCGCCGCCTGCGGCGCGCTCGATGTGCTGCGGATGGCGTGCGTCAATGGCGCGCATGCCATGGGTCTGGTCGACTGCGACGACCTGCTCCCCGGCAAGCAGGCCGATCTGGTCCTGCTCGAGCTGCATCAGCCCAACATGCAGCCCGAAAACGATGTGCTCAAAAACGTCGTGTACAGCGGCTCCAAACAAAACGTCCGACTGACCATGGTCGCCGGTCGCATCCTCTATGAGGATGGCGCGTTCTTCACCGGCTGTGACCCCGAGCGGATTTACGCGGAAGCAAACGCCATCATTCGCCGCATGGAGGCGTAGCCGCCGCCCTGTTTTTGGCGGTTTTTCAGAAAGCAAAAGAAAAAGCCCCCGAAAGGGGGGCAAAGGCCGGGACGCGGGGAAAGCCATCCTCCCCGTCGTCCCCTTTTTTTCTTTCAGCCTCCCCATCCCTCGAAGAAGAGGAGGGCGGCACGTCAACGGCTCAATGCGGCTTTGCCGCCCATATACGGCCGGAGCGGCTCGGGGATGCGCACGCTGCCGTCGCTTTGCAGGTTGTTCTCGAGGAACGCGATGAGCATGCGCGGCGGCGCGACGACGGTATTGTTGAGGGTGTGTGCGAGATAATTACCGCGCTCGCGTCCCTTGATCCGGATGGCAAGCCGGCGCGCCTGCGCGTCGCCGAGGTTGGAGCAGGAGCCGACCTCGAAATATTTCCGCTGCCGCGGCGACCAGGCCTCCACGTCGAGACTGCGCACCTTCAGATCCGCCAGATCGCCGGAGCAGCACTCCACCGTGCGCACCGGGATGTCCAGCGAGCGGAAGAAATCCACGCTGTTGCGCCAAAGCCGGTCGAACCAGGCGGCGCTGTCCTCCGGCTTGCAGACCACGATCATCTCCTGCTTTTCAAACTGGTGGATGCGGTATACCCCGCGCTCCTCGATGCCATGCGCGCCCACCTCCTTGCGGAAGCAGGGCGAATAGCTCGTCAGCGCAAGCGGCAGGCGCTCCTCGTCGAGAATGGTGTCAATGAAACGGCCGATCATGGAGTGCTCGCTCGTGCCGATCAGGTACAGATCCTCCCCCTCGATCTTGTACATCATGTTTTCCATCTCGGCAAAGCTCATCACGCCGTCCACCACGCCGCCGCGGATCATGAACGGCGGGATGCAGTAGGTAAAGCCGCGGTCGATCATAAAATCGCGCGCATAGCTCAAAACGGCCGAATGCAGGCGCGCCACATCCCCGAGCAGGTAGTAGAATCCGTTGCCGCTCGTCTTTCTCGCACTGTCGAAATCGACGCCGCCGAGCGCCTCCATGATGTCCACGTGGTATGGCACCGGGAAATCCGGCACGACCGGCTCGCCAAAGCGCTCGCGCTCCACGTTTTCCGTATCGTCACGGCCGATCGGCACCGCCGGATCGATCAGGTTCGGAATGACCAGCATCCGCTTGCGGATCTCCGCTTCATACGTCGTTTCCTGCGCCTCCAGCGCCGCCATCTCGTCGGCCATCGCCTTGACCTCGGCCTTGGTCGCCTCCGCCGCCTCGCGCTCACCGCGCGCCATCAGGCCGCCGATCTGCTTGGACAGCACGTTGCGCCGGTTGCGCAGCTCGTCGCACCGGGTCTTCGCCGCCCGGTATGAGGCGTCCAGCTCGATCACCTCGTCCACCAGCGGCAGCTTGTCGTCCTGAAATTTCTTCCTGATGTTCTCGCGCACCTTGTCCGGTTCCGTCCGGAGCAATTTTATGTCGATCATTTGTTCCCCGTCCTCTGTGGTTTTTGCTTCTTCCTTTTTCTTTGAAAAAGAAAAAGGAAGCGAAAAAGAAACTTAACGATAAACGGTGTTTTGGCTGGGGGAAATTCCCTGCCGATCGCCAGTCGGTTTTCTTTTGCCTACTTTTCTTTTCTAAAAGAAAAGTAGGAGAAAACCCCCGCAAAGGGAACCCCAAAACATTTTTTCCCGTCCCCCCGGCCGCCAGTCGGTTTTCTTTTGCTTCTTTTCTTTTTTCAAAAAGAAAAGAAGGGGAGCCGTTACATCCGCTCAGGCGCCTTCATGCCAAGCAGCCCGAGCCCGATGGCGATGACGCGGCGGGCGGCGTCGGTCAGGGCAAGGCGGGCGTTGCGCACGGCGGGGTCGTCGGCCATGATCCGCCGTTCATAATAGAAGCGGTTGAACGCCTGGCAGACGGCCATGACGGCGCGGGAAACGAGGTACGGCTCGTACTTTTCGGCGGCTTCGGCGACGGCGCTCGGGAATGCGGCGAGCGCGGAGAGCAGCGCGCGGCTCTCGCCGTCGTCGAGCGCGGCATAATCGACCTCGCCTGCGGGCCGGGCCTTGCGCAGCACGGAGCAGGCGCGCGCGTGCGTGTACTGCACGTAGGGGCCGGTTTCGCCATCAAAGTTGAGCACGGCGTCCCAGTCGAACACCACATCCTTGATCCGGCCATTGTAGAGGCTGTTCCAGACGAGCGCGCCCACGCCCACATCGCGGGCGACGGCGGCGCGCTCCGGCAGATCGGGGCTTTTCTCGGCCATGATCGCGCCGGTCTTATCGATCGCGGCCTGCAGCACGTCGCGCAGCTTGACCATGTTGCCCCTGCGGGTGGAAAATGCGCCGTCCGTACCCGATACCATGCCGAAGGCCACGTGTACCAGGTCTTTGGCCCACGGGTAGCCCATGAGCTCGACCACCTTGAACCACTGCCGGAAGTGCAGGCTCTGCTGGTAGGCGACAACGTAGAGGCACTTGGCAAAATCATACGTATCCTTGCGGTAAAGGGCGGCGGCAATGTCGCGCGTGGCGTACAGCGTCGCTCCATCGCTGCGCAGGATAATGCACGGCGGCATTTTATAGGCGGAAAGATCGACGATCTGCGCGCCCTGATCGAGCTTGAGCAGCCCCTTTTGGCGCAGCTCGTCCACAACGCGGCCCATCTTGTCGTTATAAAAGCTCTCGCCGGCATAGCTGTCGAAGCGGATGTCCATGAGGTAGAACACCTGCTGCACCTCGGAGAGCGTAATCTCCTTGAACCAGTTGAACAGGTTGGTCGCCTCCGCATCGCCCTCCTCGATGCGGCGGAACCAGGCGCGAGCGGCGTCGTTCATGGCCTCGTCGTTTTCGGCCTCCTGGTGAAAGCGCACGTACAGCCGGACCAGCTCGTCCACGCCGCCGCGCTCGACCGCCTCACGGCTGCCCCACGTCTTGTAGGCATAGATCATCTTGCCAAACTGCGTACCCCAGTCCCCGAGGTGATTGATCCCCACGCTGCGATAGCCGAGGTGGTTGTAGATGCGATAGAGCGCGTTGCCGATGACGGTGCTGGGCAGATGCCCGATGTGCAGCGGCTTTGCGATGTTGACGGAAGAATAGTCGATGCACACGCAGCGGCCGCCGCCCGCATCGCTGCCGCCGTAACGGTCGCCTTCGTGCGCAATGCGCTCGAGCACGGCGCGCGAGAGCGCCGCCCGGTCGAGCGTAAAGTTCAGATAGCCGCTCAGGGCCTCCACACGCGCCACGCCGGCGGGCAGAACGATGCGCCCGGCCAGATCGGCGGCGATGAGCGGCGGCGCCTTGCGCATCGTACGAGCCAGTTTGAAACAGGGGAACGCAAAGTCGCCCATATCCGGGTTGGGGGGCGCCTCCAGCATTGCGGCGGTCTCCTCCACGGTGAACGCCCCGTCCCAGCCGGGTGTGGCGCACAGCGCCTCTGCGATCGCCAAGCGGAACTCCATACCTCTTCCTCCCTCTCCATCAGGTTTTTTCATTATAGCAAAGGATTCCGGTCTTGTTAAGAGCAAGATTCTCCCGTATACTGTATTTATATTCCCGCGATCCAGCATCGCCGGACCTCCGCCCGCCTTGCCGGCGGCCCCCACCAACGTCAAAGGGATTGCACCGAACCATGCGCCATTCCCCCAGGGCACGGGTGCGCCATCTGCGCACCACGAGGGAGATCCTTCGTTCCCATCTGCCAACGCTGTACAACGCCATCGCGCTCGCCTGCGCCGCCGTGCTGCTGTTCGCAGGGGACAGCTTTCATCTGTCCTTTTTGCCGCTGGTTGTGCTCAACGCCGCGCTGGGCATCGGCGCGGAGCTGGCCTTCCGGCGCAACATGGACGCGCTGAACACGCCGGAAATGCCGGCCGTCGTGCTGCACGGCGAGGGGCATGAGGAGCGGCCGGCCGAGGCGCTCGCCGTGGGCGACCGGCTGCGCCTGGACGCGGGCAGCCCGGTGCCGGCCGACTGCACGGTGACGGACGGCGCGGTGCTGGCGGACGTCTCGCTGCTGGACGGACGCAGCGCGCATGTTTCGTTCGCCGAGGGAGACGCGCTCCCCGCCGGCGCGACGGTGGTGCAGGGCGCGTGCGAGGCGGTCGTCGCCGCCACAGGCGAGCGGACCCGGCTGCACCAGGCGGAGAGCGAAGCGCGCGGGCACGCCGAGCCGCGCTCGGAGATGGCGCGCGGGATCACGCGGCTGATCCGCGTGCTGACGGTGCTCGCGCTCCCGCTGTGCCTGCTCAAATACCTGTTGTATGTGCGGCATGGGGACGCTGCGGCGCATGCCGCCGCCTCCGCCGCCGGGTCGCTGATGGGCATGCTGCCGGCGGCGATGCTGCTGCTCGCTGCGGCGGCGATGTTGCTCTCCACGGTGCTGCTCCGGCGGCGGCAGGTGCTTGCGCGCGACCTGTACAGCGTGGAGATGTTCGGCCGGATCGACACGCTCTGCCTTGACAAGACCGGCACGCTCACGTGCGGCACGGCGGCCGACGTACTGCGGGGCGAGGCGCGCGAGGCGGTCGCCTATTTTCAGTCTGCCGGCGTCGATGTGCGCATTCTCACGGGCGATACGCCGCAGGCGGCGGAAACCATCGCGCGCGCGCTGCACCTGCCGGGGCCGATTGTGGATTGCGCCCGGCTTGCGGACGAAGACGCTCTCGCCGACGCCGCGGCCTTTGGCGGCGTGTTTGCGAACGCAACCGCGGGGCAGAAGGCGCAACTTATCGCCGCGCTGCGCGCCGACGGCCGTTGCGTCGGCATGGTCGGCGACGGGGTCAACGATATCGCGGCATTCCGCACGGCCGACTGCAGCGTGGCGCTGCTGCACGGGTGCGAGGCGGGGCGCAGCGCGGCGCAGCTCGTGTTGCTGGACGAGGACCTGCTCGCGCTGCCGGACATCGTGCGCGAAGCGCAGCACATCATCGGCAGCGTGACGCGGACGGTGGAGCTGTTCGTCAAAAAGAGCCTTACCTCCATGATCGTGCTGCTGATCGCGCTGATCACGCCGCTGGAATACCCGTTTTCGCCGCGGCAGCTCTCGATCGTGGCGCTGTTTACGATCGGTCTGCCGGCGCTGGCGTTCACGTTTGAGCGGGAGAGCGCGCCCACGCACGGGCACTTTGTGCGCAGCGTGTTCCTGGAAGCCGTACCCGGTACGCTGCTGAGCCTGCTGTGCGTGTTGGCCGCCATGGTTTCCGGCGGCCCGCTTGGCCTGAGTGGGACGGAGGGCGTTACGCTTTGCGTCTATGCCTATGCTGTCTCCGGGATGCTGGTGCTGCTGCACATCTGTCGGCCGTTTGACCGCAACCGGGCGATGTTATCGATCACGATGGGCGCCTGCCTGTTCGCCGCGCTGGCGCTGCTGCGCGCGCCGCTCGGCATCGCGCTGCCCACGCCGCAGATGCTGCCCGTGCTGCTGCCGCTTGCGGCGCTGGGATATCCGCTGCTGTTCCTGCTCGTGCGGATAATGGAGCGTCTGTCCCGCCGCCGCAGGCAAAAAGCGCCGCATCCGGACGAATAAACAAAGATGGCGAAAAAACCGCCGTTTCCGCTTGACGCGCCGCGTCTTTTGCACGATAATATTGCCGCGTAAGTACGCAATACGATGATGGGAGGAAATCTATCCATGAAAAACCGTTTGCCGGCCCTGTTGCTGGCGGCCCTGCTGCTTGCCGCGCTGGCGGCGGGCTGCGTGACCCCGTCCGCCGAGCCGACCCCCACGCCGGAACAATCGGCGGAACCGACCGCCGAGCCCACCGCGGAGCCGACCGCCGAACCCACGGCGGAGCCGACCGCCGAACCCATGGCGGAGCCGACCGCCGAACCCGTCAACTATACCCCCGGCACGCGTACGGAAACGACATATGAGAGCACCTGGCTCGGCCTGCGCTACACGCTGCCCGAGGGCATGAGCATGGCGACCGACGAGCAGATCAACGCCGCCATGAACATCGGCGCGGAGATGCTCGACATCGACGGCAGCCTGCTGGACGCTTCGCTCGTCCAGATCATCTATGAGATGATGGCCATTTCCACCGACGGCGACAACCTGCAGATCATTGCGGAGGACACCGCCATAGAGGGCATGAGCGCCGAGCTCTACGTATCGGCCCTGCAGCTGCAACTGCCCTCATTGGGCTTTACGATCGGGGAAGCCGGAACCGCCGAACTGTGCGGCCAGACCTATCAGACGCTGGACGGCGCGCTCGAGACGAACGGCGTCACCGTCTATCAGCGCTATCTGGTGCGCCGCATTGGCGACCGGATGGCGCTCATCACCGCATCGTCCCAGTCCGCCGAAGGCATCGACGCATTGCTGGCCGGTTTTTCCCCGCTCGCATAGGCCGTGGACGGCGCCTGCGCGGCGCCGCTGCATATGCGCGACAGCACAGAAGATAAAAGGAGAATTTCAACCATGGAATCCTATCAAAACTATCCGTCCGCCCCAGTCGGCTCCTCGCTTCTCAAGGTGACGGGTATTCTGATGATCATCTTTTCCTCCATAACGCTCGTCTTTGGCCTCATCGGCCTGTTCGGACTGCTGACCCTCAGCGCGATGGCAGGCGTCGGCGCGCTGATGCTGGTGATCGTGCTGGGGTACATCCTGTTCTTTGCCGGGACCGTGCTCGAATTTATCGCCGGCATCGTCGCCGTGAAAAACTGGGCGAACCCGGCCAAGGCGCATACCTGCATGGGGTGGGGCGTCACCCTGCTCGTGCTGGCCTCGCTGAGCCTGCTGCTCGCCCTGCTGGGCAGCGGGACGAACAGCGTCACCGCGGTCATCGGCATCGTACTCCCCATCCTGTATATCGTCGGCGTCAATCAGCTCAAACAACAGGCCTGAAGCGCGCGCTGCCGGCATCCTTCGCCGCCCTTTCCAAACCGGGCGGGGTGCTTTTGCGCCGCGCGGAGCGGCACAGCGAAACGGAAACGCGGATGCGCCCTGGCGCATCCGCGTTTTTCAAATCGTTCGATCGTCCCTGCCCGTTGCGGCAGCCCGACCGGCGCTCGCTGCCGCCTGGCGAGCGCGACGCGTGTTCGTCCGGGCGCGGCCCCGTTCCCCGACGGGCATACATTCCCTGCGGGCGCGGGAGGCGCGTCCTGCCGCCCCTGCGGCGGCCCGACAGGGAACGGTTTCACGGCTCGCACGGATGCGGCGCGCATGGAAAGGACTCCCCGCCGGGCGATCCCCCCAGACAGCCGGGAATCCTTGAATTCCTGGGTTCCCGGGCTCTTTCAATATAATTGTCAACTCTCTGCCGCGAGCGGGAGCACGCACGGTTGACGAGCGCCCTGCCAAGCAATCCCCGGATGTGGGGAAGCGCATGGATCCCGTTTTGTTGGGGGTGTGTAACCGCTGCAACCGGCCGCCCATACGCCGGCAGCCGGTTCCGGCGCTTCTGCGTTTCCGGCCGTCGGTTCCGACCCGGGTCCGCTTGCAAACAAACGGCCGGCCCTGCGGCCGGCCGATGGTGGTCCGAACTATGCCTTTGCGTACAACAGCCCGACGAGCCAGTTGAGCGTGCGCACGGGCAACAGGCGCGCCAACAGCAGGAAAAACTGGTATTGCAATCCGCACGAATAGAGCGCCTTCGGCCGTTTTTTGCGCGCGATGGCGGCGATGCGGCGGCCGATGACCTCCGGCGGCATGCCGTTCTGCTCGTCGCGCTCCATGCCGGCAACCGACCGGGCCAGCGCCGGATAGGCGGCGGCGCCGGTTTCGTTCTTGCACCGTGCGGCGGTAAATCCGGTTTTGACATCGCCGGGCAGCAGGGCGCAGACGTTGACGGAGAACGGCCGCAGCTCGTTTTGCAGCGCCATCGTCACGGCCGCGACGGCCGCCTTGGCCGCGGAATAGAACGCCTGGAACGGGATCGGGATCGAACCTGCGACCGAACCGATGCTGAGGATCATGCCCGCGCGCCGCTCACGCATATGCGGCACGACGGCACGGATGCAGTTGAGCGTGCCGAACAGGTTGACGTCGAACTGGCTGCGCGCCTCCCTGTCCCCGGTAAACTCGACCGCGCCGGAAATGCCGAAGCCGGCGTTGTTCACGAGCAGGTCGATCCGCCCCTGTGAGGCAAGCACCTCGTCCACCGCCGCGCGCACCTGCGCCTCGTCGGTCACATCCGCAACCAGATGCCGGTGCCGGGCCGCCGGGAACGGGTGGCGGCTCAGGCCGAACACGATATAGCCCTCGTCGAGCAGCGCGTTTGCCGCGGCAAGGCCGATGCCGCTCGATGCGCCGGTGACCAGCGCCACGCGTTTATCCTGCGACATGGCGTTTCACCACCCTTTCGATGATTTCGAGCGCTTCGTCCAGCAGCGGCTCGGTATGCGTGGCCATATAGCTTGTCCGCAGCAGGCATTCCAGAGGATGCGTGGCCGGCGGCAGGACGGGGTTGACATACACGCCCTCGTCGTACAGCTCCTTGGCGACGGTCAGCGTGTTCAACGCGTCGCGCGTATAGATCGGGATGATGGGGGTGGCGCTTTCGCGGATGGCGATGCCGCGGCGCTTGAGCCCCTCGCGCATGTACCGCGCCAGCGCGGCGAGCCGCTCCGGCAGCTCCGGCTGTTCGCGCAGGATGTGCAGCGCCTCGATGGCCGTCGCGCACGAAGCGGGCGGGATGGAGGCGCAGAAGATGTATGGCCGTGAAGCATGGCGCACATAATCCACCACGTCGGCGCTCGCCGCCATGTAGCCGCCGATGGACGCGAGCGACTTGGAAAACGTGCCCATGAGGATATCCACCTCTCTCTCGAGCCCGAAGTGCGCCGCCGTACCGCGTCCGCCGGGGCCGATGACGCCGAGGCCGTGCGCATCGTCCACCATGACGCGCGCGCCGTACCGCCGCGCAAGGCGCACGATCTCCGGCAGGTTGCACACGTCGCCGCCCATGGAGAACACGCCGTCGGTCACGATGAGGCAGCCGGCGCTGTCCGGCACCTGCTGCAACCGGGTTTCAAGATCCGCCATGTCGTTGTGGCGGTAGCGGAGCATCCGGGCGTAGGAGAGCTTGCAGCCGTCGTAGATGCTGGCGTGGTTCTCCTTGTCGCTCAGGATATAGTCATCCTTGCCGCACACGGCGGAGATGATGCCCAGATTGGTCTGGAAGCCTGTGGAGAACGTCATCACGGCTTCCTTGCCGAGGAACTCGGCCAGCTCCCGCTCGAGCTGCGTATGCAGGTTCAGCGTGCCGTTGAGAAAACGCGATCCGGAACAGCCGGAGCCGTACCGGTCGAGCGCCGCCTTGCCGGCCGCGATGACGCGCGGGTGCACGGTGAGCCCCAGATAGTTGTTGGAGCCGAGCATGATGCGGCGCTTGCCCTCCATGATGACCTCCACGTCCTGGCGGGACTCCAGCTCGTGGAAATACGGGTAGATGCCCAGTTGCCGCGCCTGTTCGGCATATTCGTTTTTGCGTTTGTCAAAGATGTCGCGCAACGTTTTTTCCTCCCGCTGTTTGCGTGCGTGGCTCAGTCGGCATACGCCTTGATGAGCGCCTGCGTCCCCAACTCGCCGTCCCCATCGGATAGCAGCCGCTCATACAGATCCGCGACCAGGTCCAGCACCGGCAGCTTCGCGCCGTTCTCCTGCGCCTCGGCGCGCGCAATGCGCAGGTCCTTGACCTGATGCTTGATGAAAAACCCGGGGTTGAGATCCCCTTTGAGAATGCGCGGCGCCATGTTGGACAGTTGCCACGAGCCGGCCGCCCCGCCGCTGATGCAGGCGAGCATGTTTTCCGGATCGAGCCCCGCTTTTTTGGCATAGGTCAGCGCTTCGCATACGCCGGCAATCGCCCCGCAGATGGCGATCTGGTTGGCCATCTTGGTGTGCTGCCCGCTCCCGGCTGCGCCGGTATGGCGCACGCTGCTGCCAAGCCGCTGCAACAGCGGCAGCGCGCGCTCGAACGCCGCGGGGTCGCCGCCGGCCATGATGGAGAGCGTCGCGTTCTTCGCGCCCACATCGCCGCCGGACACCGGCGCGTCGAGCGCGTACAGGCCCCGGGTCTTCGCCGCTTCATAGATGCGCACGGAGAGCGACGGCGCCGTCGTCGTCATATCGATGAGCAGCGAGCCGGACTTTGCGTTTTCGATGATGCCGTCCGCCCCGAAGTATACGGCCTCCACGTCCGGCGGAAAGCCCACGATCGTGACGACCGCGTCCGCGTCCGCCACGCAGGATGCGACCGTATCGTGCCAGAAGGCGCCACGCTCGATGAGCGGCAGCGCCTTTTCGCGCGTGCGGGTATACACGTGCATATCGTACCCCGCGTCAAGCAGGTGCCCGGCCATGGGGCCGCCCATGACGCCGAGGCCGATGAAGGCGATCTGCTTCATACCCGTATCATCCTCCTGTTGCCATAATGAAAAAGTATATCATATGGCGGGCTGAATCGCAAATGGCGCGTTGACATTTTTGCCCGTTGCGGCGATAATAAATTGAATTCTGTTTAGAGCGGCAGGAGGTGCCCGGGGATGGAGGAAACGACCCGCAACAGGAACTTTATCGAGGAACAGATCGAGGCGGATCTGCAGGCCCGGCGCGAGGCGGGCGAGGCCGATCCGCGCGTAAGGACGCGCTTCCCGCCGGAGCCGAACGGCTACCTGCACATCGGCCACGCCAAGGCGCTGTCCATCGACTTTGGCATGGCCGAGCGGTACGGCGGTTCCTGCAACCTCCGCTTCGACGACACCAACCCCACCAAGGAGGATACGGAGTATGTCGACGCCATCCAGGAGGATATCCGCTGGCTCGGCTTCCAGTGGGATCAGGTGCTGTTCGGCTCGTCGTACTTCGACCAGTGCTACGAGCTGGCCGTCAAGCTCATCAAAAAGGGCGTTGCCTATGTGGACGACCTCAGCAAGGACGAGATGCGCGAATACCGCGGCACGCTCACGGAGCCGGGGCGCAACAGCCCGTACCGCGACCGCAGCGTGGCCGAAAACCTCGACCTGTTCGAGCGCATGAAGAACGGGGAGTTTCCCGACGGCTCGCGCACGCTGCGCGCCAAGATCGATATGGCCTCGCCCAACATCAACCTGCGCGACCCGGCCATGTACCGCATTTTGCACATTCCGCACCATCAGACGGGCGACAAATGGTGCATCTACCCGATGTACGACTTTGCCCATCCGATCCAGGATGCGATCGAAGGCGTGACCCACTCGCTGTGCAGCCTTGAGTACGAGGCGCACCGCCCGCTCTACGACTGGGTGGTGGAGCAGTGCGGCTTTGCGCACCGGCCGCGGCAGATCGAGTTTGCCAGGCTCAACCTGACCAACACGGTCATGAGCAAGCGCTATCTCCGCCGGCTCGTGGAGGAGGGGTTCGTCTCCGGGTGGGACGACCCGCGCATGCCGACGCTGTGCGGCCTGCGCCGCCGCGGCTATACCGCTGCCGCCGTGCGCGATTTCCTTGAGCGCATCGGCGTGGCCAAGGCGGATTCGGTCGTGGATACCGCCATGCTGGAACACTGTGCCCGCGAGGACCTGAACGCACATGCCCCGCGCCGCATGGCCGTGCTCGACCCGCTGCGCGTGGTGATCGACAACTACGAGGCGGATCGAACCGAACAGGTCGAGGTGGAGAACAACCCGAACGATGCAGCCGCCGGCACGCACGGCGTGCCGTTCGGCCGCGAGCTGTACATCGAGCGGGAGGACTTCGCGGTGGAACCGCCCAAAAAGTTCTTCCGCCTCAAGCCTGGCGGCGAGGTGCGGCTCAAGGGCGCCTACATCGTGCGCTACGCCGCGCACGAATGCGATGAAGCGGGCCGGGTGACGTGCGTCCACGTCACATACGACCCGGAGACGCGCAGCGGCCAGTGCGAACGCAAGGTCAAGGGCACGCTGCACTGGGTCCCCGCGCGCGAAGCCGTCGCCGCCGAGTTCCGGCTCTACGAACCGCTGCTGTTCGATGCGGAGGCGGACGACGGGCGGGACTTCACCGAACGGCTCAATCCCGCTTCGCTGACCGTGCGGCACGGCTTTGCCGAGCCGGCGCTTGCCGGGACGCAGCCGGGCGACCGGTTCCAGTTCCTGCGCGTCGGGTACTTCTGCACCGATCCCGATTCCGCCCCCGGCGCGCCCGTGTTCAACCGTGTCGTCGGGCTCAAGGACGGGTATCGGGCCTGAGCCGGGATACGAACAGACCAGCGGAAAGGAACGGTTATGGTAAGAACAAGATTTGCCCCGAGTCCGACGGGCTACATGCACCTTGGCAACCTGCGCAGCGCCCTGTACACATGGCTGTATGCGCGCAGCCGGGGCGGGCGGTTCATCCTGCGCATCGAGGACACGGATCGGGGCCGGTATGTGGAGGGGGCGGTCGAGGTCATCTACCGCACGCTCAGGGACATCGGCATGGACTGGGACGAGGGGCCGGACATCGGCGGCGATTTCGGGCCGTATGTCCAGAGCGAACGCAAGGAGATGTACCTGCCCTACGCCGAGCAGCTCGTGCGCGAGGGCAAGGCCTACTACTGCTTCTGCACGGAGGAAGAACTGCAACAGCGCCGCGAGGCGGCGACTGCGCGCGGCGAAACCTTCAAATACGATAAACACTGCCTGCACCTGTCCCCGGAGGAGGTGCGCCGCCGCCTTGCCGCCGGCGAGCCGCATGTCATCCGTCAGAACGTGCCGGCGCATGGTGAGGCCTCGTTTGACGACGTGATCTACGGGCACATCGCCGTGGACTGCGCAGACCTCGACGACATGATCCTCATCAAGGCCGACGGAATGCCGACCTATAATTTCGCCAACGTCATCGACGACCATACGATGGGCATTACGCACGTCATGCGCGGCAACGAGTATTTGGCGAGCACGCCCAAGTACAATCTCCTCTACGAGGCGTTCGGCTGGGAAAAGCCCGTGTATATCCACATGACGCAGATCATGCGCGACGCCACGCACAAGCTCTCCAAGCGCGACGGCGACGCCTACTATGAGGATTATCTGAACAAGGGCTACCTCTCCGAGGCGATCGTCAACTATGTGGCGCTGCTGGGCTGGAACCCGGGCGACGAGCGCGAGTTCTTCACGCTGCCGGAGCTTGTGGATGCGTTCTCCATCGACGGCATGAGCAAGTCCCCCGCCATATTCGACGTGAACAAGCTCACCTGGATGAACGCCGAATATATCCGCCGCCTTACGCCGGAGGCGTTTACCGCGCACGCCATGCCCTACTACGAGCAGGCCGGCGTGGCGCGCATGGACGCGGGCATCCTCTGCCGCATCCTCCAGCCGCGCACGGAGGTCTTTTCCCAGATTCCGGGCATGGTGGATTTTCTCGCCGCGCTGCCGGAATATGACGTGACGCTGTTTGTGAACAAAAAATTCAAGACCGATCCGGCGGCGGCAAAGGCGGTGCTGGAGACGGTCGTCCCGGCGCTGGCGGCGCTGCCGGACTGGACGGAGGCGGCGCTGCACGAAACGCTGCTCGGCCTGGCCGCCGCACAGGGCATGAAGAACGGCACGCTGCTCTGGCCGGTGCGCATCGCGCTGTCCGGCAGGCAGGTTACGCCCGGCGGCGCCATCGAAATCGCGGCGCTGCTCGGGCGGGAGGAGTCGCTCCGCCGGCTGCGGGCGGGGCTGGCAAGGCTGTAACGCCGGCGGCGAGCCGGCCGCTCAGGGACGCAACGCCCACGCCAGCAGGGCGGGGCAGCAAAGGAGAACGCCATGAAATTAGGGGTCGTAGGCCTGCCGAACGTGGGCAAGAGCACGCTGTTCAACGCGATTACGCAGGCGGGCGCACAGGCGGCGAACTATCCATTCTGCACCATTGAGCCGAACGTGGGCGTGGTGCCGGTGCCGGATGCGCGGCTGACGCGGCTGTCGGAGATGTACAGCCCGAAGAAGACCACGCCCGCCACGATTGAATTTGTCGATATCGCCGGGCTCGTGCGCGGCGCAAGCCGCGGCGAGGGGCTCGGCAACAAGTTCCTCTCCCACATCCGGGAGGTGGACGCGGTGGTGCACGTGGTGCGCTGCTTTGAGGACGAAAACGTCGTGCATGTCGACGGCAGCGTCGATCCGGTACGCGACATGGAGACGATCAACCTCGAGCTCGTGTTTGCCGACCTGGAGACCGTTGAGCGCCGCATCGACCGCACAAAAAAGATGATGAAGAGCGGCGACAAGCGCCCCGGCCGCGAGCTGGAGATCCTTGAGGCGATCCGGGCCGCGCTGGAAGCGGGGCGGCCTGCGCGCACCGTGCCCGTGGACGAGGAGGACGCGCCGTTTGTAAAAGGGCTGTTCCTGCTTACGACCAAGCCAGTCGTCTATGTGGCCAACGTGGCCGAGGACGCGCTCGGCGCCGCGCCGGACGCCATGGCCGCCCGGGTCTATGAAGCCGCCGCGCGGGAGGGCGCCGAGGCCATGACCGTGTGCGCGCAGCTCGAAGAGGAGGTCTCCGCGCTCGATCCGGCGGAAAAGGCCGCGTTCCTTGCGGAAATGGGCGTGCAGGAGAGCGGGCTCGACCAGCTCGTGCGCGCCTGCTACCGGCTGCTCGGCCTCATCAGCTTCCTTACCGCCGGCGCCGACGAGGTGCGCGCCTGGACGATCCGCCGCGGCTGGAAGGCGCCGCAGGCTGCCGGCGTCATCCATACCGATTTTGAACGCGGCTTCATTCGCGCCGAGATCGTGCCGTATGATACGCTCGTGTCGCTCGGCTCCATGGCCGCCTGCCGCGAGAAGGGGCTCGTCCGCTCCGAGGGCAAGGATTACGTCATGCAGGACGGGGACGTGACCCTGTTCCGCTTCAACGTGTGACACGGGTTGCCGCCCGGCGGGATGGAAGCCGGGCGGCGCGCTTTTGTGAGGGCGGGATTCTCCGCCCTCTCCTTTCCGGGAGGAAGCGCTCCCGGAGGGGAAAAGGCGGGGGGATTTTGTGCTTTTTTGAACAGGAAAGATGCGCCAGATCGGCGCCAGCGGGCGCTTATGCACGCGACGAAACAGGAGAGGGCAAAGCGGTCCCGGTTTTTCATGCGACCCTTTTTCCGGAAGGAAAAATCGTTCCCCTCCCGCCGCCGTGCCCTTCTCCCGCCGCCGGTTCACAGGTTCAGCAGCAGCGTGCCAAAGTTGAGATAGGCGGCGAAGGTGAGCCACGCCAGGTAAGGGGCGAACAGCAGCGCGGCGGTACGGTCGCAGCGCCGGCTGCGCAGCAGCAGCGCGAGCACGAGCGCCCAGAGCAGCAGCAGGTCCACCAATGCGGCCAGACGCAGCTGCGCGGCGAAATACAGCACCGGCCAGAGGAAATTGAGCGCGAGCTGTGCGGCGTACAGCCGCAGCGCCGCGCGGCATTCGGCGCAATGCGGCGGACATGCGTCCGGCAGGGGCTTTGCCGAAAGCGGCAGCACCGAGCCGTCCTCCCGCCGCGGCAACAGGCGATAGCTGGCATAGCCCATGAGCAGGTACAGGATCGTCCATGCCACGGGGAACGCCCATCCCGGCGGGGAGAGCGGCGGCTGCCGCAGGGCGGCGTAGTTGCGCATCCCGCCGCCCGACAGGAGCGCGGCGAGCCCGCCGATGGCAAGCGGCAGGACGAGGCAGAGCAGCAGGGGCTTCCATTGTATTGGTTGTATTGGTCGGATTTGTCGTTTCATGGGGCAAGTCTATGCGTCCGTCGCCGTGTTTATGCGTTATGACGGGCCGCGACGGCGCCTGCGGAAAAAAGTCCCCGAAAATCCGTTGTGATTTTGCCGCATTCGCGGTAAAATGATAGCATGGAAGATATCAGGCAGGAGCAAACCTACAGCGAGGCCGGCCGGCTGCCGCACAAGCCCGTCCTTTTTGCTGTGCTTGCGGGCGTGGTCTGGTGCGCCGTGCTGTACGCCAGCGTATCGCTCGCGCTGTTCACGGCGCCGGCGGTTGCGGCGCTGGCGGCGGCCGCCATGTGCCGCCTGGGCGAACGGCCCGGTGCGCGCCTGCTGTTGCCGCTGCTGCCGCCGCTGCTCGCCCTGCCGCTCGTGTGGCCCGGCGCAGGCGGCGTGATCGCCGTGCTGATGCTGCCGGCAACGGCGCTGGCCATCTGGCTTTTGCAGAAGCGCCGCCTGGGCGGCTTTCTGACCGCAACGGCGTGCGCCGTGCTCGCCATCGCCGCGCTGTATGCGCTGGTCTGCCTGCCGGGCATTCTGGACGGGACGGGCGCTTTCGCCGCCGCGCAGGCCGTCGTTGCGGAGGCGGGCGAGTTCCTGCTGCAGGGGCTGGCCCCGCTGCGGAACGTGGCCGGGTATGCGGAAGAGATCCAGATGCTGGAAAAGCTGTGCAACGCCATCTATCTGGCCGTGCCGTCGCTGCTGACCGGCATGCTCTGCCTGCTGGGCGCCGGCATTGGGTTCTTCGCCGTCGTGCTGTTTTTTGCATGCACGCGCGCGCATCGGGACGCATGCGGCATTGCCGCGCCGAAGCCGTTCCGCTTCTGGTCCATTCCGAAGCGCTACACCATCGGCATCGTGCTGCTGTACGGGACGGCGCTGCTGCTGTACCTGTTCGGATATGCCAATGCGGAGGCAGTCTACAACACCGTCAGCGCGCTGCTCGGCTTCCCGCTGCTCGTCCAGGGCCTGGCGCTCGTGGCGTTCCTGCTGTCGCTGCGCAAAAAACGTTCCGTGGCGCTCAGCGTCATCGTCTTCACCATCATCGGGGTGCTGTTCCCGCTGACATATTCCATGCTCTCTACGGTCGGCCTGTTCGACCAGTTCATCCGGTTCCGCGAGCGGGAGCTGCCGCCGGTGGCCCCGCAACACGGCGTATAGCGAGAGCCGCGGCCCGGACGGGCCAGAAAGGACGGTGCGTGACCCCGCCATGAAACGGTCGCAGATGATCCTCGTTCCCGCGCTTGCGCTTGCGCTCGTACTGCTCGGCGTATACTGGTTTGCGCCGCTCTACGAACAGTGGCGGGTGTATGTGCTGCTGGCGGCGGCGGCTTGCACGCTTGTGGTATTCCTCGTGCTGTTCCTTGTCCAGCGGCATGACGCGCAGGCGCGCCAGCAGCTGATGGACAACGTCTTTTCCGAAAACGCCGGGACGGCCGCGCGCATCATCCGCGAGGTGTCCGTTCCGTGCCTGCTTTCGGATATGAACGGGACGATCGTCTGGCGCAACGAGATCATGGAAAAGCTGTACGGGGAGAACAACCTCGCGCGCATCCTGCCCGGATACAGCTTTGCCCAGCCGCCGTCGGCGTTCGCGCTCGACTTTGCGGGCGGCGCCTACCAGATCATGAGCATGCCCATCCGCCGCCGCAGCGTGGACCGCACGCTGATCTTCCAATACTGGATCGACCGGACGGAGGCGGCCCACTATAAGCGCCTGTACGAGGAGCGCATGCCCTACGTCGCGCTGATCTACGTGGATAATCTGGAGGAGCTCAGCGCCGACCAGCAGTTCCATCGCACGACGGTGCTGCTGGAGGTGGAGCGGCTCGTGGCCGATACGGTCGCGGAGATCGGCGGCATCTACCGCCGGTACGACAGCGGTCGCTTCCTCATCGTATTCGAGGCCAAGGAGCTGGAAAAGCTGGAAAGTGCACGCTTTGCGATCCTGGAAGCGGCGCACCGCATCGACACGGGGACGAGCATCACGGTGTCGCTTTCGATCGCCGTTGGCGTGTCGGACACGCTGCTGCAGTCCGACGAGGGCGCCCGGCAGGCCATGGAGCTGGCGCTCGGCCGCGGTGGAGACCAGGCGGTCGTCAAGAACGGCTCCAACTACGCCTTTTACGGCGGGCGCCGGCAGCTTGAAACCATGCAGTCGCGCGTAAAGGCCCGGCTGTTCTCCAAGGCGCTGCGCCAGCTGTTTGAAAACGCCGGCGACGTGATCGTCATGGGCCACAAGAACCCGGACATGGACTGCCTGGGCGCGGCGCTCGGCGTGGCGGCCTGCGCCAAGCTCACCTGTTCGCGCGTGTTCATCGTGATCGACCAGTCCAACGCCTCCATCGACCTCGCGCTCGACCAGATCCGCCGCAGCGCCGCCTATGCCGACTGCATCATCACGCCGGAACAGGCGGAGCGGCTCATGCGGCCGTCCACGGTGCTCGTGGTCGTGGATACGCAGCGCCCGGTGACGACCATCGCGCCGCACCTGATCGACCTGGCCAGCCGCATCGTGCTCATCGACCACCATCGCCGCAGCGCCGACTATCTCGAGAATACGACGCTGCACTACCTTGAGTCGCGCGCTTCGAGCGCGTCGGAGCTCATCACCGAGGTTTTGCAGTACTTTGACGACAACATGCGCCCGCCCACGTTCGTGTGCAGCGCGTTGCTGGCGGGCATCGCGGTGGATACGAAGCAGTTTGCCTTCAATGTGGGCAGCCGCACGTTTGAAGCGGCGGCGTATCTCCGGCGGGGCGGCGCGGATATCAGCATGATCAAGCATCTGTTCCAGGACGATCTGGAGAGTTTTTCCGCCTGCGCCCAGACGGTCGAGCGCGCCGAAATGCTCGGCAGCGGCATCGCGCTCTCGCAGGTGGACGAACGCGCGCGCAACAGCAAGCTCGTCGCCGCCAAAGCCGCCGATCAGCTCGTGGGCATCCGCGGGATCGAAGCGGCGTTCGTCATCGGCCGCGAGGATGGCACGCTGTACGTGTCCGGCCGCTCGCTCGGCCGCATCAACGTGCAGCTTGTCTGCGAAAAACTCGGCGGCGGCGGCCACCTGACCATGGCCGGCGCGCAGCTCTACCAGACCGACGGCATGGAAGAGGCCGTCGCGCTCGTCAAGCAGAGCGTCGCAGAATATTTGCAGGAGTCGGGCGAATAGCGCCCGCCCTGCTGTTGCCCGCCAGGCGGGCGGAAAGGGGGCATCCCAACCATGAAGGTTATTTTGGAACAGGACGTTAAGGGACAGGGCAAGAAGGGCGACGTCATCAACGTCTCCGACGGGTATGCGCGCAACTACCTTTTCCCGCACAAACTCGCCTCCCCGGCGGACGCCGCCGCGGTCAACGCCGCCAATATTCAAAAGAGCGCCGCGGCCCACCGCCGCTTTGAGGCCGGCCTGAAGGCGCGCGAGGATGCCAAAAAGCTGGATGGCGCCGTCGTGACGGTCAAGGTCCGCATCGGGGAGAACGGCCGCATGTTCGGCGCGGTGACCGGCAAGGAGATCGCCGCGGCGCTGCAGGAGCAGCGGGGCCTTGCCGTCGACCGCAAGAAGATCAGCGTCGAACCCATCCGCTCCACGGGCGAATACACGGCCCGTGCCAGTCTGTTTGAAAACGTGAGCGCGAATTTCCGCGTGCTCGTGGTGGAGGCCGACTGAATCCGGCGGCCGGCGCGTGCCGGCCAGCAAGCAGCAAAGGAACGATCACACCTATGGAAGAGAGGCAAAGCGACCTGCGGCAGCCGCCGCACAGCGTGGATGCGGAGCGCTCCGTGCTCGGCAGCATGCTGCTGGAGGCAAACGCACTGGAGATCGCGCTCGAACAACTCCGGCCCGAAGACTTTTATCTGCCCGCGCACGAGGCCATCTGCGCCTGCATGCGCGACATCCGAAACGCCGGCGGGGCCGTCGACCTTGTGACGCTCGCCAACGAGCTGGAGCGGCATGGCAAGCTGGCCATGGTGGGCGGCGCGGCCTACCTGTCCGAGCTGCTCGCCTTCGTGCCCACGGCGGCGAACGTGCAGGAATACGTGGAGATCGTGGAGGAAAAGAGCGTTCGCCGCCAGCTCATCCGGGCGGGCAGCGATGTGATCCGCGACGGCAACAACGACGAGGCCGACATCGACCGCGTGCTCGACAATGCGGAGCGCCGCATCTACGATATCTCCATGCGCAAGGCCGCCGACTCGCTCGTGCCCATCGAGCAGGTCGTGCCGGAGGCGTTCGCGGAGATCGGCGAACTGATGAACCGCCGCGGCCGACTGACCGGCGTGGACACGGGCTTTACCGACCTCAATCGCGTGACCAACGGCCTGCAGAAAAGCGACCTCATCATCGTCGCCGCCCGGCCGGCCATGGGCAAGACGGCCTTTGCGCTCAACATGGCGCAATACGCCGCGCTGCACGACAACCGAACGGTGGTCATCTTCAGCCTCGAAATGTCGGCCCAACAGCTCGTCATGCGCATGCTGTGCTCGGAAGCGAGCGTGGAGTCGCAGCGCATCAAGGAGGGGATGGTCGATCCGGGCGACACGGAACGGCTCGTGGAGGTCATGGAGCCGATGAGCCGCAGCAGCATGTATATCGACGATACCGGCGGCATTTCCGTGCCGGAGATCCGCAGCAAGTGCCGCCGCCTCAAGGCGCGCCGCGGGCTGGACCTGGTCATCATCGATTACCTGCAGCTCATGCAGGCCACCGGCGGCCGTCGTTCCGATTCGCGCACGCAGGAGGTTTCCGATATGACGCGCCAGCTCAAGCTGCTTGCCCGCGAGCTGGAGGTGCCGGTGGTGCTGCTCGCACAGCTCAACCGTGGCCCGGAAACGCGGCAGGATCACACGCCCATGATCGCGGACCTGCGCGAATCCGGCTCCATTGAGCAGGACGCCGACATGGTCATCCTGCTGTACCGTCCCGCCGTATACGACGAGACGGCGGACAACACCAGCCAGGCCATCATCGCCAAGCACCGCCACGGCCCCACGGGCGTGGTGCAGCTCGTATGGCAGGGCGAATACACCCGTTTCCTGAACCTCGCGCCGGAAGAAGCGTAGCCGGCCAAAAAATTGTTTTGAGGAGGATCTGTTTGGATGAAACCGATCGTCGTTTCCGCTGAAGAAGCCGCCGTGCGGGCGGCGGAGCTGTACCGCGCGCTGTTGCGGCGCAAACCGGACGCCGTGCTCGGCCTTGCCACCGGCTCCACCCCGCTCGGGCTGTACGCGCAGCTGGTAGCGCTGTACCGCGCCGGGGAAATCTCCTTTGCACAAGCGACGAGCTTCAATCTCGACGAGTACGTCGACCTGCCGCCCACGCATGACCAGAGCTACCGCTATTTTATGGAGAAAAACCTGTTTTCCCAGATCGATCTGCCGCAAGCCCGTATCCACGTTCCCTCCGGGCTGGACGTGTCGGAGGCGGCGCTCGCCGCCTATGACGAGGCCATCGAAGCGGCGGGCGGCATCGATCTGCAACTGCTTGGCCTGGGCGGCAACGGGCACATCGGTTTCAACGAGCCGGGCACGCCTTTCGCGCTCGGTACGCATGTGGTTGCGTTGACCGAGCGCACCCGCCGCGACAACGCCCGCTTCTTTGCCTCGCTGGACGAAGTGCCTACGCATGCGGCCACCATGGGCGTCAGGACCGTCATGCACGCGCGCGCCATCCTGCTGCTGGCGTTCGGCAGGGCCAAGGCGGAAGCGCTGGCTGCGGCGCTCACCGGGCCGGTTACGCCGGATGTGCCGGCCTCCGTGCTGCAACTGCATCCGGACGTCACCGTATTCTGCGACAAGGAGGCCGCCGCTCTGCTATGAAAAACAGCGAACTCTTCCTGGATCTGGACGCGACGGCTGCCGCCCCGCTCTTTCGGGAGACCGTCTATCCGTGGGAAGTGCTGCCGCGTATCCGGGCGTTCGTGCTTTCCCTCGGGCCGACGCTGCCGCCGGATGAATACGAACAGCGCGAAGCGGACGTATGGCTCCATCGCAGCGTCAAGCTCTATCCCGGCGCGTTCATCGCCGGGCCGACCATCATCGGGCCGGAAACGGAGGTGCGCCCCGGCGCATTTCTGCGGGGAAGCATCCTCGTCGGGCGGCACTGCGTAGTCGGCAACTCCACGGAACTCAAGAACTGTATCCTGTTCGACCATGTGCAGGTGCCGCACTACAACTATGTGGGCGATTCCATCCTTGGCGCCCATGCGCACATGGGCGCAGGCTCCATCTGCTCCAACGTCAAGAGCGACAAGGCCAACGTCGTCGTTCACGGAGAGCAGGCGTTTGAGACCGGCCTGCGCAAGTTCGGCGCCATCCTCGGCGACCGTGCCGACGTGGGATGCAACAGCGTGCTCTGTCCCGGCGCCATCCTCGGCCCTGACGCGCGGGTCTATCCGCTCTCGCGCGTGCGCGGCGTGGTGCCCGCCGGGCACATCTACAAAGCGGCGGATAACATCGTCCCGCGCCGCTGACGGCAAGCGGGACAGAAAACCTGAGCGGTTCGTCACCCGGCAACAGGTGAGCTTACCGCTCAGACATTTTTTGGAAGGGTTTTTGGAGGAAGTTGTGGAGGGTTGCGTTCCAGCGATCTTCTGTTGCAGCGCAGTTTTTGAACGACTCGTTTATGCGCTTACCGCTGCCACAGCCTCCTTTGTCACAGCATTGCCTGCCAAGCGGCGCAGCCCATGTCTCCGGGAAGCCCATGCGCTTCGTTTTTCTATCAGGCCGCGGGACAACCTGACTGACGCAACGGCGGCGGCCTTCTGCGGACGGTTTTGCGACAGACCTGCACACCGCCTGAGCACATCGTTTGCACGGACCTGCGCCGCTCAAGCGTCATAGATACAAGCCATTTCTTCGAGCCGCTTCCTCTTCTTAGGCCGAATGGTTTCTTCCGCCGCATAGCCGATACCAATCGCCAGGCGCACCCTGCTTCCTGCCGCAAGTCTGAGCCTTCGCCCCATTGCTTCCTCATCCATCCAGCCCAAAATACAGGTGGAAAGCCCTTGTTCCGTAGCGGCAAGGCAAAACTGTGCTACAGCAAGTCCGATATCGATTTCAGCAAAATGTTGCGAGCCCAAGGCTGCTTCTACTGCCGGTTTCAACTTGGCTTTTTGTTCTGCCACAACAACAAGGGCGCGGCATTGGCTTGCAAAGGCATTGCTCCCATGGCATTGGATGCTTTTGCAGAGCTCCTCTAAAACCGTCGGGTTGGTAAACACATGAAAAAACCAGGGCTGGCTGTTACATGCCGAAGGAGCAAGCCTTGCCGCTTCAAGGCAGCGCAGGATTTTTTTGTTTTCCACCGGACGGTCCGGGTCAAAGTTTCGACAGCTTTGCCTTTGCTGGATCAGATCAAAATATTCCATGGAAGCCTCCGTCTGAACGTTCTTTCCAATCACGAACCGATGGCGCCCGGCATCCGTGCGATACCGTTGTTGCTATTTACCATAATGTCAAGAATCGTGTTGTCGGTCAGTCGCATCCCCTCCTGGCTGATTCGGCCAATATTTCGGATGGTTTCCTCCGGCTCAGCGGCAACAATGCCGTTGCCAGAAGGAAGCGCAATTCCGTTTAAGGCCAGATATGCGCAAATTAGCGCTGTTCCTGCAGCAACGCCAAGCTTTATTGCACACCCCACCTTTGCACCGTCACAAATCATTCCGGTGATACTGCCCGCCATATTGTTAATTGCCGCCGCAATCCGCGTATCATTTCCACCGAGCAGCCATACCATCGCCGCGCTCGCAGCGGTTGCCGCCGAGCTTCCGCACCCACACAACGGAGAAAGCCGCCCAGAATAGTGCTTAATATATATATTAAGGAGATGCGAGAACGCCAAAGCCCTCGCCAACTCCTCGTCGCTTTTGTTTAGATGCCGGGCGAGTTCACAAAGGGGGATAATCGCCGTAATGCCATGATTACCGCTGCCTGCACTGCTCATCACGGAGCGCGGCACGCCTGACATGCGGCTTTCGGCGCAAGCCGTTGTGCGAAGGACAACCCTCTTTAGAAGCCCGTCACCCGAAATATCCGGCATATCCTGAAACCCTCTGGCGAGCCCCGTCGATCCGGGGTCCGACAATCCCACATCGGCAAGCCCTTCATTCATATCCCGGCCATCCAGCATAAAGCGAATATCGGCATATGACAGGGCTTCAACAAGTTCCCGGATCTGAGAAAGGCGCATGTCGCAAAGCGCATTGATTAGACTCTCGTGCCCATTCCCCTGCGCAGGATTTTGGTACAGGACTTCCCCGTTACAGCGGGTAAGCACGATGTTGGCATGCCCGTTGCGGATGATGCTTTCCCCTATGCCATCTCCAAATACTTTTGCTGCAACATAAACCCCGCTTTCCTGCTCGTTGATATGAATTGCAACGCTTCCTGCCTCAACCAAATGGATGGCCGCCTCCGAAATTTCCGGTACTATTTTTGAAAACAATTCAAGCCCAAGCTCGGGCCGCGCAATCATCGCGCCCAGCGCCGCGGCATATTCCAACCCCGGCCTTGAAAAATTGGGAATGGCGACGGCTTTTGCGTTTTTATATATGCTGGGGCAAACATCAATCTCCACCCTTTTCGGCGCACCTTTGGCGGCATGGGCCGCATCAGCCGCACAAAGCGCAACGCATACCGGCTCTGTACAGCCCAGCGCCGGGACAACTTCGAGTGAAAGCAAAGCGATAGCCTGTTCCTTGGTCAGCATAAGATTCTCCTTCTTTATA
>UQGA01000019.1 GCA_900540495.1 uncultured Eubacteriales bacterium | reverse complement strand
TGGACGCACGCCGGCGTCATCCACGGAACGCTTTCAAAGGACGGAACGAACGCTTTTATAAGGCGGAACCGAAACGGGGGATGACGAGAAACAGGAGCGGGCCGTTCCGCCCACGGCGTCCGATTGGCGCCGATTCGCACCCCGAAGGACAGGGAGGGGGGGGACGGACGGGCGATCTGGACGCACGCCGGCGTCATCCACGGAACGCTTTCAAAGGACGGAACGAACGCTTTTATAAGGCGGAACCGAAACGGGGGATGACGAGAAACAGGAGCGGGCAAGCTTGCCCGCTCCTGTTTTCCGTTTCGAAGGATTCCCCGTTGCCGGCTTTTCCAGAGAAAAGCGGGGCGCGCCGCCTGCAAAGGCGACGCGCCCCTTCCGTCCTGCCCGGTGGACCGGAGCCGCTCAGCCCCAGAGCAGCGAGAGCGCGGGGACGACCTGCTTTTTGCGCGAAATCACGCCGGGCAGGTACGCGCCGTGGTTGACGACGCGGACGTTGAACGCCTGTTCGACCGTATCGATATCGCCGACCACGAGCAGCTCGGTGCCGACGCGCAGCACATCCGTGAGCATGAGCAGCAGCGTATCGTATCCCTTTTCCTGCTGTTCGCGCTCCATGACGGCCAGCAGCGCCTCCCGGTTGGCGTTGAGATCGAGCGAGTCGAGGCAGATGACCTGCCCGATGCCGAGGAAGTGCCCGGCGATCTGGAATTTTTTGAAATCGGAAAAGAGCAGCTCCTCCGGGTTGTGGTTGCCGGCGGCGGACACGGAGAAGATCTCCTGCCCGAGCGCCTCGAGCGAGAGCCCGGCGCGGCGGGCCATGCGTTCGGCCATGGTGCGGTCCTTGTCCGTGCTGGTGGGCGACTTGAACAGGATCGTATCCGAAATGATGCCGGCGGCGAGCAGGCCGGCCAGCTTGGGGCTGGGCATGACGCCGTGCTCCTGGAACATGGAGGTGACGATCGTGCACGTGCTGCCGACCGGCTCGTTGCGCATGTACACCGGCCCGGCGGTCTGCACGTCGGCGAGGCGGTGGTGGTCGATGATCTCCATGATCTCCGCCTGCTCCAGCCCGGCGACGGATTGCGCCGTCTCGTTGTGGTCGACGAGCACGACGCGCTTGCGATTGGGCCGCAGCAGATGATAGCGCGAGAGCGTGCCGACCACGCGGTCGTTCTCGTCGAGGATCGGGTAGCTGCGGTAGCGTGTGCGCAACGTGGTGTCGCGCACATCGTCGAGATAGTCGTCGAGGTGGAAGGTGACGAGGTTGTCCTTCTGGCACAGGCGCGAGACCGGGACGGACTGGATGATCAGGCGCGCCGCCCGGTATGCGTCGAACGGCGTACCGATCACGCAGGTGTCGCCGCCGGCGGCGGCCAGCTCCCGGTCGACCGGGGCCTCGCATACGATGACGCAGGCGGCGCCCGCCTCCATTGCGGCGCGCACCGCATCCGGCTGGTCGCCGCAGAGCACGATGGCCCCGGACGGAATCGGCCGTGCGGCGGCGCCCGGCAGCGCAACGACCAGCTCACCGGACAGCTCGCCCGGCTGCGCGCCATCGCAGAACAGCCGCCCGTCGAGACTTGAGAGCAGGTTGAACAGCGGGATGCCGGTCACGGTCGCGTCGGACACGAAGTGCATCTCATACGCCGCGATATCCGAGGTGGTCAGCATCCCGAACAGGCGCCCGTCCTCCGTGGCCACCGGCATGGATTCGATATGCCGCTCGTTGCCCTGCATGAGCTCCCAGGCATGGTGTACCGTCACCGCGCCCGAGAGGACGGGCGGGGTATCGTAGTCGAGGTCGCGCACCTGCGTGCGCACATCGCGCAGCAGCGGCGGCGGCGCAAAGCCGAACTTGTCCAGCACGAGCTGCGTCTGGTCGCTGATCTCGCCGATGCGGGCGGCCATGTAAGACCGTTCGCCAAGCGCGTTGCGCAGCGACGCATACGCGATGGCGGAGACGATGGAGTCGGTATCCGGGTTCCGGTGTCCGGTCACATAAATGGGTTCCACGGGTCTTCTCCTTTTTCACAATTTTGCGACATGGCAGAGGCGCACAGCGCCTGGCCACGCCGGCACGCCGGGTTTTCAGCGGGCGTGGAAATCGGACCCGGATCGGAACGGGAAGCGCCGCCGCCGATCCGGGTGTGTGCTATCTTACACCATAATCGCATCCGGCGCAACCCGGCGCCGCTCAGAGCCGCATGGCTACATCCCAGGCGCCCCAGATGACGGTGCGCAGGTTGCCGACGGCCTTTGCGTCGCCGACCAGCCGGATGCGGCGGCCGTTGGCCGGGAGCGGCGCCGGCGCATAACCGACGGAGAGGATGACGCTGTCAGCCTCGATCTTGAATGCGCGGCCATCCCTGCCGACGGCCGTCACGCCGTCCTCGAGCACCTCGCCGAGCCGCGTCTCCAGGTGGACGGGCACGCGATTGGTGCGGAAAAAGTCCCGCAGATAGCTGGCGTTGGCCAGGCACACGCCCCGTACGGCGATGAGGTCGTCCTTCATCTCGAGGATAACCGGTTCATGGCCCTTGCCGTACAGGTCGTAGGCGATTTCACAGCCGGTCAGCCCGCCGCCGACCACGACGACGCGCCGGCCCACCGGGCGGCCGAGCAGGTAGTCCACGGCGTCCATCGCGCGGGAAATGCCGCGCACCGGCAGCTTGCGCGCCTGCGCGCCCGTAGCGACGACGACCTCGTCCGCATCGAGCGAGGCGACGTCGCGCACCTCGGTGTTGAGCCGCACCGTGATGCCCGGCTGCGATGCGACGGCGCGGCGATACCAGGCGATGAGCGCCCGGTCCTTCTCCTTGAACGAGGGCGCCGCCGCCGCGATGAACACGCCGCCCAGCCGGTCGCTCTTTTCATAGAGGGTGACGCTGTGGCCGCGCTGCGCCGCGACGAGCGCCGTCTCCATGCCGCCGATGCCGCCGCCCACGACGGCCACGCGCTTGCGCCTGGCCGCCGGTTCGATGCGGTACCGGCCGCGCTGCATGGTCGGCGGGTTGAGCGCGCAGCGGGCCATGTGTCCGGCGTCGTAAAGGCTCTGGTCGTTGGCCACGCCGCGGTAGTGCGTGAGGTTGAAGCAGCCGTTGTGGCAACAGATGCAGGGTCGGATATCCTCCAGTCGGTTCTCGAGGAGTTTGGTGACCCACTCCCCGTCGGCGAGGAACTGGCGCGCCACGCCCAGCGCGTCGATGCGGCCCTCCGCGATGGCCTTTGCGCCAACGGCAGGGTCCATGCGCCCGGCGCAGACGACCGGGATGTCCACAAAGCGCCGGATGTGCGCGACTTCCTCGAGGTTGCAGTTCTCCGGCATGTATTGCGGCGGGTGCGCCCAGTACCAGGCGTCGTAGGTGCCGTTATCGGCGTTGAGCATGTCGTAGCCGGCGTCCTGCAGATAGCGGGCGGCGCGCTCGCTCTCGGTCAGGTCGCGCCCGATCTCCTCATAGGTTTCCCCGGGCAGCGCGCCATAGCAGAAATCCTTGGTTTTGGAAACGACCGAATACCGCAGCGAAACCGGGAAATCGACGCCGCAGGCGGCCTTGATCGCCCGCACGATATCCGTGGCGAAGCGGTAGCGGTTTTCGAAGGAGCCGCCGTATTCGTCGTCGCGCCGGTTGGTATACGGCAGCGTGAACTGGTCGAGCAGGTACCCCTCGTGGACGGCGTGCACTTCGACGCCGTCCACGCCGGCGTCCCGGCACAGGCGGGCGGTTTTGGCAAAACCGTCGACGATCTGGCGGATCTCATCCGTGGTGATCTGCCGGCAAATAACCTTGTCCGACCAGCGGGAGGGCAGCTCGCTCGGGCTTGCGGACTGGTACTGCACGTCGACAAACGGTTTGCACAGCGCGCGCAGCACCGGATTGTTGTGTACGGCGACCAGCGGCGTGGTGATTGCCCACGAGCGGCCCATGCCGGCCGTGATCTGCACGAACAGCTTTGCGCCGGTGCGGTGGATCTGCTCCATGAACGGTTTGAGCTGCTCGAACATGCGCCGGTTCTGCCAGAGCCACCGGCCGCCCATGGTATCCCGGACCGGCGCGATACCGGGGATGATGAGACCGACGTTTTGTTTCGCCCGGTCGAGGAAGAAGGCGGCCGCTTCCTCGTCGAAATGGTTTGGTTCCATCCAGCCAAACAGCGACGTGCCGCCCATCGGGCAGAGCACGATGCGGTTTTTGATCTCCACCGCGCCGATCTTCCACGGCGTGAACAGCGGGGCGTATTCCGGGTTCATTTTCACCATTGCCTGCGCTTCCTTTCCTCATGATCTGCTGTGCGGCGTCTTCCGGGCGCCGGACGGTCACGGCTGCCGGGCAGCGGCGCGGTAATCCCGCGGCGTTTTTCCCATATACCGCTTAAAGGTTTTGCAAAAGTAGTTCGGGTCCGGTATCCCGCAATGCGCGCCCACGGCCTGCACCTGCAGGTCGGTGGAGGCGAGCAGGTAGGCGGCGCGGTCGATGCGGCGGCGCGCCACATAGTCGGTCAGCGTTTTGCCCGTTTCCCGCCGGAACAGGAGCGACAGGTAGCCCGGGCTGACGTTCAGCTGTTGCGAGAGCGCGCGCAGGCTGAGGTCGGCCGTCAGGTCCGCGTCCACGCACAGGATCACGTCCCGCACCGGCGCAGAATGATACGGCATGGCGTGCGCGTTGACCAGCTCGCAGTACGCCTTCACCATCGAAAGGAACAGCCGCCGCGCCTGCGCGGCGGAGCGCAGGCCCTCGATGCGAAGGGCAAACTGGCGGGAAAGGCCGTCGATGTGCACCGGATGGACGTTTCCCTCCTCGGCCGCCTTGCGCAGCAGCGTGTTCATGATGATGGCGTAGTTTTTGAAATTGCGCAGCGGGTCCGGCGTGCGGCTCTCCATTGCGGACGAACCCGCCATGGCGACGAGGCGCAGCGCCTCCTGCGTCCGCCCGAGCGACACGGCGCGCAGAAGCCGCCCCTCGTAGGCATACCGTTCTTCGAGCAGCCGCGCTTCAAACGGCTCGGTGGACTGCACGACGGCCGGCTCGGCGACGGGCGCGGCGGCAAGGTCGAGATGCTGCAGCGAAAAGGCGTCCGGCCCGCCGAAAAGCGCTTCGCCAAGCGCGGTCACGATCGCTTCCATGACGCCGTCGCGCAGTTGCGCCAGGCTGCAGTAGTAGCGGCGCAGCGCGGGCAGCAGGCGCGGGGGCAGGCGCAGCCGGTCGAGCAGCGGGATGATCGCCTCGTCGCGCATCTCCCCCTCCAGATACGGGCCGAGCAGCAGCGCCTCCGCCCCGCCCGGCAGCAGCGCGCCGGCATAGCGGCAGGCAAGGCCGTCGGTTGCCAGATAGACGGTTTGCGGTTCGAATCCGGATACGGCCGGGAACGGCGGCAACCCCGCGAGGCGGCGCAGGCCGAGGTCGACCTCCGGCGGTGAATCCGGCGCAAAGCGCAGCATCTGCACGTTGAGCCGGCCAAGCAGCCGCTGCAGGAATCGGAGCTCGTTTTCATAGTCCATGGGCGACAGCCTCCATCTGCAAATGCCCGCCGTGCGGGAGGGGATTGGTCGGGGGAGGGAGAAAGGGCGGCAATGCCGAAAAGGGATAAAAATTATACAAATAAACAAATGTTTTTTACTATCTATTCGGAGGATATCTTTATTATACTGTATTTATCCCAATCGCGTAACCCCCGATTTTATGCGCATTTTGTGCATTTCTGCCGCCCTGCGGCGCAACGGTCCCTGCGGATTCGACCGGCCCCGTGCCGGAACCATACACAACCACGCCACACGAAAAGGAGGACCCACAAAAATGGAAGGCAAACCGACCGCTATCCACCGTCCGTTCGGTATGCGGGACAACCTTGCCTATGCCGCCGGCGACTTCGGCTGCAACATGAGCTTCGCGCTCAAGGGCACGCTGGTCATCTTCTGGACGCAGTACATGGGCATGGATTCGCTGCTCTATGCGGCGCTGCTGCTCATCGTGCAGGTCTGGGACGCGATCAACGACCCGCTCATCGGCGCGTTGATCGACGCCGACCGCCGCCGCTACAAGCTCGGCAAGTTCAAGGCGTACATCTTCGCCGGCTCCATCGGCCTGGTGGTCGCGGGCGCGCTGTGCTTCATCCCGTGGCCGAGCGCGCCGGACATCGCCAAGAACATCCTGTTCGTGGCCGGCTACATCATCTGGGACGCGTTCTACACCGTGGCCAACGTGCCCTACGGCTCGCTGCTGTCGCTGATCTCGTCCGACCCGGGCGACCGCGCGGCGCTGTCCACGTGGCGCAGCATCGGCTCGCTGCTGGGCAACATCGCCACGATAGTGCTCATCCCGCTGCTGATCTTCGACGCGAACCAGAACATCATCGGCACGCGCGTGTTCTTTGTGGCGCTGATCATGGGCGTGATCGGCTTTGCCGCCTTCCAGTTCATGATCCGCAACACCGTCGAGCGCGTGGAGGCGGAGCCGCCCGCCAAGGCCGAGAAGCAGAAGTTCAACGTGTTCAAGGCCATGGGCAACTTCGTCAAAAACCGCGCCGCCGTCGGCGCGACGCTCGCGGCCATGGGCATGTTCATCGGCATGCAGGGCGCGACCGCGGCCGTGACGGTGCTGTTCCAGTCCTATTTCAAGAACGTGCAGATCTCCGGCGTGGTGCAGATGTTCGCCATGCTGCCGATGATCCTCTTTGCGCCGTTCATCCGCAAGCTGTCCGTCAAGTACGGCAAGAAGGAGATCTCCGTCGTGGGCGCGCTGTGCAGCGTGGTCGCGTGCGCGCTGCTGCTGGTGCTGCCCGTCACGCCGGATACGACGGGCCTGATCATCTACGTGGGCTGCATGCTGATCAACAGCCTCGGCATGGGCGTGTACAGCTGCGTGAGCTGGTCGCTCATGGCCGACGCCATCGACTACAACCAGTGGCGCTTCGGCGTGCGCGAGGAGGGCACGGTGTACTCGCTCCACTCCTTCTTCCGCAAGCTGGCGCAGGGCCTCGGGCCCTCGCTGGTGCTGGTCATCATGGTGGCGCTGGGCTATGTGGAGGCCAACCAGGGCTCGCAGACGCCCGACGTGGCGCTCAACATGCGCTACCTGGTCGCGGGGCTGTACCTGTTCAGCGCGCTGATGCAGTTCGTCTCGCTTGCGATCATCTATAACATCGACAAAAAGACGCTCGCCCACATGAACGCCGAGCTCGAGGCGCGCCGCGCCGAGGAGCTCGCCGAGGCGGCCACAGAAGACGCCGGGACGGCCGCAGAAGACGCCGGGGCGGCCGCGGAAGACGCCGGGACGGCCGCGGAAGACGCCGGGGCGGCCGCGGAAGACGCCGGGCCGGCCGCGGAAGACGCCGGGACGGCCGCGGAAGACGCCGGGCCGGCCGAACAGTGAGAAAAGGGGGCGGAGCAATATGAAGCACGAAACCATACGGCCGAGCGGGCGCGACGTCCGGCCGCTCAACGACCGGTGGACGTTCACAAAGCCCGGCCAGCGGAGCCGGACCGTCCGGCTGCCGCATACTTGGAACGCCGAGGACGGGCAGGACGGCGGCAACGACTATTTTCGCGGCGTTTGCCGCTATGAGCGCCGCATCGACCGCAGCGAGCTGCCGGCCGGCGAACGCGTCTATCTGGAATTGCAGGGGGCGAACGCCTCTGCGGATGTGACGCTCAACGGCAGGCTGCTTGCGCACCACGACGGCGGATACTCCACGTGGCGCGTGGACCTGACCGGCGCGCTTGCGGACGACAACGTGCTCGTCGTGGAGGTGGACAACGGCGTGAACGACCGCGTCTACCCGCAGATGGCGGATTTCACCTTCTACGGCGGCCTGTACCGCGAGGTCAGCCTCATCGGCGTACCCGCCTCGCACTTTGACCTCGATTATTTCGGCAGTCCCGGCGTCGCCGTCACGCCCGCGCTCGCGGGGGACGATGCGGAGGTTTCCGTGCGCGTGTGGCTCACGGATGCGCAGGCGGGACAGACGCTGCGCTACACCCTGCTCGACGCCACGGGCGACGCCGTCGCCGAACGGGTCGTCCCCGTGGAGCAGCGCGAGGTTGCGCTGCGCATCGCGGGCGTGCACCGCTGGCATGGCCGCAGGGACCCGTACCTGTACACCGCCCGCGTGGCGCTGCTCGACGGGGAAGCCGAGCTCGACTGCGTGAGCGCCCGCTTCGGCTGCCGCACGTTTGAGATCGACCCGGAGCGGGGCTTCCTGCTCAACGGCGAGGCGTATCCGCTGCGCGGCGTGTCCCGCCATCAGGACTGGAAGGGCCTGGGCAACGCGCTGCTTTTCGAGCACCACCGCCGCGACATCGACCTCATCTGCGAGCTCGGCGCGACCACCGTGCGCCTGGCCCACTACCAGCACAGCCAGGCCTTTTACGACCTGTGCGACGAGCGCGGCCTGGTCGTGTGGGCGGAAATCCCATATATCTCCAGGCACATGCCCGCCGGCCGGGAGAACACGCTCTCGCAGATGCGCGAACTGGTCGTGCAGAACTACAACCACCCGTCCATCGTCGTGTGGGGCCTGTCCAACGAGATCACCATGAACGGCGAGAACGATCCCGATCTGCTGGAGAACCACCGCCAGCTCAACGAGCTGTGCCACGGCCTGGACCCGACGCGCAAAACGACCGTCGCCGTGGTGTCGATGTGCGACATCCACGCCCCGTATCTCGACATCCCGGACGTGGTGTCCTACAACCATTACTTCGGCTGGTACGGCGGCGATACGGACATGAACGGCCCGTGGTTTGACAACTTCCACGCGCAGCGGCCCGCACTGGCCGTCGGCATCAGCGAATACGGCTGCGAGGCGCTCAACTGGCATACCTCCGACCCGCAGCAGGGCGATTATACCGAGGAATACCAGGCGCATTATCACGAGGAACTGATCCGCCAGATCCGCGAGCGCCCGTACCTCTGGGCCACGCATGTGTGGAACATGTTCGACTTCGGCGCCGACGCGCGGAACGAGGGCGGCGAGAACGGGCAGAACCACAAGGGCCTTGTCACGTTCGACCGCGCATACAAGAAGGATGCATTCTATGCGTACAAGGCGTGGCTGAGCGACGAGCCGTTCGTCCATCTGTGCGGCAAGCGATATGTGGACCGCGTGGAGGACGTCACGCGCGTGACCGTCTATTCAAACCAGCCCGAGGTGGAGCTGCTGGTCAACGGCAAGCCGTTTGCCCGTCAGCAGGGCGATCTGTTCTTCCGCTTCGACGTGCCCAACGTCGGCCGCACCCGCCTGACCGCCGTCGCCGGGCGCTGCCGCGACGAGGGCGAGATCCGCAAGGTCGCCAAATTCAACGAGAAGTATCGCCTGCGCGAGGCCGGCGCCGTGCTCAACTGGTTCGACGTTACCGCCCCGGAGGGATACTTCTCGCTCAACGACAAGGTCGGCGCCATCCTCGCCGCGCCGGAGGGCAAGGCCCTGTTTGAGCAGCTCCTGGCCAAAATGGGCGAGGGCAGGCAGGAGTTCGCCGGCTTCCAGCTCAACAAGGGCATGATGCGCATGATGGGCGGGTTTACCGTGCTGCGCCTGACCGGGATGCTCGGCATGGCCGGCATCAAGCTCACCAAGGAGCAGCTCCTGTCCCTCAACGAACAGCTCAACCGCATCCGCAAGCCGTGATCGGTTAGCGGCTGCACCTGCGCAGGCCCCCGGCAGGTGCCGGGGGCCGTTGCGTCGCCGGCCCTGCGCCGCCCCCACGGGCTGCGCCCGCCGTTTCGCGCCCGGGCAAGGAGCGGGGCGGAAACAGCGGCGGGACGGCGACGCAGGCAGCGAGGCGGCCGGGGCTGCCGGAGGCGGGCCGGGGCCGCGATCATGTCCCCCGGACAGCGTCCGGCGGGGAGACCGGGCGCGCGACGGACCGAGCGCGGCAACCCTGTTGACAAACGGGGGAAAATGGGCTATACTCTAACCCAATCGAATAGCGATCAAAAAGGCAGGGAAGGAAAGAGTAGGCGTTTTTCCGCCGCAAAGAGAGCCCCGGTTTGGTGGGACGGGGCGGGCGGGTAGCGATCGAACATGGCTCCGGAGCCGCGCACCGACCGCCGGGCGACCGGCATAGGCTGCGACGGGCGCGCCCGTGACAGCGCAGGGGTATCGCCGGCATTGGCCGTGCGGCCGTACTCCACGAGGCGTCCGCCGCGAGACGGGCGCGAAACAGGGTGGCACCACGAACAGCGCAACTGTATCGTCCTTGATGAAGGGTTCATCGGGGGCGTTTTCTTTTGCTGGCGCATATGGAGCGCGACAAACGGCAGGCGCAGCCGGCAGGGGCCTGCGTACAGGCGGGCGGCGGCGCGCGACGGGCCGAAACCGGGACGGGAGGTTAACAGGAAGCGGCATGGAAACGGATACGATTATTGAGATCACGGGGCTGAGCAAAACGTTCGGCTCGGGCGAGGGCGCGGTCACGGCGCTGTCGGATATCAACCTTTCCGTGCGGCGGGGCGAGGTCTTCGGCATCATCGGCCTGTCCGGCGCGGGCAAGAGCACGCTGGTGCGCTGCATCAACCTGCTCGAAAGGCCGACGGCCGGCAGCGTTGTCGTGGACGGGGCGGACATGACGTCGCTCGCCGAGGTGCAGTTGCGGCAGGCGCGCCGTTCCATCGGGATGATTTTCCAGAGCTTCAACCTGCTCATGCAGCGCACGGCGGAGCAGAACATCTGCTTCCCGCTGCTGCTTGCCGGCACGCCGCGGCGCGAGGCGAAGCGCCGGGCGGCCGAACTGCTGGAGATCGTGGGGCTGGCCGACCGCGCGGATGCATACCCGGCGCAGCTCTCCGGCGGGCAGAAGCAGCGCGTGGCCATCGCGCGCGCGCTGGCAACCAACCCGAAGGTGCTGCTGTGCGACGAGGCGACCAGCGCGCTCGACCCGACCACGACGCAGTCGATCCTCGCGCTGATCAAGGAGCTCAACCGCACGCTGGGGGTGACGGTGCTCGTCATCACGCACGAGATGCGCGTGGTCGAGCAGATCTGCAACCGTGTGGCCATCATCAGCGAGAGCCGCATCAGCGAGATCGGCGCGGTGGAGGAGGTGTTCCGGCGGCCGAAGACCGATGCGGCGCGGCGGCTGCTGTTCCCACAGGGCGGGCATACGGAGCCGTTCCGCATGGGCGGGCCGCTCTACCGCATCGTGTTCGACGGCAGCAGCGCCGACCGGCCGGTTGTGGCGGATATGATCCTTCGCTGCGGCACGCCGGTGAACATCGCCTTTGCGGACACCAAGATCATCGACGGCCGCATCTACGGGCAGATGCTGTTGCAGTTCCCGGAGGATGAGAGCGCCACGGCCCACATGCTCGCCTACCTGGACAGCGAGCGGATCGGTTACGAGGAGGTGCATTGACATGTTTAACGAAGAAATGTTCCTGCTCATGGGCGAGGGCCTGCTGGAAACGCTGTACATGACGCTCATGGCGGCGGCGCTGTCCTACGTGCTGGGGCTGCCCCTCGGCGTCATCCTCGTGGTGACGGATGCGGACGGCGTGCGGCCGTGCGCGCCGGTCAACCGCGTGCTGGGCACGATCGTCAATGCGCTGCGGTCGGTGCCGTTCCTGATCCTGCTGTTCACGGTCATCCCCGTGACGCGGTTCGTTACCGGCACCACCATCGGGCCGACCGCCACCATCGTGCCGCTGACCATCGCGGCGGCGCCGTTTATCGCGCGCATGGTGGAGGGTTCGCTCAAGGAGGTGGACCGGGGCGTGATCGAAGCGTCCCTGTCCATGGGCGCGTCCCCGCTGCAGGTGGTGTGGCACGTGCTGCTGCCGGAGGCGCTGCCGTCGCTCATCAACGGCGCGGCCATCGCTACGACGACGCTCCTGGGCTACTCCGCCATGGCCGGCATCTGCGGCGGCGGCGGCCTGGGCGCCATCGCCATCAACTACGGATATTACCGGGGCGAGACGGATGTGATGCTCGTCATGGTCGTCATCCTGATCCTCGTGGTGCAGGCGTTCCAGTTCATCGGCGAGCGCGTGATGCGTCGCACGGACAAGCGCATTCGCTGAACCGGAGGACGGCGGGACAGATACGCTTTTCAGACCCCGGCCGGTTCGCCGGCCCAAACGATACAGAAACAATAGAAAAACGGAGGAAAACAGTTATGAAAAGACTCATCGCCATCGCGCTCTGCCTCGTGCTCGCGTTGCCGTTTGCCGCGTGCGCCTCGCAGCCCAAGACCCTGAAAGTCGGCGCCAGCGCCACGCCGCACGCCGAGATCCTCGAAGTGGCCAAGGAGATCCTGGCCGAAGAGGGCATCGAACTCGAAATCGTCGAGTTTGCCGATTACGTGATCCCCAACACAAGCCTGGAGAGCGGCGATCTCGACGCCAATTACTTCCAGCATAAGCCGTACATGGATGACTTCAACGTAGGCCACGATACGCACCTGGTCTCCGTCGCCGCCATCCACTATGAGCCGTTCGGCATCTACGCCGGCAGGACCGCGTCCATCGACGCGCTGGCCGACGGCGCAACCATCTCCGTCCCCAACGACGGCACGAACGAGGCGCGCGCGCTGATGCTGCTGGAGGCGCAGGGCCTGATCAAGCTCAAGGAGGACGCCGGCTTTGCCGCGACCGTGCTCGATATCGCGGAGAACCCGAAGAATCTGAACATCGTTGAAATGGAAGCGGCGCAGCTCACCATCTCGCTGCCCGATGTGGACCTGGCCGTCATCAACGGCAACTATGCGCTGCAGGCCGGCCTCAACGCGTCGACCGACGCGCTCGTCACCGAAGACCCGAACAGCGACGCCGCGCAGACCTATGCGAACATCATTGCCGTCAAGGAGGGCAACGAGAACGATGAGCGCATCCAGAAGCTCGTTGCCGCGCTGCAGAGCGACGAGGTGCGCGAATTCATCACCAACACGTATTCCGGCGCCGTCCTGCCCGTGTTCTGAGCGGACACCGGACAAGTCTTTCCGGCCCAACGGAGGCGGCGGCCCCCGTCGGGCCGGTTTTCTTGTCCGGCGGTTCCGCTCTTTCGAAAACGGACGGGCGGGACGCGGGCCGGAGGCGCAACGGCCCGTACGGGCGCGCCGCGAACCGACGGCCAAAATGGAAAAGCCCCGCGCCGGAAGCAGGGCTTTTTCCGTCCCGCCGGGGGAAGCAGCGGGATGCAGGGGGGGCGATTTACAGGACGATGACCGTGCCCGCCTTGCCGGCGAGCGCGTCCACCGCTTTGTCGAGCGAAGTGATGATCGCACGGCGGCCGGGCTTGGACGATGCGAAGCGCATGGCGGCCTGGATCTTGGGCAGCATCGATCCGGGAGCAAAATGCTTTTCATCGATGTAGCGCTGGCAGTCGGCTACGGTGATGCGCGAGAGCCGCTGTTCGTCGGGTTTGCCATAATTCAGGCAGACCTGTTCGACCGCCGTGAGGATGAGCAGCGCGTCGGCGTCGATATCCTCGGAAAGGCGCTCGGAGGCAAGATCCTTGTCGATGACGGCTGCCGTCCCCGCGAGGTTGCCCTGCGCGTCGCGCACGACGGGGATGCCGCCGCCGCCCACGGTGATGACGACGAAGCCCTTTTCGATCATGGCCTCCACAACGGGCAGCTCCACGATGGCGACCGGCTGCGGCGACGCCACCACGCGCCGCCAGCCACGGCCGGCATCCTCCCTGACGGAATAGCCCTTTTCCGCCTGCAACCGCTTGGCGTCGGCCTCGGAATAGAACGGGCCGATCGGCTTGGAGGGGCTTTGAAACGCCGGATCGTCCCGATCGACGACGACCTGCGTGACGATGGTGGCAACGGGCGTGTCGATGCCGCGCCGGCGCAATGCCTTGGACAGGCCCTGCTGGATGTGATAGCCGATCATGCCCTGGCTCATGGCGCCGCACACGTCAAACGGCATGGCGGGCGTAATGTCCACCGAATGCTCGTTCTGCAGCACGATGCGGCCTACCTGCGGCCCGTTGCCATGCGCGATGACGACCTGATACCCGCCCTCGATGATGTCCGCAATGTATTCCGCTGTCTTTTCCACGACCGCAAGCTGCGCTTCTGCCGTCGCCGGGCCCTTGCCCTCCTGCAATGCGTTGCCGCCCAATGCAATGACCAGTTTCTCCATAAAAATCCTCCAGAATCTGTAGTTCTCGACGGGTGATGGATGACGATGCGTCCGAACGATGTTTCCGATGGTTTTACTTTAGCATTTTGCAGGACCCGTGTCAATCGAAAAGAGGAGAATTTTTCATATATTTTGCAGGAACGGCAGGGCAGAATTGCAGGAATGCCTGCAAAAAACGGTGCGCTTTTCAAAAAACAGGCGAATTACGAGGGGCAGATGATTTTTTAGGCGGCCTTACATTCATTTGGCAGCGTCCGGCGGCGTGCCGTCAGGCTTCCGTGCGCCGCGTCGGGACAGGGGACGCGCGCTCGCGCGTACCGCGAGCGTGCAGATCATGACCGGACGGGTGCAGCGGGCGGCGCGCCGCATCGCCGCAATACGGGCGAGCGGGCCGATGCCCTGCACGGCGCCATGCTCGATCCAGATGGCGCGCGGACACAGCAGTTGGGCGATTTCCTGCGACTCGTGGACCAGCAGACACATGCCGCCCGCCCGGCGGGCGGCAATGCGCGCACATACCGCAGCGAGCGCCGGCGGGGGAAACCGTGTGAGACAACCGTCCAGCAGCAGCGTATCCGGTTCCTGCGAAAGCGCGATGGCCAGCGCGAGCGCCGCACGCGCCGCCGGCGAATACCCGGCCACCGCCGCGTCAAACCGCTCCGCCCCGTGCCGCGCCGTTTGCGGCGGCGGTTGTAATGCGGCAATCTCTTCATAGACGGCCTGTGCCTCGCGTACCCGTGCGGCGACCTCCGACCCGCGCAGGCCGCCCAGCCGCGCAAACAGACGCGCGTTTGCCCGGCCGGTCAGGAACGGCAGCAGCGTGTCGCCCTCGCCGTCGGCGCGCGCGGTATGTCCGCGCAGCTCCGCCGTGCCGGCCGCGCAGGCCACCTCCCCGGCGGCCAGACGGAGCAGCGCTTCCGCATCGCCCAATACCGCAAGCGCTGCGCCCCGCGCCAGCTGCAGCGTGACGCCCGCCAGCACCGTCCGGCGCGGCGGCGCGCAGCGCGGAAAGAACAGCGCCAGCACGCGGCGATAGGGGGTTTGATAGGTTCCGGCCTTGACGGCCGCATCGCAGAAACGCACCATGCCCATAGCCTGCCCCAAAATCGGCGCGCAGTTGCACCGCGCACGCAAAGGCGGGCAGCGTTCGGGCATGCTACGCGCTTTGACAGGAAGCGGCGCCTATTTTCAGGGGCGGTTTCGTCTTTTTCTCCGTCCTTTTCTTTCTGGAAAGAAAAGGATCAAAAGAAAGTCAACGAATAAAAAGGGAGCGGGCGCGCAGGCCCGCCCCTGTTTTCTTTATCCGTTAAGGTTTCTTTTCTTTGGTTCTTTCTTTTCTTTTCCTGAAAGAAAAGAAAGAACGTCCTCCCTCCCATCCTTTTTCCCGTCCGTTACACGGGCATAAAAAACCCCGCAATACCCTGTTTTCGGGCATGCGGGGCCGTTTTCTTCTCGCGTTCAGCGCTGCGTAAAGATGCGCACGGGAACGATCAGATAATAGTACCGGTTGCCCTGTACCGGCCGCACCACGCAGGGGCTTATGCCGGTGATCATATCGAAATAAACCGTTTCATCGTGGATATTCTTGAGCACGTTCATGCAGTAACGCGGATTGAACGCGATTTCGATATCGTCGCCGACGATCTGCGCGTCCACCTCCTCGCTGATCTTGCCGACGAAGCTGTTGGCATTGATCGTCAGCTTTCCTCCGCCAAAGCGCATGATGATGTTGTTATTGCCCTCGCGCGCCATGAGCTGCGCGCGGTCGATGGCCTCCATCAATTCAGTACGGTTGATGAGAGCGCGCGTCTTATATTCCTTCGGGAGGATCTGGCGATAGGCGATGTAATCCCCGTCGAGCAGGCGCGCGGTAAGCATCGTATGCCCCACATCGACCTTGATATGCGTGCGCGTAAAAGTCAGGTCCACATCCTCTTCCGTCTCATCCATCATGCGCGCAACCTCGAGCAGCGACCGGCCGGGGATGACGACCGTCTTTTCCGGCGTGGGATGCTCCAGCGGGACGGTACGCATGGCGAACTGATACGCATCCGTGGCGACGGCCTTAATCTCTTCGCCAAGCTCGAGCAACACGCCGGTCAGGATCGGCTTGCTGTCGTCCTGCGCGGTGGCAAACACGGTCTCCAGAATGAGGTTCCGGCACTCCTCCCGGTCCATGCGCACGGTAAACGTTTCGCCGGAAAACCGCATCTCCGGGAACTCCTCATAATCGATGGTTTGCAGGCTCATCTGCACGCGCCCGCAGGAGATCTCCACGCTCTTGCCGCTGACGACGATCTCCGCCATTTCATTCGGCAGGCGGCGCACCACCTCCGCGAACAGCTTGGCCGGCACAATGGCCTTGCCCGCCTCCTCCACCACGGCCGGCAAGCGGCACTCCTTTTCCAGCATGAGGTCGGAGCATTTGAGCCTGATCACATTGTCCTCCGCCGAAAGGTGTACGCCCTCGAGAATCTGCATACTGGTGCGCACCGGCAAAGCCTTGATCACGGACAGAACGCCCGCGGTAAGCGCCTGAGAATCGATCATAAAACGCATGGATGGTATCCTTCCTTTCGTCCGTTGGTTATCCACATGCGCGCAGCCACGGGGACGGGCGTATATGGTGTATCCATTACAGGGGTAGCAGTTGTAGGGGGGTGGGCGGCGTGGATAAGCGGCGGTTTTGCCCGATTCCGGCCGGAAACGGCGGTGGAAACGGCGGTGGAGAACCGCTGGCAAAAAGGGGCTGCTTTCCACGTTGTCCCCGAAGGCCACGGTTTACACCGCCCGTCCACAACGCCGTCCACCGGCGGTTGTGGATAAAAACGGCGCTCAAAGCGGCGGCAAAGGCATTACATCCGCTTCTTGATATCCTCGATGACGGAGGCAAAGCGTGCGTCCTCGGCGATCATCTTGTCGATCTTGTCGCAGGCGCTCATGGCCGTGGTGTGGTCGTTGCGGCCGAACAGATACGCGATGCGCTTGTACGGCAGTCCGAGCATCCGGTGGCACAGGAACATGGCGATCTGCCGCGGCATGACCACTTCGCGGTCGCGGCGCTGGGAATCCATACTCTCCACCGAAATGGAATAGAATTCCGCCACGATCTCTTTGATGCGTTGCGGCGTGATCTCGCGCTTTTTGACCTCCGGCAGCAGATCCTTGAGCGCTTCGGCCGTTACGTCGAGATTGAGCGGCCGGCGCCGCAGCCGGGAATAGGCGACCACGCGCGTCAGGCAGCCTTCCAGTTCACGGATGTTGCTCTGCACGTGTTCGGCGATGAACTGGATCACGTCGTCCCCCACCTCGATGTTGTCGATGCGGGCGCGATTGCGCAAGATGGCGATGCGCGTTTCGATATCCGGGGGCTGGATATCCGTGATCAGGCCCCACTGGAAGCGGGAGCAGAGGCGCTCTTCGAGCTTGGCAATCTCCTTGGGCGGCCGGTCGGAGCTGATGACAATCTGTTTGCTTGCGTTATGCAGCGTGTTGAAGGTGTTAAAAAACTCCTCCTGCGTCGCCTGACTCTTGCTGATGAACTGCACGTCGTCGATCATCAGAATGTCCACATTCCGATACCGCTTGCGGAACTCAAGCCGCTTGTCCTGCTGAATGGCGGCGATCAGCTCGTTGGTAAACGTTTCGCTCGTGACGTACATCACGCGTGCCGCCGGGTTTTCCTCTTTTATATAGTGGCCGATGGCGTGCATCAGATGGGTTTTTCCAAGCCCCACGCCGCCATAGATGAACAGCGGGTTGTATGCCGTGCCGGGATTCTGCGCGACGGCCTGCGCTGCCGCATGGGGAAACTGGTTGGAGCTGCCAACCACAAAACTGTCGAACGTATACTTCGGGTTCAAAGCATAGACGTTGACCGGTTCGGCATCCTCGCGCGCGACGAACTGTTCCCTGTCCTCCGGCAGCACGAGCAGCACATCCTCCACTTCGTCGCTCGCCCTGCGCGCAGCTTCATACAGGATCGGAAAATAAAAATCCTTGAGCGTTTTTAGAATATCCTGGTTCGGCGCTTCCAGCACCAGGACTCCGTTGTGCAGCGTCAGCGGCACCAGCGAATCGATCCAGGCATGGAAACTCAGCCCCGTCATCTGCGGACGGATCTCCTCCCGCGCGCGCGCCCAGACGGTCAAATGCTCCATCGTTTCTTTCCCCAATGCGTGTAGATTCCCCGGCCGGCACGCCTGCAAAACGGCGGGGCGGCCGGCGCCAAAAACCACATCCGCCCGGACGGCGCGCCACGGCACGGCCGCCGCCGGAGCAGGAAACCGGCTTTTTCAGTTACACGTATCATACCAAAAAAAGCCCGCAAATTCAAGGAAAAACGAGCTTTCTGATAAAATTGGAAAGCATCTACAACATGTTGGGTCGTAAAAAAATAAACGACACAAAATAGGGAAACCGGCGGTCGCAAAAACGGTTCTCTGCCGCAGCCGGAACAGGCGACAAAACGGCGATCGGATACGGTTCATAGAGAGCGGCGGTCCGTCCAGGGGAGGAAAGCGCAGCGGCACGCGCATATGGCAGCGCACGCCGTTTGGCGGGGGGCTCCCGGCGCAAAAGGGCGCAAAAGGAAGGAGAGCCGGGCGCATCAGCCCGGCCCAAACACCTATGGGTTTCGGCGCACGCGTTACCGGAAGACCTTCACAAGCTCGTCGAAAGGCAGGCGGTCCTTTTTCATCTTGGGCGGCTGCGCCGGGACGCCCACGGCGACGATCAGATGGACGCGGCGCTCCGCCTCCACATGCAGCAGCGTCTTGACCGCTTCCTCGTCAAAGGAACCGATGATGCAGGTGCCGAGCCCCTTTTCGGCGGCGGCAAGCGTGAGATAGGCGGAAGCGATGCCGGCGTCCGCCGTCGGGAAATCATGCGGCAGGCCGTCCTTGACGCGCGAGGCGCGCACCGTGCTGGAGATCACGATGAAGGCGGCGCAATCCGGCGCCCACGTATTGACGCCGGGCACGGCCATGCAACACTCGGCTACGCGCGCAGCGGTCTCGCCCTCGCACAGGTAGAAGCGCCACGACTGGCGATTGCTCGCGGTGGGCGCAAGGATGGTGGTGCGGAGCATGTCGAGCAGATCCTCCTGCGCGACGGTGGCGTTCTTTTGATAGGCGCGGCAGCTCTCGCGCCGCAGGGCCAGTTCGGAAAGGTTCATAGCGGGTTCCTCCTTTGATGGTTTTTCAACGTCACGGCCGTTCCGGTTCGACGGTGACCCAGTATTTATCGATCATGGCGGCGGGGTGATACGCTTCCTTGGAGCGGCGCAACCCCTCTTCTCCGGAATCGTCTTCGCGGTTGCACCAGATGGTATCCGCTTCCGCCGCGTGGAGCGCAAAGGCCGATACGATGGCCTGATAGGCGCCGGCATAATCGAGGCGCGCCTTTTCCACGTGAACGTACAGCGTATCGCCCACGACCTCGCCTATGGCGAGCGCCACGATCGTCCCGTCCGCCGTCTCCACATGCCCCGCCTTGAGCGAGAGCGGCAGCGCCGCCTCGAGCAGTTCCCGCGAGCGATACAGTTCTTCCGCTTCGATGGGGGAATTGACGTTCGCCCGGCGGGCATACGCTTCGAGAAATGCGCGGGCGGCCGGCAACGACGCGGCCGAAAGCGGCACATACCGACTGCCGGGATTCTCCTTTTGAAAGCGGTTCAGATGGTTGCGCTGTCCGTGAAACCGCTTTCCCGGAAAGGTCTGCAATTCGTTCAGATGATAGAGGTAATCGGCCCAGTTTCTGTGAGAAGAGGAGATTACACGCGCGCCATAGCGCGCCGTCAGCGCCGCCACGCCCGCCTCCGGCACGGCGCAGTAGCGCACCGGAAGATTGCGCGCTGCCGCATCCGCCTCCACGGCGGCAAGGGCCGCGTCGAGCGCCGCCGGGTCGTCGCTGCCGACGGGAAACATGTAGCTGGCCCCCTCGCCCGGATAGTCGGCGCGCAGTACGGCCATCGGCCCTACAAACGCTACGGCGGAGGAGAAATATGCGCGCCACTGGAAGATGGCGCCGATGGTATAATCGCAGGATCGGAACGGCTGAGCGGCCAGACAGGCGGCGAGACGGGACGTCACGTCCTCGGTAATGGGTTGGAAAGGAAGCATCGTTACCCCCGTGGGTCGCGCTGGTTCGGCGGCAACGCCGCGCACAAAAACACGGGCGCGCCAGGCAGCGCGCCCGAACCGCAACAAGGCGTTTAGTCGGCGGACGGGGCGCCCACCGGGCAGACGTTGGCGCAGTTGCCGCACTCAATGCAGACGTCCGCATCGATCACGTACTTATCGTTGCCCTCTTTGATGGCCTCTACCGGGCACTCGGCCGCGCACGCGCCGCAGCTAATGCAATCGTCGGAAATCTTGTAAGCCATGGTCAAATCCTCCTGTTATGGTTTGCCTTTATTATACGCACACCGCCGGACAAAAGCAAGAGGGAAGCGCCCGCCTGTGCGCGCAAAAGACGGCAAAAAGGCGCGGATGCGTTGCGTCCCGGCGCAACAGCACGTATAATAAATATGTATCGCTCCGCCGTATGGCGGGAGGGGGCCGTCTTCCCGGTTTGGCAGGATAGAATCCGCCTGCGACCGGGGGCCGGCCGGCGGAATGATGCGGAAACGAAATAACGAAGGGAGCAAGGATATGGGCTATCTGGATACCTATCGCGCGTGGCGCGCCTCCGCCGCCGTGGATGAAGAAACGAAGCGGGAGCTGGCTGCCATCGAGAACGATCCGGCCGAGATCGAGGACCGCTTTTATCGTTCGCTTTCGTTCGGCACGGCCGGGCTGCGCGGCGTGCTCGGTGCCGGCACGAACCGGATGAACGTGTACGTCGTGCGGCAGGCCACGCAGGGGCTTGCGGATTATCTTTGCGCCATACCCGGCGCGGCGGCGCGGGGCGTATGCATCGCGTACGACTCCCGCCGCTGTTCGGACGTCTTCGCGCGGGAAACGGCCGCGGTGCTGGCCGCAAACGGCGTGCGCGTATGCCTGTTCGAGCGGCTGCATGCGGTGCCGCAGCTTTCGTTTGCCGTGCAGCACCTGCAATGCGAGGCGGGCGTGGTCATCACGGCGAGCCATAACCCGGCCAAATACAACGGCTACAAGGTTTACTGGTCGCACGGCGGGCAATGCGCGCCGGAGCAGGCGGCGAAGATCCTGTCCCGTATCCAGGCCTCTCCCATGTTCGGCGAAAAGCGGTGTGATTTTGACGCGGCGGTGGCCGACGGTCGGATCGAGATGATCGGCGCGGAGGAGGACGAGGCGTATTATGCGGCGAGCCTGTCGGTGTTGCCGTACCCGGCGCTGCTCAAAGCGCGCGGCGGCGCGCTGCCGATCGTTTACACGCCGTTGCACGGCACGGGCAATATCCCGGTGCGCGAGCTGCTGCGCCGCGCCGGGGTGACGCAGGTCTTTGTCGTGCCGGAACAGGCGGAACCGGACGGCGCGTTCCCGACCGTACAGGCGCCCAACCCGGAGGACCCGGACGCTTTTGGGCTCGCCATCGCGCTTGCGGAGGAGAAAGGCGCGCGCGTATGCGTCGCCACCGATCCGGACGCCGACCGGCTTGGCGTGGCCGTCCGCCGCTCGGACGGGGACTGGAGCGTGCTCACCGGCAATCAGATCGGCTGCCTCCTGCTCGAGCACCTGCTCTCCGCGCACAGCGAACAGGGGACGCTGCCGAAAAACGGCGTGGCCATCAAATCCATTGTGTCCACCCACTTGGCGGATGCGGTCGCCGCCCGCTACGGCGTGGAGACGATCGATGTGCTGACGGGCTTCCGCTTTATCTCCGAAAAGATAGACGAATATGCGCGCACCGGGGAAAAGACCTTCCTGTTCGGGTTTGAGGAGAGCTACGGATTCCTTGCCGGCGGCTATTCGCGCGACAAGGATGCGATCCTATCCGCCGCGCTTGTGGCCGAGATGTGCGTCGCGTACGACGGGCGCGGCATGACGCTGTACGACGGGTTGCAGGAGCTGTACCGCACCTACGGCTATTACAAGGAGCGCGTGGCCTCCTACACGCTGGAGGGAAAGGCCGGCATGGAGCGCATTGCGGGCGCGATGACGGCCCTGCGGCGTGAACCGCCCGCCGCCGTGGCGGATGTGCCGGTCGCCGCGTATGAGGACTATGCATCAAGCGTGCGCACGACGGCAAAGGGAGGGGCGGAGCCGTTGACGCTGCCGCCGTCGGATCTGATCCGCCTGCTGCTGCAGGACGGGTCCTGGATCGTCGTGCGCCCATCCGGCACGGAGCCCAAGCTCAAGCTGTACATCGGCGGCCGGGATGAGACGGAAGCGGGCGTGGACGTGCGGCTCGATAAGCTATATCAGGATATGGACGTGCGGCTCGCCGCATTGCTGGGCCTGTGACCGGGCCGGAAACGGCGGCGCGCCCGGCCGCCGGCGACGTCGTGGCCATCGGCGAACTGCTGGTCGATTTTGCCTGCCGGGACACGGATACGGCGGGCTATCCGCTGTTGCAGGCCAATCCCGGCGGCGCGCCCGCCAACGTACTGGCGGCGGTTGCCGCCTGCGGCCTGCGCGCCTGCCTGATTGCCAAGGTTGGCGACGATGCATTCGGCCGCCTGCTGGTCGCGTCGCTCGCGCGGGCCGGCGTATCCGCCGCCGGAGTTGTGACCGATCCCGACGTGTTTACTACGCTCGCTTTCGTCACGATCGACGGCGAAGGGGAGCGGGCCTTCAGCTTTGCGCGCAAACCCGGCGCGGATGTGCGCCTGCGCCCGGACGAGGTTGACGGAGGGCTGATCGACGGCGCGCGCCTGCTGCACTTCGGGTCTGTCAGCATGACCGACGAGCCGGCCCGCGCGGCAACGCGCGCGGCGGTGGCCCGCGCAAAGCGCGCCGGGGCGTATGTCTCCTTTGACCCGAACCTGCGGCCGCCGCTCTGGCGCGACCCGGCGGCGGCCCGCCGGGAGATCGAATGGGGGTTGACGCAGGCCGACGTGGTCAAGCTCAGCGGCGAAGAGGCGGCGTTTCTCTTCGGCGACGGCGCGCCGGAGACGGCGGCAAATCGGCTGATCGACGCGTATGGCGTGTCGCTTGCCGCCGTCACGCTGGGTGCGGACGGTTGCCTGCTGCGGACCCCGACCGCCGTGGTCCGCGCCGCCGCGCCGGCCGTCAGGCCCGTGGACACCACCGGCGCGGGCGACATTTTCTGCGGCTATCTGCTCGCGCGCCTGCTGACGGCCGGCGTGGCGCCCGCTGCGCTTGACGAAGAACGGCTTGCCGCGATTGCGCGCGCAGCCGTCGTCGCCGCCAGCCTGTCCACGGAGCGGCCGGGTGGCCTCAGCGCCGTGCCGGCGGAGGCAGAGGTGCTGTCCCGCCTGTAACGGCGGTTTTTGGATGGCGGCCGCCGAAAACCGGCGGCCGCCGCGCGTTCAGCGCCCATGCGCCCTTGCGGAAGGGCGCATCGTTTTTTCAAAGAGAAAATAGGCGTCCATACCGGGCGCGGGAGCGTCCGTCCCGGCGTCCGGGCGCGGCAGGGCCGGGTCGACGTGGTGCGCGTTGAAGAACTCCACGATATGAAACCCGCACTTGTTGATATAAAAATGGATGTTTCGCTGTTCAGAATAGGGCGTGATGGTCTGCCATACGGCCGTATGCGGATAGCGCGCTTCGATTGCGCGCCATGCGGCAAGCCCGATCCCGCGGCCGTGACAGTCCGGCGCAAGGAAGAACAACTCCAGCGTGCTGCGGCCCGTCGTGCGATCGGCGATGACCACGGCGCCGCCCGTCCAAAACGATATGATAGACGTCCGCGCCCGCCGCATGGAGGGAATGCCAGACGCTCTCCTCCGACGGGACGGGTTCGCACACCCCGTAATACTGCGCGGCGGCGGGGGTAAACGCTTCCTGCAACCGCCGCATCCAGGCGGGATAGTCCTTCGGCGCGGCAATCTCCAGCAGGATGGAATACCGTTGCGGCATGGCCTGCTCCTCCTTTCAGCGGGCGCGCCCGATCCGATCAAACGCCCGCTCCAGTCGCCCGGCAAAGGCCTCCAGCCGTTCGGCCAGCCCGGCGTCGGCGGGCGCGTACGCCCGCGCCTCCGCTTCAAAGACCGGCGCAAGCGCCGCATCCGCAAAGGCGCGCCCCGCATCGGTCAGCACGATCTCCTTTTCCCGGCCCTTGCCCGGGACGAGCCGGAGATAGCCCTTTTTGACACACGCCTGCACGACGGTGTTGAGCGTTGTGCGCGGGACGGACCACGCCTGGCAGATCTGCTTTTGCGAATGCGCCGCCCCGTCCGCAACCGCGTAGAACAGCACGAACAGATGATCCGTCATGCCGAGCGCCCGCACCGACCGAAAGTATGCCTCGTCGATGCGGCCAATGGCCATCATCATCCGGCGAAGTTCCCCGCTGCCCGGATACAAGCCTTCCGCCACCGTTTTCCACTTCCTCCCGATTCGGATTACGGGTATTATAATCCGAAATCGGATTAAAAGCAAGCGCGCGTTGCGCGGCGGGCGCGCGCCGGCAGGGGGCCGGACGCGGCGGAACAGAGGCGGCAGGCGCCACGAATCCGGCGAACGGGACGGGGAGCGGACGCAAAGGGGCGGGACAAAAAAGCCGGGGCGCCGTCGCGGGCGCCCCGGCGGGGGTTGTCCGATCAGCCCTCGTCGTGGCTGCAACCGCAGTCGCAGTCGCAGTCGCAATCCTCGTCGCAATCGCAGGCTTCCTCATCCATGGCGGCGAGGCGCTCCTCGACGATGGCGGAGAGCGCGTCCATCTTGTCCTCGTCGGCGGGGAGGAATTCCTCCATGTCGTCGTTGACGAGCACCTTCATGATATAGACCTCGGTCTCGCATTCGCAATCGTCGTCGTCGCAGTCGCAGGTGTCGGGATCGACGAGCACCGCGTACTCCTGATCCTCATAATCGAAATAGTCGATCACTTCCAGCTCAAACTCGTTTCCGTCGTCGTCGGAAAACACAACGATATCTCGATCATCTTCCATGCGTAACATCCACCTTTCCTAAAGTGTTCTTATTGTACCCGATTTGCGGCAAATGTTCAACCGGTTTGTGGCGCTTACGGGGGAATTTTTCCGGCGCAAAGTTTGACGAACGCGGCGGTCCGACCCAAAGGCAAAAAAACTTTTTGGTTTCATGAAAATTTTTTGAAAAACGTCTTGAATTTTCAATAATATCTGATATGATAAAGGAAAGAAAGCACGACCCGATCTCCCACGACAATCCCCATCAGCGCGCCTGCCGGCCTCGAGGCGGTGGCGGCGCATGCGGTCACGGCCATCCGTCGCCGCGGTTGATCCGGCGGCGCCGGACAAGGACCTCAGCAAACCGAAAGGAGCCCCGCACGGCGGAGCACGGGAGGAAACATGGATCTCGATCTGTTAAAACGCTTAGCCAAAGCGATCACGGAGCAGTTCGGCAGGAACAGCGAGGTGGTCGTCCATGATCTGCGCGGTGGAGATGCGGAGCATACGGTCGTCGCCATTGAAAACGGGCATGTATCCAGCCGCAAGGTGGGCGACGGCCCCTCTCGCGTGGTGCTCGAGGCGCTCAAAAACCGGAGGGGCATGCCGGCCGACCAGCTGGGCTATCTGACAAAGACGCAGGACGGGCGCATCCTCAAGTCCAGCACGGTGTATCTGCGCGGGGAAGACGGGGACGTGGAGGGCGTGCTGTCCATCAACTACGATATCACGGAGATGCTCATGGCTGAGCGCGCCATCGACGCGATCCTGCGCCATAAAGAGGAACAGAAGGCGCCGGAGCGGATCCCGCAGAATGTGAACGACCTGCTCGACGACCTGATCGAGCAGAGCGTGGCGCTGGTGGGCAAACCGGTGGCCATGATGACCAAGGACGACAAGATCAACGCCATCCAGTTTTTGAACAATGCCGGCGCTTTTCTCGTGACCAAGAGCGGCGACAAGGTGTCCAAGTACTTTGGCATCAGCAAATATACGCTATATTCCTATATCGACGCCAAGAGAGACGCATAACCGGCGCGGCGGCGACGCGGCGCAACAACACGAAAGGAAGGAAGGATCATGATGCAGACAGACCGGGTGGAACTCGTGCGACAGGCGGCGGAGCGGTATCTGCCGGACATGACCAAGTTTTTGCGGGATCTCATCGCCATTCCCAGCGAGAGCTGCGAGGAGGAGGGCGTTGTGCGCCGCACGATCGCCGAGATGGAGCGGCTCGGCTTTGACGAAGCGTTCATCGACCCGCAGGGCAACGCCATCGGCTACATGGGTACGGGCGATAAGATCATCGCGTTCGACGGGCACATCGATACCGTGGGCATCGGCAATCGCGCCAACTGGACGCACGATCCGTACGAGGGGTACGAGACCGACGATGTGATCTACGGCCGCGGCGGCTCGGATCAGGAGGGCGGCGTGGTCGCCTCCGTGTACGGCGCGAAGATCATGCAGGAGCTGGACCTCATCCCCGACGGCTACCGGATCATGGTCGCCGCCACGGTGCAGGAGGAGGACTGCGACGGCCTGTGCTGGCAGTATATCCACAACGAGGACGGCGTGACGCCGGAATTCGTCGTTTCCACCGAGCCGACGGACGGAGGCGTATACCGCGGCCATCGCGGGCGCATGGAGATCCGCGTCGAGGTGCGCGGCGTTTCCTGCCATGGCAGCGCGCCGGAGCGCGGCGAGAACGCGATTTACAAGATGGCGGACATCCTGCAGGAGGTGCGCCAGCTCAACGAGAACGGCTGCGGCGACGACGTGGAGATCAAGGGCCTGGTCAAGATGCTCGACCCGAAGTATAATCCCGACCACTATGAGGACGCGCGCTTCCTGGGCCGCGGCACCTGCACCACGAGCCAGATCTTTTTCACCAGCCCGAGCCGCTGCGCCGTGGCCGATTCCTGCGCCATCTCCATCGACCGTCGCATGACCGCCGGCGAAACGTGGGATTCCTGCCTGCGCGAGATCGAGGCGCTGCCGGCCTGCCGTCGGCACGGCGCCAAGGTGACCATGTACCGCTATGACCGCCCGGCGTGGACGGGGCTGGTGTACGAGACGGAGTGCTACTTCCCCACGTGGATCAACAAGGAGAGCGCGCCGCACGTGCAGGCCGTGGCGGAAGCGCATCGGGCGCTCTACGGGAACGAGCGGCAGGGCCATCCCTCCGCCATGGAGAAGCGGCATCGCCCGCTGATCGACAAATGGACGTTCTCCACCAACGGCGTGTCCATCCAGGGGCGCTACGGCATCCCGTGCGTGGGCTTCGGGCCGGGGGCGGAATCGCAGGCGCACGCGCCCAACGAGATCACCTGGAAAGAGGACCTTGTGCGCTGCGCGGCCGTATATGCGCTGACGCCGTCGTTCTACCGCGGGCGCGGCGACGAGGACGTGTGCCAGTTCCGCGCAGGCGGCACCGGCGATGCAAAATGACCACAACGGAAACGATCTGAACGGGAGGATGCAACCGCTATGAGCAAGGGCAGCAATGTGAAACAATTTACCGACGTTCTGGAAAAGCTGGACTTTTCCGCCATGTATGAGGGCGACTTTTTTCTGACGTGGGAAAAGACGCAGGATGAAATCGAAGCCGTATTTACCGTGGCGGACGCGCTGCGCCACCTGCGCGAGCACAACATCTCGTCGCGCATCTTCGATTCGGGGCTGGGCATCTCCCTGTTCCGCGACAACAGCACCCGCACCCGATTCTCGTTTGCCTCGGCGTGCAACCTGCTCGGTCTGGAAGTGCAGGATCTCGACGAGGGCAAGAGCCAGATTGCACATGGCGAGACCGTCCGCGAGACCGCCAACATGATCTCCTTCATGGCGGACGCCATCGGCATTCGGGACGACATGTACATCGGCAAGGGCAATGCGTACATGCACCAGGTCGTGGACGCCGTGACCGAAGGGCATCGCGCCGGCGTGCTGGAGCAGAAACCCACGCTCGTCAACCTGCAGTGCGACATCGATCACCCCACCCAGTGCATGGCCGACATGCTGCACATCATCCATGAATTCGGCGGCGTGGAAAACCTCAAGGGCAAGAAGATCGCCATGACGTGGGCGTACAGCCCGAGCTATGGCAAGCCGCTGTCCGTGCCGCAGGGCGTGATCGGGCTGATGACGCGCTTTGGCATGGACGTGAGCCTTGCGCACCCCGAAGGCTACGAGGTCATGGACGGGGTCGTCGAGGTGGCGAAGAAGAACGCCGCAGCCTACGGCGGCAAGTTCGAGATCACCAACAGCATGGCCGACGCCTTCCGCGACGCCGACATCGTGTATCCCAAGAGCTGGGCGCCCTTCAAGGCCATGGAGGAGCGCACCGAGCTGTACGGCCGGGGCGATATGGAGGGCATCCGCGCGCTCGAAAAACGCCTGCTCGCACAGAACGCCACGCACAAGGACTGGACCTGTTCCGAGGAGCTGATGCGCACCACGCGCGGCGGCAAGGCGCTCTACCTGCACTGCCTGCCGGCCGATATCACCGGCGTTTCCTGCGAGGCCGGCGAGGTTGACGCCTCCGTGTTCGACCGGTACCGCGATCCCCTCTACCGCGAGGCGTCGTTCAAGCCGTACATCATTGCGGCGATGATCTTCCTCGCCAAGGTCAAGGACCCGGCGGCCAAGCTTCGCGCGCTCGAAAAGGCGGCGGCGCCGCGCCGCGCGCTCTGACGGTGACGCCATACGGCCAACGATACGGACACAGGGCCGTTCCCCTTAGGCAACGTCCCATAAGGAAGTAAAAAGAATTTTGGTAGGAACCGGCGTGTCAAGTCACGCCGGTTCCGATTCGTTTAAGGACTCCCTTCCAATCTTCAAAGGAATGCGGATTTGCCCCACATAGGTGAAATACAGGTCGATTCGCACCTGCTTCCTTCCGTTCTCCCTTACCGGGCTGTGCACCACGATCCTGCTCACAAGCTCATTGAGGATGGCGGCGTCGAGTTCTGGAATATCCAGGTACTTGTCCACCAGCTTCAGAAACTCGTTCACATCGGAAACCTGCCCGGCCTGTGCCTCAATTTCCCGTTCCAATACGGCGGCAAGCTGCTCAATTTCCGCCTGTTCCTTCTCATATTGGCGGGATAATTTTAAGTACCGGCTGTCAGACAGCTTTCCCAGCACATTATCCTCATAGATATGCTGGATAATCCGGTCCAAATCCTCCATCCGTTTTTTCGCCCCGGAGAGGGCTTTCTGCTTTTCTGCCAGTTCTGCCTTGCGGCTTTCCTCGTCCTGCGCCAGCATTTCCAGTTTGAAATCCTTCCGGAACATACGGACATAACTCAAAGTCTGCCGTATGGTTTCCAGCACAATTCGGTAAAGCACCTGTTCCCGGATATAGTGGATTTTGCAGGAGCCGGTGTTGCTCTTGTAATTGGAGCAGACAAAATGATTCTGGCTGTCGTCTTTGTAGGTATTGCAGGTGCAGAAATACAGCTTGGCCCCGCAGTCGGCACAGTAGAGCAGGCCGGAGAAAATGCTGGTTCTTCCTGTTTTTGTCGGCCTGCGTTTGTTCTTCCGAAGTTCCTGTACCCGTTCCCACTGTCCCTTATCAATGATGGCGGGCTGTGTATCCTCAAAAATGCGCTGGTTCTCAACCGGGTTTTCCATTCGCTTTTTGAATTTCAGGGACTTGGTATAGGTCTTGAAGTTCACGGTACAGCCCGTGTACTCCCGCCGCTCCAAAATTCTAAGCACGGCGTTGGTATTCCAACGGTATAGGTTCTCCGGCATAGCCCAGCCCTTTTGCCTGGCGTGATAGGCGGTGACGGTCAGCACCCTGTCGGCTGTGAGGGTTTTTGCAATCTGCATGGGGCCTTTTCCGGCAATGCAGAGGTTGAAGATACGCTGCACCACCTTTGCCGCTTCTTCGTCTACAATCCATTTCTTTTTGTCCTGCGGGTCTTTTATGTACCCATAAGGCGGATTGCTGGCGATATGCTCCCCAGCTTCGCCCCGCATCTTTACCACTGCCCGGATTTTCTTGCTGGTATCCTTGGCGTAGTAGTCGTTGAATACATTTTTGAACACCGCAAAATCATTTTCCCCTTTGGCGCTGTCCACATCGTCGTTGATGGCGATAAAGCGGACGTCATAGGCAGGAAAGATGAAATCCTGCAATCGCCCCATGTAGGAATACTCCCTGCCCAGCCGGGACAGGTCTTTGACAATCACAGCGGATACGCTGTAATCCTCCACATATCGCATCATCTCCTGGAACCCCGGCCTTTGAAAGCTGGTCCCTGAGAAACCATCGTCCACAAAGAACCGGATGTTCCGGAATCCATGGTCGTCGGCGTACTTGCTCAGCAGGGCTTTCTGGTTGGTAATGGAATTGCTTTCTCCGTCCAGAGCGTCGTCCTGGCTCAAGCGGCAGTATAAAGCGGTGATTTTCTCTGGCTGCTGGTTCATTTGCTTCTCCTTTCTGTTCAGGCAGCCAAGTAAACGGTTGCCCTTATTATAACGCTCCGATTGGCTTTTTGCAGCTATCTTTCCGGTTCTTTCTCTTTCAAATCTTTTTCCATCAGCCGCTTCAGCTTCTTCACAATCCCTTCCGAGCCTTTTTCCGCAAAGTGGGGAATGACCGTATAGACGGTATTCCCCTCAAAGAAAGGATAGCTGCTGCCGCCAAGGTCAAAATAAAACGCCCCATCCTTGAAGTGCTTTTCCATCCGTTCCCCTACTGCGGGGTCAAAGTCTTTCAGCAGCTCATACAGCTTTTGGTCATCAATCATTGGCGCTCCTCCTTTCTTTAGCTGGCAGATTCAGGGTGATCACAGCCGGTCTGCCAAGCCCCTGTTTCCGGCGGAAGATCAAACCGCAGGATTCCAGTTCATGAAACACCCGTGTTGCCACCTGCCTGCTTCGGCGAAGTTTCGCTTTGGCGTCCTCCACAGTAAAGTACAGACGGATAGTCCCATCTGCTTCGATGTATCCTTTCTTCCTGGAAATCCCCGCCCGGTCTAAAAGCAGGGCGTACAGCACCTTGGCGTCATTGGATAAATCCAGGGGGATAAGGAATCGTGGGAAAATGATATAAGACGAAATATCGGTATCTGTTTTGTATGGAATCATAAATTCTCCTTCCTATCCATTCATCGCTATGATAGATAGATTGATATTGACTATTTTGTATTTAACTCTTTTTTATTAACTACCGTCTAAATCCGGGCTGTCTGACAGGCGGGAAAGCCACGGACTGAAAAACAGGATATGGGCGCTCCAGAGCGTCAGCTTTGCCATGTTCTGAAAAACCAATCCTGGATATTCCCGTTTAGGCAGACAAAATGAAGCGGGAACCTATATGTACTCAGCCTGCTGCCTGTCTGGGGAAATCCCGTTTAGGTCAGGAGCCTGTGCGGACAATTAGAAGCTCGTTCTGGGCGGGCATAAGGATTTATCCCTCTATCCCGTTGACCGGTGCTTGCAAAGCCCGCAGAATCAAGCCTTTTTCGTCTCTAATTGTCCGCAGGCAGCCCGCCTTTTCCGGTCACTGGCTGTTTTCTGCCTGCGGTGAACGATAGTGGCACAGGACTTACAGTATTTCGCCCGGTTGGAGCCGGGAAGAAAGGGTTGGCCGCAGACAGCGCACTGTTTGTGTTCCTTCCGATAAAGCAAGGCCGTCGCCAGGGGTTCATCTAAGGGCAGGACAGCATAACGGAACCACCTGCACAGCAGGGAGTAGGAAATGCTTTGCACACAAACACATTCTTCTCCATCGTCAAGGGCAAGGCAGTTCCCGCTCTCATAGTTGCAGCACTGATGGACCAGCTTTCTAGCTCTGCGGTATTGGGAGTAGGTCATCACGGGGATTTTCTCTTTGATTTCTATCACCTCCTTTTGGACGGTCAAAACA
>UQGA01000018.1 GCA_900540495.1 uncultured Eubacteriales bacterium | reverse complement strand
CGCCCTCGTTGGTTTCAGATGGAGCCGACGCCCGGAGAAAAGGGCGAGAGGATGCGGCAAAAGCCTCCTGCCGCGCGCGGGAAGCGCCTGCGCCGGCACGGCCCGCCGTCAGAGTGAGAGAAGGGAGATGGCGTCGGAAATGGTCTTTTCCATCGCCTCTTGGCCGTATTTGTTGACCTCCTCCTTGTTCTTTTCCCCATGGGTAAGGCAGCCCGCGCCGCCGATGCATCCGCCGGTGCAGGCCATGCCCTCGATGAAGTTCCCGCCGAGCACCTTCCGGCCGGCCCTGGCTTTGAGCAGCGCGGTGCGGCAGGCCTCGATGCCGTCGCAGGGCACCGCCTGCAGCGCAAACGACCCGTCCAGACCCTGCTCCCGGAGCGCCTCTGCCACCGCATCGGAAAGGCCGCCGCTGCGCGCAAAGATACGGCCGTAATAGGAGGCGTTGTCGAGCACGCCCTCGCCGAGGGAGGTGATGTCGACGCCCGCGCCGTCAAACAACGCCTGCAGTTCCTCGAACGTGATCACGCTGTCGATGTACGGCCGAACGCTCTCCTTTTGAAACTCCATCTTTTTGGCCGTACACGGCCCGATAAACACGACGTGGGCTTCCGGTTCCGTCTTCTTGATATACTGCGCGATTGTCGCCGCCGGCGAGAGGTTGTGCGAGACATGCTCCACAAGCGAAGGAAACTGTTTTTCGATGTAGGCCACGAACGCAGGGCAGCAGGAACTGGTTAAAAAGCCCTTTTCCGCCAGTTCCGCCGCTTCGGCATAGGCCACCATGTCCGCGCCGAGCGCGGCCTCGACCACGTGGAAAAAGCCGAGCGCCCGAAGCCCCTCGACGACCTGCCCGAGCCTGGCGTATACGAACTGGCTGGAGATCGACGGCGCCACGACCGCGTATACCTTGTACGCTTCGCCGCCCCGGCTGCCGCGCAAAAGCGCGATGACATCCAGCAGGAACGACTTGTCCGCGATCGCGCCGAACGGGCACTGATACACGCAGGCGCCGCAGGAAATACATTTGTCGTTATCGATGTGGGCGCTGCCGTCCTCGCCGCGGGAGATGGCCTTGACCTTGCAGGCGCGCTCGCACGGGCGCGTCTGTTCCTTGATGGCGCCATACGGGCATACGTGCGCGCAGGCGCCGCACTCGACGCATTTGCTCTTATCGATGTGCGCCTTCTGGTGCGCGTCGAACGAAATGGCGCCGCGCTTGCAGACATCCTCGCAGCGGTGCGCGATGCAGCCGCGGCAGGCCTCCGTGACCACGTGGCCGCTGACCGGGCAGTCGTCGCAGGCGATGTCCAGCACCTCGATGACGTTCGGATTGGCGCGGTCGCCGCCCATGGCGAGCTTTACGCGCTCGGCAAGGATGGCGCGCTCCTTGTACACACAGCAGCGCATGGTGGGCGTTTTGCCCGGGATAATGGTTTTGGGAATGTCGATGGCGTGCGTCGACAGCTCGTCCGCATACGCAAGGCGCACCACCTCGCGCAGCACTTTGTATTTGAGATATTGTACCTTGGTGTCAAATTTGCGCATACCCTGCCTCCCCTTCCCGTCCCGCGTGCGCGGGCCCGGCTCAGTAATAGTTGACGACGATGCGCTTGCCCATCTCGCGCAGCGCATTGGCGACGCCCTCGACCAGGTGCATCTTGATGCTGAACCCGATCGGCAGGTCCGGGTTCTGATGCGCCGGGTTGACCGCCCTGCCGACGAAAAAGTTTACGTCGGTCGCCTCCTCAAACAGCAGCCGGGCAATCTGGGAAGCGCCGTCCTTCTTGTAGCTCCAGTCGGTATATCGCTCGTTGTTCTTCAGGTAGTCGGTCGCATACTCGAGCACGCGGCTGAACGTGATGACGCCCTCGGTCACAAGGTCGACGCCTTCGATGCGCGCCGTGGGCGGGATCTCCGGGTCGAGGTAGAGCGGCAGGCTCGTGTCGAGCGGCTTGTGCAGGTATTCGGCTGCGAGGGTGCTCGTGGTGCCGCCGCAGACGATGTGCTTGCCCTCCGTGGTGAAAAACTTTTCCTGCATGGTCTGCAGGTCGGCCGGATTGGACGGCGGTCCGATCATCAGGTTCACGGTGCGGCGGCGGCGGATGCGCACGGCGCAGGCGGTGGTGTCGTCGCCCGGTTTGCCGTCGTAGAGCCGTGTACACTCGCCCACGAGCATGGCCGCGAGCGTCTTGGCCGTGAACGAACCGTCGTACACGGTCTCAAGGAAGGCGGCAATCTCCTCCCGCTGCCAGCCGAAGTTGAGCGCAAGCCCCACGCCGGCATGGATGGCGCCGTCGCTCATGGCCATGAACACATCCCCCTCTTCGAGCGGAACGCGGGATTTGAAGATGCGCTTGCCGTCCACCACCTGTTCCTGCTGCGGGTAATCGACGCTTTTGCCCTCGTGCAGCAGAATGACGCGCGGGTTATCATACTGGATGAGCTCCGCTTCGCGGTTGTCCACGATGCGGATGATGGTGAACGTGGAATAGGCGACCTTGCGCACCTCGCACACCGGCAGCGTCGCCGCCACGGTGCGCACGCTGTCCTCCACGGACAGGCCGCCGGCGATCATCGTCGAGAGGATCTTGGACGTGAGCGTGGACAGGATGTTCGCCTTGACGCCGCTGCCCAGCCCGTCGGCCAGCACGACGGTCACGCCGCTCTCCTGCTCGATCAGTTCCACGTGGTCGCCGCAGAGCTGCTCGCCAAATTTGTTGGCGGAAACGAATCCGATGTCCGTGCAGAGCTCACTCATAGCGCAAAGACTCCTTGAGCCTGGTCAGCGCCACCTTGGTCTCCGCCGTGGTCTCGCCCAGAAGCGACGCAATCTCCTGCACGGTGCGCATCTGCTTTTCAATCACGCGGTCGGTCACCTCGATGGTCGTGCGGCTGAGCGACGTGCGCGCCTCGCGCTGCGCCTCCTCCTCCGTTACGTCGCGCATGATGCAGATGATGAGGCGGCTGCTGCGGTCGAGCACGAGCGTCTGGTCCACGTGCTTCTTATACGCCTCCAGATGGATGCGCTGCTGCTGCAGGGGCCGGCCGCTGCGCTGCATTTCGAGGAAGGGCAGCGGGTCGAGCAGGCGCATGACCGGCTCGCCGATGATGGCGTGCGGATCGTCGACCTGCAGCAGATGGCAGGCGGCGTTGTTGATCTGACGGATCTCCAGCGCCTCGTTGAGCACGAGAATCGCGTTGGGCGTGCTGCGGATGATGCTTTCGGAGAACGACTGCGCTTTTTCCGCCAGGTACGGCAGGCACATCGACAGCTCCGCCTTGCCCTGCAGCACGGCGGCCGCCTTTTCGCGGCAGGTGTTGTAGCCGCAGGAGCCGCAGTTGAGCTCCTGTTCCGGCGTGAACTTGCCCATCTCGTGCAGGATGGCCTCGATGGCGGCGCTGCCGGGCGCCACGCGCCGCACGTCCAGCTCCTCCATGCGCTTTTCGAGCGCCGCCGGCTCCGGCTGCGGCACGGGGAAATCCTCCCGGCCCGCATAGCGGTCCACCGCGCGGAATTCGCTCACCGGCGCGCGCCGGCTGCGATCCATGGCCGGCCCGCCGATGCAGCTTCCCACGCAGGCGCTCATCTCGATGAAGCAATGGTCGATCTTGCCGTCGATCACGTCCTCGAGCACGCGCATGCAGTTCTCCACGCCGTCCACCGCAAGATAGGTATAATCCGGATTGTCCGCCGCCATCGAACGCAGGATGCCCCCCGTCGTCGGGAACAGGCGCGCCCGCCCGGCGGCCGTCTCGTCCGCCGCCGGCGCAACCGTCACGCCCGCCTCGGCCAGCCAGGCGGTCAGCTCCTCAAACGTGAGCGCGCAGTCCACGATGCCGGGATACCTCTCGGCCTCATCCTTTTTGGAGATGCACGGCCCGATGAACACGGTTTTTGCGCCCGGATGGCGCTGTTTGAGCGACGTGCAGTGCGCCTGCATGGGGGAGAGCACGTGCGCCAGATACGGCAGCGCCTGCGGATAATACTTCTGGATAAGCAGATTGACCGTGTGACAGCAGGAGGAAAGGATGACGCTGTGCGCCCCGTCGTGCGTCATGCGGTCGTACTCGCGCTTGACGACCGTCGCGCCAAGCGCCGTCTCCTCCGCGCCTGCAAAGCCCAGCTTTTGCAGCGCCGCGTCCATCGCCGCAAGCGTTGCGCCCGGGTAGTTGGCCACAAACGACGGCGCAAGGCTGACATAGACCGGCGCGCCGGAGGCGAGCAGCGCCCGGGCAGCCGGCACATCGTTGCGGATCTGCTTGGCGTTTTGCGGGCAGACCACAAAACAGTTGCCGCACAGGATGCATTCGTCGCCGTCGATGTTCGCCTGATGGTTCGAAAACCGGATCGATTTGACCGGGCAATGCCGGATGCACTTGTGGCAATCCTTGCAGTTGGCCGATTTGAACTGGATACATTCGCTCATAGGTCCCGCTTCCCCTCCGTTTTTGCTAAAAACCGTTCCGCATCCACGATCGCCCGCACGTGTTCGGCGCGGCCGATCTCGCCCGCGTCGTCGTACCCCACGATCGAAAACGTCAACAGCCGCCCGTCCATGGCCACCAGCTCGCTCTCGCAGCGCACCTCCATGCCCACGGGCGTGGCCGCCGTGTGCGCGAGCGACAGCCGCACGCCAACCGTCGTGCGCCCCGCCGGAAGGAGATTGCGCACGCTGTCGGCAGCCGCGCGCTCCATGCACGCCGCAAGCGCGGGCGTGGCGAACACGGGCAGGTCGCCGCTGCCCATGGCCGACGCGGTATTTTGCGCGCAAACGGCGCACGCGGCTTTGCCGCGCACGCCGATGTGCAATTCCCGTTCCGCCTGCCCGCTCACAGGCGGCTCATGACTTCGTTCTCGAAGAAATCCCTTGCCGTCTCCGGATGGACGGAGAACAGCTCCCCGTCGAGCTTGACGCTCACGCCGTTGACGCAGTTGCCCATGCAGAATGCGCCGGTCAGGTTGATCTGATCTTCGAGCTTGCGCTCGGCGATCTGCCGCTGGATCTCTTCCACGACCTCGCGCGCGCCCTTGAGGTGGCACGAGCTGCCGATGCAGATGGTGATCGTCATGGTCTGTTTCCTCCCGTATATTCCGTGATGTGCCTGTGTGCCGCTTATTGGTACTCGGCCACGTCCGCCCAGCGAAGCAGCAGCTCGCGCTCCTCGGGACGGCCCTTGACCGACTGGGACGCCGCCACAATGGGAATCCACCGCTGCACGTCGGCGCGCTGAACGCCCGCCTTCTTACAATACAGCGAAAGATACCGTTCCGCAAGGTCCGGCTTGTTCTCAAGCGAGAACAGCAGGAAGGTGCGCGCCGCGTCCGCCGCGCCGGTCCCCTGCGTGACGTGCGACCAGTCCAGGATGTAGGCCCGGCCGTCGTCGGTCAGAATGATGTTGCTCGGGTTAAAGTCGCCGTGGCAGACGCTCGCGCGCGCCGGCAGCGTCGAAAGCCGCTTGTGCAGCTCGAACTTCGTCGCGTCCGTCAGCTCGGCCTCGGTGATCTTGCGGTACATCTTGTCGTGCAGCCGGTTCATCAGCGGCGAGCGCTTCCCCTGCACTTCGAGTTGCAGCGAAACGAACCGCTCGAGAAACTCCTCGCGGCGCGCCGGCTCCTCGTCCATGCGCCGCGCCAGCGTCTTGCCCGCGATGAACTGCGTGATGATGGCCCACTTGCCCTCGATCTTGCAGACCTCGAGCAGCGCGGGCACGGGCAGGCCCGTCTCCTCCGCGCGCGCATGGTTGAGCGCCTCGTTGAGAATATCGGATTCCTTGAAGCCATCGCCGAACACCTTCACGGCCCGTTCGCCGTCGCGGTAGATCGTCTTATTGGTGCGAACCGCCAATACCCTTTCAAATTCCATCTGTTCACTCCTCCTTGGCGCCGTAATATGCGTTCAGGTACATCTGCCGGATCTCGCTGATCAGCGGGTAGCGCGGGTTCGCGCCGGTGCACTGGTCGTCGAAGGCCTGCTCGGACATCTCGTCGAGCCGGGTCAGGAATTCGTCTTCGTCTACGCCGTAGTCGCGGATGCACGGCTTGATGCCCACGCGCGCCTTGAGCGCGTCCACGGCGGCGATCAGGCCGCCGAGCTTCTCCTCGTCCGTCGCGCCGGCGATGCCGAGCGCTTCGGCCACCTCCGCATAGCGCCGGAGCGTATGCGGATGGTCGTACTGCGGGAACGTCCCCATCTTGGCGGGCGCTTCCGCCGCGTTGAAGCGGAGCACCTCGTCGATCATCAGCGCGTTGGCAACGCCGTGCGGCAGGTGGAAAAACGCGCCGAGCTTGTGCGCCATGGAGTGGCACACGCCGAGAAACGCATTGGCGAACGCCATGCCCGCCATGGTTGCGGCGTTGGCCATCTTTTCACGCGCCACCGGGTCGTTCGCCCCGTTTTCATAGGCGCGCGGCAGGTAGGCAAAGATCGTCTGCAACGCGCGCAACGCCAGCCCGTCGGTGTAATCCGTCGCCAGCATGGAGGCGTACGCCTCGAGCGCGTGCGTCACCGCGTCGATGCCCGACGCGCTGGTGAGCCCCTTGGGCGCGTTCATCATCATGTCCGCGTCCACGATGGCCATGTCCGGCATCAGCTCGTAATCCGCAAGCGGATACTTCACGCCCGTGCGCTCGTCGGTGATGACGGCAAACGGCGTCACCTCGCTGCCCGTACCGGCGGAGGTGGGCACGGCGATGAAGTACGCCTTTTCGCCCATCTTCGGGAACTTGTACACGCGCTTGCGGATGTCCGAGAAGCGCATGGCCATGTCGAGGAAGTCCGCTTCGGGGTGTTCGTACAGCACCCACATGATCTTGCCGGCGTCCATCGCGGAACCGCCGCCCACGGCGATGATGCAGTCCGGCTCGAACGCACGCATCTGCTTGGCGCCCTCGCGCGCACAGGCGAGCGTCGGGTCCGGCGCCACGTCGTAGAACGTGGTGTGGACGATGCCCATCTGATCCAGCGCATCGGTGATGGGCTTGGTATATCCATTATTATACAGGAAAGTATCCGTTACAAGGAAGACCTTTTTGCGATGCAGATCGGTATGCAGCTCCCGCAGCGCCACCGGCAGGCATCCCTTCTTGATGTACACCTTTTCCGGCGCACGGAACCACAGCATGTTCTCTCTCCTTTCGGCCACGGTCTTGATGTTGATGAGGTGCTTGACGCCCACGTTCTCCGACACGGAATTGCCGCCCCACGAGCCGCAGCCGAGCGTGAGCGAGGGCGCGAGCTTGAAGTTGTACAGGTCGCCGATGCCGCCGTGCGACGAAGGCGTGTTGACCAGCACGCGGCACGTCTTCATGCGGGCGGAGAACTGCTCGATCTTGTCCCGCGCGGTCACGGCGTTGACATAGAGCGACGAGGTGTGCCCGAGGCCCCCGTCCTCCACAAGCCGCTCCGCCTTGGCCGCCGCATCCTCGAACGAGGCCGCCCGGTACATCGCCAGCACCGGGGAGAGCTTCTCATGCGCGAACTCCTCGGCAGGATCGACGCTCTCGACCTCGCCGATGAGGATCTTCGTGCCCGCCGGGACTTCCACGCCCGCCATCGAGGCGATCGTGCAGGCGCTCTGCCCGACGATCCGGGCGTTGAGCGAGCCGTTGATGAGGATGGTCTTGCGCACCCGCTCGATCTCGTCCGGCAGGAGGAAATAGCAGCCGCGCTTTTCAAACTCCGCGCGCACGGCGTCGTACACGTCGTCGACCACGATGACCGACTGCTCGGACGCGCAGATCATGCCGTTGTCAAACGTCTTGGAATGGATGATGGAGCTGACCGCCAGCAGGATATCGGCGCTCGAGTCGATGACCGCAGGCGTATTGCCCGCGCCCACGCCGATGGCCGGCTTGCCGGAGGAATAGGCGGCGCGCACCATGCCGGGACCTCCCGTGGCAAGGATGATATCCGCCTCGTGCATGACGCGGTTGCTGAGCTCCAGCGTCGGCGCATCCACCCAGTCAATGATACCGTCCGGTGCGCCCGCGGCCACCGCCGCTTCCAGCACGAGCTTTGCCGCCGCAATCGTAGCGCCCTTGGCGCGCGGATGCGGGCTGATGATGATGCCGTTGCGCGTCTTGAGCGCGAGCAGCGTTTTGAAAATGGCGGTCGAAGTCGGGTTCGTGGTCGGGATTACCGCCGCGATCACGCCGAGCGGTTCGGCAATCTTGCGGATGCCGAACGCCTTGTCCTCTTCGATCACGCCGCACGTGCGCGTCTCCTTGTACGCATTGTAGATGTACTCCGCCGCGTAGTGGTTTTTGATGACCTTATCCTCCACCACGCCCATGCCCGTCTCTTCGACGGCCAGCTTGGCCAGCGGAATGCGCGCCCGGTTGGCGGCCAGCGCCGCCGCGCGGAAGATCGCGTCCACCTGTTCCTGCGTGTACGTCGCGTAGGCCCGCTGCGCCGCGCGCACGCGCTCGATGGCGACGGTCAGCGTTTCCATGCTGTCCACGACGGCGGGTCGTTCGATCTGGTTGCTCATGCCTGTTCCTCCTAGGTCCTGTATTACCGTTTGGTTGCTTGCTCACTTTATCGGTATTTTTATATCGATATCATAATATCAATTTATGCGCTTGTCAAGGCCCTGCGCCTGATTTTTCAAAAATATTTTTCCCCATCGCGCCGTCGTCCTTTCACGCACACCATCGGATTCTCCGCCAGCCGCTTTCGGCCCTGTTCCGGCTCGCGCCCCGCCGCCCGCTTCCACCCGTTTCCTGCCGCCCGCTTCCGCCCGTCTCCCGTCGCTGTCCGCTGTCCGCCGCGCCTGCGTCTGCCCCGCCGCTCGCTGCCGCACCGCTGTCCGCTGTCCGCCGCGCCTGCGTCTGCACCGCCGCTCGCTGCTGCACCGCTGTCCGCTGTCCGCGCCACAGCCTCATCCGTTGCCCCGCCGTCTGCCGCCGTCCGCGCCGCAGCCTCATCCGTCGCCCGTCGCCGCTCGCTTCCTACCGCCCGCCCCGCCTACTTCCGCCCGTCTCCCGTCGCTGTCCGCTGTCCGCCGCGCCTGCATCTGCCCCGCCGCCCGCTTCCGCCCGTCTCCCGCCCCGCCGCCCGCCGCCGCCCGCGCCGCAGCCTCATCCGTCGCCCGCCGCCGCCCGTCGGTTCGTCCCGCGCAGGCGGCGGGGAGTCCCGGATGAAACGCGCGTCGCGCAGGGACGCCCTGCCCCGCGCGGCGGACCCGGTGCGCGGGCGGCGGGCGCGGCCTTTGGGGGCGCAAGCCCTTTGGGGGATACGAAAAAGATTTTACGGAAATTTGCCGGGCGCAAGATGCCGGCTTGATGATGGCGCGATAAGCTGTATGCGGAAAAGGAAAAGAAAAGGAGCAGAAAAAACCATGAAACAGAAAAAGCGCAGTTGGATTTGCCTGGCACTGTGCGCCGTGCTCGCGGCGGTCATGATCGGATGCGGCGGCCGTCCCGCGGAGAGCGACGGGTTTGATCCATCCGCCGCCATCACGGTGGTCTCGCGGGAGGACGGCTCCGGCACGCGCAGTGCGTTCATCGAGCTGACGGGCGTGCTCGAGGAGACGGCGGATGGCCAGGAGATCGACAGGACCACCGTGGATGCCGTCACCACCAGCAGCACGAACGTCATGATGACGACGGTCGCCGGCAATGCGTACGCCATCGGCTACATCTCGCTGGGCTCGCTCAACGAGACGGTCAAGGCGCTGAGCATCGACGGCACGGCCGCCACGGCGGAGAACGTCGCCAACGGCTCGTACAAGATTGCGCGCCCGTTCAATATTGCCTATCAGGGCAGCTTGAGCGAGGTTGCGCAGGACTTCGTCGACTTCATCCTGTCCGCCGATGGGCAGGCGGTCATCGAAGCGGAGGGCTACATCGCAGCGGACGCGGCTGCGGCGGCCTACGCCGGCAGCAAGCCCGCGGGTAGCGTGACGATTTCCGGCTCCTCCTCGGTAACGCCGGTCATGGAGAAGCTCAAGGAGGCCTATGAGGCCGTCAATCCCGGCGCGGACATCGCCGTGACGCAGAGCGACTCGTCCACCGGTATGGCGGATGCGATCGCCGGCATCAGCGACATCGGCATGGCCTCGCGCGAGGTCAGGGACAGCGAACTGGCCGGGGGCCTGACCGCCGTGACCATCGCCACCGACGGCATCGCCGTGATCGTGAACAACGGCAACCCGGCGTCCGATCTGACGCTCGAGCAGGTGCGGCAGATCTTTACCGGCGCCGTCGCCACCTGGGCCGGGCTCGCGGACTGATATGCGGCGCAACGATCCTCGGCCGCAAGCAGGCGGGAATGCCTCCCGCCTGCACGGCCTGCGCCCCGGCCGGAGCCGGCTGGCGGAAGCGGCGGCAAAGGCGCTGTTCCTGCTGGCGGCGTGCGTGTCCATCGCGGCGGTAGCGCTCATCTGCGCGTTCCTGTTCGCCAACGGCGCGCCCGCGCTCTTCCAGATCGGGCCGGGCAACTTTCTGCTGGGCACGACCTGGCGGCCCGGCAACGATCTCTATGGCATTTTCCCGATGATCCTCGGCAGCCTGTACGTCACGGCCGGCGCGATCGCGCTGGGCGTGCCCATCGGCCTGCTGACGGCGGTCTACCTGTCGCGCTTCGCCTCCCGGCGGACGGCGCGCCTGCTCAAGCCGGCCGTCGATCTGCTCGCGGGCATCCCGTCGGTGGTGTACGGCTTTTTTGGCATGATGGTGCTCGTGCCGCTGGTGCGCGAACTGTTCGGCGGCGACGGCATGTCGATCCTGACGGCGTCAGTGCTGCTGGGCATCATGATTCTTCCGACGATCATCACCGTGTCGCGCAGCGCGCTCGACGCCGTGCCGGCGCACAACTATGAAGGGGCGCTGGCGCTCGGCGCAAGCCACGAGCGCAGCGTGTTCACCGTCGTACTGCCGGCGGCCCGGTCGGGCGTGCTGGCGGGCATCATCCTCGGCGTGGGGCGCGCTGTCGGCGAGACGATGGCGGTCATCATGGTTGCCGGCAACCAGCCGCGCATCCCGGACGGAATCCTCGAAGGCGTGCGCACGCTGACGGCCAACATCGTCATGGAGATGGGCTATGCCACCGACCTGCACCGGGAGACGCTGATCGCCACGGCCGTGGTGCTGTTCGTGTTTATCCTGCTCATCAACGCGCTGTTTGCGGCGCTCAGGCGGAGGCGGAAGATATGAAGCAGATTCTGTGCGCGCGTCCAAGCGCGAAGCCTGCGGCGACGGGCGGTTCCTTCCCGGAGCCGACGCGACACCTTGCCCGGCAGCGGGCGGCGAGCTTCGCGCTGCGGTTGCTGGCGCGTCTTGCGGCGCTGGCAACGGCGGGCATATTGCTGTTTCTCGTGGGCCATATCCTCGTGACGGGCGTGCCGAACCTCAAGCCCTCGCTGTTTGCGTGGGAATACGATTCGGAGAACGTTTCGCTTGTGCCGGCGGCGCTCAACACGCTGTTCACCATCGTGCTCACGCTCCTGATCTGTCTGCCGCTGGGAATTGGCGCGGCGATCTATCTGGTGGAATATACCGGACGCGGCAGCCGGTTGGTGGGGCTGGTGCGCATCACCGCGGAAACGCTTTCGGGAATCCCGTCGATCGTGTACGGCCTGTTCGGCATGCTGTGCTTTGTGACGGCGCTGCACTGGGGGCGCAGCATCCTCGCGGGCGCGTGCACGCTGGCGGTAATGATCCTGCCGGTCATCATGCGCACGACCGAGGAGGCGCTCAAGGCCGTGCCGGACGCCTACCGCGAGGGCAGCTTCGGCCTGGGCGCGGGGCGGCTGCGCACGGTGTTCCGCATCGTGCTGCCGCCGGCCATGCCGGGCATCCTGGCCGGCGTGATCCTCGCCGTCGGCCGCATCGTGGGGGAAAGCGCGGCATTGATCTACACCGCAGGGACCATCCCGGAGCTGGCGCGGACGCTCGGCGATTCGGCGCGGACGCTGTCGGTACACATGTACGTCATATCGAACGAGGGCCTGTACGTGAAGGAGGCGTACGCCACGGCCGTGGTGCTGCTGGTGATCGTGGGGCTTGTGAACACGCTTTCGGCGGCGCTGGCCCGGCGCATCGCCGGCGGCGGGAAGGAGGAATAACCGATGGAAGCGGAACATCCGCGAAAAATTATCGTGGAGGGGCTGGACCTGTATTACGGGCAGTTCCAGGCCCTCAAACAGGTGAACCTGGCGATCCACAAAAACGAGATCACCGCCCTCATCGGGCCGTCGGGCTGCGGTAAGTCCACGCTGCTTCGCACGCTCAACCGGATGAACGACCTCGTCGAAGGCTGCCGCATCACGGGGCGTGTGATGCTCGACGGAGAGGACGTCTACGGCGGCATGGACGTCAATCTGCTGCGGCGTCGGGTGGGGATGGTATTTCAAAAGCCGAACCCCTTTCCCATGAGCATCTACGACAACGTCGCCTACGGCCCGCGCACGCACGGCGTGCGGCGAAGGTTTCAGCTCGACGAGATCGTGGAACGCTCCCTGCGCGCCGCCGCCCTCTGGGATGAGGTCGGAGACCGCCTCAAGCGCAGCGCACACAGCCTTTCCGGCGGGCAGCAGCAGCGGCTCTGTCTTGCCCGGGCGCTGGCCGTGGAGCCGGAGGTGCTGCTCATGGACGAGCCGACCAGCGCGCTCGACCCCATCTCCACCGCCAGGATTGAGGAGCTCGCGCTGGATTTGAAACAGCAGTATACCATCGTCATTGTCACGCACAACATGCAGCAGGCGGCGCGCATCTCCGACCGGACGGCGTTTTTCCTGCTTGGCGAAGTCGTCGAATACGGGGAAACGGAGCGGATGTTTTCCGTCCCGCAGGACCGGCGCACGGAAGACTATATCACGGGGAGGTTCGGCTGATGCGAAGCAGGCTTGACGCGCAGCTCGAGCAGCTGCATACGGCGCTCATCGAAATGGGCGCGCTCATCGAATACGCCATCTCGAGCGCGGCGGACGCGCTGTTCGGGCAGGATGTCGCGCAGGCGGCGCGCTCCATCGCGTTTGACCGGGAGGTGGACCAGAAGGAAAAGGATATCGAGTCGCTCTGTCTCAGGCTGCTGCTGCAGCAACAGCCTGTGGCGCGCGACCTTCGGCTCATCAGCGCCGCGCTCAAGATGATCACGGACATGGAGCGCATCGGCGACCAGTCGGCGGACATCGCGGAAATCGTTTCGCATCTGGCCGGCGCGCCGTACATCACCGATCTGTCGGCGCTCCGACGCATGGCGGGAGCCGCCTGCGGCATGGTCAAGCGCAGCGTGGATGCGTTTGTGCAGCGCGATCTCGCGCTGGCGCAGGCCGTCGTGGCGGACGACGACATCGTTGACGCACAGTTTTGCGCCGTGCGCCGCACGCTCGTCGAGCTGATCCGGCGCGACGCATCCTGCGGCGAACAGGCGCTCGATCTGCTCATGGTTGCAAAATATTTGGAAAGAATCGGCGATCATGCTGTGAATATTGCGGAATGGGTGATATACTCGATTACGGGGGTCCATAAAAACGAGGAGCTTGTCGATCACATATGATCTTTTATGCCGAGGACGATACGAACATCCGGGAGCTGGTGCTCTATACCCTGCAAAAGAGCGGCCTTGCCGCGCGCGGCTTTGCCGATGGAGCGGCGCTGCTGCAGGCGCTGCGCACGGAGACGCCCGATCTGCTCCTGCTCGACGTGATGCTGCCGGGCGAGGACGGGATCTCCCTGCTGCACCGCGTGCGCGCGGATGCGCGCACGCGCGACCTGCCCGTGATGCTGCTCACCGCGCGGGATACCGAGTTTGACAAGGTGCTCGGCCTTGACAGCGGCGCGGACGATTACCTCGCCAAGCCCTTCGGCATGATGGAGCTGCTGGCCCGGGTCAAGGCGCTGCTGCGCCGCAGCGGCCGCCAGGCGGACGCCGTCCCGCCGGAGCTGTCGTTCGCGGGCCTGCGCCTGTCGCCCGGGGCGCGCACGGTTACGGCGGACGGCGTTCCCGTCGTGCTGACGAAAAAGGAGTTCGACCTGCTGGCCCTGCTCATGGAGCAGCCGGGGCGAGCGTTCACGCGGGACGCGCTGCTCGAGCAGGTGTGGGGCTACGACTATGAGGGCGGCACGCGCACGGTCGACGTACACGTGCAGACATTGCGGCAAAAGCTCGGCGCATGCGGGCGCCATATCGAAACGCTTCGCGGCGTGGGCTACCGGCTCGGAGGCGGTCTATGACAAAGCGGATCTTTTCCGGCTCGTTCCTTACGGCGGCGACCGCACTGGTGCTCTCAGCCGCGCTTTGGATCTCGATCATGTACGACCAACTGGCGGATGCGGCGCGTGCAAACCTTGCCGAGGCGGCGGCGCGCATGGCGGTGGGCATGGCGTACGGCGGGGAAGCGTATCTGCGCGCAATGCCGCATGGGCAGATGCGCATTACCTGGATCGCCGCCGACGGCACGGTGCTCTTTGACAACACGACGGATGCCGCGACGCTCGAAAACCATGCCGACCGCGCGGAGGTGCGCCAGGCGCTGGCCTGGCAGGAGGGGCAAAGCGAACGCTATTCCGCCACCCTCGACCAGACCACATTCTACTACGCGCTGCGGCTCGACGACGGCACCGTGCTGCGCACGGCGCGCACACAGATGTCCGCCATCGCGCTGGCCGGGGAAATGCTGCCGGCGCTGCTGCTCGTGCTCATGGCGACGGCGGTGCTGGCGGGCGTGCTTTCGGCCTGGTCGGCCCGGCGCATCGTGTTGCCGATCAACGCCATCGACCCCACCGACCCCGAATCCGAGCCCCCGTACGACGAGCTGGCGCCGCTCGTACGGCGGCTCATCCGTCAACAGGAGGAGATCGCGGCACAGATGGAAGCGGTGCGAAACGGCGAAGAGACCATGCGGGCCATCACCGGCAGCATGAGCGAAGGCTTCCTTGCGCTCGACGCGGATGGCCGCGTCGTCTCCATCAATGAGAGCGCGGCCCGCCTGCTGCATGCCGACCGGGCAACCGCCCCCGGCAAACGGCTGATCGCGCTGCTGCGCGACGAGGTGTTGCTGCGCATGGCGGCGGAGGCACTGTCCGGGCGCCAGGCGCGCGCGGAGATCGAACGGGACGACCGCGTCATCGCGCTCGTCGCCAGCCCGGTCAGGCGCGCGCTTCCCCCGAGCGACGAGGCCGACGCCGCGCCTCTCACCGGCGCGGTGCTGTTCCTGCTCGACCGGACGGAGAGCGCCCGCGCCGAACAACTGCGGCGGGAGTTTTCGGCCAATGTCTCGCACGAGCTCAAAACCCCGCTGACCTCGATCTCCGGCTATGCCGAACTCATCGCCGACGGCCTGGCCGCCCCGGAGGATGTGCCGGGCTTTGCCGGACGCATCCACGCGGAGGCCGGGCGGCTGCTCGCGCTTGTACACGACGTGATGAACCTTTCCCGCCTGGACGAAGGCGGAAACCCGGGCGAGCGCGAGGATGTGGAACTGCGTGCGCTCGCCGGCGAGGTCGCGGCGCGCTTTGACGCGGCGGCCGCCGCGCGCGGCGTGCAGATCACCGTCAACGGGTGCGACGCCCACGTGTCCGGCATCCGGCATGTGCTCGACGAGATCCTCTTCAACCTGGTGGACAACGCCGTGCGTTACAACGTGGAGGGCGGCAGCGTTTTTGTCGACGTGCAGGACCAGCCGGACGGCGTGCGCCTCACCGTCTCCGATACCGGCGTGGGCATCCCGCCGGAATATCAGGAAAAAGTCTTTGAACGGTTCTTCCGCGTGGACAAGAGCCATTCCCGCGCCGCGGGCGACACCGGCGGCACGGGGCTGGGCCTGTCCATCGTCAAGCACGGGGCGGCGCTGCATGGCGCAACCGTCCGGCTGGAGAGCAAGCCCGGGGAGGGCACCCGCGTCCAGATTCGTTTTCCCCGTTGACCGAACGGCGCCGATATCGTTTGCGCCGCCGGGGTACCCCCGGCGGCGCAATTCTTGTGAGAAAGGGCCAGGCCCGGCGGTCAACGCCGCGCCATGCGCCGCGCCAGGGAGAGCAGCCGCTCCGGCGTATTGTCCGAAGGGCGCAGGATGCAGTGCGCATACAGGTCGCGCTTGAGTTTCCCCACGCGCGGGCCGGGCGAAAGGTGGAGCGCCTGCATCAGCGCTTCGCCGCCGATGGCCAGCTCGTCCGGCGAGAACGGCGTGCCGTCCTCGCACATGCGCTGCAGCAGCGCCCGCCATCGACCGCTCACATACGCCGTATCCATGCCGCTGCCGCGCACATCGGCTTCGCGCAGGGCGATCAAATCGGCGGTCGCCTCCCGCCCCCAGGCGGCAAAGCGCCTGCGCAGCGTGCGCTCGCGCGCCGTCCCCTGGATGTCGTACATGTGCCGCTGCACGAGCAGGGCGACGGCCTCCACCGTCGCATGCGGAAAGCGGAGCGCGCCGAGCCGCTGCCGTACAATCGCCTCGCCAAACGCCGCATGGCTTAGCAGCGCCCCGGTTTCCCGCAGGCAGGCGGGCTTTCCCACGTCGTGCAACAGCGCGGCCAGCCGCAGCGTCGCAGCCGGCGGCGCCGCCGCGCAGGACCGGAACAGATGCTCCATCACCGTATAGCGGTGATAGTCCGGCCGCTGCGCCATCTCCCTCCCGTCCGTGATCTCCGGTATGAGGAAGTCCCATGCGCCAAGCGCGGTCAGCCGATGCAACGCGTCGGGGACGGCCTGCGCCGCGTCGCGCAGCGCGGCGGGATAACGCGCGTCGCACAGCAGAATGCGCAGCAGCTCCGCCTGCCGCCGTTGCGGCGCGATGTCCCCGAGTCCGCCGGCGTGCGCCTGCGCCGCCGCAAACGTACCCGGTTCGATGGAAAAGCCGAGTTCGCCCGCTATGCGCACCATGCGCAGGATGCGCAGCGCATCCGAGCGCATCGTTCCCGGCCCGGCCTGCCGGACCACGCCGGCGGCCAGGTCGTCCAGCCCGCCGAGCGGGTCGAAAACCTCGCCGCATGCGCAGTCGGCATACAGCGCGTTGATCGTGAAGTCCCGCCGGGCCGCATCCTCCTCCAGCGTCGCGCCGAGACGAACGGCCTCCGGCCGGTGCGCGCCGCCGGGGGCATACCGTTCGGCGCGAAAGGATGTATATTCCACCGTTTCGCCGTCAATGCGCACGCCGACCGTGCCAAGCGCGCGGCCTGCGTGATTGACCGGCCCGGCGGACAGCCCGGCGGCACGGCAGCGGGCCTCGACCGTGTCCGGCGGCAACGGCCCGGCTGCGTCGAGATCGGACTGCGGCAGGCCGAGCAACGCGTTGCGCACCGCCCCGCCAACCAGATAGACCGGCGCCTGCAATACGGCGGCAAGCCGCCTTAGCGGCGGCGGGGGTTCCATTCGCATGGCGGCCCCTCCCCTCCGGCGGCGGATGGCCGCCCTTTGCCGGAACCGTACCACAGCGGCCGGGCGCTGTCAAGTCCGGCGGCGGGCAAACGGCGGTTGCGCATCGGCAGCGCGCGGCGTATAATACCATCGTGAAGAAAAGGAAAGCAGGTGTGGACACATGGTCAACCTCGAGGGCGCGCGTCACATCCACCTGATCGGCATCGGGGGGTGCAGCATGAGCGGGCTTGCCCGCATCCTGAAAGCGCACGGGCACACGGTCACCGGGAGCGACCGCGAGCGCACGCAGTTCACCGGCAGCCTCGACGAAGCAGGCATCCCCTATACCGTCGGCCATACGGGCGAGCTGCTGGCCGGCGCGGACGCGGTGATCTATTCGGCGGCCATCCGCCCGGACAATCCGGAACGGGTGATGGCCGAGGCGCTGCACATCCCCCAGCTGGAGCGCAGCGAGGCGCTCGGCCAGCTTTCGGCGCGCTTTCACAACGTGGTCGCCGTGGCGGGCTGCCATGGCAAGACGACGATCACCTCCATGCTGGCGCTCATCACGGAGGCGGCGGATGCGGATGCGACCGTCCACATCGGCGGATACGTGGACGCGCTGCAGGGCGGCGTTCGCGTGGGCGGACGCGACCTGTTCCTCACCGAGGCGTGCGAATATGTGGAGAGCTTCCTGACGCTTTCGCCGACCATCGCGCTCATCAGCAACATCGACAACGACCACCTTGATTACTTCCATGACATGGCGCACATCGAGGCGGCCTTTGAAAAGTTCCTCGCCCGCCTGCCTGCGGACGGCGTTTTCGTCGCCTGCACGGACGACCCGCGCGTGAAGCGCCTGTACGCGGAAAGCCGGCATACCGCCGTGTCCTACGGCCTGGCCGGCGGGGACTATACCGCCGACGGCATAGCCTACGACCAGGCGGGATGTCCCTCGTTCACCGTGCTGCATGGCGGCAGGCCGCTCGGACGCGTGCAGCTCCATGTGCCGGGCGCGCACAACGTGGCCAATGCGCTCGGCGCGCTGGCAGTCGCGGGGCTGCTGGAAATCCCGTTCGATACGGCGGCCGGCGCGCTCGCAGGCTTTGCCAACACGCGCCGGCGGTTCGAATACTATGGCGAGCGCAACGGCATCCGGATCTACCACGATTACGGGCATCATCCGAACGAGATCCGCGCCACGCTCGATGCGGCCAGCCGCATACCGCACGGGCGGCTGTACTGCGTGTTCCAGTGCAACAGCTATACGCGCGCGCGCACGCTGTTCACCGGGAAGGTGTCCTGCTTTGCGGACGCCGACGCCGTGCTTGTGCCGGACATCTATCCCGGCCGGGAAACGGACACCGGCGAAGTGCACGCGCGCGATATGGTCGAAGCGATCAACGCTTCCGGCGGCAACGCGATCTATCTGGGTACATTCGCGGCGATCCGCGACTGGCTCGACGCGCACGGCGCGCCGGGCGATCTTGTGGTGACGGTCGGTTCCGGCGACGTGTACCGTCAGACGAGGACGCTGCTGTGAAAATACTGGGTTTTTCCGTGGACCGGTCCATCCTTGACGAGCCATGCGCGTTCGACGATGTGGCGGCGCCGTATTTCTCCGTACCGGCCGGGGATGCCGGGTGCAGCGCGGCACATGGCGTCGGCTGTCTCGTGCTGCACGGTATCGGCGGCACGCCCGCAAACGTGCGCGTCGTGGCGGAGACGCTGGCTGGACGCGGCTACGCCGTCTTTGTGCCAACGCTGCCCGGCCACGGCCGGACGGTGCGCGCATTGACCGCGTCCACGGGCGAGCAGTGGCTCGCCTGCGCGCGCGACGGATACGAGCGCCTGCGCGCTGCCGGCTGCGACCGCATCGTTCCGGTGGGGCTTTCGCTCGGCGGCATCCTGGCCGGGCTGCTTGCGGCCGAGCGCGACTGCGCCGCCCTCGTGCTGATCAGCGCGCCGGTGCGCATGCGCGCGTACCTGCACGTTGCGCGGCTGCTGGCCCCGTTCGTGCCCGCCGTTCGCTATCCCGCGGAGGATGGCGAAAAGCTCCGGCAAAAGGCGCCCTATGGGCAGATGTACGCCGGGTTTTCCCCGGCAAAGCTCTCCGACCTGTACCGGCTGATCCGGCGCCTCAGGCGCAGCCTGCCCCATATCACCTGCCCGACGCTTGCGCTCTGGGCCCGGTATGACGACAAGGTCGCCCCCGGCGCGGCCGCCGCGCTGCGGCGCGGGCTTGTCCATGCGCCGCTGACGTCCCGCGTGATGGAGCATTCGCCGCACGGCAGCACCTACGATCCGCGCGAGCGCGACCTGGTGGCCGCCCTCTGCGCCGCATATATCGACGACATCACGGGCGGGAATGCGCCGACAGCGGGAGGAATCTGAGCGGCCCGACGCATCATGCCGGCGGCTGCAGTCTGGCGAGCGCGCGCTTGAGCGTCTCCGGCAGCGGCAGGCCGAGCGCCCCCGCGTTTTCCAAAACGGACAGGCCTTCGTTGGCGATGTAGAACAGGCATACGGCCGCGCGGACGGCGCCGTTGGAGTCCTCCAGCAGCCGGTCGAGCAGCGTGCCAAGGCAGACGATCAGCAAAATGACGGCCTTTTTCAGCAGGCCGCGCCAGCCGACCGCGCTCGACAGCGTGCGCTGTACCGCCGCCACGGCGACGCCGGTAAGATAGTCGAGCACGATGGCCGCCAGCAGCGCCACGAGCAGCGCATCCCAGGGGCCGAACAGATAGGCGGCGATGCCTCCGACGGCAGCGAACGCGGCCAGCACCGCGTTTTTGCATGGAAGCATGGCTTTCCCTCCTTTCCTTTTGAATTTTGAACTGCATTGGCCGGATCACCCCTCCGGCTGACTCCATCGTAGCGGAGAACGTGCCGCCGCGCGTCCGATAATTCTCCCGCAGCGCCGGCCGCAGCCGGCCGGTCGGGCCGAGGGACGGGCCCCGGTGCGAAACGGCAGGAAATAAACAGAAAAGATGCTGCAACCGCTTGCGCTTTTGGTCGGTTTCGGGTATACTCTAAACATAATGGGGGAGTAGATGGACATGACGGCAAGCGTGTCGCGCACCATCGCCCCCGGTTGTTGTATCTTAGCTGCCGAAAGGAGATCAAACAGATGAAAGCGTACGTCGAATCCCTCGGTATCATCGCCCCCAAAGCGGTCTACCGGAACCTGACCCCAGCGGAGCTGACCGAGCGGGCCGTCGCCCGCGGCGAAGGCACCCTCTCCAACACGGGCGCGCTCGTCGTCACCACCGGCAAATATACCGGCCGTTCCCCGAACGACCGCTTTGTCGTCGATACCCCCGCCATTCACGACGACATCGACTGGGGCAAGGTCAACGTCCCGATCACCCCCGAGCGGTTCGACCGGATCTATGACAAGATGATGGCCTATCTGCAGGGCCGCGAGATCTTCATCTTTGACGGCTTTGCGGGCGCCGACGAGAGCTATCACCTGCCGGTGCGCGTGGTCAACGAGCTGGCCAGCCAGAACCTGTTCATCCACCAGCTGCTCGTGCGGCCCACGGAGGCGCAGCTCAAGGACTTCGTCCCCGGCTTCACGATTATCGCCGCCCCGGGCTTCAAGTGCATCCCGGAGCTGGACGGCGTCAACTCCGAGGCCGCCATCCTCGTCAACTTCGACAAGAAGATGGTCATCATTGCCGGCAGCCAGTATGCGGGCGAAATCAAGAAGAGCATCTTCTCCGTCATGAATTACGTGCTGCCCAAGCAGGGCGTGTTCACCATGCACTGCTCGGCCAACATCGGCAAGGACGGCGACAGCGCGCTGTTCTTCGGCCTGTCCGGCACGGGCAAGACGACCCTCTCGGCCGACCCGAACCGCAAGCTCATCGGCGACGACGAGCACGCCTGGTCCGACCGCGGCATCTTTAACATCGAGGGCGGCTGCTACGCCAAGTGCATCAACCTCTCCCAGGAGAACGAACCGCAGATCTGGAACGCGATCAAGTTCGGCTCGCTCGTGGAGAACGTCGTCATGGACCCCGAGACCCGCGAGCTCGACTTTGACGACGGTTCGCTCACCGAGAACACCCGCGTGGGCTACCCGGTCACCTTTATCCCGGATTGCGTGATCCCCGGCGTTGGCAACCATCCCAAGACCGTCGTGTTCCTCACGGCGGATGCGTTCGGCGTGCTCCCGCCCATCAGCAAGCTGGATAAGAACCAGGCCATGTACCACTTTGTCAGCGGCTACACCTCCAAGCTGGCGGGTACCGAGCGCGGCATCACCGAGCCGGTGACCACGTTCTCCACGTGCTTCGGCGCGCCGTTTTTGCCCCTGCATCCGTCCGTGTATGCCGAGATGCTCGGCAAGAACATCGACCTGCACAACGTCAACGTCTATCTGGTCAATACCGGCTGGTGCGGCCACAAGGCGGGCGACGGCAAGCGCATGAGCCTCAAGTACACCCGCGCGATGGTTACCGCCGCGCTCAACGGCGATCTGGAGAAGGTCGATTACGAGGTAGACCCGTATTTCAACGTCAGCGTGCCCACGACCTGCCCCGGCGTGCCGGACGAGGTGCTGAGCCCGCGCAAGATGTGGAAGGACGAAGCTGCGTATGAGAAGACCGCCAAGGATCTCGCGGCGCGCTTTGTTAAGAACTTCCAGAAGTACGCGCACATGCCGCAGAGCATCATCGACGCAGGCCCCAAGGCGTAAGCCGCTGCCTTTTGCAGGATCTGCTGGGGCGCCCGAACACCGGATGTTCGGACGCCCCTTCTGCGTTTTGGGATCGCCCATGCGCAAGAAGCGGCACTTGTTTTGGCGAAAGGCCGCGTCCTTTGTCGGCCCGGCAGGAGATGCCTTTGTCCGTGCAGAATGATACCCCGTACTGAAAGGGGGGCATGGGCATATGGCGATGTTCACGCGCGAAACCGACGCATCCCGGCAGCCGCCGGCGGTACAGGGCCGGCAGCTGATGATGCTGCCCGTAGACTGCATTGAGGCGAACCCGAACCAGCCTCGCCGCCAGTTCGACGAGGAGGGCCTGCAGGAGCTGGCGGCCTCCATCGCGCAGGCCGGGCTGATCCAGCCCCTGATCGTGCGCCGTATTGCCGGCATGTACGAGCTCATCGCCGGCGAGCGCCGGCTGCGCGCCTGTCGCCTGATCGGCATGCGGGAGGTGCCCTGCATCGTGCAGCGCACCACGGAGGAGGCCAGCGCCATCTTTGCGCTGATCGAAAACCTGCAGCGGCGCGACCTGCACTTTATCGAGGAGGCGGAATGCTACCGCCAGCTGCTGCGCACATACGGCATGACGCAGGAAGCGCTCGCCGCGCGCCTCGGCAAGAGCCAGTCGTTCATCGCCAACAAGCTGCGGCTGCTCCATCTCTCGCCCGCCGTGCGCCGCAATCTGCTCGAGGCGCGCCTGACCGAACGCCATGCCCGCGCGCTGCTGCGCCTGCGCGACGAGCGCCTCCAGCTCGAGGCCATCGCCCGCATCGGCGAAAAATCGCTCAATGTCAAGGAGACCGAGCGGCTTGTGGAACGCATGATTGCGGCCGTCACGCCGCCGCCCCGGCCGCGGTTGCTGCGGCTGCTCAAGGATTACCGCCTGTTTCTCAACACCGTCAAGTCCGGCGCGGAACAGCTGCGGGATGTGGGCATGCGCGTCGAGATCCTCCAGACCGATTATGAGGACGGCGTGGACATGCTCGTGCGCGTCCGGCGCGAGGCGCGCCGGGACAGCCGGCACGACGGCGACGCCCAGCCCACGCCGCCGCGTTCCGGAGCCGCCGGCGGCTGACGGTTGTCCGGAGGCGGCGCCGGCTGCCGACCCTCCCGAACGCCAGATCGCCGTTTCGCCCATCGCCGCGCCTGCGCCCCGCCTGTCCTGCGCGGAGCGGACGATGCCACGTTTTTCATACACGGGCTGCCGAGCGCGCGCCCCGCTCCCCCCTGCCGGTCGTTCGCGCCCGGCTGTTTTTTCTCCCGCCGCGTCCGTCGGATTCCCGGTTGTCGCCCCTGGGCGGGGGTGGCCGCATGCAAAGAGGGGCGCATCTGCGCCCCTCTTTGCCTTGCCTGCGGATTGCACGCGCATCCCGAATGCGGAGAAGGGCGCGCGGCCGTCCCCCGATGCCGGGCTACTGCGTTTCCACCACGGCGGACACCCGGGCCTCGCCCGTGGAGGTCGGCTGGTTCGTCCAGGTGATCGACTGGCCGGGCGCGGGCGTGGCGGTAAGCATGCCCATGGAGTCGTCCCCGGAGGTGCCGTCCTTGTCGTAGACATGGATGCGGACCTCCGTGTTGTCCGCGCGCGCAAAGTAGATGGTCCCGAACGATTCGGAGTACTGGTCTCCGAATTCCGCCTGTTCCTTGCCCCAGTACACGGCCTTGGTCGTGTTCTTCGGCATCTGGTTGTCCTTCCAGTGTTTCTCGTTGATGTATTCCAGCCCGTCCACGGAGATGGACAGGTACACGTCGCTTTCGTCGTTGAACGGGTCCTTGTTCGCGCAGCTTGTGATATCCTGGATCGTCACCTTGTGGGTCCAATAGGGATTGAACACATAGGTGTGCGAAAACTCGCCCAGCCCGTTCAGATGGGTATCGATAAAGAAGGCCGGATCGGACCAGTAAACCCCGTCGTAGACCGGGCCGTCGTCCGGGTCGTCCTTGATCCACGGCAGCGTGCAGGAGCTGTCCGTATAGGTATCCCCGTAGAAATGGCCCCAGTCGTAATAGGTATGCGCCGCGCCGCCGACATCGTAGCGGCGGTTCCACAGGACGTCCATGGAGATCAGCTCATAATCGTAGAAATTGGTATAGCTGCCGGAGAAGTCATCCGGCATTTCCGCATCGCCCGTGACAAAGCGGAACACGATGCCGTCCCCGCCGTTGGCGCCGCTCCCGTCGTAGGCCAGCACGCCATGGCCGGCGTCCGTGCCGATTCCGTTTGCGGAGATGTAGAGTTTGGGACGATGCCCGTCCAGCAGAATCCCGCCGTCGATGTCGTCGGAGCCGTCCGTAATGGCGGGGTCGTTGCTGTACTGGTACCAGTGGTTGTGGGCCTGCGTTTCCATCAGGTGCAGGCTGCCGTACGTGGACGAATCCTTGCGGATGACCAGGATGCATCCCTCCAGATCGTTCTCGTGGCGCTCGAGGGCGATGGGCCCGTCATCCCGCGGATAATAGAAATCATATTCGATGAAATAGTGCGTCAGCGTTTCCCGTACGGAGAAGTATGCCGAGGGAACCTGGGGATAGTTTTCGAGATTTTCCCAGTTGTTCGCTCCGAGCCAGTCCCCGTCGTAATCGAAGCGGGTGGGGATATCGGCCCGGTACAGATAGCTTTCGTTCACGTCCTGATAGACCGTCGGCGCCCAGTGCTCCGCAAGGGCCCGATACTGCTCGGAAGGCAGGTCGTCGCCGCTTTCCGCGGCGGCCGGCAAAGCCGGCGTCAGGCATGCCAGGAGAACCGCAAGGCAGCCTGCCAGCACTCGTTTCATATGGATTCCCTCCTGACCGAAAATTGTATTTACCACAAAAAGCGTATGGACTCCCGGTATTCCGGCGCATGCCCGGGCAGCGGGACGGCGTCCGTCGTTCGCGCCGCGACCCCGTTTTTTTGCAGCAGCGCCAGCACGCTTGCGGCGGGGCAATCGTCGCGCCGGGTGTTGGATACCGAGATGACGGCCGTGCGCGGCCGCAGGCGGTCGAGAATGGACTGCGTTACCGAATCGGCATGGCCGTGATGCGGCAACTTGACCAGCTCGCAGGGCCGGATGTCCTGCTTTTCCCAGGCGGCCGCACTGTAATCGCCCGGCAGCAGGAGCGTATGGCCCTCGCGCGCAAGGCGCAGGCGGATGCTGGTGTCGTTGATGAACCGGTCCAGCTCGTCCAGCTCCGCGCCGTCGGGCTGGCCGGCGAGCGCATGCGCCCAGATCGCTTCCTGCCGCCGGTAGACGGCGGGCGTCTCCATCTCGATTTCGGCGTACAGGCCGGGGGCGAGAAGCCGCCCGCCCGGCTGCGCCAGCGCGATGGAAGCGCCGCTGCGCGCCAGCAGTTGGAGCGATTCGAGATAGATGTTCAGCGCCTCGATCAGGCAGGCCGCGCCGCTCGAACAGCCGTTCGGGCTTGCCACACGCTTCCCCCATGCCGCGCGGGGCGGCAGATAGTTGGTCAGCAGCGCCCGCACGCGCGTGTGCGCCAGCACCTCCCGCAGCCCGCCCACATGGTCGAGATGCAGGTGCGTGAGCACGAGCAAATCGATCGCTTCGACGCGCTCCTGCCGCAAAAATGCAGCGGCGGAAATCCGCTTTGCGCCGGGGCCGCCGTCGCCCACCGACACGTCGCCCACATCCACCAGCACGGCGCTGCCGGCCGCCGTATCGCGCAGCAGGATGGCGTCGCCGTAGCCGACGTTGATGAAATCAAGGATCAACACGGCCCCCTCCATCCTTCAGCACGTGCAGTTTCTGCGGGTCGAGCCGCAGCGTCACGTCGCCGGTGCGCACGCCGCCCAGGTCTACGTTCGCATCGTCGATGACGAACACCTCGTCCTTTACGCGCACCCAGTAGCGGATCATGCGGCCGAGGAAGCTGTAGGTTTCGATCGTGCCGCGCAACGTCAGGTCGTCCGCCGGCTCATCCCCGCCCGCGATGCGGATGCACTCCGGGCGCAGCACCAGCGTGACCGCCTCCCCCGGTTCGACGGCGACCGCCGTGGGGATTTTCAGCGTCATGTCGCCGTGTTCGACCGTCAGCACCCCGCCCTCGTTTGCCGTCACAATCTCGTCGAGGAAGTTGACCGTACCGATAAAATCCGCCACAAACCGATTGACCGGCCGGAAGTAGATCTCCCACGGCGTGCCAACCTGCTCCACCCGCCCGGCGTGCATGACGGCGATGATGTCGGACATGGAGAGCGCCTCGTCCTGGTCGTGCGTGACATAGATCGTCGTGATGCCCAGCTTCTGCTGCAACTGCCGGAGTTCCGTGCGCACCTCCACGCGCAGCTTGGCGTCAAGGTTGGAGAGGGGTTCGTCCAGCAGGAGGATATCCTGCCCCATGACCAGCGCGCGCGCAAACGCGACGCGCTGCTGCTGTCCGCCGGACATCTGCCGCGGGAACCGCTTTTCCAGCCCCTTGAGGTTGAACATCTCCAGCATGGCGGCCACGCGGGCGTCGATTTCCTTTTTCGGCAGTTTTTGCAGTTTCAGGCCGTAGGAGATGTTCTCGTATACCGTCATATGGGGGAAGAGCGCATATTCCTGGAACACGAGCGGCGTATTGCGTTTGAACGGGGGCAGCCCGTTGACGCGCCGGCCGTTGACGATCACGTCGCCCTCCTCCGGCTCGGAAAATCCGGCGAGCTGGCGCATGAGGGTGGTTTTGCCGCAGCCGGACGGGCCGAGCAGCGTGACGAACGCCCCGCGCGGGATCTGCAGCGACACGTGGTCAAGCGCCACAAAGCTGTCGAATTTCTTGACGACGTTTTTGAATTCAATATAGCATTCCGCCATATGCCGCCCCTCCTATCACAATTTCAGCTTGATGTTCTGCTTGCTGAACAGCCATTGCGCCAGTTTCAGCGTGGTAAAGGCAATCGTGATCAGCACCGTGGTGAAGGCGGCCGCCTCGCCCCACTGCCCGCTCTGCACCAGCACCATGACGGAGATGGTGCCGACCGTGGTTGCGGGCGCATAGAGGAAGATGACCACGCTGAGGCACGTGACCGAGCGCAAAAACGCCAGCACAAAGCCGGACAGGAACGGGCCCTTCAGCAGCGGCACGATCACATCCTTAAAGGAGCGGAAGCTGTTCGCTCCCAGGTTGAGCGCCGCATCCTCAACCGACGCGCCGATCTGCTGCAGGCCGGCGGTGGCCGAGCTGTAACAGGTGGGCAGGTTCCAGAACAGCAGCGCCAGCACCATGATCGCGCCGGTTCCGGTCAGTTCGAGCGGCCGGTTGTTGAACGCCATGACAAAGCCGATGCCGAGGAACATGCCGGGAATCGCGCCGGGAAGGATGGCGAGAAAGTCCAGCGCCTTGTTGATCCCAACCTGCTTTTTCTGCACGATGTACGCCAGCACCATGGAGAGCGACGCCGCCCCGAGCGAGGAAAGGAATGCAAAGCGGATGGAATTCCAAATCTGTTTGAACTTGAGCAGCACATACTGCATGTTCTCAAGCGTCAGCGACCAGTCGTACCCCCAGGCCTTGGTGAACGCGCCGTAGACCAGCGTGCCGTAGACCAGAAGGATGAACAGGGAAATGAACATCGTCAGCGAGAACAGCAGCCACTTGAGCCAACGGGGGATGGGGAAGGGGTTGAGCGAAACCTCCTTGCCCGTGATCGTCACATAGGAGCGCCGGCCAACCCAGAACCGGTTGATGAGGAAGATGCCCACCGCCGGCAGCAACAGCGCCACGGCAAGCGCCGAAGCGGTCTTCATATCATACCAGCCGGAGATCTGCATATACGCTTCCGTCGGCAGCAGGGCCAGGTCGCCGCCAATCATCATCGGGTTGCCGAAGTCCGTAAGCACGTTGATCGCCGCCATCAGTGCGCCGCCCGCCACGCCGGGGCGGCACAGCGGTAAAAACACGTCCCGGAAGACGCGCCAGCGCGAAGCGCCCATGTTGTAGGCGGCGTATTCGAGGTTGGGGGAGATCGATGTGATGACGTTGTAGATGACGGAATAGGCGTATGGGAAAAACGTGACGGTTTGCACGATCCACAGGCCGAAGCGCCCGTAGATATCCGCCTGCAGGCCGAGCAGGCCCTTGGTGACGATGCCCTGCACGCCGAACAGCAGGATGTAGCTCAGCGCAACGATGAACGGAGGCGAAACGATCGGCAGCAGCGTGACGAAGCGGAACAGCTTTTTGCACGGCACGTCCAGCCGGGCGATGACATAGGCAAACAGAAACGCCACGCCCGTGCAGGATACCGTGGAGATGAGCGTCATAAACAGGCTGTTCTTGATCGCCGTAAACCAGCGGCTTTTGGTGAACAGCGCGAGGTAATCGGCCGCCTCCGGGAAGAGGATGACGCGGATCACGGGATAGACCACGAAGAGGCCGACAAACGCGATGATGGCAACGATCACCACCAGCAGCAGCGGCTCGTTTTTGAGCCGTTTCATTTCCTTGACGGATTCCTTCAGCGAAACGCCCTGGGCCATACGGCTCCCTCCTTTCCCGGGCAACCGGCGCGCTGCGGGCAGGGCGCCCGCCCGCGCGCGCAGGCAGGCGCCCTGTCAAAAAAGGGGGGGAGGGAAATCAGCCGCGCTTGGAGGTGATCAGCTCCTCGAATTTTGCGAGCACATCCTCCTTCATCTCGGTCGCCTTGATGCGGTCGTAATCGACGAGGTCCACGTCGCTCAGGGCGGGCAGCCCCTCCGGCGCGCTCACATCGTCGCGCACGGGATAGCGGTAGGAGGTCTCCACGCTCAGCTCCTGCGCCTCCTTGGTGAGCAGCCAATCCATGAAGATCTTGGCGTTCTCGGTGTTCGGCCCGCCCTTGACGATCGCCGCGCCGCCGATTTCATAGGCGGTCTGCTGCGGGACGATCAGCTTGAGCGGATAGCCTTCCTGCTGGGTCTTGAAGCTGTCGTGGCCCCATGCGATGGAAGCGATGAACTCGCCCGTGGCGACCGGGCTGATCACGTCGCCGGCGCCCATGTAGTAGTGGTGAACGTTCTTGTCCAGCGCCTGCAGGTATTCCCAGGCCTTCTCCTCGCCGAGGCGGAAGATCTGGCAGGCCGTTGCGATGTACGCGCCGCCCGCCGTCGTCGGGTTGGCCCAGACGAACACGTCCTTATATGCCGGGTCGAGCAGGTCGTCCCATGTCTCGGGCAGCTCCAGCCCCTGCGGCGCCAGCTCCGCCTCAAAACGCTCCTCATTGACGATGATGGTCAGCACGCCCATGTACCAACCCTGCCAGAAGTGGTTGGGGTCGTTGAACCGCTCGTCGAGATCGTCGTTGTTCGGGGAATCGTACTCGAGAAACGCGCCGGCGTCGGCCAGGGAACCGTACAGGTCGATGGAGCCGCCCACGAGGAAGTCCGCCTTCGGGTTGTCCATCTCCGCCTGGACGCGCGCCACCGCATCGCCGCCACCCAGGGAGATGTACTCGATCTCAATGCCGGTATCTTCCTTGAATTGCTCCGCCATCGCAATCGTGTTGTCCTCGTTCAACGCGGAGTAGACGATCAGCTTGCCGCCCGTTTTCTCGCCGTCGCCGTCGTTGGCCGCGGGCTGCGCGCAGGCAACCGCCCCGGCCGTCAAGAGCAGAACCAAGAGTAAACTCAGAAACCTTTTCATGCGATCCATCTCCTGTCAGAAATTCAGCGGTTGCGGATACGCCGCAACACTGTACTTACACTATATCGAAAATGATTATAACGTGTCAATCATTTTATCAAAATCAGACAATACTTTTTTTGCAAAAACCGGCCTTGCACGCCCATTCTGCGGCGCCGCCCTTGAAAACAGCGCTTTTTCATAGTAAAATGGGAAGGAAATCAAGCGGAGCATGGAACAGTATGCCAACGATCAGGGACATTGCAAAGGCAGCCGGCGTTTCCCAGGGTACGGTCTCCAACGTCATCAACGGGCGCGGGAACGTCAGCGTTGAAAAGATTCAACTCGTTCAGCAGGCGGCTGAACGGCTCGGCTACAAGCTCAACGCCAAGGCCAAGAGCCTCCGGCAGGGGCGGGACCGCTCGATCGCCTTGCTGCTCCCGACCATGGAGCACCGGCAGTATTCCGCCATGTACGAGGTCTTTCAGCGGGAATTTTCGGCTGCCGGGTACGTCGTGCAGCTCTATTTGACCGGATTTATGGAGGCGACGGAGGTCGCCATGCTTGCCGCCGCCATCAACTCCCGCGTCAGCGCCATCGTTACCAGCTCCTGCCTGACGGACGCCGTCTCGCGCTACCGCGAGGAGGCGCCGGAGCTGCCGCTCGTGTTTCTGCATGCCTTTGAAAGCGATTGTAACGATACAATGTTCGCCGGGTTTCGACCGGAACAGGCCGGGCGGGATATGGCCGCCTTTACGCGGGAACACGGCGCAACGCGCATCGGCGTGTTTTTGAACGATCTTTCGCTGAGCGACGCCGGCCGGTTTTTGCGCGGCGTCTACTCCGTCTATGCCAGGGGCAGCGACAGCATCCGGCTTGTCGCCTGCCCCGACCATCTGATCGAGCAGCGCGCCTTTTCCTTCTTTGAGCCGGACACGGCCTACGACTATATCATCTGTGCCGATAACCGGCGGGAGGCCGCCGTGCGGGCCGCCCACGCTTATGCGAGCGACCGGCCACGGCCGCAGTATCTCACCGTTTCTCCCCGCCTTGCGGTGACCGATCCCGCCAAGCCCGTCTATGAGCTGGACTACAAGCGCCTGGCGCATCAGGTGGTCAAGCACCTGTTCGCCCGGCTCGAACAGGGCGTGCCGCTGCCGCGGGTGCTGACCATGAAGAACGACGGCTTCCGCGTAGGAGTCATGCCGCCGCAGCCCGCGCGCCCCGTTTCCCTGCGGATGCTGACGCTCGCCTCCCCCTCCACCACGGCGCTCTCCAGCCTGCTGCCGCATCTGGAGAAGAGCACGGGTATTCGGTTGGAGATGGTCGTCCTGCCGTCGTTGCGGGACGTATACGACGTGATTCAGACGACGCCGCTCGAGCAGTTCGATCTCATCCGGATGGACGTGGCGTGGATGGATGAGCTGGCGGAGCGGCTCTTCCTGCCGCTTGCGTCGGTGCCGTTCGACTGGGAGGCCCTGTTCGGCGCGGTCCTGCCGCAGCTGTGCGTGGATTATTCGAGTGTGAACGGCGTGAGATACTGCATCCCCTGCGACCCGAGCACGCAACTCATGTTTTACCGCCGGGATCTGCTGACCGACCCCACGTACAAGCGGATGTTCTACGAGATGAACCGCCGGGAGCTGGCCGTTCCCCGCACATTCGCCGAATACAACGAGGTGGCCCGCTTTTTCACCCGCAGTTTCAATCCCGCCTCCCCCATCCGGTACGGAACGACCGTGGCGGTGGGAAACGTGGTCGTCAGCCCGAGCGAGTTTATCCCGCGCCTGTTCGAGGAGGGCGGCCGCATGCTCGACGAGAACGGCGCCATCACGCTCAACTCTCCGGCGGCGCTGCGCGCGCTCAAAAACTACCGGGAGGCCTACCAGTATTCCGACCGGACGGTGCACGACGGCTGGAAAAACGTTCTGGAGGGGTTTGCGGACGGGTCCGCCGCGATGACGGTCGTGTTCATCAACTATGCCTCGCACATCCTCAACCTGAAGATGTCCAGCATCGCCGGCAAGCTGGGTTTTGCGCCCGTGCCGGGCGGCAAGCCGCTGCAGGGCGGCGGCGTAATCGGCATCACCCGCGGTTGCCGCAGCCCGGAGGCGGCCTGCACGTTCTTCCAGTGGCTCTATTCGGATCTGGTCGCCCCGGTGTTCACCATGCTGGGCGGGCTCTCGCCCTGCATCAGCGCATACGACAACCGGGACATCAAGGAAAAATATCCCTGGCTTTCCGCTGCGTACAGCAGTTTTATGAGCGCCCAGCGCCGCCGGAGCAGCGAGCTGTACGAAAACTTCAGCGAGCTGCAGCTCGAAGGCATCATCGCCTCCCATGTGCGCAAGGCCGTCCTCGGCATCTGTTCGCCGGAGGAGGCGCTCCTGCAGGCGCAAAACGAATGCGAACAGCACTTCGTCCCCCGCCGGTGCTGATCCGCTCAAGCGCGCGCAGGATTGGCGGCCGGCGGCAGCCTCATCCCCCATTGACGCCAAGCCTTCGGATGTTGACCGCCCGGCGGACAGAGCCGCGACTGCTCGGCGGCGCTAAGCGGCGGTAATATCCTCGTCCCGAGCGCCACACACCTGCCCGCAGGGGTATCCCGCCCCTGCTTTTTACGCAAGCGCATGCCCTTCTGCAGGGCGAAGCGTTGCCAGCAGATGCGTTTGTCCCATCATGCGGGCGACTGTAACGCGCCCCATATCCCAATATAGCCTGCCAGCTGCTCCCAAACCAGCGACACCTGCCGGAGTATTGGGGCATCATATTGGTAGAAAAATGATGGAAGGTCCTCAAAAGGCTCTGCCGATGCAGCGTTAGCTTTGTACAGCAGGTTTCGTGGTTAAGGGCGTGGACGGCCGTTAGGAAACGGCAACCGGTATGGCTGCTGCACAAAAGAAACGCTTGCCTTTTCCCTGCCTCTCCATCTCCCAACAGGGGGCGGTTGCGAGCTTCATGGTTCTATCTGTTCAAATGCATCAAAAAGGGCATGTCGCGTCCAGACGGCCGCCATTTCTCGGCGGTAATCCGCTGTTGCGCGCTGGTCGGTAATGGGTGAGCAACTCTTTCTTACCACTTCGGCAGCTTCAAGCACCAGTTCTTTGCAAAACCGTTCGCCAACAAGAATTTTTTCCGCCTCAATAGCGCGAAAAACAGTAGGAGCAACCGCCCCCAGCGCCAGCTTCGCCGCAGCGATGGTACCGTCCCCAGATAGCGTAAGCGACGCGGCAACGCCAACAATCGCAATGTCGCTGTCTCCACGAATCGAGTACTTATGGTAAAATGTCCCGGTTTTGCACGGCGGCGCTGGCAGACAGACCCCCACAACAAGCTCATCGTTTGAAAGCGCCGTTTTTCCCGGCCCCAACAGAAATTGCTCAACTGGCAAATCGCGACGACCATTTTTCCCATAGATTCTGATTTTGGCGCCCAGTACCACCAGCGGAGGAACCGTATCGGCGCTGGGCGAGGCGTTGCAGAGATTCCCTCCTATTGTTGCCGCATTCCGAACCTGAATGCTTGACACGTGCCCTGCCCCCAGGCGCAGCACATGAAACGGACCGGGCAACTTGGTCGATGCGATCTGGATCGCGCGCAGGCGCTCAGCCGCACCGATGAACAAACCGTCATTTTCGGAAACAAATCCTGAAAGATCGGGAATATTTGTGACATCAATCAATGCGTTGGTATGCCATGCACGCGAGCGCAGGCGCGGGATAACGTCGGTCCCGCCCGCCAGAAGCCTGCCGGCATCCCCGCATTCTTCCAGTAGGCTGGAACAATCCGGAAGGCTTTGGGGTGCGTAGTAATGCTGGAATCTCATTGAACGGCTCCTCTCTTGGTTGTGTGCTGCTCTTCCCAACGTTTCTGGAGGTCAGCATATTCTCCGTTGCGTACAGCCAAAATAGCCTCTACAATTTTTTGGTAGCCCGTGCAGCGGCAGATGTTTCCGTGTAAGCCCTCCCGAACGGCATCCTCGTCGGCTTCGGGGTTTTCCTCAAGAATGGAGATGGCTGTAAGAATCATGGCCGGCGTACAAAACCCGCATTGTAAAGCAAAATGGTCGATAAAAGCTTGCTGCATAGGATGCAAAACTCCGTTTTGGGCCAGACCTTCTATGGTCAAAATTCTTTTTCCATTCACCTGTGCTACCAGGGTGCAACAACTTTTGAATGGTTGGCCGTTTATTAGCACCGTACAGGCGCCGCAGTTTGAATCGTCACACCCACACTTAACGCCGGTCAGATGTAGTTCTTCACGCAACAACTCCAGCAGGGTAAGGTATGGCGGCACCGCCATATCGTACTCTTGACCGTTGACCGTTAGATGCACCTGCACAGGCGTATAATCTTGAAGAATATAGCTCATTTTTTCGCCTCCCTGGCCCGAAGGGCCCATAACACTTTTTCTGCCGTCAATGGATAATCGTCAATCCAGATGCCAACCGCTTGATGTAACGCAGTGGCAATGGCCGGGCCAAGAGCAGCAGAAACCGTTTCAGCCGTGCCCTTTGCGCCATAGGGCCCATCCGGCAATGGGTCGGGGCAAATATACACATGGACATCTTTCGTGTGCGGCATATCCAAAATGGTTGGCAAGCGATAGTCCGCCAGATTTGCATTTGTCAGACGGCCGTTTTTATCGTACAAATGCTCCTCCTGCAGCATGAAGCCAATGGCCATGTGGGCGCCACCCTCCAGCTGCCCCTCAACCAGTTTTGGGTTGATCGGGTTCCCAGTATCGGCGGCATTTGCAAAGCGGAGGATCTTGATCTTTCCCGTTTCCGTGTTGACGGCAATTTCCACGGCCGTGGCCGTATACTGATACCAATTAAAAGCCTTTGGCGTTCGGCCATTTTCATCAAACGGTACCGCCGGCCCGGAAGAATAGGAGCCGTGGCCGCACACCGGGGTCCCCGACTGTAATCCATAGTTATTGCTGACGAATCGGTTTTGCACCTTAAAGAGGGTGCGCAAGTCGAGCTCCTCAATATAAGAACTGCGGATATATGCCCTGTCACCCTTAATCTCCACCATGTCCGGATGTACTCCCACTTCTCGCGCCGCCGCCTCCTGAAGCTGCCGCTTCGCATCCATACACGCCAGCCGGACAGCGTTGCCCGCAGTATAGGTGCCACGACAAGTTGCCGTATAGTGATCATACGGCGTAATATCCGTGTCGCTCACCTTCGTGTGGATTTTGTCCATTGGGAGATGCAGCTCGGTGGCGGCGATTTGTGTTAGCGCGGTTGAGAGTCCCATTCCATGCTCATCACAGCTTACCCTGAGCTCAACGAATCCGTCCTCGTGATAAAGCACGATTGCCTCTGCCCGACCAATGGGCGAGCTTTGCTTGCAAGCACAGGCAATACCTTTTCCTTTTACCCAAGCGGAGCCATCTTGCACACAGGGTTGATCCAGTTCAATGCTTTCCGCCACACGTTTGAGACACTCCGCAACACCAATGCTTGTTATTTTTTCGCCATAGGCGTTTTCATCACCACGTTGCAACAGATTTTTCAGACGGAAAGAAAGAGGGTCCATGCCTATGCTTTCGGCCAGCCGATTGATGAGAATTTCTTGCGCGTAAGTGACTTCCGGAGTACCTGGGCCTCGATACGGGCCCACAGGAACGGTATTGGTCAAAACCGAACAAGTATCCCATTTCGCATTCGGTATTTTGTACAAGCTTGCAGCGTGTGACGACGAACGAACGCCATTATAATTGTCAAAATGGCAGTCTGTTCCCACTTCCTCAATAAGGTCCATTTCCTGGCCAACCAGCAACCCATCCTTTGTTGCGCCCATGCGCATCCAAATGCCGCATACCCAGCTGGAAGGACTGGCAATCATCATTTCTTCGCGGGTAAACTCAAATACGACGGTAGCCTTTGTCTTTACGGCCATTAGGGCAGCCACTACGTCAATATAGGGCGTATTTCTGTTGCCGAAGCTTCCGCCCGTGTACAGCTGAATAATACGAACTTTAGACCTTGGAAGGTTGAGCAGCCGGCAAACGTTGGTTTTTATGACCTTGTGAACACCGCCGCCGTTTCCATAAAGCGTAAGCGTCCCTTGCTCTGGTTGATACTGCGCAATTGTAATTGCGCGTTCAAGTTGATTATGGCTTTTCTTTTTTGACCAGAAATTGCCTTCCGCTATTACATCCGCACCGGCCATTGCTTGGTCGGCATTGCCTTTCCGGAGATGGTATTCCCCTCCAACGTTATCGCAGAGATGTGTGCAACGCGGATCGCGCGGCCGATTTTTCATGGAGGGATCAACAATGGCGGCGGGATGGTCGCTGATCGCGCTTTGCCAATCCAGAACATGGGGCAACTGCTGATATTCCACCTCTATGGCTTCAACAGCGTCCTGTGCCAGTTCCGCAGTGGTCGCAGCGACAAGCGCGACCGCCTGTCCGGCCCAAAGCGTTTCTTGGGTCGCCAAGCGTGATTGGGGGGGCCATTTCCACCAGTCCTCATCAGGCATATCGGCTGCAGTAAGGATCAGCCTTACGCCCGGCAGCCTTTCGGCTTTTTTTGTGTCAAGTCGAACAATGCGTGCGTGCGCATATGGAGAGCGCAATGCCTTAATATGCAAAATTCCCGGGAATTCTTGCAGAATATCGGCAGTATACTTGGCTCGTCCAGTCACCTTGTCAAGTGCATCGATTCGCGGTACGCTTTGCCCAATCAAAATGTTCCCTCCTTCGCGGCCCAGACACCGGCATATGCAGTATATTATTATTATATGCCCCTTTCTGCAAGACGGCCATAAACTAAGCATACTTGTAAATATTGCTACATGATGCGCCTTTGCATAAAAGGCTTTTACCCGGCGGATGGCCGCGTCTACTATATTAAAATTAGCTTTTGGGGACACAATATGGTATAATAAATAAAAAACGCAGGTGAATTTTACTATGCGATATAACCAATCCAACCTTTTGCTTGATCCCCTTGATGCACCTGCGCTGGAGCGGGTTTTACTTCAATACGGAACGGTAAAGCAGCTTCCGCCACGCCAAATTTTTTCAATGCCGGGAGACCAGCTGGACGGTCTGATATATATTCAGGAAGGAATAACTCGGCACTATTTAATGAGCATTGACGGCATGGAAAAACTACTTTACCAATTGCCGAAGGGCTGGTTTTTTGGCGAGCTCTGCTGTTGGAGCGGCTTGCGCACCGGTGTTTATTCTCAAGCATACACAAAGGCGACACTTATCACCATCCCCTTTAAAAGTGCGCATATGCTGGCAGATACCAACGAGGTGTTTCGGAGCACGATTCTGCAATGTCTGACTTTCAAAACGTTGATATTGCGAAACGAAATCGAAAATATTTCTTTTTATTCTGTAAAAGAGCGAATAAAACGGCTTTTTTTAGCCGCTGCAGAGGAGAAGCCGACCGAAGGGCATTGGCATTCATTAAAGATTGCATACACACATGCAATGCTGGGTTCTATTGTGGGCGCCTCGCGCGTTACCATTAGCAAAGTGTTTAACGAACTTCGGCTTGAAGGGTTCCTGCGCACAGTAAACAATCGAATTCAGATTCACTTGCCCTGACGCTATCGCGCTTCTGTTGATGAACACATAAAGATTAAGCCTGTAACCTACTTTCGTCCGTTACAGGCTTTTTGCTGCCGCTTGTGGCAGCGCGTTCAATCTGTGTTAATGGGAAAACAACTTATTCGGAGAGGTGGTTTACGGCCGCCTTCTTTTGGTTCCGTTCGCGTACAAGTTGTGTTGTGACAGGGATGGCAAGAATCGCAACGCCCAGCAAATCCGTTTGCCATCCGGGGATCATCAGCAGCAGCCCGCCAGCGCCAAACAGAATTCGCTCCCAGAGCAGCGTTTTGTGGCGAAACCACCCCTGGATAAAGCAGCCCAGGAACACCACGCCAATCAGAGCGGTTACAGCGCACAGCACAATGTCTCCAACACTGCCGTAGCAGAGAAGTTCCGGCTGAAATACGAAAAGGTATGGGACGATGTAAGCCGTGATGCCCAGGCGAAGAGCCATCCACCCCGTTTTTGCGGGGCTTGCACCGGATAGCCCTGCCGCCGCATAAGCCGCTGTGGCAACCGGGGGCGTCAACACGCTCACTACGGCGTAATAGAAGATAAACATGTGCGCGCATAGCGGCTGTACCCCAGCCGTGATTAGAGCGGGAGCCGCGAGAGAAGCAAGTAAAATGTAGGAACCGGTGATGGGAATTCCCATGCCCAGAACAATGCACGCCACCATTACCAAGGCCAGCATAAGATACAGATTGCCGCCCGATACGGAGAGGATCATGGTTGTAAATTTGCTGGACAGGCCTGAGTACTGAAAAGTACTGATGATAATGCCGGCTGCGGCGCAGCACATGACTACAACAATCGAGTTCTTAATGGCGTCAGTACAAGCATCCAACAGATCATTCAACCTCATCCGCCGGTTAAAAATATTAATTGCAAGAATCGCTAAACAACCGGCGAGCCCTGCCATGGTTGTCGTATATCCGGCAATCATCATATAGACAAGAACCCCGAACGGAATGACAAACACATAAGCGCCTTTCACGGCTTCTCGAAAACGGGGAAGCTGTTCTCGTGGTGTCCCCAGAAGTCCCTTCCGTTGCGCTTCAAGATCAATCATCCAAAGCAGGGCCACATAATACAGTACCGCACAGAGAATACAACGGGAAGCAATTTCAGAATACTGAAGGCCAAGAATTTCTGAAACTAAAAACACCGTGCTTCCCATAATAGGGGGCGTAATGGCGCCGCCGGCAGACGCAACGGCCTCAACCGCTCCAGAGAAGACATCGGAATAGCCGCTCTTCTTCATCATTGGGATGGTAAAAGCGCCGGTTGTCACGACGTTTGCCGTAGGCGCCCCGGAAATCATGCCAAACAAAGCGCTTGAAACAGCGGACACCTTAGCGGGGCCGCCGCGAGAAGTTCCAACAAGACAGTTTGCAAAATTGTTAATAAAATCTGAAGCCCCAATTTTGCTGAGTAAGCAGCCAAAGAGCACAAAAAGGATGATATAGCGGGATGTTACGTTTATTGTGGAGCCAAAGATCCCTTCAATTCCCATAAACATAACATCCAATAGGCGGGACCAGGAGTAGCCTTTGTGATTCAAGTATCCTGGCACAAGGTACCCATACCGCGTATACAGTACGAGCACAACACAGATGATGACCATGGGCCAGCCTATTTTTCGCTTAATGGCAACAAGAATTGCAAGCGCTGTAAAGATTGCAAAGAATATATCGATTGGATAAACGTCGCCAATAATAGGAATTCGCATGGTCAAACGTTCGCCCGCCAGCTGAAAATATACAAGCATGGCAATTGCCAGGGTGGTAAAAATGGCATAGATTGCAGAGCGCACCTTCTGTCGCGCTTTCAAGGATTCAATGAGAAAGAGCGAAAACGTAAGGAACAGAAAAATTGAAAGGTGCGTCGCCCGAAACACATAAGGGGTTCCTACGCCGACGAAAGCCTTTATAAGATGCCAAAGAGCAGTTGCTGCGGCGGCATATCGAAACAAAAGATTGGCGATGCGCAGCCATTTGGGTTCATTGGCTACGGCAGTGTTGTTATTCAAGCTGTCCATTTGGTTTTTCTCCTTCTTTTGCGTTGGATTGCATCCCTTTCATATATGCCAAAATATCCTGCGACGATTGAACATCCGCATACTTTAAGCTTAAGTCCAGCAGGGCTGCCCGGTGAGAGTATTCTATCCGATCTGCCACAGCGTCACTAACAACCACCGGATGAAGATTGTACGATGCCGCATCTACACAGCATGCACGAATACAGCCGGAAGTAGAGAAGCCGGCAATCAGGACAGTGTCGCAGTTGAGGGCGTTTAAAAAGGAAAGCAATGGGGTGCCGAAAAAAGCGCTCGCATACCGCTTATGAAGGACCCATTCGCCGGTTTTCGGAGACAGCGGTGCGTAAATCGCCTCTTCGCTGGAGTTGATTTGCCCTTGCAATTCATAAGGCGGTCGTTTGTTTGCAAAACTGTTGAAGACCGTTTCGTCCGGCGCTAAAACATTAACTGTAAAAAATACCGGCAAGTTATACCGTCTAGCTGCTTCCAGAAGATTCTGTATCTGCGCTACCGCAAGATGAGCCGCATGACCAATGGCAAGCGGATGTGCCGTCATTGCCTCAACAATTGGTTTATCGGGACCAATAAACTTATTCTGTACGTCAATCAACAGCAATGCGGCTTTTTTCCCAAAGCCACGAGGCTTGCCATATCCGGAAAGCTGTATGACCCGCCTGTCCGTTTCGGAGAGAAAATCAAAATTCATCATCATTCTTTCCTTGCAAGGTAGGGGATGGCGGAAGGCGCCATCCCCTACGCCTATAGGGGTTGTTACTTCAGTCCGACTTCCTTATAGTATTTAAGCGCACCTGCCGCAATATCTTCTTCATTAATATCACAGATGATACCGCCTTCGATATCTACCAGCTGGAGCTTAGCAGCATTATGT
>UQGA01000017.1 GCA_900540495.1 uncultured Eubacteriales bacterium | reverse complement strand
TCGCCCGTGGGGCCTGTGTCGCCCGTCGGTCCCGTGGGCCCCGTTGGCCCGGTGGGCCCGGTCGGCCCGGTATCGCCCGTGGGGCCTGTGTCGCCCGTCGGTCCCGTGGGCCCCGTTGGCCCGGTGGGCCCGGTCGGCCCGGTATCGCCCGTGGGGCCTGTGTCGCCCGTCGGTCCCGTGGGCCCCGTTGGCCCGGTGGCTCCGGTCGCCCCGGTATCGCCCGTGGGGCCGGTCGGTCCCGTCGGCCCGGTGGGGCCGGTGTCGCCGGTCGGTCCCGTGGGACCCGTCGGTCCGGTGGGTCCGGTCGCCCCGGTATCGCCGGTCGGTCCCGTGGGCCCCGTCGGCCCGGTCGGACCGGTGGGCCCCGTCGGGCCGGTTGCGCCCGTGGGACCGGTGACGGTCACCAGCGTAAAATCGCTGGAGGTTCCCGGCGTGCCGGTCGGATCGTCCTGATTGACCTCGTAGAGCGCGCCGTCGTAATACAGCAGCGTGCCCCGCGGATACGGCGTACCCTGCACGAACGCATCCACCGAGTCCAGCCCGGCGCCGGTGGGGCCGGTCGGGCCGGTGGGGCCCGTGGGGCCGGTGGCGCCCGTTGCGCCGGTGGGCCCGGTCGGTCCCATCTGGCCATTCTCCCCCGCCTGCCCGGTGGGGCCGGTGGGACCCGTCGGTCCGGTGGGACCCGTCGGCCCCGTGGGGCCGGTGGCGCCGGTCGCGCCCGTATCGCCCGTAGCGCCGCGCGCGCCGGTGGGGCCGGTCGGCCCCATCTGGCCGTTGGTGCCGGCCGCACCGGTGGGTCCGGTCGGCCCGGTGGGGCCCATGGCGCCGTTCTGCCCGGCGGGGCCCGTAGGGCCGGTGGGACCCATCAGGCCGTTGGTGCCGGCTGCGCCGGTGGGGCCGGTGGGGCCGGCAGGGCCTGCGGGGCCGGTGGGCCCGGTCGCGCCGGTGGCGCCGGTTGCGCCCGTTGCGCCGGTGGGGCCGGTGGGGCCGCCTGCGGGGCCGGTGGCGCCGGTTGCGCCCGTTGCGCCCGTGGGACCGGTCGCGCCCGTTGCCCCCGGAATGCCGGGGATGCCCATGGGTCCGGTCGGGCCGGTCGGCCCGGTGGGTCCCACGCAGCAGCAGCGGCAGCAGTTGGCCGGCCGCCCGCACCTCGGGCACACGGGCTGCCTGTTGCAGTTGTTTGGATTCATTGGATTCATATGCCAATACTCCTTAACCCATGATAGGGAGCAGCGCGGAACAGCCGCACCGTCCCACTCCAATATATTCCTGCGGCTCAGGTTGGGTGCGCGGCAAGGGACTGAAAGTATGCCACGTTCTGCAGATAGGCCGGCGACGAGGGCCGGTATTCTCCGGCGCGCCGGTTGTATGCCTCCGCCCGCGCGTGGTCCCCCAGGCGATCGTAGCAGACGCAGAGCTGGATGCAGGGCAGGTAACCGTAGCAATCCGCGGAGATGAACGCCCCGCTTTTGTCGTTGCGCGGGAGTTGCAGCGCCAGCTCATACCAGAAAATGGCCTCCCGATAGCGCCCGCCGCGCATCCAGAGCGCCCCCATCTCGCAGCATGTCTCCGCCCGTGGGACGTCGTAGCGCAGCGATCGGGCCAGCGCCTCGCGCGCGCCGTCCAGGTCGCCCTGCTCCCGCCGGCAGTAGGCCAGGTATTTGCAGGCCTCGATGTTGTTTTCGACCCAGCCCCGCCCCTGATCGAGGAAGGTCTGCAATACGACGCACGCCCGCGCATATGCGCCGTGATAGTACAGTTCCCGGCCGTAGTAGAACACATCGCGCGGCGCGAGCGGTTCGCCCTCGGCGATCTGGCGCTCATAGATGCGCAGGTTGCGGTCGGGATAGGTCCGCTTGTTCGACCGGTGGGTCACGGCCACATCGCTGTAGATCGAGCGCCCCTCGTGGACGAGCGCCTCGTGCACGCGGCCCTTCCATTCATGCGGCGCGCTCGTGCGCACCAGCCGTTCCCGATAATAGGTGAAGGTGGGACGTCCCTGCTCGTCAAACGCCGTATGATAGCGCATCATGACGGCGTCCACATCGTCCGGCAGCGTGCGCTTGAGCTTGAGGAAGGCGTCCAGATCCTCCGGCAGGAGCACGTCGTCCGCATCGAGCCACATCGTAAAGTCCATCGTCGCCTTGGAAAAGGAGAAGTTGCGGGCAGCGGAAAAATCATCGATCCAGGCGAAGTCGTACACCCGGTCGGCATACTGCGCCGCAATCTCGCGCGTGCGGTCGGCGCTGCCCGTATCGACGACGATGATCTCGTCCATCGCGGCGCGCACACTCTCCAAACAGCGTGCGAGCACCGCCTCCTCGTTTTTGACGATCATGCACAGGCTGACGGTCGCCATACTCTGCCTCCTTCGCTTTTCTATTGCAACATATGCCGCGCGGCCGTGCGGCGTGCCTTGCGAGGAAGCGGCCGGGGCCGGGCGATGAAAAGGGGGCTGGGCGGCAAACGACCGCATATGTGAATTTTTGCGGGCACCCCTTGCGGAAGCATGGCCTCATCCGCTATAATTATCGATTGTAAGCCTCTGTGCGGCGGTCGGCCAATGCCGGCTCCGCCCTGTCGGTTGCGGCGCCTCCCACATTGCGGGGCGGCGTGGCGCCGGATATTTTCCCCCTATGCGGCGCGGGTTCCCCCCCATAGCCCGCTGCCGCAGAAAGCACGGCGCCCGGCCATTGGCCGGGCGCCGTGCCGTTGACCGCCGGGACGGCGGTCATTCCACGGTAACGCTTTTGGCGAGGTTGCGCGGCCGGTCGACCGAGCAGCCCTTCTGTACGGCCATATAGTAGGCCAGCAGCTGCATCGGCACGATGGCGAGGAACGGCGCGAGCGTTTCGTCCGTTTCCGGCAGCTCCCACTGTTCGTTGGAATTGGCCGCCACCGCCGACGCATCGCCGCAGGTCAACGCCAGCACGTGCGCGCCCCGCACGCGCACTTCCTCCATATTGCCGGCCATCTTGGGCAGGAGCTTCTTCTGCGTGGCGAGCGCGACGACGAGAGAACCCTCCTCGATCAACGCGATGGTGCCGTGTTTGAGTTCGCCGGCGGCGTACGCTTCGGAATGGATGTAGGAGATTTCCTTGAGCTTGAGCGCCGCCTCCATTGCCAGCGCATGGTCGATGCCGCGCCCGATGAAGAATACGTGTTTGACCGCAAACGCCCGGCTTGCAAAGTACTGGATGCGTTCGCGGTTATCGAGGATGCCCTGCATCTGTTCCGGCAGGTCGAACAGCGCTTCCAGTCGTTGTGAGACCTGCGCCGCCTCCATCCGTCCGCGTTTTTGCGCGAGGTCGAGCGCCGTAAGATACAGCACGGCGATCTGCGTCAGGTATGACTTGGTGGCAGCCACGGCGATCTCCGGCCCGGCATAGGTGAAGAGCACCTGTTCGGCTTCGCGCGCGATGGTGCTGCCGATCACGTTGCATACCGCGATGGTGTGGCAGCCGCGCGATTTGGCCATGCGCAGCGCGGCAATGGTGTCGGCCGTTTCACCGGACTGGCTGACGACCATGAGCGCGTCGCCGGCGTCAAGGCGGGCATCGCCATAGCGAAATTCGGACGCAATATCCACGTCCACGCGGATTCCCGCCAGGCGCTCGAAGAATTTTTTGCCCAGCAGCGCCGCATGGTACGCCGTGCCGCAACTGACGATCGTCAGCCGTTCGAGCGCCGCCGCTTCGGCGGCCGTCCAGGGGAAGCAGTCCGCCTTGAGCATGCCGGCACGCCGGCTGGCGTACTGTTCGAGCGTCTTCTTCAGGGCGACCGGCTCTTCGCAGATCTCCTTCATCATGAAGTGCTCGTAGTTCCCCTTTTGCGCCGCTTCCACGTCCCAGTCGATGTGCGCGACGGTCTTTTCCACCGGCTGGCCAAATTCATTGAAGTATTCGATGGAATTCGGCCGCAGCACCGCGATCTGGCGGTCCTCCATGAAACATACGTCGCGCGTATGCGGCAACAGCGCCGGGATGTCGGAGGCGACGAAGCTGCCGTTCTCCCCGCGGCCTACGACCATGGGGCTGTCCTTGCAGGCGCAGTAAATGGCGTCCGGCTCGTCGCGGAAGAGGATCGCCAGCGCAAACGAACCCTCCAGCAGGCGCATGGCGGCCATGACGGCCGAGAGCGGATCGCCCATGTACAGGCTGCCGGTGAGCTGTGCGATCACCTCCGTGTCGGTCTCCGAAACGAACCGGCAGCCCTTTGCAATGAGCATCTCCTTGAGCCGTCGGTAGTTTTCTATAATGCCGTTGTGAACGAGCGCGATCTGCCCGCCGCCGTCGGTGTGCGGGTGCGAGTTGACGTATGACGGCTCTCCGTGCGTCGCCCAGCGCGTATGGCCGATGCCGCATTGTCCGGAGACCGGTTCCCGTTCCAACAGCTCTCCGAGACAGGCCAGTTGCCCTTTCGCCTTGCGCAGCGCCAACCGCTCTCCGTCCCAGACGGCCAGCCCGGCGGAGTCATACCCGCGATAGGCGAGCGACTCCAACCCGCCCATCAGGATCGGGACGCAATCACTGCCGCCCGTATAGCCCACGATGCCGCACATAACGGCTCCTTTCCTCCCCCGCGCCGCCGGGACGCCGCGGGGCTGCAACCCTGCTAATAATATCGTCGTATATTATAATATATGCGTCCGGCGAATGCAAGAACGGCAAAGCCGCTCGCCAAAGGCGAGCGGCTTTGCCGAGAATTCCACCGGCGGCAGGCCGATCAGTCTCCGTCCGTATGGTCGCGCCCGGCTCTGCGGAACAGCATCGTGATGCCCCAGATGCCCGCAACGCCTACGATGGTATAGACGATGCGTGAGAGCGTGCTGGTCATGCCGCCGAAGATGGCGGCCACCAGATCGAACTGAAACAGGCCGATCAGGCCCCAGTTGAGCGCGCCGACGATCATCAGGATCAGTGCCAGAATGTCCATAAAAAATCACTCCTTTGCCGCTTAGGGTACGCCAAAGGGGCGATTCTATGCATGGGGATGCGTTTATGGGCGTCTGGCGTCCGACGTTTTCTTCTTTTCCGGGAACAGCTCCACCTCAAACCGGTCGAACGATACGCTCTCCATGAAGTCGCCCGGCAGGAACGCGGTGCGGCCAAAGTGCGCCAGTTCGCGCACGTGTTTGTCCAGCACGAGCGGCCGCGCCAGATCGAGCGGGCGGCACAGCGCATCGAGCACGCGATTCCAGCCGTCGGCGTCCGTCGGCCGTTCCATTTCGAACGCGCGCACAAGATCGCGTTCGATCCTGTGCGCGCGCATGATCCTTGCCCAGACCTTCATGCGGTCGTTATTTGTTCCAGACGAACCAGCCCCACACGTACGGGAGCTGCGTGTCCTCGTACAGGCCGGCATAGCTGCCGGCGATCTCCTTGGTGCGGTTGATATCGTCCGCGGCCAGGGTGTTCTTGAGGCTGCGGTTGCACACGATGACCTCCTTGCCGTCGGTCAGTTCGACGCGCACAATGGTATACGGGGACGTGGAAATGATTTCCTTGATCTTGCCCGTGACCAGTAGCTTGTCGGTCGTGTTCGTCCCGTCGACGATCTTGTCATACACGGAGGAAATCTTCGTGCAGGCATTGCGGAACGTGTTGGAGCTCGTCGGCGCGCGCTCCACGATGCAGGTGGCCGTCCCCTCGTTGTAGCCCTCGAGCGTGCCGGTAAAGGTCAGTTCATAGAAGCCGTCCTCGGAGATGGTAACCGGACAGGAGAACGTGCCGTTGGCGGTAACGACCACTTCGCCGCAGGTCACCTTGTCCGACGCGCAGGCGACGGTGACCGCCGAGCCTGCAACGGTGGTCCCCTCCACGGTGACGGTGTTGTTCTCGGCGCGCAGGGTTTCCGGCGTGGAGGTGACCGACATCGTGAGGTCCTTCACCACATACGGCGTGACGGTGATCGTCTGCGTCATGGTCACGCAGTTCTGCTTGCGCACGGTGACGACGATCTGGCCGCCGGTCTCGGGATCGACTTCCGGCACGACCTCGGTCTGGAATACGCCGCCCTCATAGACGGATACAAGCGAGTCGTTGACCAGCACCTCGGCGGTATGGTCATCCACCGTACCGGCCACGGTAATGGCGCCGTTGTCCGGCTTCTGTTCGACCGTGAGGGACGCCGGTTCCGTGATCGTAAGGTTCAGCTTGGTGACGGTCAGCGTCACCGCCGGGATGGACAGCGGCGTGACCGAGCCGTCCGGCAGCGTGACCTCCACCTCCGGCGTTACGGAGATCGTCTCGGTCTCGCAATACTCGTAGGGAAGAAATACGACCGCCGGGATTTCAAGCGTGAGCTTGTTGTCGCGCTCGATCGGATATTCGTCCTGCTGTACCGACGCCTTGGTGATGATTCGCACCTTGCTGCCGTTCGGGGCGGATACGATCAGGTTGAAGCCGGGCTGCCCGTCCTGCGTGGTGGTTGATTCAATGGTCGCGCTGACGCCGCCCACCGCAACGGTCTGTCCGCCGTTCGGATCCGCAGTGCCGTCCGGCGCCTCGGTGGCGGCCGGATTGCCAAAGAGGTTGCCGACGAACTGGTTCAGGCCGCCGTTCTTGCTCACGACATACCAGCCGAGCCCGCCGATGAGCGCGACCAGCACCACGATGAGCGCCCAGAACAGGATGGTGGAACCCTTGCCGTTCTTTTTGCCGCCTTTCTCCGAAGCGTCGTCGTCTTCGTCGTAATACGCATCGTCGTCGTATTCGTCGTCGTCGAATTCATCCACGTCGTCCGCATACAGGTCGGCGTAGTCCTTCTTGGCCGTTTCCGCAGGCTTTTCGGCATGTTTGCCGAACCGTCGTCCGCTGCTGCGGACGGGCGCTTCCGCCTCCGTATCGGAAACGGCTTCCGTTGCGGAGGGGGCGGGCGCGGCCGCAACCGCGGGCACCGCCGCTGCCGGCGCCGCACCGACACGCGCGCCGCAGAAGGCGCAAAACGGCGCGTCCGGCAGAAGTTCCTTGCCGCAGTTGGCGCAGAGCTTTTTGGCCTGCGCGGCCGGCTCGGCCTTGGGCGCCGGCTCGGCCTTGGCTTCGGCCTTTTCGGCGGGCGCCGGCTCGGCCTTGGGTGCCGGCTCTGGCGCCGGATCGGCCTTGGGCGCCGCTTTCTGCGCCTCCGCCGCACCGGCATACGCCTCCTTGGGCCATGCGGGGGCCTGTGCAAACCGCCGCGACGGACGGCCCGGCTCCTGGGTCGCCTGATCGGCCGACGATTCCGTATCCTTCAATTTTGCCGCGCACACCCGGCAATGGGTCAGATGATCCGCGTTATATGCGCCGCATTCCTTACAAACCATGGTTGCCTCCTCCAATCCTGATTCGTTGGTATCTCTGTTGCATAGCATGATTCTATCCTATTATACAACCGTTGCCGCCCGAATGATAAAGAACAAATCGTAAACAATATGGTACAAAACGCGCGGGAATATGGTATACTCCCATTTGGACGGAGTGCCGACGCGCTTTTTTGCGCGCGTTCATAGTATATACCATGCCGCTGCCGCACGGCGGCGGCGATTCGTCCATCAAGGAGCATACAGCCATGATTTATCTGGATAACAGTGCGACCACGCGCACCCTCGACAGCGCGGCGGAAGCCGCCGCCCGCTGTATGCGCGAGGATTTTTATAACCCTTCGAGTGCGTATGCGCCCGCCGCACGCGCCGAAAAGCGCGTGAACGAAGCGCGCGCCCGCCTCGCCGCCACGCTCGGCTGCCGGGCGGAAGAGATCGTCTATACTTCCGGCGGCACCGAATCGAACAACATGGCCGTCACGGGCGTGTTGCGCGCTGCGCACGGCCGCGGGCGCATCATCACCTCGCAGTCGGAGCATCCGTCCGTGTACGAGCTGTTTCGCCTGCTGGAACAGCAGTACGGCTACCGGACCGTCTATCTTGGCACGGACGAGGCGGGCGCCGCCTCGCTCGACGAGCTGGCTGCCAGCCTCACGCCGGATACGGTGCTGGTGTCGCTCATGCACGTCAACAACGAGACGGGCGCCGTCACCGACATCGCCGCCGCACAGTCGCTGATCCACAGCCGCGCGCCGCAGGCAGCCTTCCATGTGGACGGCGTGCAGGCATACGGCAAACTGCCGTTCGGCCGCGTACCGTGCGACCTGTACAGCGTGAGCGGCCACAAGATCCATGCCCCCAAAGGCGTCGGCGCGCTCTATGTGCGCGCGTCGCTGCGCTTTGCCGGCGGGCAGGTCGGTGGTGGGCAGGAGCAGAACCGGCGCTCGGGCACGACCAATACCCCGGGCATCATGGGGCTTGACGCCGCCGTTTGCGCCTATGCGGCGCACCAGGAGGCGTGGATCGCCTCCATGCGCGCCTGCAAACTGCGCCTTGCGCAAAACCTGCTCTCGCTGCCGGACGTGTTCGTCAACGGCCCCGTGCCGGAGGCGGGCGCGCCGCACATCCTGAACGTGTCGTTTCCGGGCGTGCGCGGCGAGGTGCTGCTGCACGCGCTCGAACAGCGCGAGATCTATGTCTCCACCGGCTCGGCCTGTTCGGCGCACAGGAAGGGCAAGAACCGCGTGCTTGCCGCGGCCGGCGTGCTCGGCGCACGGCAGGAGGGCGCGCTGCGCTTTTCCCTCTGCCCGTTCAACACGCTGGAGGAAATGGACCGGGCGGCGGAGGAGATCGGAAAACAGGTCGCTTTTTTGCGGCGATACCAGAGAAGATAGGGGAGGACGCACATGGAAACGGTGCTGCTGGTCCGCTATGCGGAGATCCATTTGAAGGGGTTGAACCGGCCCTATTTTGAACGGAGCCTGACGGGCGCGCTTGGCCGCGCCCTCGCTCCGCTGCCGGTGCGCGTGGTGCGCGAACAGGGGCGCATCTTCGTGTTCGACGTGCCGCAACAGCGCGCGCAGGCGGCGGCCGAACGGCTTACGCGCGTGTTCGGCGTACACTCCGTCAGCATCGCGTTCGCGGTGGAAAAGGATTTTGCCGCCATCACGGAGGCGGCGGCCGAACTGATGGCGCAGGCGCTGCAGGGCCGCACGCACGCTACGTTCAAGGTATTTGCGCGCCGGGCGGACAAGCACTTCCCCATGCGTTCGGCCGAGATCTGCGCCGCGCTCGGCGGCGAGCTGCTGGAGCGGTTTCCGGCGCTGTCGGTGGACGTGCATGCGCCGCAGCTGCGCGTGGGCGTCGAGATCCGCCAGGAGCGGGCGTTCGTCTACGCGGGAGAGCTCATGGGACCCGGCGGCATGCCGGTGGGCTGCAACGGGCGCGCGTTGCTGCTGCTCTCCGGCGGCATCGACAGCCCCGTGGCCGGCTATATGATCGCCAAGCGCGGCGTGACCGTGGACGCGGTGCATTTTTACAGCTATCCATACACCAGCGAACGCGCGCGCGACAAGGTGGTGGAGCTGGCGCGCCTGCTCGCGCAGCATACCGGGCCGGTCGCGCTGCACCTCATCCCGTTTACCGACATCCAGCTCGCCATTTACGACCGCTGTCCCGCTTCCGAAACCACCGTGCTCATGCGGCGGCTCATGATGCGCATCGCCGAGCGCGTCGCGCGGGCGACCGGGGCGCAGGCGCTCGTCACCGGCGAATCGATCGGGCAGGTCGCCAGCCAGACCATCGAAAGCCTTACCGTGACGGAGGACGCGGTGACGCTGCCCGTGTTCCGGCCGTTGATCGGCTTTGATAAGGAAGAGATCGTGGAGCGGGCCAAGGCCATCGGCACGTTTGAGACCTCCATCTTGCCGTATGAGGATTGTTGCACCGTGTTCGTGCCGCAGCACCCGGTCACCAAGCCGCGGGTGGACAAGCTGCGCGAGAGCGAGGCGCTGGTCGACTTTTCGGACATGATCGAGGCTGCGCTGCGGGATGCTGAACATATGACCCTGCAACCGGACGGCCTTGTGTGAAGCGTGCGGCGCGCCGCGCATTTTACAGTCTGTTTACAGCATAGAATGGGATGGCTGTGGTAAAATGTTGCGTGTACGAAAAGGAGGGCGGGCAACATGCTCAAACCGGTGTTTCAACTCATCGGCCTCATTGTGGTCATTCTGATCCTGCTGCTGGCCGTGTTATTCTATCTGGACGGGAAGGGGCTGCTCACGGGCGAGCTGGCCGATTTCATCGGCTCCCTGCGCGCGTTGTTTGAGCAGATCAAATCTGTGGTCACCTCGTTTGTGAACGAATCCGGCATTGCAAACGATGCGGCCGATTTGCTCGACGAAGGGGCGGACAAGCTCCGCGGCGAGACCCCGCAGCCGTCTGAGGCGCCGGAGGAAACGCCCATTGTCGTCGTTCCCGCGCCATAGCCGCATCGATTTGCCGAAGAAATGAGAGCGTTGCAAAAGGGCCGCAGAGATGCGGCCCTTTGTGCCTGTACGGTTCCAGCCCGGTTCAGCGCCCGCGCCCGGCGGCACGGCAGTATGCGCTGATGGCGGCCGCCGCAAACGCCGCAGTACCCTCGCCGCCCGCTGCATCGATGCTGTCGGTAAACCTGCCGGAAGCGTACAGGCCGGCCAGACATTCGAACACGTCGAGCGTGCAGGCATAGTAATTCGCGCTGATATACCCCCGCAGCCGTTCCACCTGCCGCTGTACCGTCGCATCCTCCGGCGGCAGCGACTTGAGCCGGCCGAGCGCAGCGAACTGCGCCATAAACGCCGCGTCGCCGTCCGTGCCCGCCTGCGCGTGTCCGTCGGAGGACGGCGTCCGGTCGTCGCGCTGCAGCGCGTCCGTGATGCAGTGGTCGAGTCCGTGCCGGTCAAACGCGGAAAAGTCGGGCATGCGGCCGTCGGCCTCGTCGCCGGAGGCCTGCAACCCGCAGGCCAGCGCGATCAACGCATCCAGCCGCTCCCGCTTGAACCGCAGCATCTCGGCCAGCCGGGCGAGCGCGTCGCGGCGATGGAAGGCGGGGCTGTCAAGCAGCCGCTTGATCTCGTCGAGCGGGAAACCAAGCTCCCGGTACAGCAGGATGAGTTGCAGCCGCCGGAGCGCCGCGCCGTCGTACTGCCGGTAGCCGGCCTCCGTAACGCCGCTGGGCGGCAGCAGGCCGATGGCGTCGTAGTGGTGCAGCGCGCGAATGCTGACGCCGGACATCCGGCTGACCTCCTTGACCGTTTTCATGGCCGTCTCCTTCCGCATGGTTTCTACAATGGGCGCAGGACATGCCCCGACACTCCGAAAATCCTCTATAATAAAGACTCCCGAAATGATCGTTTGGTTGCATAAAATTTGTAAAATTCTGTGGTTTTATGGCGCGGCCGTCCCGGCGGAGTCAGGCCGGGCGGTTTCGTCGGCCGTGGCGTGCGGCGTCGGCGCATCGGCTGCCGGCTGCGCTTTTTCGGCGTGCGTAACGCGGCGCGCGCTGAAACGCCGGTAGGCGAGGATGCCGGCCACGCTGATGATCGCCGTGGCGACAAACACGATGATGGCGATGCGATAGTCCTGCACGCCGAGCGCGTTGCCACCGATGGTGGAGGTCACGATGGAGGGGATGCGGGCAAACGTGGCGATGAGCATCCACGTGGAGAATTTCATCGGCGTCAGGCCGACACAATAGGTCATCACGTCCTTGGGCGTGCCGGGGATGAGGAACAGGATCAGCGTCAGCAACGTCATCCGTTGGGGGTCGTTCAGAAAGCGCGCCGAGGCGATCTGCTCCTCGGAAAAGAACACCCGCACCACGCGCGTGCCGTAGCGCCGCACAAACGAGAAGATGAGCGCGCTGGCCAGCGACGCGCCGAGCATGCAAAGCAGCGTCCCCTCCCAGAAGCCGAACGCATAGCCGGCGGCGATTTCGAGCGGCTCGCCCGGCAGGATGGCCAGCACCACCTGTGTGAACATCATGCCGACGAACGCCGCGCGGCCAAGGAGCCCGTGCGTATCCACCCATGCGCGGAACTTCGCGGGATCGCCGATGAAGTGGAGCAGCGGCCTGCCCACCAGCAGCGCCAGCACCCCCGTCGCCGCGAGAAACGCCGCGACGGCGAGGATGCTGCGCCGCATGGCGCGCCGCTTCTCCTCGGGCTGATCTCGAAACCATATCCGTCTTGCCGACATGGGACGTCCTCCTGCTCGTGGCGGTCTGCCTTGCGATGAGCGGCCGATAACCGTTCCCGCCGTATGCTGCTATTATAGCATGGAATGCGGCGGGACTTCTTGCTATTTTTATAAGAAATGCTTAAGATGCCTGCGCGGGGAGGAGAACGGTAAACGTGGCTCCCGCGCCCGGCGCGCTTTTTACCGTTACTTCGCCGCTGTGGCGGAGCACGATGGCCCGCACGAGGGAAAGTCCCAGGCCGTTGCCTTCGGCGCGGTGCGAGGTGTCTCCCTGATAAAACTTGTCAAAAACATGCCGCTGTGTTTCCTGCGACATTCCCTCGCCTTCGTCGGAAACGACGACCTCCGCGCCACCGGCCAGGGCGCGCAGGCGCACATGCACCGTTCCGCCGGGGGGACTGAATTTGATCGCGTTGTCCACGAGGTTGATCCAGACCTGCATGAGCATCGACTCGCAGCCGGTATAGCGAACGCTGTCGAGTTCCACATCGAGCCGGAGACCCTTGGGGGCCCAGCGCGGTTCGAGCAGCAACAGCGCCTGGCGGATCTGCTCGTCCAGCGAGAAGGCCGCCGCTTCGTCCGGATACGCTCCGTTATCGAGTTTGGAGAGCAGCAGGATATTGCTCACGAGCGCCGAAAGGCGGCCCGTGGATACGAGGATGTGGTCGATGTACTCCCGCCGCTCATCTTCGCCGAGCTGCAGGTCCTGCAAAAGCGTGGCATATCCCTCGATGGCGTTGATGGGCGTTTTGAACTCATGCGAGACGTTGGCGATAAAATCGTTGCGCAGCGTTTCCGTGGCGCCCAGCTCCGACACCATGTCGTTGAAGCTCCGGTATGTGGCCTGTACCTCGTCCAGGTGGCCGGAGTAGGCGAGGCGGGTGGAAAAATCGCCCTGCGCCACGCGCCGGGATGCTTCGCTCAGGCGCAGCATCGGCTTGAGCACGCGGCGGCTGATGATGGCGCTGAGCACCGCTCCGATCACGAGGCTCGCACCGCCCAGCGTGAGGAACGCAAACAGCGCAATCGACGGCCAAACCCCCGTCAGATACAGCACGGCCGCCACGCATCCGGCGGTCGCAAGGGACAGCGTCATTACGCCGAACACGATGCCGGCATAGTACAGGCGAATGCGGCGGTGCCGCAGCGAGCGCGGCTTATCCTGCATGGCGCTTCACTGCCTTGTAGCCGAGGCCCCGCACCGTGACCAGCTCAAAATCGGGGTTGCCCCGCAGGCGGTCGCGCAGGCGGTTGATATGTACGTCCACGGTGCGCGCCTCGGTCTCGGAGTCGATGCCCCAGATATCGTCCATCAGCTGCTGGCGCGTAAAGATGCGTCCGGGGTAGGACAGCAGTTTGTACAGCAGCAGGAATTCCTTTTGCGGCAGCACCATGCCGCGACCGTCCCGATATACGGTCATGGAATCATACTCAAGCACCGTGGAGCCAATCGTCTGGCGCCGCTCGTTGATCATCTGTGCGCGCCGCAGCAGCGCGCGCACGCGCAGCACCATTTCGTTGACGTTAACTGGCTTTACCATATAGTCGTCCGTTCCGGAAAGAAAACCCTGCTGCATGGCGGAGAAGTCGTCTTTGGCCGTGATCATCAGCACGGGGATCTTGCTGCCCGCCTCGCGCAACGCGTGCACGAGCGCATAGCCGTCCATGCGAGGCATCATGACATCGGCAATCATCAGGTCGATGTATTCCCGCTCGAGCAGCGCCAGGGCCTCCACGCCGTCTGAGGCGGCGAAGGCAAGGTAGCCGTTGCGTGTAAGCACCCGGCAGAACAGTTGCGACAGCGCCGCATCATCCTCAACGACCAGAACCCGAAACATGCGCTTTCCTCCTTCCAGCCGAAGAGCGGCAGGCGTTTGCAACAGTATAACACATTCGTGCGCGACAAACATCAACTGGCGTTTACCTTGCGTTGATGTTTGGTTTAACCGGGCGCGCTATACTGTGTGCGAAAAGGAGGGATGGGCGTTGAGAGCTGTGTTTGCCGTGTTGTATATCGTGCTGCTGGGCGTGGCCGCGCATGTGGTCGGCGAGGCGCTGCCGCGCAGGTGGTTCCACTTTGACCGCGGGCCGTACCGCTGCCGCGACTGGGAGCGCGGAGGAGCGGCCTACGAACGGTTGGGCGTGCAACGCTGGAAGCTGCGCGTGCCCGACGCCAGCCGCTACGCGCCGGACATGGTCAAAAAAAGGTTTTCGGGCAAGCCGACTGCGGCGACGCTCGAGCGGCTGTTGCAGGAGACCTGCGTGGCCGAATGCATCCACTGGGTGCTCCTGGCGTGCAGCGCAGGCCTGTGGTTGCTGCTGCGGGGCGTAGCCGGCGCGGTGGCCACGGCGCTCTATGCGCTGTCGCACTTGCCGTTCATCATCATCCAGCGATATAACCGCCCGCGCCTCGCCCGCCTGTATCTGCGCCTGGGCGGCAATCGCACCGTGCAGCAACCGGCCCCGTGTGCGGAAGCGGCACAGCCGGTCGGAGCGGCCTGAAGCCATGGAAGCCATGGAAGGACGAAAAGGATGCAGCAGGGTGCTGCTGCTTTCCTGCAATACCGGCGAGGGGCATAACGCCGCCGCCCGCGCGCTGATGGCGGAGCTGGAGCGGTTCGGCGTGCAGAGCGTGCTGAAGGATGCGCTTTCCTTTGCGCCGCCCGGCGTATCGCAGCTGGTCAGCGGCGTTCATAAAAGCGTTTATCGCAACATGCCGGCCCTGTTTGACGCGGGGTATGCGCACAGCGAAACCCATGCCGGGTCGGCATGTAGCAACGCCCCCTATCGGCTGAGCGCCCTGTATGCGCCGAAGCTCTACCGCTTTATACGGGACGGGGGATTCGACGCGGTGGTCGCGCCGCACGTGTTCCCGGCGACGGCGCTGACATGGCTGCGCCACCAGCGCGCCTATGCGCGGATGCGCGATATCCGCTGCTGTTTTATTGCCACGGACTATACGTGCAGCCCGTTCGTGGGACAGACTGCGCTGGATCTCTACTGCATCCCGCATGCGTCGCTTGCGGATGAATTCGTGGAAAAGGGCGTCCCGCGCGAAAAGCTGTTGCCGGCTGGAATCCCGGTTCGGGCAGCGTTCACCGTGCGGATGCCGCGCGCGCAGGCGCGGCGGGCGTTGTCGCTGCCGCAGGATGGGCGCGTGCTGCTGCTCATGTCCGGCAGCATGGGCGCCGGCGGCGCCCGGGAGACGGCCGCTGCGGTCGCGCCGCACCTGGGACCATGCGACCGGCTCCTCTGCCTGTGCGGAAACAACCGGCGCCTTCTTGGCGCGCTGCAGGGGGATCACCGGTGCGATCCGCGCGTGATCGTGCAGCCCTTTACCGACCGGGTGAGCCTGATGATGGACGCGGCCGATTTGCTGCTGACCAAGCCCGGCGGCCTGACCGTGACCGAGGCGGCGGCAAAGGGCCTGCCGTTGCTGTTGACGGACGCGGTAGGCGGATGCGAGACGCGCAACGCCGCCTTCTTTGCGGCCAACGGCATGGCAGCCGTTGCGGCGGACAGCGCGGATGCCGCGCGCCTTGCGCTCTCCCTGCTGGACGATGAACGCGCGCGTACCGCCATGGCCGACCGGCAGCACGACGTGCTCGCGGCGGACGCGGCGGAGCGGATCGTGCGAGCGCTGCTGGACGGAACCTGATCCCCGTTTTCAACGGCAACGGCCCCCGACAAATGTCGGGGGCCGTTCGATTTCGCCCGTGGGGCGGAGTTCAGGCGTACACCGGGAACCGGTCGGTCATCTCGGTCACGATGCGCCGCACGTCGTCCGCGCTGCGCGCATAGTCCGTGGCGGTACGATAGATGCAGTCGGCGATGAGGTCCATCTCAACCGTACCGAGGCCGCGCGTGGTGACGGCGGGCGTGCCGATGCGCACGCCGCTTGTGACGAACGGCTTTTGCGGATCGTTCGGGACGGTGTTCTTGTTGACGGTGATGTAGACGGAATCGAGCCGGTGCTCCAGCTCCTTGCCCGTGATGTCAAGGCCGCGCAAATCGAGCAGCAGCAGGTGGTTGTCGGTGCCGCCGGATACCAGGCGCATGCCGCGCCGGAGCAGGCCGTCCGCCAGCGCCTTGGCGTTTTCCACGGTGCGGCGCTGATAGTCGGCAAAGGCCGGTTGCAGCGCCTCCTGCAGGCAGATGGCCTTGGCGGCGATCACGTGCATGAGCGGGCCGCCCTGCGTGCCGGGGAAAACGGCGCGGTCGATGGCCTTGGCCAGCGACTCCCGCGCGAGAATCATACCGCCGCGCGGCCCGCGCAGCGTCTTGTGCGTGGTGGTGGTGACCACATCCGCATACGGGACGGGGCTTGGATGCACGCCTGCGGCGACGAGCCCTGCGATGTGCGCCATGTCCACCATCAGCAGCGCGCCCACGCCATGCGCAATTTCGGCAAAACGCGCAAAGTCAATGGTACGCGGATAGGCGGAAGCGCCTGCCACGATGAGCTTGGGGCGCACGCGCTCGGCGATGCGCGCCACCTCGTCGTAATCGATGCAGCCGGTCTGTTCATCCACGCCGTAGGCTTCAAAGTGGTAATAGCGACCGGAAAGGTTGATCGGCATCCCGTGCGTGAGGTGGCCGCCGTTTTGCAGCGACATGCCGAGCACGGTGTCGCCCGGATCGAGCAGCGCAAAGTAGACCGCCAGATTCGCCTGCGCGCCGGAATGTGGCTGGACGTTGGCGTGATCCGCATGGAACAGCGCCTTGGCGCGCTCGATGGCGAGCGTTTCCACCACGTCCACATACGCGCAGCCGCCGTAGTACCGCTTGCCGGGATAGCCCTCGGCATACTTGTTCGTCAGCACGCTGCCCATCGCCGCCATCACCGCCGGCGAGGCGAGGTTTTCCGAGGCGATCAGCTCCAGATTGCGTTGCTGGCGCTGCAGCTCGCCCGCCATTGCCTCCGCCACGGCCGGGTCATGTTCCGCGACGAAGCGGAGCGTGCGCTCGATGCTCTGTTCCATATCCGTTTGCCTCCGTAAAAAATGGGAGCCGCGCCCATAGCGGGCAAGCTCCCTCCGATGGGCCTGCTGGGGCCCCATCATCCGTCCCGGTACTCTGTCCTTTTGCCTGAGAGATTCGGCTTGCCGGACGGCCGCCTTGCACCTTCGGCACCCGCAGCGGCGGGTTTCTCCAGAGTCCCCTCCGTTTCCAGTCCCGCCCCGATGCGGGGCGCCTGAGAGTTTCATTCCTTCGGCGGGCGCAAAGGCCGCTTTCCTGGAAGCATCAAAGGGAGTGTGTGTGAATTATGCACATTATATACGATCCCAGTACAAAAGTCAACGCCGCGCCGCAAATCGTGTCAAACGGCCGCCCCAACCCGCGGGAAACGGGACGGCGACGGCGGGAGCCGTCGCGTCGCCCCAAAGCGGCTCGGGGCCGCTGCCCGGGGCGGAGGATCGCGCCGATCCGCCGCGCCGTCGTCAAAGCCCCTGTTATCGGGAAACGGGAGGAGGCGACGCGCCTCCGCCGCTCAGGGGCGCGGCCGGGACAGCGACGGCGGATGCCGCCGCATTGTCGCAGTTGCATGCAGGGCCTTTTTGCGTGCCGGATTGGCGGCGCCGTATCCCCGGTCCGGAACCTTTATTCCCCCGCCGCGTTCACCCGTCGGCTGCAACGGCCAGCGCCGCGCGAATAAATCCGACAAAGAGCGGGTGCGGCCGGTCCGGCCGCGAGCGGAACTCCGGGTGGAATTGCGTGGCGAGATAGAACGGGTGGCCGGGCAGCTCGACGATTTCGCATAGCCCCCGCTCCGGGTTGATGCCGGTGAAGCGCAGCCCGGCGGCTTCGAGCGCCGGTACGAAGTCGTTGCGGATCTCATAGCGGTGACGGTGGCGTTCCCGCACGACCGGCTCCCCGTAGAGCAGCATCGCCAGCGAGCCGGGCTGCAGGCGGCAGGCATATCCGCCAAGGCGCAGCGTGCCGCCGAGATGGTCGAGGTTTTGCGCCTGATCGGGCATGAGATCGACGACCGGGTATGCGGTGTCGGGATCGGCCTCCGTGGAGTGCGCGTCCGCCCAGCCGAGGACGTTTCGCGCATATTCGGCCACGGCCATCTGCATGCCGAGACAGATGCCCAAAAACGGTACGCCTCCTTCGCGGGCGAAACGGATGGCGGCCATCTTTCCCAAAAGGCCGCGATTGCCGAAACCGCCCGGTACGAGCACGCCGTTCACGCCGGCGAGCAACGAGGCGGCCGGCGCCGTCTCCAGCGCTTCCGCCGAAACATAGCGCAGGCGCACGGAAGCTCCGTTTGCAATGCCGCCGTGCCGCAGCGCCTCCGCAATGGAAAGATAGGCGTCGCGCAGCTCCACATATTTGCCCACGATGGCGATTTCGCAGTCGGATTCCGGGTGCAGCTCGCGTTCGACGATCCTGCGCCAGCACGCAAGGTCGGGCGTGCGGTTTGCAAGGCGCAGGTGCCGGCACACCGCCGCGCACAACCCGTTCGCCTCGAGCATGAGCGGGACCTCATAAAGCGTGCGGCCGTTGCGGTTTTCGATCACATCCTCCGCCGCCACGTTGCAGAACAGCCCGATCTTGCGGCGCAACGACTCCGGGATGGGGCGTTCGCTGCGGCAGGCGAGGATATCCGGCTGGATGCCGATACCGAGCAATTCCTTGACGGAGTGTTGCGTAGGCTTGCTTTTGAGTTCGCCTGCCGCCGCCAGATACGGCACGAGCGTGACATGCACAAACGCGCAGTTGTCCGGACCCCATTCCGTTTTCATCTGTCGGGCGGCCTCAAGAAACGGCTGCGACTCGATATCGCCCACCGTACCGCCGATCTCCACGATCAGCACGTCCGGTGCAACCGTCTCCGCCACGCGGCGGACCCGCGCCTTGATCTCGTCGGTAATGTGCGGAATGATCTGTACCGTGCCGCCATGGTAGCCGCCGGCGCGCTCGCGCTCGATCACGCGCAGATAGACCTGCCCGCTTGTGGTGTTGTTTTCGCGGGTGAGCGTCTCGTCGATAAAGCGTTCGTAGTGGCCGATGTCGAGATCCGTCTCCGCACCGTCGTCCGTGACGAACACTTCGCCGTGCTGGTAGGGGTTCATCGTTCCCGGATCGACGTTCAGATACGGGTCCAGCTTGCAGATGCTGATCCGATAGCCGCGCGCCTTGAGCAGCCGCCCAAGGCTGGCCGCCGTAATTCCCTTGCCGAGCGACGAGGACACGCCGCCGGTGACAAATACGAGTTTTGTGCTGTTTTCCATACCGGTATCTCCTTTCGGGCACGCCAAAAAAGAAAGGAACGCCTCCTGTGTCAGGAGGCGTTCCTTGCCCACATTTCGCAGGGGCGCCCTTACAATTATAGCGGCGACCGGCGACGATAGCAAGCGTTTTTTGACGCGGCAGCCGTTTTATTGCGCTACGGCGCCCGCCGACCGGCTCAGCCCGGAGGCCATTGCAGCGAACGACCGCCCAGCAAATGCAGATGCAGATGCGGTACGCTCTGGCCGCCGTCCACGCCGACGTTGGTGACCAGGCGGTACCCGCTTTCGGCTACGCCCAGCTCGTGCGCCACGCGTCTGGCGGCGGCGAACATGGCCATGACGGTTGCCGCATCGCTTGCGCAAAGCGCATCGGCGCTTTCGATGTGGCGCTTGGGTATGACGAGCACATGTACCGGCGCCTGCGGGTCGATGTCGTAAAACGCAAGCACCTCGTCGTCCTCATACACCTTTTTCGACGGGATTTCCCCGTTTGCAATCCGGCAGAACAGGCAGTTTTCCATGCGCGCTCCCCTTTCCATTGTGCTTATGTGCCCGCAAGTTTACGGGCGGCCAATTCAGTATACCACGTTTGCCGGCCGTTTCAAAGCCTTCGGTGCAAAACCCGCCGCCGTTCCCGCCCGGTCGCCTCCCGGCAAGGGGCTTTGCCGTGCCGGCGCAGCCCCGTCCCGCCGCACGCGCGGCTTTGACGGCCGGCGTCGTGGCGCTGCGGGTGTGCGCAGCGAACGGGGCAAAATCATATATCTTGCGCGCGGCGACGGGAAATGCGCGCCATGCTCTTGACAAACGGCTGCAAAGGACGTAGTATAAACTTAACCCATGCTTAACCGGTTAAGCATATCTGAAGCAAAGCATTGCCATCGTCTTTTTTTGAACCCGGACCCGCATTATGTGAAAGCAAAAAGGAGGAAACAACATGAAGCGCACAAAATGGAAGCTGCTGACCGCGTTGCTGCTCGTCGCCGCGCTGGCGTTTGCGGCGGGCTGCACGCAGGAACCCGCTTCGACCGAGCCGACGGAGGCGCCGGCAGGCGACGGGTGGACCGTCACCTTCTTCGACAGCGACGGCGTGTCCGTGCTGCAGGAGGTGTCGGTGGCCGACGGCGCGACGGTGGAAAGGCCGGAGCTGACGCGCGAGGGCTATGTGGTCAAGGACTTTTATGCAACGCCCGCGCTGCTCATCCCGTTCGATTTCTCGGCGGCGATTACGGCGGACACGTCGGTGTTCGTGGCGTGGCAGTCCTCCGTAGCGGACGAGCGGGCCTGGATGCTGGCCGGCAGCCTGGCCGGCTATCCGGCGAACAACTGGGGACATGCGTGGCCGCAGGACGATTTTCTGCTCCAGCCGGTGGAGGGTGCGTTCAACACATTCTCCATCGAGGTCAACCTGTACGAGGGCGATGAATTCAAGATTGCCGTTATCGACCAGGACTACAACTGGGGGGACGCCATCGACTCTTCCGCGCTGACCGACCGCACCGCAATGGCGGGCGGCGAGGATGCCTTTGCCACGGGCGCGAACATCATGGTGCTGGAAACGGCCAAGTATCGCCTGACGCTTGAAACCGACGCCGAGACGCTGGCGCTGTGCAAGCTCTCCTATGAGAAAATCGGCGAGGCTGACGAGCTGTCCGTGCCGGAGTTTGACTTCCAGGTGCAGGGCAACTTCAACGGCTGGGGCGCGAACGATCCGGAGGGCGACAAGATGACCAGAAACGGAGAGGAATTCAAATGGTTCTATTTCCTCACCGTCACCGAGGAGATGTACGATACGGAGAACGGCAACGAATTTGCTTCGTTCGGCATCAAGAACCTTGTCAGCGGCGACTGGTATGACGGCCGCAACGTCGATCCCGAGGCCGCGCCGAACTTCTCCCTGACCGCCGGCGAGTATATGGTCTACCTTGAGATTGAGCTTGTCAACAATCTCCCCACGGTGAAGAACCTCTTTGTGGCCGAGCCCGCCTATTATGTGGTCGGCACCTGCGGCAACAAGGGCTGGGCGGCGGATGTGGCCGAGGAGAACACGGCTTTCCGGATGGAAGCGCAGGAGGACGGCACATACAGCCTGACCGTCACCTTCACGGATGCGGATACCGATAGCTGGACCGAGGGCAAGGTCGCCTTCAAGGTGGCCTATGGCGCAAACGGCGCCGTTGCCAACGAAAAATGGTATGGCGACGGGGCGGACAACATCCTGGTCGATCCCGGCGAGTACACGATCGTACTGGATCCGGCGACCGGCACCGTCACCTATTAAACGAAACCGGGCGCGTTGCGGGGCGGGAGCGGCTGCTCCCCGCCCCCTGCACCCGCGGCGCGCGTCCGGCCCTGAGGCGCGGGAATACAAAGGGCGGAGGGGCGCACCCTCCGCCGGGACACGCGCCGCAGCGGGTCAGATCACGCGCACATCGTGCTCGTCGTCCGCCTGCCGGGCGATGGTGTCGAGTATGAGCCGCACGATGACGCGGCACTTCTTGCGCAGCGGCAGCAGGATTGTTTCGCCGTTGCAAACGGCCTTCTCGCCGTCCTCGTCGTAAGCGAGCGCGAGCACGCGCGCGCCCGTGCGCGCCCGAAGTTCCGCCGCGAGCCCGGGACCGAGCGCCACGCCGGCCGCTTCCGCGCCGCGTCCGGCGGCAAAAGCGTCCGCCTGTACGGCGCCATATACGGGGCGGACGTCGCCGAAAGCGCGTCGGATCACCTCGCCGATCTCGCGGTTGCGGTACGGCCGCAGGGCAAAAAACGGCTGCTCTACGCCCAGTTGCCGCCTTGCCAGCGCGGCGATGGCGGAGAAGTCGTCGTAGATCTGATAGAACAGGTCGAGATTCCAGATGCAGCCGTCGACGGATAACAGCGGGAAGAAGCAGTTGTTGCCGATCCGATAGAACGTTTCACTGTCCACGTCTACGGCGATGAGCGCGTCCAGATCCCGCAGTTGCTGCCGTTCGCATGTGCCGGTCATCAGCCGCAGCGTCTTGCCGACCGTTTCCAGTTCGGCGGCCAGCACGGCCGAAAGTTGAAGGTTGCGCAGCGCGCAGTCACCGTCACGCGCCGCCTCCGGCAAATACAGGCCGACGGCGCCGCTCCTGCCCGTTGCCAGCGCGCGCGCGAGCGCCGAGGATTCGTACCCCATGATGTGTACATAGTGCAGGATGCGGTTGCGGGTTTCCTCGCTGATGCGCTGCTCCTCGCGCCCGTTGAGCACATAGGACACGGTTGCGGTGGAAACGCCACAAGCGGCAGCGATGTCCCGAATGGTCAGTTTTTTGTTTGCCATGCGTACATGATAACAACCGGGCGCGCGGCCTGTCAATATTTCCGGCGAAGGCGGCCGGACACCCCAAGCAGGAGGTTACCCCAATGGAACCGAGAGCCATCCTTCATCGATCCCGCTCCGTGGACTGCTTCCCGGTCGACGGGCATACGCTCGGGCTGCGCCTGCGCACCGGGCGGGGCGATTTCGACCGGGTGGAGGTCATCTATACCGACAACAAGTTTACGTGGACGCAGAAGCGCCGCAGGCTGCGCATGGAGCGCGCGCTCAGCGACAGCCGGTTCGACTATTATACCGCCCGCCTGCACGGCGAGGATTCGCGCTTTGCGTACATCTTCCGGCTGCATGCCGGCGACGAGAGCTGGTATCTTTGCGAGGAGGGCCTCTCGCGCACATTCCGCTACCCGCTCGGCTATTTCAACTATTTCCAATATCCGTACATCCACGGGAGCGAAGTGCTGCGCGTGCCGGAGTGGGTGCGCGGCGCCGTCTGTTACCAGGTGTTCCCGGATCGGTTCCGCATCGGCAGCGGCAAGGCCGACCGCTCGTACATCAACCTGCCGTGGGGCGAAAAGCCCACGCCCGGGAGCTTTGCCGGCGGCGACCTCGACGGGGTGCGCGAGGGGTTGCCGTACCTGAAGGAGCTGGGCGTCTCGCTGCTCTATCTGACGCCGGTATTCCGCTCTCGCAGCAACCACAAGTACGACGTGGAGGATTACTATGAGGTGGATGCATGCTTTGGCGGCAACGAGGCGTTGCGCGCGCTTGTAAAGGCGGCGCATGCGGCCGGCATCCGCGTGATGCTCGACGGGGTATTCAACCACTGCTCCAATGAAAACGCCATCTTTCAGGATGTGATCCGGCGCGGCCGCCGGTCGCCCTATTACGGCTGGTTCTATGTGGACGGCGACGCCGCCTGTGTGGAGCGGCGCAACTATCTGACGTTTGCCGATGTGCCGTATATGCCGAAGCTGAACACGGAGAACGATGCGGTGATCGACTATTTCTGCCAGGTCGGCACGCACTGGGTCACCGAATATGGAATCGACGGCTGGCGGCTCGACGTGGCCGACGAAATCGCGCCGCGGTTTCTGCGCCGGTTCCGGGAAGCGGTCAAAGCCGCGAACCCGGAGGCGCTGATCGTGGGCGAGGTGTGGCACGAGGCGCACGACTGGCTTGCCGGCGACCGGTTCGACGGGGTGATGAACTATGGCTTGACCAAGGCGTGCCTCGACCTGTTGGCCTTTGGCACGATCGACGCGCGTGGTTTTGCCGACCGGCTCGTGCTGCTGCTCATGCGCTGCACCGACCCGGCCAACGAAATGATGTTCAATCTGCTCGACAGCCATGATACGGAGCGGTTCCTCACGCGCGTGAAGGGCGATGTGCGCAGATTCCGCCTTGCGATGGCGGTCGCATTTTTCCTGCCCGGCATTCCGTTCCTGTTTGCCGGGGATGAGATCGGCGTCATGGGCGGCTATGACCCGGACTGCCGCCGCACGTTTGAATGGGATCGCTCGCGCTGGGATGGGGAGCTGTTCCGCCTGGCGCAGCGCCTCGCCGCGCTCAGGAGGACGGCGCCGCTTGCCCGCGGCACGGCCGCGGTCGAGGAGGAAAACGGCGTGGTGCGCATCCTGCGCCGGCACGGAGGCCGGCGTGCGGAGCTGTTGATCAACCCGGGGGAAATGCCGCGCGGGGCGTTCGGCGCGTCGGTACCCCCCATGGACTTTCTGATCCGGTGAATGCATCTGCCGCCGCGCGGGACGACCGGATATCACGCAAACGCAACGACAAACGGATAAACCAACAAATGGACAAAGGAGGAAACCGGAACATGAAACAGATCAGACGCCTATCCGCGCTGCTGTTGGCGCTGTTGCTCGCGCTGCCGCTCGCTGCGTGCACCGGCGCGCGGGACGAGGCGGAAAGCGCCGTCTACGACCAGGTCATGGCCCGCTTCACGGGCGAACTGGAGGAGGGGGCGGTCGTCAAGGTGCTGGAAAACGACACGGCCATCGAGCTGGGCTATGTGGATGAGCTGATCGCCGCCTTCAACGAGGCGTACCGGGATCAGGGCATCTCCGCCGAGCGCATGAATACCGACCAGTACTCCGACCTTGCGTCCGACGGCCCCTACGGATACGGGCCTGACGTCTGGTATCAGGCGAACGACATCATCATGAAGTACGCCGACAACCAGCACATCCTGCCGCTGCCCACGCGCTCGATGGAGGACTACGATCTCATCCCGCAGACCGCATGGGACGCCTATGCGGTGGAGATGAACGGGGAAACGTTTTACTGTGGCATCCCGGTCAACGTGCAGACCGGCATGCTCTACTACATCGAGTCCATGCTGCCGGATGACTGGCAGAGCGAGTGGGACATCAACGGCAACGGCGTGCCGGACTTTTTCGAGACGTATACGGCGCTTTACGCCTTCAGCAAGGACGTGCAGGAGAACGGGGGCAAGACGGAATACGGCTATCTCGACGAGCTTGTGGACACCTATTTCATGGCCGGTTATCTGTTTACGTTCGGCGGCTATGTATTCGGCGACAACGATACGAACCCGGAGGACATCGGCTTTGCCGCGGGCGACGCGGCCAAGGGCCTGTATATGGTGCGCCAGTGGGCAACTCTTATGGACAACACCGAAATCATCGACAAGGCGTTTGCCTCCGCCGCCTACGGGTATCTGACCAAGGGGCGGATGCTCTGCACCGTCACCACGCCGGATGTGCGCGCCATGTTCCTCAAGGAGATGGTCAACAACGGCTGGACCGAGGAAGAGGCCGAGAACGACCTCAAGATGATCCCGGTCCCGCGCCTGCCGGTTTCCGGAGACCTGACCGCCGACGCATGGCAGGATACCATCGAGCAGATGGACACGCTGACCACCGAGGTCAAGATGATGGGCGGCATGAACGGCTACGGCATCTCCGCGTATACCAAGTGCCCGAACGCCTCGCTCGCGTTTATCGAGTTTGCGGCCGATTATGAGCAGGTCGTCCGGCGCAACGAGATGTGCGGCATCACGCCGGCGCGCAGCGACGCGGCGGCGACCGTCGGCGAGCACGACACGGCCGTACAGCAGATCTTTTCCAACCTTGACGCCGGCCTCATCGACATCATGCCCGCCATCAACGAGGTCGGGCAGATCTGGACGCCTGCCGAGTCGTTCCTGGTAGAGGTGGCAACCGACGCGCTCAACGACAACCGCGGCGAACCGGTGCTCTATGACACGCAGGAGAAGCTGCAGGCGGGGCTTGAGCGGCTCTGCGAGCAGATCCACGACGCCATCTTCACGTTGGCGTAAGCGCATGCGGCGGGCGGGGCGCCGGCTCCGCCCGCCCCGGATTGGAAAGGGGGTAATCCTATGGAACAGGCGCTGCGCAGGGGGGCGGGCGCTGGCCGCCTTGCGGCCGCGCTGGCGGCCTTCCGGAGCACGCCCGTGCGGGCAAAGCTGTCGTTCGTGGTGATGGGCCTCGGGCAGCTCTGTTACGGGCAGATCGTCAAGGGCCTGCTGTACCTCGGCAGCCTTGCCGGGCTGCTCTGGTATTTCATCGCCCGTGGCTTTCGGGACATCGCGGGGTTCTTCACGCTCGGCACACAGCAGGAGAACCTCTGGCTTGGCATTGTGGGCGACAACTCGATGCAGATGCTGATCCTCGGGCTGTTCGCCATCTTTATCCTGATCTTCTTCCTCGTCCTGCATGTCTCCAATGTGCGCGACGTGCTCTATACGGCCCGCCGGGTCGCGGCGGGGAAAAAACCGCATACCTTCCGCGAGTCGCTCGCCACCATGGCGGACGACAAGTTCCACGTAACGGCGCTGGTCCTGCCGGTCATCGGCGTGAGCATCTTTACGATACTGCCCATCGTCTTCATGATCCTGATGGCGTTCACCGATTTCGGCGGCGACGTGGTCCATCCAAAGCTGGCGAGCTGGTCGTTTTCGGCCTGGACGAAGATCCTCGGCGTCGGTTCGATCGGGGATACGTTCGGGCGCATCCTGACCTGGAACATCCTATGGGCGGTGCTGTCCACATCCCTGAACTTTTTCGGCGGGCTGGCGCTCGCGCTGCTGCTCAACAAGCGCAATGTACGCGGGTCAAAGCTCTGGCGCGCGTTCCCGATTCTGGCGTACGCAATCCCGGGGTTCATCTCCATGCTGGGGTTCAAGTTCATGTTTTCGCAGAGCGGGCCGATCAACCAGTTGCTGCTGCAGGGCGGTCACGACGCCGTCTTTTTCCTGTCCAATGTGGAATCGGCCAAGTGGTGGGCGCGCGGCATCGGCCTGTTTGTCAACGGCTGGATCACCATTCCGTCGATCATGCTGATGAGCACCGGCATCCTGTCCAACATCAGCCACGATCTGTACGAGGCCGCCGCGCTCGACGGGGCGTCCCCATTCCAGCAGTTCCGCAAGATCACGCTGCCGTTTGTGGTGTTCTCCATCACGCCCGTGCTGATCAGCCAGTTCGTCGGCAACTTCAACAACTTCGGCATCTTTTTCTTCCTGCGCGGCGGGTTGCAGAGCAACTATGCAAACTACTTCCTTGCCAGCGATACGGACCTGCTGATCAACTGGCTGTACAACCTGTCCGTGGACAACAACTATTATTCCATCGGCGCGGCCATCAGCCTCGTCATCTTCCTCATCACCGCGACGCTCTCGCTGGCGGTGTACGTCCGTTCGGCAGCCTATAAGAGGGAGGATACCTATCAATGAAACTGAAGCGATTGTTGCAGCCCCGGCGCATGGCCGACAATGCGGTCACCTACCTGCTGCTGCTGGCGGTCTCCGCCCTGTTTCTGTTCCCCTGTCTCTGGCTGATCCTCGCGTCGTTCTCCAAGTCGGGAGATATCTATTCGTTTTCCGGTTTCTTCCCGACCGAGTACAGCGCGAATACGTTCATCGACCTGTTCACCAACGACGTCAACGGCCTGTACCCGTACGGCCGCTGGTTTCTGAACACCCTGTACGTGGCCTCCATGAGCTGCCTCATCGGCACGCTGCTGGTCATCCTCACCGGTTACGTCATGTCCCGCTTTCGTTTCCGCGGCCGCGATACGATCAAAAAGACGACGCTGCTGCTCGGCATGTTCCCGGGATTCATGGGCATGACCGCCATCTACATCATCATGACGCAGCTCGGCCTGCTCGACAGCCTCGCCTCGCTGATCTTCCTGTATGCGGGGACGGCGCCGCTGGGCTATCTCGTACAGAAGGGGTATTTTGACACCATCCCGTTCACCATCCATGAGGCCGCCCGCATCGACGGCGCGAACAACCTGCAGATCTTTGGCCTCATCACGCTGCCGTTGTCCAAACCGATGCTCGTCTATACGGCTTTGACGCAGTTCGCATGGCCGTGGAGCGACTATCTGCTCCCCAAGCTCCTGCTCAAGGAGCGGGAGATGTGGACGGTCGCCGTGGGGCTGTGCAACATGCCGGAGACGCAGTTTGCGCGCTTTGCCGCCGGGAGCGTGTTCATCGCCGTGCCCATCGTCATCCTGTACTTCTGCCTGGTCAAGCATATCGTCAACGGCCTGACCGCCGGCGCCGTGAAGGGATGAGCGTATGAAAACGATCGGAAAGCAAAACGGCCGGCGCGTCCTGCTTCGCCTGCTGTGCCTGCTGCTGGCGGCGCTGTTATCCGGCGCCTGCGCGCCGCAGGCGGAGACCGCGCCCACGGACGGCGAAACGAACGTCATCGACGACAAATACCGCAACTGGTACGAGGTGTTCGTCTACTCGTTCGCCGACAGCGACGGCGACCGCTACGGCGACCTGAACGGCCTGACCGGCAAGCTGGATTACATCGCCTCGCTCGGCTGCAACGGCATCTGGCTCATGCCGATCATGCCCTCGCCCTCGTACCACAAATACGACGTGACGGACTATTACGACATCGATCCGCTCTATGGCACGCTGGACGATTTTGAAAACCTGCTTGCCGAGGCGCACGCGCGCGGGATCGACGTCATCATCGACCTCGTGGTGAACCACACCTCCAGCGAGCACCCGTGGTTTGTCAGCGCCCGCACGGGGGAGGAATCGCCCTACCGGGACTACTACAACTTCACGGATGAACCGCAGCCCGGCTACAACAGGGCGGGGGACTCCTATTATGAAAGCCGCTTTGTCGCCACCATGCCGGATCTGAACCTGGACAACCCGGCCGTGCGCGACGAGATCGAGAAGATCATGCGCTTCTGGCTGGAGCTGGGGGTGGACGGCTTCCGGCTCGACGCGGTGACGAGCTACTATACGGGCAATCCGGCCAAAAACATCGCGTTCCTCTCGTGGCTTGGCGATACCGCGCGCGCCATTGCGCCGGACTGCTATATCGTGGGCGAGGCTTGGGAGGATCTGTATACGCTGGAGACGTATGCCGAGAGCCGCATCGACGCTTTCTTCTGCTTTCCGGTGTCGCAGCGGGAGGGTTATATCGCGCAGATCCTCGGCGGCAACGTCCAGCAACCCGGGACGAGTTACGGCCGCGTCACCCTGCTGCTTGAGGAGAAGTTCGCCGATACGATCCCGGCCCCGTTTCTCGGCAATCACGATACGCCGCGCGTGGCCAGCTTTCTCGGCGCGGCAGACCCGGCGCGGCTTAAGATGGCCGCCGGCCTGCTCGCCATGATGCGCGGCGGCGTCTTCCTTTACTACGGCGAGGAGATCGGCATGGCCGGCACGGACAACGATCCGAACAAGCGCATTGGCATGCTCTGGACCACGCGCGCCGAAACAACCCTCTGCCCGCCCGGCACGACGGTTGCGGAATATCCCTTTCCCTCCGTTGCCGAGCAGGAGGACGATCCGGGATCCCTGCTCAACTACTACCGCCACGCCATGCGGCTGCGCAACCGCAATCCGGAGATCGCGCGCGGCGTGAGCGAGGTCGTCGATTGCGGCGACACGGACTGCTGCATCATCCGCCGCACCTATGCGGGCGAGAGCATCCTCATCGTGCTCAACATCGGCCGCGAGGCGCGGACGCTTTCGCTCGACGCGGCGGCGCTCGGCTATGCGGCGCTGACCGATGCGCTCGTTGCAGGCGAGGGCGTGGTCACGCTCACGCGCGGCAGGACGGCGGATACGCTTGCGCTTCCGCCGTATGCCATCGCCGTTTTGCGGTAGCGCCGCCGGGCGCATTCGCCTTGCGGGCGCGCCGCAGGGCGGGCAAACAAAAAGCGGCCCCCACGGACGTGGGGGCCGCTGTGCATCCTCCGTGCGGGGGCGGGATCGTCAGGGGGCGACGCCGGTTGCGTCGAGAGGGACGACGGCTTCCCCTTTCGACGGCAGGGAGAACCGCACAAGCGTTTGCGGCCCGCCGTCAGGGCCGAGGAGGACGGTCAGGTTGTCCGCATCCGCCTGCACGGCGGCGGCGCAGTCCCCGGCGAGGACGGCGCAGGCGGAATCAAACGTTTCCGGGACGGCCGTGTCGATGCACGCGACCACGGTATACGCTTCGCCCGCATCGCCGGTGAGGAGGCGGATGTCGTCCGCTTCAAGCGCCGTCGCGCCGGAGGCATCGTACAGCGTGGGGCAGAAGGAGCGCGGCTCGTGGGGTACGGCGGCGCCGTCGAGCGCATATGTGGTGACCACCAGCACCATGCCGTCCTGGGAAAAACTGCTGGCATACCGGCCGCTCTGGGCGAGCGTGGCCATCGTCTCCGGGGCGGTCGGATCGGTCACGTCGAGCAGGAGCACGCATGCGACCGGCTCCGCATCGCCGTCCCAGGCGGTGCGCTCGTCCATAAAGACCACCGCCAGCCGGTCGCCGCACGAATACAGTGCAAGCGCTTCGCCCGCCGGAATCGGCAGATCCGTGCGGGAGAGGAGGTGCTCTTCGCCGCCGGCCGTATCGAAGATGGACAGCGTGCCGCCCGCAAGGAGATAGCGCACCTGCCCGCCGTCGGCCGCAAGCGACGAATTGTCGGGGGAAAGGGAAGCCGCCATGTCTGCGCTCGACGACGCGTCATCCCCCGCGCTGTCGCCGCCGGCCGCCGTGGCGCCGGCAGACCCGCCCTCCGCATCGTTGGCGTCGTCCCCCGCGTCGGCGGCGTCCGCTTGCCATCCGTCGGCGGCGCCGTCCGCCGTTTCGCCGTTCGACGCCGACTCGGAAGCGGCGGCCAAGTCCGCATCCGGCGGAGGGGCCAGCAGCAGGTACAGCTCGTCGTAATCGGCCGGGACGGCCAGATCGCCCGATGTACAGGCATAGGCCATGGGCGCGCCGTTCTGCTCTTCGCTTTCGGCGGCCGTATCGCTTTCGCTGCCTGCGGCACGGTCCTCCGTCACGTCTTCGCGTGCAGCCGCCTCCATCATCGGCGCTTCCGGCTCGGCCGCATCCATGCCCGTGCCGCCGCGGGCGCGCAGCACGCTGAACGCCCCGGTGCAGACGAGGAGCAGCGCTGCCGCCGCCGCGGCATAGCGCGTCCAGACGACGCGGCGCGGCGTGGAAGCGCCCGCCCGCTCCTTGATGCGCCGGAGCGCATCCTCGGGAGCGTGCAGCCGTTCGTTATCGCGGCGGTATTGCTCTTCAAACATCGAATTCTTCCCCCTTCAGCCGTTGCCGCAGCAGCTCTCTCGCGCGGAACAGCCGGGACTTGACGGCCGCCTCGGTGCTGCCCGTCAGGGCGGCGATCTCGCGCAGGCCGTACCCCTCGTAATAGTGCAGGTGGATCACCGTGCGGTATTGCTCGGGCAGTTCCAGCACCGCGCCGTATACGGCGGTCTCCTCCCGCATCTCGGTGAGCAGCGCATCGTCGTCCGGCGGCGCGCTCTCGAGCGACGCGGTGTGCCGCCGCCAGGCCGAGGTCACGAGCGACTTGGTGCAGTTGAGGGTGACGCGGATGAACCATGCCTTCTGATGCTCGGCGTCCGTCCAGCGCGGCCTGCTGCGCAGGCAGCGGACAAACACCTCCTGCAACACGTCCTCCGCATCCGCCGAGGAGCGCGTGCGCAGAAACGCAAGCCGGTACACCATGTCGGCATAGGTATGGAACAGGTCGTCAACGCCGGTGCTGGGCGGGTCCTGCTTGCAAGCGGTCAGGCGCTCCATCCGTTCCTCTCTTCCTGCCCATAACACCTTGCGGCGGGCGGTTTGGTTGCGGAAAGATCAAAAATTTCTACAAAAAGTTTTGCCGGCGGCGGCCGGCGGTGGCGGCGTTTGCGGATTTCCGCACGGCGCGTCAGGCCGGCAGCTTGTCGAGGATCGTGCGATGTACGCGGCGCAGCATGAACAGGCTGACCACAACGGAGAACACCTCGGCAATCGTGAAAGAAAGCCAGATCAGGTCGAGGTCGTGCGTGAGCACCGAGATCAGCAGGGCGACCGGCACGAGCGCGACCAGCTGCCGCAGCAGCGACATGATCATGCTGTACACGCCGCGGTTGACCGCCTGGAACAGCGTTGAGTTCGTAATGCCGATGGCCGCGAAAAGAAAGCTGGGCGAGATGATCCGCAGCGCAACCGTGCCGATGCGCAGCGCCTCGTCGGACGCTTCGAACAGCGAAAAGATCTGCGCGGGAAACACCTGAAAACACACCAGCCCGGCGGCCATAACCGCAAGCGAGGCCAGCAGGGTCAGCCGCCAGGTGCGCAGCATGCGTTTTTTGCAGCGCGCGCCGTAGTTGAACGCGATGATGCTCATGGCGGCGCTGGTCATGCCCAGGACGGGCATGAACACGATGGACTGAATCTTGAAGTATACGCCGAACACGGCCACCGCCGTGGTGGTGTAGGCGATCAGCAGCGCGTTCATCGCCAGGTTCATGACCGTGCCGATGGCCTGCATGATGATGGACGGCACGCCCACCGCATAGATCTTGCGGATGATATCGCCGCTGGGCCGGAAGCGGCGGAAGGAGACCTTGACGTCGTGCCTGGTGCAGAACAGCAGGAAAAAGCTCAGCAACATGGCCATGATCTGACCGCCGACGGTCGCGTACGCCGCGCCCGCCACGCCGAGCTTCGGGAATCCCAGCAGCCCGAAGATCAGGATCGGGTCAAAGATGATGTTGATCACCGCGCCGGTGAGCTGCATGAGCATGGTATAGACCGTTTTGCCCTGCGCCTGCATGATGCGCTCCACGCCGATCTGCAGGAAAATGCCGAACGACAGCGTACAGCAGATGGTGAGGTATTCCACGCCCATCTCGTGGATCTCCGGCTCGTCGGCCACGAAGGCGTCGAAGAACGGGCGCACGCCGAACAGGCCAAACAACAGGAATACGAGAAAGGAGATAAACAGGATGAACAGGCCGTTCGTCGCGGCGGCGTTGGCCTCTGCATACCGCTGCTCGCCGAGCTTGCGCGAGATCAGCGCGTTCATGCCCACGCCCGTGCCGACGGCAACGGCGATCATGAGCATCTGGATTGGGAAGGCGAGCGACACCGCTGTGAGCGCATCCTCGCTCACGCGCGTGACGAAGATGCTGTCCACAACGTTGTAGAGCGCCTGCAGCAGCATCGAAATGACCACCGGCAGCGACATGGAGAAGAGCAGCCGCCCCTCCGGCAGCACGCCCATCTTGTTCGATTGCAGCAGCAATTCCGAACCGGCCGATGTTTCCAATGTTTCCTTTGCTTCCATCTCTCCACCCATTTCCCTGTCATGTTTCATAACGAAGGGACTATATCACGCTTTGACGAATTCTGCAAGATTGCAGACAAAAAGACCGCGCGCAAGCGCATAGCGAACGGTATACAAGGTTCCGCCCGATACCGCCTGGAGATAGGCGATGCAGCAATCGGCATGGTCGGCCAGATAGCGGTTGCGGCGGCGCATGGCGGCGGCGTCCGGCGCGCCGGTCGCGGCGTACCATACGCCGTCGGCCCGGCGGAGCGTTTCGCCGTAGCGTGCGCGCGCGGCGTCGCTCCAGCCGTCGGCCTGCGCCGGGGAGGGGAGCGCAAGCAGAAGACGCACATCCGGCAGCCCGTCGCGCAGCAGCAGCACCGCCTCGGCCGCAAGCTGGTCAAAGCCCTGCGCCCCTCCGGCGAGGAACGTGCGCACGCCGCCGTCGCAGGCGGCCTGTACGACGCGCATGAGCGCAAGGCGCAGCGCCGCCATGCCGCCGGCTGACTGCGGCAGGCCGGCGGGGCGGTGCCCGGTAAAGCAGCAGGCCGTATGGCCGGCAAACGGGTTCGGATCAAACGGGTTTTCCATGCGCCATACTGCCTCCCTGCAGCCGTTCGAGCAGCGGCGCGTCGTCGCCGCCCGCCAGCGCGCCGGCCAGCAGCGGCGCAAGCGCGAGCGCCTCGTCAAGCGCCTGCCCGTACAGGTCAAAAAAGGATTCGGTGCGGATAACGCCGGGCGCCCACGGCGCCGCCCAGGGCGCGTGCGACTCGTTGAACAGATCGGCCCCTTCCGCAGCCGCGGGCGCGATCAGAAACCCGGAGAGCGTGCCGACGCGCCGCCCGGCAAGCCGTTCAAACCGGCGCAGCAGGCGCTGCTTGCGGGCGGCCGGGTCGTACAAGAGGGCGTATGCGCGTCGGAAATTGCGGAAGCTGCGGGCATATACGCCCGGCCCCCCCGCGCCCGCAACGGCCTGCGCAAGGTCGCATTGCAGCGCGTCGAGCGCGTCGAGCAGACCACGTTCGGCAAGCGGCGGCGCATAGAGCCGGTCGGGCGGCACGGAGGGGAGGTCGCTGCCCATGCGCGCGCAGAACGGCAGCTCGAGCTGCATTTCAAAGCGCGTATGATCCAGACCCCGGTGCGAGGCCTCGACGAAGGGATGCGCCGCCGCGTCGAGCGCATAGTGGCAGAGGAAGCCGAGCGCATGGGCCGAAAGCGATCCGTTCCCCCGCGCTGCGGCGACGAGCGCGGCGAACACCTCGGCTGCGGGCGCGTCATGCAGCGCGTTGCCCGTGCGCTTCTGGTGCGGTCGCAGCAGCGGCGGCGGGAAACGGTCGTAAAAATAGATGTCCGGGCCGGGCAGCCCCGCGAGGAACGCGGCGCCATGGCGCCGGATTGCGGCCCCGGCCGGCCCTTGCAGCCGGTCGCGCACGGCAAACCCGAACAGGGTGTGGATATACAGGCTGGGCATATTGTCAGTATACCAGCTTTTGGCGCGCAGGACGAGGAAATTTCTGCCCGGCATATGTACAATTTGTGAATCTTTTTTTCGGGCGTACACATTCGCTTGCGGTCGTGATAAAATGACCATATCCGCAGGCGATTGCGCGCGGCGGACCGGTGGACGCGATTTTTGCGGGCATGTCCTGCGCATGGATGGGGAACCCCTGTTTCGCGTGCGCCCGGTCGTGCGCAGGCATGGCATTGGTATTCCGGTGAGAGGTGGACGGTTCGCATGAAGAAGATCAAACCGCGGCGCAGACGTCTGCGCATCAACAACCCGCTGTCGTTCGGCGTGCTCTGCGCGCTGATCCTGCTGCTGATCGGCGGGGCCACCTATGGGCTGGCCGCCGGCGTCATATCCCCTGCCGTGGAGGCCTATCGGGAGGCGCACGCCACTGCGGAGCCGCCCCTTTCGTCCTCTCCGATGATCGTCACCCCGTCGCAGTCGACGGCGACACCGGGCCCGAACGCGACGGTAGACCCGAACGCGACGGTAGACCCGAACGCGACGGTAGACCCGAACGCGACTCCCGGCATGGCGGGTACGGGCGATGAAGAAACGCCGGCCCCCGGCCGGCTGGCCGGTCACACGATTGTGATCGATGCGGCCAAGAGCAAGGGCTCAAAGTATAAGGGCACGTCGACCGGCGTGGCGGAATACAAGATCAACTTTGCGTACGCCGACGCCGTGAGGTCGCTGCTTGAAGCCGAGGGCGCCACGGTCATCATGACGCGTTCGAGCGAAAGCGAGGTCGTTGATCCGTCGGTGCGCATCCGTACGGCGAACAACAGCGGCGCGGAAATCGCGCTGTCGATCATGTGCAACTATATCGATGCCGGCGGCACGCGCGGCACGCAGATGATCGTGCCGAAGAACCACGATCAGGTCACGGTCTGCGACCGGCTCGCCTCCTGCGTGCTCAACCGCTATGTGGCGGCGACCGGTATGCCCACGCGCGAGGTAGGCGGCGAGACGATCCGGCACCTGACCACCTGGGAGGTGCTCAACGGCATCGATCTGCCGGTGGCGGCGATCGTGCTGGGCCATATCAGCAACAGCACGGATGACCGCACCCTCAACGATGCGGACTTCATGGCGCGCGCTACGGCGGCCATTGTAGAGGGCATCGTGGACTATTTTGCGGCCTGATGCTCAGGCTTGCGGGCGGCGCATGGCGTACCGACCGCGGAACCCCCCACTCCAATCCCCATCCTGCGGGGCCGCGTCGGCGGCCCCGCGCCTGTTTCTTTTCCGGATGACTGATCCGATCAATCCGGCAGCATTGACAGATTCTTTTCCGGCTCTTCCGCAATGTCCTTCAGCGTCCCTGTTATTTCAGCGCCTGCCTTGCCGTGAATGACCGCACGGCCGCAAGGGGAGATGGTTCATCCAAGAGGATTCCGCCTGCCCGAAATAATGCCGAAATGTTGCCGTCAGGAAAGCGCTTTGATAATATCCACGCAACGATCGATTCCAAGGGTCCCACTATTGAGCGTGAGGTCGTAGTTCTGGGCGTGGCCCCATTTCATGTCGGTATAGAAACGATGATAGGCCGCCCGGCGCTTATCCTTGTCTCGAATCCGCTGCTCCGGGGATTGTTCCCGCTCGCCATATACCTTGACGATCCGTTCCGCACGAAAGGCCACATCCGCATGGATGAAGATCTTCAGGCAGTCCGCTTTGTCTTTGAGGATATAGTCTGCACAACGGCCCACAACGACGCAGGGCCCTTTTTCTGCCAGTTCCGAGATGATCTTGTACTGGATTTGTCAGAGATAGTCCGCATTGTTGGGGCTGGAACCCCGGTGGGAGAAGGTGTTGGACAGAAACCCGCCGGGTGCATACTCGCCGGTCTCCTGAATGTAATCCCTATTAAACCCGCTGTCCTGGGCAATTTTCGTCAGCAACTCGTTATCGTAACAGGGGATTCCAAGCTCCTCCGCCACGCGTTTGCCAATGGTGCGGCCTCCGCTGCCAAACTCCCGGCTGATGGTGATAACTCTGTTTTTCATTATGCATACCCTCCTTTTGCAATCATTGGGCCAGGACGCTCAAACGGGCCTCATGCCTTTTTTTCAAATGATGCCTCTCATACAGGAGCAGCACCAGGGACATCAGGAAGGCGAGGCCGTCCGCCACGGGGCCGGTCCACAGGACGCCTTCCACACCCAGCGCCAAGGGCAGCAGCAGCACTGTCGGCACAAAAAAGATGATCTGACGGGCCAGGGAGAGCAGCGCGGACATGACCGGCTTGCCCACGGCCTGCAGGTAGACGGCAATGACGGTCTGGAAACCGGTCAGGGGGCAGAGCATCAGGAAAATGCGAAAGGCCTTGACGGCAAATTCGTTGTAGAGACCATCTTCGGAGCCGAACAGGGAGATGACGGACATCGGGGCAAACTGGAACAACAGGAACGCCAGAACGGAGATGATCTCCGAGGCAATCAGTGAAATTTCCAGCGTTTTCTTCACCCGGTGGAAGTTCTTGGCCCCATAGTTGAAGCCCATGATGGGCTGAGCGCCGGTGGCAATGCCCAGCAAAATCGAAATCATAATCTGATTGACCTTCATGACAATGCCCGTGGCCGTCAGAGGGATGTCGGAACCGTAGATGGATCGTGCGCCATGTTGGGCCAACAGGTTGTTGGTCAGCGCCATAACAATGGTAATGGCAAACTGTGTGATGAAGCTGCTCAGGCCAAAGACAACAATGTTGCAGCAGACCCTGGCTTCCGGCCAAAAGGCGGATTTGCTGAAACGGATCGTCCGAAACCGGGGCAGATAGGCAACGGACACCACAAAAGAGGCCATCTGGCCGATAACCGTGGCAATGGCCGCCCCCCGAACGCCCATCTGCAGAGGAAAAATAAATATGGCGTCAAGGATCACATTGAGGACAGCGCCGATGACCATGGAGAACATGGCGTATTTGGGACTGCCGTCTGCACGGATCATGGAGTTGATGGCCCCGGAGATCATCATGAACGGAAGGCCAATCCCAATCGTCCGGCCATAGTCCAGCGCATAGGGGCGCAGCGTATCCGTAGCGCCGAACAACGTCAGGATCGGGTTGATGAAAAGCAGGAAGGCTGCGGCCAGGATGATGCTGACCACGGTCACCAGGGTCACAGCGTTGCCGATCCCCCTTTTCGCGCTGTCCACATGCCCTTCCCCCAGTTTGAGACTCAGGAAGGCGGCGCCACCGTTACCGATCATCATGGCCAGGGCCAGGGCGATGATCGTGATGGGGAACACGATGTTGGTGGCGCCGTTGCCCAGATAGCCCACCCCGTTGCCGATAAAGATTTGATCGACAATGTTGTAAAGAGAGTTTACCAGCAGCGCAATGACGCTGGGCACGGCAAATTTGACAATGAGCCTCCCGATGGGTTCTGTGGCAAAGGGGCTCTGTTTTTCAGGCGCCATTGTCTCCATGGATAGATAGACCTCCTAAATTAAGTAACCTGTTACCTATTGGAGCAAAAAAGAGGCAGCGGGTCGAAAGAGACCCTTGGCGCACTGCCGGAACATGCGGCATTTATTTTGCATCAATGTCTTTCAGGATGATATCGGTGAACTGCATGAGAGCATTCTGCTGTTCTTGGGTCAGGTTTCTGCACAATTCTTGAAAAACCTCCCTGTCATGCGCAAGGATTGTTTTGTGAATACCGGCAGACCGTTCCGTACTGGTAATTTTTTTGTATCTTCGATCCTGTTCGCTGGGAACACACCGGACGAACCCTTTGCGCTCCAACTGCCGGATATGTTTGGTCATCGCCGGATGTGTGATATGCTCAAGCCGCTCCAGATCGTTCTGGTGAATTTCCGTCTCCCCGGCAGCCTCCAAACGGCTGATGGAGCCAAGCACGCGAAGCTGCACCGATGTCAGTCCCATGGTGAAGGCTTTCTCGTCCAGTTTTTTTCGAAACGCCCGATGGATAATGGCAATTTTCAAACCGAATGGGATCATGGGGAACCACCTCTGCGTTTCGCTCCAAATAGGTAACTAATTACTTATTATACGCGATTCTTTGCGTTTGTCAAGCACTCAATCGTGGTGCGCGCCGAGTACGACGCGCTGGGGAACCGGACGCTGACGGCGGCCGTGGCCGCGGCGAACCGGACGAAGCTGGGCAGTCACGGCGAGCGGCTCGGGGGGTATGACGTAACGGCAGATTTGACAACGTCGTCGGCCTATGATATGTTGGGTAACAACACCTCCGTTACCGATGGCCGCGGCACCACCACCTATACCTACGACGCGCTCTCCCGCCTGACCGGGGTGAGCCAGCCGCTGTCCACGGGCGTGACGGCCACGACGGCGTATGCGTACAAGGCGCAGGGACGCTCGAATGGACGCCGAACAACATACCATTCCGAACAACACAGCATTTCCGTCGTTCAGCATCTTGACAACCGCATGACGGACAACAGGAATTGCACCCCTGCGCCGGGCGGCAGGCAGATCGACCCGTGCTTGGAATGATATCATCGCCCCGACTTTCCAGTACCATCCGGACCATATCCAGTATCGGTTGCAAATTCTAAGAAAATGTAGGACAGTTGAAATTCCCCAAGACAGCAAGGCAGAAAGCATTTACTTTTACAAATGGCGTTAAAAGTGGCAGGGAGGGGATAAGGCAGATGAAAACAAAGAAGCAACAAGTCAAAAGCGCGGACAAGCGAAACCGCATCAGAGAGATTTGGCTGCCACGGCCCATGACCGTCCCGGGCTTTCTAATTCTCTTTTCCGTACTCTCTGCCGTTGCCAGTTTCGCCTCTGTCTTTCTCTGGGATTTTGGCGAAGCAGGATATGCTGTGTGTGGGAGCGTGTATGGGGCTTCCGTGCTGCTCCTGCTGTTGCTTACCGTGAACAACATTTACCGGGCTCCAAAGGGCAGGGGGGCGATGCTGCTCGGCGTGATCGCCATATCGATCCTTGCCAATTCCCTGCCCATTGCGGGGAGCATATGGGTTCGCCCGGTCGGCCAGGGGCAGCCCTATCTGATCGAAATGAGGCCGGTCGACGTCTATGCCTTTCTGCTCGGCGTGGGGCAGGTCGTCCTGCAGATCACGGTGGGGACGGTCGCGCTGTTTGTGGCGATGGCGCGCAATCCGGCGCACGAGAGCGTAAGCGTGGAGACGTGTGCGCCGGCCGCAGGAGACGGGAAGGCAAGGTGGCCGCGCCCGATGTCCATCGTCGGGTTTTGGCTGTGGCTTGTCGCACTGTCGCTGCTTTCTGCATCCGCGCTGTTTCTATTGATCGATACGAAGGAGGGCGTGAGGGCCTTTCCGGGCTGCCGGTACGGGGCGACGGTGCTGGCCCTGCTGCTGCTCATCGCATACAATATCTATCGTTCGCGGGAGGGGCGGAAGGCGATGCTGATCGGGCTTGCGGCGATATCCATCCTGGTAACCGCAAGGGTTTTCGGCACTTGTATCGCATGGTTTCAGCATACGACGGATCAGGCGTATCAAAGAATGGCGATGCAGACCCTGCTGATTGGGATTACACAAATGATTCTGGAGATTGCAGCGGGCGGCGCGGCGTATCTGGCGGCGCGACGCCGTGACGCGGATACGGCGCAGGCGCGGGAGGACGCCGGCCCGTAGCGGCTGTCCGGCAAAGCCTGGCCAACAACGCCTACGGGGAGATTGAGAAGCTCACGGACAACACGTCGTTCCTGACGGGCGGCACCTTGACAACCGAACTGGCATATACGTACA
>UQGA01000016.1 GCA_900540495.1 uncultured Eubacteriales bacterium | reverse complement strand
CGTGTACATCCCGACCGGAAACACCGGGCGCATTATTGGGGGGATTGTGCTTTTCATTACCATCCCCATGCTGACCATACTCCTGCAGACCGGCTACCAGTATGCCCGCATTAAGTACATCCGGAAAAAGGGCAACCAGGTGGCGCTACAGATCATGGAAAACCTCATATACCAAGAAAAGCGGTTTTTCGACCAGGAGAACTCCATGGAGCTCCTATCCTATTGCAGCAAGGAGGCCACCGGATATTTTGACTTCTATCTATCCGATATGAGCCGGTTCTATGTGAACATCCTGATGACCGCGGTGATTTTTGTCCTTCTAACCATCATCGACCCGGTACTGGGCGTGCTCCAGCTTCTGTACCTCCCGCTGGCCTATTTCCCGGTGAAACACATCATGAAGAACGTGGACAAGGAAATCCAGAAAATCCTGGAGCTGAACGCCCAGATGAACCAGATGAAGGGCGATGTATTCCAGGCGGTGGAATTTGTGAAGCTGGCCCAGCTGGAGCAGAAAAAGCTCCAGGAGGTGGGCGGGAAGAATCAGCAGATCAACGGGGTATGGGGCAAGGTCGCGGCGCTGGACAGCCTGAGCGGCGCCTGGGCCAACGCCTTTGCCAGCGTTCTTTTCAAAGGCCTGACCTTCGGGCTTGGCGCGCTGTTCGTGGTCAGCGCCATCGGGCATCTGCAGATCGGTCAGTTGATTTCTGTCATCACATACGGCGGCCTGTTTTATGCCAATATCAACGCCATTCTACAGACGCAGATCGACAAGAAAAAGAAAAACAGCGAATACGAGCGGCTGTTCTCATTTCTGGAACTCACCGGTGAGCGGGAGCAGGACGCGGGCAAGGAGGACTTTGCCCTCCAAAAAGAGATCGTCTTCGATCACTGCAGCTTCTCCTACAAGGAGGGGGAGCCTATACTAAAGGATGCAAGCCTGTGCTTTGAAGTGGGAAAGTGGACCGGCATAGTGGGTCCCTCCGGTCAGGGCAAGAGCACCATTCTGGACATCCTCCTCAAGCTCTATCCGGTTGCAAACGGCTGTGTGCGCGTCGACGGAAAGGATCTGAACAATCTCAGTCGTTTCTCCATCCGGGCGCAGGTGACAAAAATCGCCCAGGATATTTTTCTGTTCCCCGGCACCATTGCGGACAATCTTATGCTGATGGGCGAGAATATCACTGAGGAGCAGATGTGGCAGGCCCTGCGCTTTGCCTGCCTGGAGGAGTATGTTAAATCCCTGCCCCAGGGCATCCATACCGACGTGGGCGAGGCGGGCAAGCTCATGAGCGGCGGCGAGCGCCAGCGGCTGAGCATCGCCATGGGCATCCTGCGAGGGTGCAAAATTCTCCTGCTGGACGAGGTGACATCCAACTTGGACGCCGCCATCGAAGCCAAACTGGCAGAACACTTCCACGCCTTGCAGGAGAAGGGCTATACCATCATCTCCATTAGCCATCGAATGAATTTCTTGAAGTATGCCCAGAAGGTTTACGAGCTTCGAGATGGCATAGTTACTCAACGGTCATAGGAGGGCATATCATGCCCGGCAGCCACAACCGCGCGGCCGGTGCAGGACACGCCCGGCGGCTTACAAATATAGGGCGCGAATCGCGCGATGCCGGTTTTGCGACGATTTTTCATGCGAGCGCATCCCGGGCTTGGCCCATTGACCATGAACCCGGCGAAAATCTTTTTCGCATTATCCATCCCTGACCGCGACGGGCGCAATGCGCCAATCCGCGCGGTCCTTTTGACAGGCGCCCGTACGGCGGGAGGCATGTATCCGCACACAAAAAAGGGCATGCCCGCCACTTTGGCGAAATCCTGGCGGCGACGACATCGAAAGCGGTTTCTGTCATGCCGCCGTAGTGGTTCTGCTTCGATGGAGCAAAAACCGGATTTCCTCACAGCCCCGTCCGGCACCCAAGGCCCCCGGCAAATGTCGGGCGCTGTGTAAAATGCTCCGTCGTTTTCTCCGGCATGGCTGCATCCACACGGGGCCGTGTATCGCATTCCGCTCGGCACCCGGGCGAGCAACCGGTCGGCGCCGGGCCGTCGCCCGGGCCGAAAGCCATGCCGGGGAGGGGCGCTATCTGTGCCGATGGATCGGCCGTGATGCAACGGCGGGGACAAAAACGCATGCGGCCGCAGTCTGTCCGTTCGTCCGCGGCATACCGGTCGCAGATGCGAGACGTGCCGGACGAAAGGGCGGCCACCTGGGAGCCCGTCATCCCCCGTGCCGCACACAAGAAGACATGGCGCGGCTTTTACGCCTCTCCGGCCGGGTCTGGAGCGAATGGGCGCAAACTCCGCCCGGCGCCGGGTTCCGCCTTCCTTTGTCCGGTCGTCGCCGGGGCCGGATCGTGCGCGCCGTCAACATCCGACATCGTCCGAATGAACGGCCGTTGCCCACCGGCGGGCACATCGGGACGACAGCGCCCCTGCAAGTGCAAAAGGGGCTTGCAACGGCGATGGTTGCGCTCGCGCTCAGGGAATGCCGCCGGCCTGACATTGCCCGCGTCCTCCTGGTCTGCGGGAAGGACAAGCCCGCCCCCGCCTGGGTCATTGCCCAACCGGCGGCGGGTTAAAGAGCAAAGCCGAATCGGGCGGCTGTCTCCGGCAACGGCGCTGGAACGGCCCTGCGCCGGGAACGGAACCTCCCCCGCATCCGCGCTCATACAGATCTGCGCAGCTTCAGAATCGTCAGGTTGATTTCACCATCGCGTGCATTGGCGGAACCGTTGTAGGCCAGGGTGAATACGGTCTGCGCCGGCGCATACAGAATCAAAAAGGCGGACCCGCAGGCGCTGGAACCATCCGCGCTGGTGGCAAAATAAATGCCCGTCTCCAGATGCGCGCTGCCGTTGTAGCTCGGCGTGATCTGCATGTAATTCGGACTTGCAAAGATGGCCGATACCTTATAAGAAATCAGATAATATCCCGGCTCAAGCGTAATATGCTCGAGATCGGTCTGCACGATGTTCCCCGTCGTGTCCGTCACGTCCGGGAACAGCGAGATCAGGCTCCCCATCTGCAGCGGATATTGTACGTTCATGAAGGACGCAAAGGCATCGTCCGGAACCGTTCCGGTGGGGCCGGTCGGGCCGGTCGGACCCGTGGGACCGGTGGGGCCGGTGGGGCCGGTTGCGCCCGTGTCGCCCGTGCGGCCGTTCTCGCCGTCCGCGCCCGTCGGACCCGTGGGACCGGTCGGGCCAGTGGGACCCGTGGGGCCGGTCGGGCCGGTGGGGCCGGTGGGGCCCGTCGCGCCCGTATCGCCCGTGCGGCCGTTCTCGCCGTCCGCGCCCGCCGAACCGGTGGGACCGGTCGGACCCGTGGGACCGGTGGGGCCGGTCGCGCCCGTATCGCCCGTCGGTCCGGTAGGGCCCACCGGGCCGCCGGCGGGACCCGTCGCGCCCGTCGCGCCCGTGGGGCCGGCCAATCCCGTAGCCCCCGCCTCGCCTGCCGTGCCGGCCGGGCCGGCGGGTCCGGTCGCCCCCCGCTCCCCCGTCGCGCCCGTTGCGCCCGTTGCGCCCGTTGCGCCCGTTGCGCCTGTCGCGCCCGTCGCGCCCCGCTCTCCCGCAGGCCCGGTGGGGCCGGTGGTGCCCGTCGGCCCCATCTGCCCATTCGTCCCGGGCGCGCCGGTCGGGCCGGTGGGGCCCGTCGCGCCGGTCGGCCCCCTGCGCCCGCACGGACAATACGGGCAGCACCCGCACCCGCCGCTCCAGCCGTTTTGATCCTGCAACAACGCCATCCCGCCTTCCCGTGATATCATCCATATTCTATTCCGGCGCCGGATGGAGCGTTCGTCGGGCGCCGGCCTGCGCAAAATGCCGGGGCATCCCTTTGCCTGCCCGGTTGTAGAATCGATGCGCGCGTGGTATGATATCAAGTAACAGGCTGTACGCAGGAGGACATATGGAACAGCGGGAGAAGCGCGTCTGCATGATCGCCACCGGGGGTACGATCGCCTCGAGCGAAAGCGGCGAGGGCCTTGCCCCGCGCCTGCGCCCGGCCGATATCCTGCGCCGGCTCCATTTTCCGGCGGGGCTGTGCCGCGTGGAGACGGCCGAGGTTTGCCGCATCGACAGCACGGATGTGACCCCCGCGCACTGGCTCGCAATGGCGGCGGCCATCCGGGAGCGGTACGACGCGTACGACGGTTTTGTGGTGCTGCACGGTACGGATACCATGGCCTATACGGCCGCGGCGCTCTCCTACCTCGTGCAGCGCTCGCCCAAGCCCGTCGTGCTCACCGGCGCGCAGCGACCCATCGACCGCGAGAGCACCGATTCGCACGCAAACCTGTCCGATGCGTTCCGCTATGCGTGCGCGGACGCGTCCTGCGGCGTGCAGATCGTGTTTGACGGCCGGGTGATCCCCGGTACGCGGGCGCGCAAGGTGCGCACCAAGAGCTTCCACGCGTTCGCCAGCATCAACTATCCCGAGCTGGCCGTGCTGTGCGACGGACAGTTGCTTCGGTATGTCGAGGAACCAAAGCCGGACGGCCCCGTCTTCTACGATACGCTGAATCCCCGCGTGTCGCTGCTCAAACTCATTCCGGGCGTGGACGCGGCGCTGCTGGGCTTCCTGCTTGCGCGCAACGACGCCGTAATCGTCGAAAGCTATGGCGTGGGAGGCGTACCCACGGCGGGCGGATTTTGCGAACGCATTGCGGAGGCCGCCAACGGCGGAAAAACCGTCGTCATGACCACGCAGGTGCCCAACGAGGGCAGCGACATCGGCCTCTACCGCGTCGGCAGCCGTCTCAAGGGCGTGCCGGGCGTACTGGAGGCGTACGACATGACGACCGAGGCGGTCGTTACAAAGCTGATGTGGATTCTCGGCCAGACGCAGGCACGCGACGAGATCCGTCGCCTGTTCTATACGCCCGTCGCCCACGACATCCTGTATCCCGGCGCGCGCGGTTGCTGACGGGATCTGAAAAGCCCCCTCCCGCACGGAAGGGGGCTTTTGTCTGCAACGGTTCAGAACTCGCGTTTGAGGCTGCGCATGGAGAACAGCGCGCCGAGCGCCTCGCGCGGGTCCCGCGCCTGATATAGGATCTCGTAGACGGTGCGGCAGATGGGCAGTTCAACCCCGGTGCGCGCCTCCAGCAGGCGCAGCGCGCGCACGGTATGGCATCCCTCGGCCAGCGCCCCATACGGCTCGCCCCGGACGAACGACTCGCCGTATTGCCGATTGTGGCTGTACGGCGAAAATACGGTGGCCTCGTAATCGCCAAGGTGGCACAGGCCGTACGCGGACAGGCCGTTGCCGCCCATCGCCTCGATGAGCCGCGCGATCTCCCGCGTGCCGCGGGACATGAGCGCCCCCTTGAGCGTGCAGAGACCCATCGCGTCGAGCATGCCCGCGGCGATGCCGACGACGTTCTTCGTCGCCGCGCCGATCTCGTTGCCGATGAGATCCGTGCCGTAATAGAAGCGGATAAGGTCGCCTGAAAACGCAGCGACCAGCCGCGCCTTGACCGCCTCGTCCGCGCTGTCGATCACCATGCAGTTCGGCACGCCGCGATAGAATTCCTGCACGTGCCCGGGTCCCAGCCACACGGCCACAGCGTTGGACGCGCCGAGCGCGGCAGCGGCCAGCTCCGACGGCCGCAGAGCGGTGTCCGCCTCCAGTCCCTTCATGCACAGCACAAACGTCCTGCCCGAAAGCGCCAGGGGCGACAGCTCCGCCATCAGGCCGCGCAGGCTCTGTACGCCGACGGAAACGATGAGCGTCTCCGCCTCGCAGGCGGCCTGCAGCGAAGTCGTCAGCGCCACACGGGCCGGCAGCTCGAGCAGATCGTTGCGCCGGTCGGCCAGAAAGCGCTGCATGCGCGGCGAAGCGGCGCGCCCGTACAGCGTCACATCATGTCCCTGCCGGTCGAGATACCAGGCAATCAACGAACCCCACCGGCCGCAGCCGATCACGGAAATGCGCATACCCTTCCTTTCCAGCCCATAAAAACTGCGTCCGCTCGCCGGTCCGCACCCGGCGGCGGCCGCAGCGCTCAGCGGATAAAGTTTGTACGGTTCCCGCGCTCAGCCTGCGGCGCGGCAAAGCCGGCCCGCCGCCCCGCCTCGATGCAGCGGAGCAGCCACGCCATGTTGCGGGCCAGGTTGCGCATGGTCTGCAACCCTTCCAAATCGGCAGCCACGTCCTCCGCGTTTCTGCCGTGCACCATGTTCCAATAGGTGGAGGACACGACCGGCATCTGCGCGAAAGTAAAATACTTGTTGATCACATCGAGCGAGGCGGTGGTACCCGCGCGCCGGGCGGACACGACGGCGGCGGCAGGCTTGTGCGCCGCGCAGACGCCGCCGGCATAGAACAGGCGGTCCAGAAGGCTCAGCAGCGTGCCGTTGGGCGAAGCGTAGTAGACCGGCGAACCGACGATCAGGCCGTCCGCTTTGGCCAGCGCGTCGATGCACTCGTTCACCACATCGTCGCTGAACGCGCAGCGCCCCGTCGATGCGCAGGCGCCGCACCCGATGCAGCCGCGCACGGGCTTTGCTGCGCCGTGGAGCAGCTCCGTCTCCACGCCTTCGGCATGCAGCGCAGCCGCCGCCTCTTTCAGCGCCGCAGCGGTGCAGCCGTCCGCATGCGGGCTGCCGTTGATGAGCAACACCTTCATAATGGTATTTTCCTCCTTTCGGTCGCTTCAGCCATTGTCCGGCGCGGGTTCGACCGGCGCAAACGGCTCCTCGATCTCGAGCACGAACTCCATGCCCTGCACGTCGATATCGGTCTGAATCTCCGCATAGATGGCGTTGCTGCCGCTTTCCAGCAGCGTGCCGCCCTCGGCGTTGTGGATGCGCCCAATGCCGGCGACGCGGCCGTCCTCGCTGTAATACACGATGTTCACCACGCCGTCGAGCGGCAGCGGATAGGCGTTGACGCATACGCCGTCGAGAAACGTACCCGTGCCGTACTCGTACACGCGCAGGTCGCCAAACGAGAGATAATAGCGGAAATAGTGGTCGTCCATTTCGATGTGGTTGCCCAGCAGGTCCGTCGGCACGGGTGCGGCGGTCATCTCCAATTCGAACGGGTCCGGCCGTGGTGTGGGCGAGGCCGACGGCGTCGGCGTGCCGGCGATCTCCGGTTCCACCCGAATGCACGCCTGCAGTGCGGCAAAGGCCAGCAATGCGGCGAGCAAGCAGAACATCATGCCGGGCCGCTTCATGCGCGGCCTCCCGTGTGCTCTGCGATCATGCGCTTTTTGAGATCATACAGCCGGTCGGACAGGTCCACCTTGTAAATGTGCGGCTGCATGAGTCGGCGGTACTCGTCCCACATGGTCGCCAGCTCGGCCTTTGCGTACGCCTGGATCTCCATGACGGACGGGGACGCATAGACCTGCCTGCCCGCCCGGAACACCGGCACAAGCAGCTCGCGCGCATTGAACCGCTTGAGCAGCATGTTCTTGTACGGATGCTCCGGATCAAAGATGCGCAGCGGTTTGGACGTGTCGATCGTCTCCTCGTCGAGCGCGATCAGGTCCGCGATGGCCATACCCTTGAGATCATACAGGCGGAAGACCTTTTTGTAACCCGGATTGGTAACCTTGGCCGGGTTGTCGGAGAGCTTGATCTTCGGCACCATACGCCCGTCCACGACCTCCGCCGCCATCTTGTACACGCCGCCGAGCGCCGGGTTGTCCTCGCTCGTGATGAGACGCGTGCCCACGCCCCAGGTGTCGATGCAACAGCCCTGCATCTTCAGGTCGCGGATGACATTCTCGTCAAGGTCGCTCGAGGCACAGATCTTCGCGTCCGGGAAACCGGCCTCGTCCAGCATGCGGCGCGCGCATTTGCTGAGGTAGGCGAGGTCGCCGCTGTCGAGCCGGATACCCAGCGGCTCATGCCCCTTCGCGCGCAGCTCCCGGAATACGGTAATGGCGTTCGGCACGCCGCTGCGCAGCGTATCGTACGTATCCACGAGCAGCAGGCAGGCGGTCGGGAACGTTTCGGCGTAGGCGCGAAACGCGCTGAGCTCATCCGGGAAGCTCATGACCCAGCTGTGCGCATGCGTGCCGCTCACCGCGATACCGAACATCTCGCCCGTGAGCACGTTGCTCGTGGCCGAGCAGCCGCCGATGACGGCCGCGCGCGCGCCATAGATGCCGGCGTCGGCGCCCTGCGCCCGGCGCAGGCCGAACTCCAGCACCGCGCCGCCCTCCGCCGCATAGCACACGCGGCTCGCCTTGGTGGCGATGAGCGTCTGGTGGTTGACGAACGTCAACAGCGCCGTTTCGATGAGCTGCGCCTGCATGATCGGCGCGCGGACGCGCACGAGCGGCTCATACGGGAACACGACCGTGCCCTCCCGCATGGCGTAGATCTCGCCGGTGAAATGCAGCTTGCCCAGATACGCGAGGAACGCCTCGTCGAACAGCTTGAGCGAGCGCAGATAGGCCAGGTCCTCCTCGGAAAAATGCAGGTTGTTGATATAATCGATGACGCTCTGCAGCCCGGCGGCAATGGCGTACGTGATATTGCTGCGCGGGCGGAAAAACACGTCGAACACGCCCTCGTTGCCGGCCATTCCGTGCTTGAAATAGCCGTACATCATCGTGAGCTGGTACAGGTCGGTCATCATGGTCAGGTTGCGCATAACAAAACACCCCCTCGTGTACGTTCCATTATACTCCAACCCGGCGCAAGAATAAAGCGTCCATTTGCACCGATTCTATGAACGTTTTTTGAAACGGGCCGTCAAATTTCCCGTTTTGGGCTCCCGCCGGCGGTCATGCGCCGCCGCCCGTTGCGGCCGTCTCCGCCGCATACAGATCGGTCGATACATAGATGCGCGCCGCGATGGAGCGGTACACGTCCTCGTAGACGAGCTCCCGGCGCAGTTGCGTGCCGTCGGCCGCGTAATATGTTTTGTATGTGCGGGCGGTACGCCCCTGCCGCCCCTCGCGCTCGACCACACGCGTCTGGTTCGGCAGGCTCTCATCGAGCAGCACCTCGTCCGGCAACGCCGGCAGGGTGCCGGTGTTCTCGGACGAGACCACGACATACTGCCCCTCCGGCAGCGCCGGCGTGCCGTAAAGCGAGAGCGTCACCGTCTGCGCCTGTTCGTCCACAACCGCCGCCACCGTCAACGGGGCGGAGGTGGAATTGACAAAGCAGAAGTTCTTGCCGCCGGTGCTGATCGTCGCATCGCGCCCGATATCGACATATCCCATGGGCCAGCTGTGCGGATGGCGCTCGGTGATGGTCAGATCGGCGAGCAGGACTGCGTTGAACAGCGTGGAGGAAACCTGGCAAACGCCGCCGCCATATTCCTGCACATAACGGCCCCCGCTGATGGCGGCCGCCATGCGCCAGCCGTTCTCTCCGTTGCGGTCGCCCAGCACGGCGTTGCAGTCGAACGTTGCGCCCGGTTCGAGCACCGTTCCGTCGATGGCTTCCGCCGCCTTGCAGATGTTGAACACACGGTTTTCCGCATTGTGCGGCGACTTGGCAAACGAGGTGGTGAACGTGCCGATCAGCCGATGCTCTTCGCGCAGCGCCGCCTCCGTCACCGCCGGCGCCTGTACGCTGCACGGCACCTCGATGCGGGTATCCCCTGCCTGTATGGCGCGCAGCACCGCCTGGTACAGCGCATCCGAATCGATCAGAAGGCCCTCGCGTTCTGCGGTATAGGAGAAAGCCTCCGCACTGCCCGGCACGAATATGACGGTCGCATCCGTCGCCGTGCGATCATGCCGGGCGGCAAACGCGGCGATGCCCTCGCGCAGCGCGTCCGTATCCACGCAAAGCGGCAACGACGCCACCGGCTCGCCGTTCAACGTCTGCAACAGCGCCGCGTCCACATCGGCGGAAACCCCGAGCGCGGACGCCGGCAGCGTTTCCGCCCCGTCCGGCAGGATCAGGCGGTATTCCGGCGGCTCCCAGGCCCCGCTAAGGCGCGCGCGCGCCTCCGCAATGGTCATGCGCGACACGTCCTCGCCCGCCACGACGGCGTCCCGCGGCAGGCGCGCCGAATCCGCGGGCAACCGGTCGCGCCGGATCAGCCCGCAGGCGGAGACCGTCAGCGCGGCCAGCAGCGCCGCAGCAATACAGATCGGAAGCAAAAACCGTTTCATGATACGGTTAGTTTGCCGGATACGGGCGCAATTTTGTCCCGCCAATTTTTACAAAAATGAATTGACAACCCGCCCGCCGGCAGCTATACTATTTTCGTGCGCGGCAGTGCTGGAATAGGCAGACAGGCACGTTTGAGGGGCGTGTGCGCGAGCGTATGGGTTCAAGTCCCATCTGCCGCACCATCTTGGAGTAGGCGTTCGATCGCCTGCTCCGTTTTTTTTGTAAGCGGCTGACCACGCCCGCCGCCGCTCCACCTTTAAGCCGGCCCCTGCCCGGTGGGCTTCGATCCGGCTGCCACCGGCAGAAACGCAAGCGTTGCATCGCCACCGGTCTGCGCGCCAATCAAGGCTTTTGCCCCGGGATGATAACGTCCGGAGTGGGCGGATCGTTCAGAGCCGCGCCGCCGTGTTGCCGGCCCTTGCGGCTTTGCGCCCCGGCCCGGCAATCCGCTTTCAGAAACAGCAATGGCGGTCGATACCGGCATGTGTTATAATCAGATCGGCAAACGAGAATTACGGAAAGCGGGAGTTCCTTTCGGGGGAAGCGGGGAAATAATGGGGGTCGTTTTCCTTTTTCCCGCCTTGTTTGGCATCCTTTGGGGAACAGGGGCCTATGGCTGCACCCGCTTGCCCAAATAATCCCAGGCGACATGGATTCCGTTCCCGGCCTTCCTGCAACGCGAGCATCAGCGGTATGGCCGCCGGGGGGCCATATCGACAGTTCTTCACTGCGGGGCCGATCGAACACAGGGGAATCTTTGATCGACATGATGGAGGTCCTGAAGTCTGCTGAATACCGGCAGGATATCCGCAATCTATCCCCCCGGCCGATCACGGAGGCGGCTGCTGATGGAACATGCGAAGGAAAGGCCGCAAATACGCTTCTTGTCTGGGGAAATGCGGGGGACGAAGCTGCTCGCTGAATTTTTCTGGCAGCCTTGTCATCGTTGGCAGGAGCGGGAACGACGGCTTTCGGTTTATCATATGGTTGATCCCGACATTATGAGCAGATTGTTGGAATATGTGCAGGCGCACGGCGCAAAAATGACGGCGCTCAAGGGCTGCAACCTCCCCGGGCCGTCAATGGTCGGGCGGAACGGGCGCTTCCCGGCCGCCGCCACTGACCGCCCGGTCCACGTTATTTCTTCCGGGCGGCGACAGGATGTCGACAGGAGAAAGGGGTGTGGGTGATGAACCTGATGGAAAAGCTGGATGCTCTGCCGGCCGATTGCTTCCGCAGCCGGCGGATCTGCTTCCAGAGAATCCGAACGGAGGAGGATCTGTTTCGCATGGGCCTGCTCTCCCTGCCGCCGGAGCAGCAGGCGGCGGTCAACCCCCTGTGGTTCTCCCTGGGGCGCGCATATATCGCGCCGGAACAAAACGTTCCGTTCCTGATTCTCCAAAGGGTCGACGAACGGCCTGCCGTCATCGGCTTCATACAGCTCCATAAACGCCTGGGTACAGAACGGGAGGCGCTGTCCTGGAGCTTCTTCATCATCCCGGCCTTTCAGGGCATGGGGCTTGGTGCGGAGGCGGCAAAGCTCGCCATTTCCCTGTTGCGCAGCGCCATGCCCGAAGTCCCGATTCATCTGTCGGTTGAACGGGACAATTCGACCGCCCAGAGGCTCTACGCCAAACTGGGATTTTGCCTGTCACGGGAACGGGATGGCGACGATCTTGTCTATGTTTTGCCATAGCAACACGGGGCGCGCATGGCGGAAGCGGAGCGCAGTTTCTGCGAACGACTGTCCCGTCTGCGCCCTGGTTGTGCTTTTCGGTTGCCCAGGTCCCTGCGTCGGTTGCCGCCGCCCCCCTGCTTCCAGATTGTGCCAGGCAGGTCGTCATCACCAGTTATGTCGGGGCCAATCAGCCCAGGCATCGCGTTCGCGCCATGCCGGTCCGGCAGGTGGGACGGGCGATGGCGCGCAGTAGCGATGCGGCAGGCAGTGGGGTTGTTGACGGCGGGCGCACGAACCCCGTCCGTTGCACGCCGGTGCCGTACGGACGATGGCGCGCAGTAGCGATACGGCGAACGGCGGCGGTCCTGTCCGCGGCGGGCGCGCGGCTATGCGGCGGGCGCCCAGACGGCGGTGCCCGCCTCGCCGAGTGCAGCGGCGGGGTCGCCGGCCTCGAGCGCGGCGGCAAGCGCCTCCGCCAGATACGGGACGGCGGCGAGCGCCTGATCGAGCGAATTACAGTTGTGGCCGATCTCCACGAGCAGGCACTGGTCGGAAATGTGCTGGTTATAGCGCCCCGTCTTAACGCGGATGGGGCGTGCAAGGCGGCTGTCCACAGCGGTGAGATATGCGGTCACCGCTTCGGCCAGCGCATAATTTCTTTCAAAATCCGGCATTTGGTCAAAGCCGGTCCCGGTCGCGCCCTCCCCGGTCCCCACGACAAACATCATGCGCGCGACCTCCTTGCCGTCGAGCTCCAGGTAGTCCGTGATGGGCGTATCCGCGTTGCCGTAGGCATCCCGGTGCACATCGATGAACACGCGCAGCGACGGATACTTTTCCTGATAGGCGCGCATGGTTTCCTCCGAACGGCTGTATGCGCTCGCAAGCTGCGGCGGCTCATGGTCGGTGGTATCGTGCAGAACGCCAAAGCCGTGCGCCCGAAGCTGTTCGGCCAGCAGCTCGCCCACCGCGACAACGTTCTTCTCGTTGTCCGTGGTTCGCCAGCTCCCGCTCGGCGTATAGGTGTAGGTCTCCGTCTGGGCGTACGCTTCGGTCGTATGCGTGTGATAGATCAGGATTGTGGGGGCGCTCTCATCGCCGGTCTGCGTTTGCAGCGTGGGCACGCTCGCCCCGCCCAGCACCGACAGCCGCAGCGGCTGCGGCGTGCCGGCGGGCTCTGCCTCGCCGGGCGCGGTCTGCGCCTCCGGCAGTTGCGCGAGCACCGGCATGCCCATGGCCACAAGGCCCACATCCGCGCGGCCGTAGGAGAGCAGCAGCAGCGCCACCAGGCAGGCGGCCGTCAGCAACGGCAACAGCACGCGAAGGCGCGCCACCGATGGCCCGCCTCCTTTGCGCGCGCGCGCCGCGCGGGCGCCCCTGCGCACAGTTCCAACCTTTTGCATCGGCACCCCCTCCCCCCATACACGATATGCGCGGCTCAGCCGAACAATGCCTTCAGCTCGTCAAAACAGGCGCGATGCAGCATCCGGTTGATGCCGTCGGCCAGCATTTCGGCCGCGTCGTCGATGAGCGCGTCGATTTCCTTGGGCGTCACGATCAGCGGCCCGAAGCGCTCGCGCACGACCTCGTCGGCCAGCGCCCGCAGCGCGCCCGCCTCGTCCGACAGGCGTGCCCTTTCGACGATGAGGCCGACGGTATCCGCCGCAATGGTCGAGGCGTATACGACCATTGGCACGCCCACGGCGATGACCGGCACGCCAAGCGTTTGGCGCGAAAGCGCGTCGCGCCGGTTCCCGATGCCGGAGCCAGGGCTGATGCCGCTGTCGCTGAGCTGCACGGTGCGGTTGATCCGGTCGGTGCTGCGCGCGGCCAGCGCGTCGATGCAGATGACCGCCGCAGGGCGGGCATGCTCCACAAGCCCGCGCACCACCTCCCCCGTTTCCATACCCGTGGTGCCCAGCACGCCGGGCGCCATGGCCGATACGGCGCGCAGCCCCTCCGGCGCAAGCTCCGGCGCATCGGTGCGGATATGCCGCGTAACGTAAACCCGGTCCGCCGTCTCCGGTCCAAGCGCGTCCGGCGTGACAAACCGGTTGCCGAGCCCGACGACCATGACATCCGCATCCTCCGGCAACCCCTCGAGCAGGCGGGAAAGCTCCGTGGCTATCTGTTCCGACACCGCCTGAAACAGCGCCGGATCGCGCGACGGGATCTGGTCGGTATCGATCGTGATATACCGCCCCTTCGGCTTGTCCAGCCGTTGGGCAGCCGCATCCGTAAAGATGGCGACGCGCTCGATGACAAGGTCGCCGCGCCGCTCCTGCTCCTGCTCCACCCCCTCAAGCTCGCCGCCCAGAAGGTCGCGCGCCTCGCGCGCCAAATCCGTCCTGCAATGCTCCATACTGCCTCCCCGCACATAAAAAAATGGGCCGCGGCATTCACCGCAACCCTTATCTTGCCCTGCGCGTCAAAGCATGATACAGATGAGGCCGTTGCAGCCCTCGTTCACGATGCGCTGCAACGTGGACTGGATGCGCTGCTGCACGGCGGGCGGCATGGCGCCCTTGCCGGCCATCCCGTCGCGCACGAGATCGTAGAGCGACTTGCCGAACAGGTTCGTCTGCCAGATCGCGCCCGGCTCCTGCTCGAACGTGGCCAGCAGCGACTGCACGAGCGCCTCCGACTGCTGCTCGGTGCCGACGATGGGGCTGATCTCGCTTTCGATGTCAACGCGAATGACATGCAGCCCGGAGGAACGGGCGCGCAATCGCACGCCAAAGCGGCTGCCCTGGCGGACGATCTCCGGCTCGTCGAGCTCCATCTCGTCGATTGCGGGCGGCACCACGCCGTAGCCCGTGCGCCGCGCCTCCTCGAGCGCGCCGGCAATGCGGTCGTACTCCGCCTTGGCCGAGACAAATCCCTTCATGGCGGAGATGAGCTCGAAATCGTCCCGAATGTCGCAGCCGCACTCCTCGCCCAGGATTTCGTAGAACAGGCCCTCCTCCGGTTGCAACGCGACCGTGGCCGTGCCCTCGCCAAGCGCCACGCCCTCCACGCGCGCCGGCAGGAACTGCTCCACATGCTGCAACTGTTCCACGAGACGGCGGTAATCGCGCACCCGGTTGAGCTGCGGCAGCGTCGAGTAGACCGGCAGCAGCACGCGCTGCATGAGCCAGTGGTCCTTCGGCAGCGCGCGCAAAAAGGAGGGAATGCGGATCTCGATCATGCGCAGCGGGAACTCCAGCAGCATCTCCTCGATGAGCTGCGCCGCCTGCGCCGCCGTCATCTGCATGGCGTTCAGGCAGATGGCGCACACGCCGTACTGCTCCGACAGCGCGTCGCGCAGCGACTGCGCCGCTTCGCCCTCGGGGTCAATGCTGTTGATGATGAGTACGAAGGGCTTGCCCGTCTCCTTCATCTCGCGCAGCACGCGCGCCTCGGCCTCGACATAGCTCTCGCGCGGCAGCTCCGTAATGCTGCCGTCGGTGGTCATGACCACGCCGATGGTGGAGTGCTCCGCGATGACCTTGCGCGTACCGAGCTCGGCCGCCTCCTCGAACGGGATATCGTAATCGAACCACGGCGTGCGCACCATGCGCGGCGCATCGTTCTCCAGATGCCCGATCGCGCCGGGCACGAGGTAACCCACGCAATCGACCAGGCGCACGTTGCAGAACTGCCGGTCCGCAAACTCGATGCGGACAGCCTCGTTGGGCACAAAGCGCGGCTGCGTCGTCATGATCGAGCGGCCGGCGCCGCTCTGCGGGAGCTCGTCGATCACGCGGGCCTTGACATGTTCGTTCTCGATGTTCGGGAGCACGAGCAGGTCCAAAAATCGCTTGATAAACGTCGACTTTCCCGTGCGCACCGGGCCGACGACGCCGATGTAGACATCCCCCTGCGTCCTTTTGGCAATATCCCGGTAGAGCTCTGTTCTGTCCATGACACGCCTCCTCCTGCTGTATCGGTCGTTACCAAATATATGTGGGAGGCGCGCAAATAGAAGGGTTCAGTTGATGATTTGCTTCTCCTCGCCGCGCAGCAGGCGGCGGATGTTGTCCGCATGGCGGACGTATACGAGTACGAGCAGTACGGCCGCCAGCGCGACGAGCGCCACATCCGACAGGCGGAACACCAATGTCATCACAAGAAAGACAACCATGCCGGACAGCGAACAGATCGAAATGCGCTTGGTCAGGGCCAGCAGCACCGCCACGGCGACCGCCGTTACCGCCGCGCCGAGCGGGAATGTCATCCATGCCACGGCAAAGGACGAGGCCACGCCCTTGCCCCCGCGGAACCCGGCAAACGCCGGGAAGCAATGCCCAATCACCACGAACAGCCCGCCGATGTAGCCGCCGAGCGTGCCCATGACCAGCCGGCCGAGCAGCACCGCCGCCACGGCCTTCAGAAAATCGCCCACGAACGTGACCGCCCCCGGCTTGAACCCAAACACGCGCACCATGTTCGTGCTGCCGGCATTGCCGCTGCCGTGGTCCCGCACATCGTCGTGAAAAAAGCGTTTGCTGATAAAAACGGCCGTCTGCACATTGCCGCAGAGATAGCCGAGCAGCGCGCATACGGCGCACAGCAGGGGATTCCAGTCGTACGATTGCATGGCTCAGCCCTCCTCGCGTTTGCGGTTGCGGAAAAACAGCCGGATCGGCGTGCCGTCAAGGCCGAACGACTTGCGCAGATAGTTCTCCAGATACCGGCGATAGGAAAAATGCGCGAGCGCCTCGTCGTTGACGAATATCAAGAACGTGGGCGGCTGCACGGCCGCCTGCGTCGCATAGTAGATGCGCAGCCGGCGCCCCTTGTCCGACGGCGGCTCGTTGGCCATGACCGCCTCGCCCACCACGTCGTTGAGCGTGCCGGTCGGTACGCGGCGGCAGCTCTGCTCGTACACCGCGTCCGCAAGGTCGAGCACGCGGTCCACGCGCTGCCCGGTCCTGGCGGAAAGGAATAGCATCGGCACATAACTCATAAACGCAAGGTCGCGCAGCGCATCCTTTTTGTACCGTTCGATGGTGTGGGTATCCTTTTCGACCAGATCCCATTTGTTCATCAGCAGTACGGAGGGTTTCCCCTCCTCATGGGCGTAGCCGGCGATGCGCACGTCCTGTTCGCTCAGCCCCTCGCTCGCATCGCACACGAGCAGCACCACGTCCGCCCGGCGCACCGCCGCCAGCGAGCGGATGACGCTGTAACGCTCGACGCTCTCGTCCTCAATGCTGCGCTTGCGGCGCACGCCCGCCGTATCCACGAGCGTATAGAGCCGCTCGCCACGGGCGAACGGCGTATCGATGGCGTCGCGCGTGGTACCCGGCACGTCGGACACGATGACGCGCTCTTCGCCCAGCAGCGCGTTGATCAGGCTCGACTTGCCCACATTCGGCTTGCCGGCCACCGCGATGCGGATGCGGTGTTGTTCCTCCTCCTCCTGCGCGGCGGGAAAGTCCTGCACGACCGCATCCAGCAGATCGCCAAGCCCCAGCCCCTGCGTGGCGGAAATGGTGATCGGGTCGCCGAGGCCGAGCGCATAAAACTCATACGCCGACTCCTCAAACTTCTGCGCGTCCACCTTGTTCACGGCCAGCACGATGGGCTTGCGGCTGCGGCGCAGCAGCGCCGCCACCTCCGCGTCCGCCTCGGTCATCCCTTCGCGGCCGTCCACCAGGAACACGATCACATCCGCCGTGGCCACGGCGATTTCCGCCTGCCGGCGCATCTGCACGGCGATGCGATCCTCGCTGGCCGGCTCGATGCCGCCGGTGTCGATCAGCGTGAAGGCGTATTGCAGCCATTCGGCGTCCCCATAGATGCGATCGCGCGTGACGCCGGGGGTATCCTCGACGATGGCGACGCGACGCCCGATGAGCCGGTTGAACAGCGTGGATTTTCCGACGTTGGGCCGCCCGACGAGGGCGACCAGCGGTTTGGTACTCATGCGGCCTTCCTATCTCCCGATCCTTGTTTTAGCATATGCGAACAGGGTCTCGACCATCTCCTCGCCCGTGCCGACCGGCAGCACGCGCACGCCGAGCGCCTTCTCGAGCGCCGGCATCGTCATGCCGTCCAGAAAAACATCCTCGCGCTCGCGCAGCATGTTGCGCGGCAACAGCAGCGCATCCGTGCGCAGCCGCCCGGCAAGCTGGTTTACAAGATCCGTTCCGGTGACGAGCCCGCCGACGCTTACGTTGCCGCCGAAGTACTCGTTGCGGATCGGATACAGCGTCAGGTCGAACCCGTACGGTTCGAGCGACCGGTACAGCGTCCGGAAGAACGGGTACGCCGCCTCGCCCCCCGCCATCGACAGCGCGACGCGGCCGGCAAGCGGCTCCCGCTCTCCGAGCGCGGAACGGAACGATTCCTCAAACAGGCGCAGCAGCCCCACGCCGTTCTCGATCTGCGGGAAATCCTCGTACGCCTCGTACGGGGGCAGCGCCTCGCCCGAAAGCAGATACCATTCGTCCGAAAGAAACGCAAACGCCGTGCCGCGCTCCGCCCGCGCCTGCGCCGCGAAAGCGGCTATGCGGCCGATCATCTCCCGCGCCTGTGCCGCCGAATAAGGGCGCAGGGGCGGAAGCCCCTCCCGAAAGCGCGTCAGCCCCACCGGCACGAGCGCGACGGACTGCGCGGCCGGATACAGGCCGTACAGATCGGCAAGCGTGCGGTCAAGCGTCTCGCCGTCGTTCACGCCCGGGCAGCAGACCACCTGCGCATGGAAGCGCAAGCCCGCTTCCGCAAGGCGGGTCAGCCGGTCCATGAGCCGCCCGGCGGTCCGGTTCCGCATCATGCGCACGCGCACCGCCGGATCGGTGGCATGTACGGACACATACAGCGGGCTGACGCGGCGGCGCAGGATGCGCGAAAACTCCGCCTCGGACACGTTCGTCAGCGTGACGTAATTGCCCATGATGAACGAAAGGCGCCAATCGTCGTCCTTGACGCGCAGGCTCTCCCGCACGCCGTCCGGCATCTGGTCCACAAAGCAGAAGATGCACCGGTTCGAGCAGGTGCGCATGTCGCTCATCAGGCTCGTGGCAAAGTTGAGGCCGAGCGGCTCTTCGTCGCGCTTCGACACGGTCACGGCGCGCGCCGCGCCGTCCGCGCCGCGCAGCGCAAGGCGCAGCGTGCCGCCGGCGGTCAAATACTCATAATCGATGAGATCCAGCACCGGCTCATCGTTGACGGACAGGAGCGTATCCCCCGCCGCAACGCCGGCGCGCGCCGCCGGCGAGCCGGGCGTCACCTCCACGATCCTCTGTTCCCCGCGCGCAGAATTTTCCATACGTAAGCAGTATACCAGCGCGCGGGGCAAAAGTCAAAACGCGCCGCAGGCGGGGCCGGCTGCGGGTTCCTTGACGCACCCGGCACGGGCTGGTACAATGGGACCGTCAGAGGAAACCTTTCGCAGCATACTGCGGCAGATCAGAAAACGGAACGGGAGCGAAATCCATGACAAACGCGATGTTGGCGCCGGGGCGGTCGTCCCCGCCCGCCTTTGAAGGGAGCGCATCGCCCGCAGCAGGGAAGCTGCGGATGCGCCCGGCCCGCCGGCCGGGAATCGAATTTTCCGACCGCTTTGCGGCCGGGACGGCCATCGTTGCCGCCGGGAGAGGAACGGACGGGGTGCGGCCATGACACAGGAACGGATTGCGCGGATCAACGCGCTCGCCCAAAAGGCGTGCACGCCCGAGGGCCTTACCCCGGAGGAAGCGGCGGAACAGCGCCAGTTGCGCGAGGAATACATTGCCGCCGTGCGCGAAAACCTGCGCGCGCAGCTCGAGGGCCTGCGCCCATCGGGCGGGGACGGGGCAAAGCGGCTCCACTGAAGCGGGGCGGCGGGCAGGCCGGGGAAGGCCGCCGGGACGGCCGACCCGGGCGTCGAAAATCAAAACGGTTGCGCAGGGGCCGCGGGCGTCGGCAGCCATGGAAAGGCCGCCGGGACGGCCGACCCGGGCGTCGAAAATCGAAACGGTTGCGCAGGGGCCGCGAGCGTCGAAAATCGAAACGGTTGCGCAGGGGCCGCGGGCGTCGGCAGCCATGGAAAGGCCGCCGGGGCGGCCGTCCGGGCGTGCCGGTTGAAACGCTTTGAGAAAATACGCCGGCAGCGCGGCGCCGGCCCGTTCCCTTTCCCCGCTCAATGCGCGCGCAGAAAGGCGCGCTGCCGCTCGCTCAGGGTGTCGCAGGCGCCGCCCAACGCCCGGAGCTTGAGTTCTCCCACGCGCCGGTCGATCTCCTCCGGAACGGCATGCACGCCGGGGCGCAGCGAAGCGCCGTTTCGGAGGATGTGCTCGGCGGCAAGCGCCTGCAGCGCGAACGACATATCCATGATCTCCATGGGGTGCCCGTCCGCCGCGGCGATGTTGCACAGCCCGCCGTCGGCCACGACGCCGATCGTGCGGCCGTCCGGCAGCACATAGCCGTCGAGATTCTTCCGAAGCGCCACCCGCTCCACCGCCATGGCCTTGAGGCCGGGCAGGTCGAGCTCGATGTTGAAATGCCCCGCGTTGCTGACGATCGCGTTGTCCTTCATCTGCGCAAAGTGCTCCGGCCGGATGACGTCGCAGCAGGCGGTCACGGTCACAAAGATATCGCCAAGCGGCGCGGCCTCGGCCATCGTCATCGCCCGATAGCCGTCCATGATGGCCAGCACCGACTTGACAGGGTCCACCTCCGTCACGATGACCTGCGCGCCGAGGCCGTGCGCCACCTTCGCTACGCCACGGCCGCAATACCCGTAGCCCGCCACGACAACGGTTTTGCCGTTGATCTGCAGGTTCGTCGTGCGCATGATCGCATCCCACACGGTCTGTCCCGTTCCATAGGTATTGTCAAAAAAGCTCTTGCAACGGGCGTCGTTGACCGCCATGACCGGGAACGGCAGCCGGCCGGCCGCCGCCCAGCCGCGCAGGCGCTGCACGCCGGAGGTCGTCTCCTCGCAGCCGCCCAGCACACGGCCGGCGTATGCGGCGCAATCGCCCAGCAGCAGATTGACCAGATCCGCCCCGTCGTCGATTACAATATCGGGCCGGCAGGAAAGCGTCTCCTTCCAGAGCGCGACGGTGTCCGCCTCCGACGCGCCGTGGATGGCGTTGACGGTGATGCCGTCGTCCACCAGCGCCGCGCAGACGGCGTCCTGCGTGGACAGGCGGTTGGAACCCGTCACGAACAGCTCCGCGCCGCCGCGCACCAGCGTCCTGACCAGATAGGCGGTCTTTGCCTCCAGGTGGATCGACAGCGCGATGCGGCGCCCCGCGAACGGCCGCTCCTGCGCAAACCGTTCGCCCACGGCGTTCAGCACCGGCATGTGCCGCGCCACCCAGGCGATGCGCTGATGTCCCTCGTCCTTCAGGCGGATGTCCCGAATATGCGACATGTGAACCCCTCCCTGCGCCCTGCGGCGCTTGTGATACCGGCGGCAGCCCCGCCGTTTAGAAAAAGAACCGTTTGTGCAGCTCCTGCTTGCAGGCCGGGTTGCGGTCGATCACGAACAAAGCCGCGCCGAGCAGCAGGCAGGGGATGCAGGTATAGATCGACCAACTGACCGTCCGGCCGGGATAAAAGCTGCGGTTGATGAGCCATTCGAGCGCCAGCACGAACACGCCCATGCCGCACAGGGTGGCCGCCAGCACCTTCAGATGGTTCCACGGCGACTTGCGCACCAGCAGCACCACCGCCAGCACCACGGCGTACACCAGCAGCGTGACCGGCAGACCAAAGCGCAAGAACCAGCCGCCGCCCGTCAGCCGCTCCATGCCCCAGAGAAACCCGATCACGCCGGCGCAGTCCAGCGCGAGGCTGACCATCAGCCGGCGCCTGAGCAGTATGAACGGCGGGAACAGCAACACATACAGCAGCGCAAACGAAAGGATCACATACCACGCCCACGTGAGCGTGCCGCCGATGCTCAAATCGCTGACCACGCAGGTGAGCACGGGGATGAGCAGCAGGATGGCGCATGCAAGCGCAAACGTGCGGCGCTTGCGCGGCGCGGCACGGCCGACCGGCACGTTTGCCGCCGGCGGATACGGCTTCTCCGCCGTCTCCGGCGGCTGTGGGGCGGCCGTCCGGCACAGCGGGCAGCGCGCCTCCGACGGCGCCAGCTCCACGCCGCAGTTGGGACAATAGGACATCGGAATCACCTCTGGTTGCTTTCCACCCGCACGGGAACGCCCTGGCGCACGAGCCGCGTCAAAAACGCGCGCTCCAGCGCCGGTTCCCGCAGGGTGCTGGTCAGGTTCAGACAGAGCGTATCGCCATAGGAAAGCGCCGCGCAGGCGACGGGGTTGCGCGAAAGCGGCCCCAGTACAAACTCCATGCGCGATACATGGGCGGCCATCGCGTCCGGCAGCGTCACGAGGCCGAGGTTGGAAAGGATGGTGGTCGTCTTGCGGTCGCCCACCATCAGAAAGGCGCATTTCATCGCCACGTTCTTCAGAAACAGCGGCGCAAGGCGCAGCGCAGCGTTTCGCTCGGAACTGACGTTAGCGGTAAATTTGGCGCCCAGGCGTTTGGCGGTCGCCTCCGTGCCCATGTGGTGGTGTACCGCCTGCACGATCTCCTCCAGCGTATACGTCCCCAACCGCGTTTCCACGCCGGGATTGACGTAGCTGGAAAAATTGCGCAGCGTTTCGCTTGGGAAAAAGCGGCGCAGGTTGACCGGCACGCAGATCTTGACCGGCCTGCGCCGCCGGCGCGCGGTGCCGTCCTCCTGCTGCAACTGGCAGGCCGCATCGATGAGCAGCGCCGTGAGATAAGCGGTCAGGCTGACGCCGAACGCTTTCGCGCGCGCCGTTACGGCGGCGAGCGGCACGCAGGCGGTCGTCAGGTGGATAAAGCCGTCCGGCTCCAGATCGCCGCTCAGGTGATAGGCGTTCGCCTCGGTTCGGTCGATGGCGATGTCGCCCGCGTTGGCAAGAAAGCTGTCGTCCAGCTCCGCCCCGTGCGGCGGCTCGTCGCAATCCAGCACGCCGTCTCCCCGCGGGATCGCAGCCCCGTAGCGCAGGGAAAGGTATTCCGCCACAAGCGTCTTCAAAAAGCACAGGCCGCCCGTTCCATCCGTAATCGCATGGAAAAACTCCACGGCAATGCGGTTTCCCCGGTAGCGCACGCGAAGCCTCAGGCCGCGCTTCTCCCGCCGCTGCAGGGGCATGCAGGGCGATTCGCCGTCCGGCTCCACGGCGGCGCATTCGTCCACCCCTTCGAGATAATACCAGAACATGCCGCGCCTGAGGCGCACATAGAACGACGGAAACCGCCGCACCATGCGCCGCTGCGCCTGCAGCAGCACATCCGGGTCCACCGGCTCGGTCAGCGTGGCGGACAGGCGGAACAGCGCATGCCAGCGGCGGCTGCTGGCGGCCGGATAGATCTTGGCGGCGTTGTCGAGCCGCATCCAGCGCCCGCTCTCCGTCATTCCTCGAACGCCTCCCGCACAAAATCGCCGATGCGGACAAAATCCGCCTCCGCCTCTTCCACGCCGTAGAGCACGTAGGCATGCCACATCTCCGGCGCAACGAACCGCCGCACCGCGCAGCCGGCCGCTTTCAACCGCGCGTACAACCCGCGCATATCGTCCAGCAGCAGCTCCTCCCCGCCGGCAAACAGCAGCGTGGGCGGCAAACCGTCAAGATCGCCGTAAAGCGGGGAAACATACGGATCGGTCAGCGGCGTGTCGCCGGCATAGGCGGCCGCGCTGAACGCCAGCTCCTCCCGCGTAAGCAGCGGGTCCTTCCCCTGGTTTTCCATATACGACCCGCCGGTACACGCAAGGTCCACCCAGGGCGAGATGGCCGCCACGCCGGCCGGCAGCGGCAGGCCCAGCCGCTTGAGGCGCAGGCACAGCGCAAAGCAGAGCCCGCCCCCCGCGGATTCGCCGCAGAGCACGATGTGCGCCGCATCATAGCCGCTCCCGATCAGATGGCGATAGGCGGCCTCCGCATCGTCGAGCGCCGCGGGATATGGGTGCTCCGGCGCAAGGCGATAGGCCGGATACAGCACCGGAAAGCCGGTGCGCACCGCCAGCGTGCTGCCAAACCCTCGCGCATACTCCAGCCTGCCGGCCGTATAGCCACCGCCGTGCAGATACAGCAGAATCCCCCGCGCGGGCGGCAGTTCGGGCGGCGTGGCCAGCTCCGCCCCGCAATGCGGCAACGACACCGGCGAGAGCGCCGCATCCCGCCGCGTTATGAGCTTGCCGGACTCCTCCTGCAGCGCGCGAACGGTTCCCAGATCGCCCGTCTGCGTTGCGATCGGGCGCAGCAGGAACATCTGGGCGCGCAACAATCTGGACTTGATGTGCAAGGACTTCCCTCCCTCGTCTGCTGTCTACCAGTTTATTTTGTCCGGCCCAAAATAGCAAGCACCAAAATCCCCGCAAAGCCGTCCCGCAACCGGTGCAACGACGTTAGGTGAGGTTGACAGCGGGCAAGAAGTTCTATAAACTTGTGTACAAACATCCGCTGCAAAGGAGTGACATGATGAAAGCTCTGCGCATCCTGTTCGCCATCCTGCTCTCCGTGCTTCTGTTCGTATCGCAGGCCGCGCTGTTCTGCCTGTTCGTGGCCGACCGGCTCATCTCCCCCGCCGCGCTTACCTCCGCAGTCGAGGGCGCCGGGCTCATGGACAGCATCGTATCCGACCTCATGACCAGCATGGACCTTGCCGCCGACGCGGCCGATGCGGGGCCGCTCAACGCCTATGCGGGCCGTCTGGCGGCGGACGTGGTCGCCTCGCTCGTGCGCGGCGATGCGCTGCCGCATGTGGACGAAACCGAGCTCGCGGGCCTGCTCTCCGACCTGCTTGTGCCGGCGATCGGCGATACGGCGGAAACGGTCGGCGCCCTCATGGCGACGGAACTGGCTTCGCAGCTAAACGATATGCTGGCCAGCCGCCTGTCGCTGGCCGTCACGCTTGGCATCACCACGCGCTCGCTGGCCATACTGGAAACGCTGTTCAGCCCGGTGACGCGCATCCTGCTGGCGGTGGCGATCCTGCTGTTCGGGCTGCTGCTGGTGCTCGTGCTGGGCAAGCGGCGGCGCAAGGGCCGCATCGGGCTGATCTGGTGGTCCGTCACGGCCGCCCTCTCCGGCATCGCGGTGCTGCTGTGCGGCGTCGGGATGAACAGCGCGCTGCTCAGCGCGCGCGACGCGGATTCGGCGCAGTTTGTCGATGCGCTGCAAAAGTCCAGCGGCGGCGCGTTTACGCTCTTCGGGCTGCTGGGGCTCGGCGTCGCCGCGCTGCTCCTCGGCCTGTATTTCGCCACCAAGCCGCGGCGCCGCCGCGTCCCCGCCGGTTCTTCCGGCACGGCCGCGCGACGCGCCTGAGCGCATTCCATTCCAAAAAGCGGCGAGGCCTTCCCGCAAGCGGAAGGCCCGCCGTTTTTTCGTCCGCCATGCCCGTCGCCGGTCAATAGACGGCCCATCGCTGCAGAAACGCGAACAGATAGAACAGCAGGCCCGCAACGCAGACGAGCGTCGCCACCGCGTCCGCCCACCGCTTCTCCGTCAGCGCCGCAAGGCTGAGCGCCAGCGGAAACGCCGCCGTCAGGTATCGCGGCGCGGAAAGCAGCCAGGTCGCCCCCATCGTCACCGCATAGTAGACGATAAAATAGGCCACATAGGACGGGCGGAGCCGCTTTTGCGCCGCTATGACGAGCGCAAGCGCGCCAAACAGGTACACGAGGTTCGGCAGCCACAGCCCGTAGAACGTCTCAGAGCCCTCCCGCGCGGCATTGAGCGCATAAACCGTCTGATACTCCGCCGTGTTGAAAAACCAGCCCATGCTCTGGCTCCAGTTCTCCTGCTGGTATTGCAGGAAGCGGAACCAGTCGCCCGTGAGGCGGTAGTTGAGGAACAGGAACAGTCCGAACCCGAGCGGGATCAACAGCAGCGAAAGGCATCGCCCCACCGCGGAGAGCACAAACCGCCGCCCCTGCGCGCCCACCCTGACGTCGCGCACGAGATCGCCCACCAGTTCAAAGCAAACCGGCACGAGCAGCAGCAGGCCCGGCACGCGCGCAAACGCGGCAAAAAAGCCGACCACGCACGCGGGCACATACAGTTTGCGGCGCGTCAGATACATGCACGACACGGCGAGCAGCAGGAAGAGCCCGTCGCTCATCGGCGTGCAGAACAGGCAGGAGGCCGGCAGGATGCAGATGTACTTGACCGCACGCAGCGCGCCGCGGCGGTCCATGTCGAGCAACGCCAGCTCATACAGCAGGTAGGCGGCGAACAGGAACGATACGTTCGACACGAACAGGCCGGATACCAGAAAATCCTGGAACACATAGTGGAACAGGCGCACCACGAGCGGATAGAACGGAAGGAACACGAGCAGCAGCCGCGCATCCCCCTCGGTCTGATAGCCGAACTCCGCGATGCTCAGGTAGTGGCGCGAGTCGATGCCGACCGGATTCCAGATGTCCATGCGGTCGAAGATCCCGCCGGCGTATCCGTCCCGCACGGCAACCAGTATGTAGGCCAGCGCAAAGAGTAGCAGCCGGGAAAGCAGCACGGCCAGCACGATTTTGAAAAACGGGTGCATCCGCTGCCGCCGGCCGCTGCGCTTTCCCTCGCACGCGCGAAACAGCGTCTCCGGCGCTCCGCTCCACGCCTCGATCCACTGCGGAATGAAGCGCACGCCAAGCAGCGCAAACAGCAGCGTGATCACGGCGGCGGCCACAACGCCCAACACGCGCGGATGCGTATTGGTCAGCAGCCAGTGCGCGAAGCACCCGAGCAGCGCAAGCAGCGGGATCAGCGTCATGGCAAGGCGCAGACGCCCCACCGCCGGTTCGTTTGTCGGTTCTATCGTCCGTTCTTCTTCCATATGTAAGCGTCTTTACCTGTGCCGCAAAGCCTTGGGCTTGCCCAGAATCTCCGCATAGATCAGCCCGTTGCGCGCCTCCGCCGGATCAAACCGGAAGGGTGCCTGCGCAGGCAGTACGGCCGGGCGGGGGGCTGTTTCCCTCCCGACGGGCGCCGCTGGGCGCGGCGCGTCTTTCGCGGCGGCCTTGGCCGCCTTAAACGCGGCGAGCCGCTCCGCAAGCGGGCGATCCGCTCCGGGCGGGCAGGCCTCAAAGCCGGTCATGCTGCTCTCGGTATGCGCATGCCCCGTGGCGCGGCTTGGCTGCACGACATGCGGCCGCTGCGGCGCGGCGGACGGCGTGGCGGGCCGGACCGTCGGCTGCACGAGCGGCGTTGCCGGCGGCCTTTGCGGCGCGGCGGACGGCGCGGGCGCCTGTCGTTCCATTTCCCGGAGGACGCGCTGCCGGCGCGCGTCCTCCGCCCGGCGACGTTTGCTGCGCGACGCCGCGCTCGTCACCACCCAGGCGATCAATGCCAGAATGACGAGAATTTCCATGGAATTCTCCCCTTTACGTTATTTTCCCTCCTGCTCCCCGGCGTTGCGCGGCGCAGGCGCGGTTCCACGGGAGATGGCGTTGCGCATCTCGGTGTCGGAGATGATGTTCTGCATGTTGTAATAGTCCATGACGCCAAGCTTGCCCTCGCGGAATGCGGTGGCGATGGCCTTGGGCACCTCGGCCTCGGCCTCGATCACGCGCGCGCGCATGCCCTGCACGGCGGCAAGGTTCTCCTGCTCCTGCGCGACGGCCATGGCCCGCCGCTCCTCGGCGAGCGCCTGCGCGATGCGCTTGTCCGCCTCCGCCTGATCGATCTGCAACTGCGCGCCGACGTTGCGGCCCACGTCCACATCCGCGATATCGATGGACAGGATCTCAAATGCGGTGCCCGCGTCGAGGCCCTTGTTCAACACGGTGCGGGAGATGAGGTCCGGATTCTCGAGCACCTCCTTGTGGCTTGCGGAGGAGCCGACCGTGGTGACGATGCCTTCGCCAATGCGGGCGATGATCGTCTCCTCGCCGGCGCCGCCCACGAGGCGGTCGATATTGGCGCGCACGGTGACCCGCGCCTTGGCGCGCAGCTCGATGCCGTCCATGGCCACCGCCGCGATGACCGGCGTTTCGATCACCTTCGGGTTGACGCTCATCTGCACGGCGTTGAGCACGTCGCGCCCGGCCAGATCGATCGCGCAGGACTTTTCAAAATCAAGCGGGATGCCGGCGCGCTGCGCGGCGATGAGCGCGTTGATCACGCGATCCACGTTGCCGCCCGCCAGATAGTGCGCCTCCAGCTTGTTGATCGATACCGTAAGGCCGGCCTTGGTGGCCTTGATGAGCGGGCTGACGATGCGCGAGGGGATGACCTTGCGGATCCGCATGCCGACGAGCTGGAAGATGCCGATATGCACGCCGGAAGCCCGCGCAGAAATCCACAGGCCGAGCGGCACAAACGTGAAGAACAGCACGAGGAAAAGGATGGCGGCGATAATGATGACGACCGGGATGATGTACTCCATAAATACCTCCTTGTTCTGTTTCGGTTGCGCGGGCCCCGCCCGCGATAAGGCGAGAAACTATTCCTCCACCGGCTTTACAAGCACGTGCAGGCCCTGTACGTCCGTGATGACCACGGGCACGCCCGCGTCGAGAAACGCGCCGCCAGTCATGACGTCCATGCGCCGGCCGTCGAACTCCGCGATGCCTGCCGGGCGCAGCGGCGTGACGGTAACGCCCCGCTTGCCGACGTTGCTCTGCTCCTCCTCGCTCGAGAGCGAGGTCGAATTGGCCTCGATTTTCTCGTCGAGGACGGCGAACGATTTCGACAGCCGTCCCTGCTGCAGCGAACGGATGAACAGCAGCAGCGCCAGGACGATGATGACCAGGACGATGGCGGAGACATAGATTGCGGTGGTTTTCGAGCCGAAGAAGAGCTGCATCACGATGACCGCCGCAAGCAGCAGCAGGCCGAGCAGACCCGGCACGCCAAAGCCCGGCGTAAACATCTCGATGAGCAGCAGCAACAACCCTGCCGCCAGGCAGATAAGGGTAGGAATGGCCACCGGGCCAAAGATCTCAAGCAGCGTCGTCACGTCACGATCCTCCTTGCCCATTCTTATAAATTTAGTATACCATATTCTGTATTAATTGAATATGAATTTTTTGCGTCCTACGCCCACTTGACAATCGGCCGGCACATCGCATATAGTAAGTACGGAAAAGGCAACGACCGGGAAAGAGTACCCGCAGCGAACGCCAGCAGAGAGGGTCGGCCGTCGGCTGTGAGCCGGCCCGGCACGGAGCAGCGGAGAAGTGCCTCCCGCAGCCGCCGGCGACAACGGGCATGCGCCCCAGTATCGCCGGACGTGTGGCCGCGTTAAGGCCGGGCCGGTCATGCGCCGGCGCAGAGTGGGAAATGCAAATTTCCAAGTAAAGTGGGACCGCGAAGCACATTCGTCTTTATGAAGGCGTTTGTGCATTTTTTATTGTGGAGGAAACGATATGTTCGATACGCTGCGAAGCGACATCCGTTGTGTGCTCGACCGGGACCCGGCTGCGCGCAGCGCCTGGGAGGTGTTCCTGTGCTATCCGGGCTTTCACGCCGTGCGCTGGCACCGGTTCGCGCACTTCCTCTACCGGCACGGCCTGCGCACGCTCGCGCGGCTGACGTCCGAATGGTGCCGGTTCCTTACGGGCGTGGACATCCACCCCGCCGCGCGCATCGGCAAGCGCCTGTTCATCGACCACGGCGTCGGCGTCGTGATCGGCGAGACGACGGAGATCGGTGACGATGTGACGATCTATCAGGGGGCGACGCTCGGCGGCACGGGCAAGGAGACCGGCAAGCGCCACCCGACCATCGGCAATCATGTGACCATCTCGGCCGGCGCCGCGGTGCTCGGGCCGTTTACCGTGGGCGACTACGCCAAAATCGGCGCCGGCGCCGTAGTGCTCTCCGAAGTGCCGCCGTGCGCGACGGTCGTCGGCGTGCCGGGCCATGTGGCACGCCTGTACGACTGCCCGGCGCGCTGCTGCGGCGATCCTCTCTGCGACCGCAACGCGCCGGACTGCGCGCGGCGCGCCGTCTGTGAGACCGCAAAGCATCTCGCGGAGGGACGGCCTGCGGGCGAAGCGGGCGTCGACCTCGACCAGGTCCACCTGCCCGACCCGGTGCAACAGCAGATCCAGAGTCTGCTCCGGCGGATCGAGGCGCTCGAGCAGCGGCAGGCGCCGTAAGCGGGGCTTGCGGCGCCGGAAATCCCGCCCCGGCGTTTTCGGCCGGAGGCGTTGGAAAACGGCGCGACCTATGATATAATGCAAAAACGGAGGAACGATCATGCTGCTTTACAATACCATGACCCGCAAGAAGGAGGAGCTCGTACCCCTCGTGCCAGGCAGGATCAGCATGTACGCCTGCGGCCCGACGGTCTACAACTACTTCCACATCGGCAACGCGCGGCCGTTCATCGTGTTCGACACGCTGCGCCGCTACCTGGTCTATCGCGGCTATGCGGTCACGTTCGTGCAGAACTTCACCGACATCGACGACAAGATGATCCGCCGCGCCAATGAGGAGGGCACGAGCGTCGCGGCGCTCGGCGAGCGGTTCATCGCCGAATACTATCGGGACGCCGATGCGCTGGGCATTGCCCGTGCAAGCGCCAACCCGCGCGCGACGGAACATATCCCCGAAATCATCGCGCTCGTGCAGAAGCTCGTGGACGGCGGCCACGCCTATGCGCCCGGCAACGGCGACGTATACTTCTCCGTGCGCAGCTTCCCCGGTTACGGCAAGCTGTCCGGCCAGAACATCGACGACCTGGAGAACGGCGCGCGCGTGGAGCCGGGCGACGGCAAGCGGGACCCGCTGGATTTTGCGCTCTGGAAGGGCGAAAAGCCCGGCGAGCCGGCCTGGGACTCGCCCTGGGGCCGCGGCCGGCCGGGCTGGCACATCGAGTGCAGCGCCATGAGCATGGCCCTCCTCGGCGAGTCGTTCGATATCCATGCCGGCGGGCAGGACCTCATCTTCCCGCACCACGAGAACGAGATCGCCCAGTCCGAAGCGGCCACCGGCAAGCCCTTTGCGCGTTACTGGCTGCACAACGGCTACATCAACGTGGACAACCAGAAGATGAGCAAATCGCTCGGCAACTTCTTCACCGTGCGCGATATTTCCCGGGAGTTCGACCTCGAAGCCGTGCGCATGTTCATGCTCTCGGTGCACTACCGCAACCCGGTCAACTTCTCGCGGGAGCTGATTCAGCAGGCGGAAGCGGCGCTCACGCGGCTGCGCACGGCGCGCGAACGGCTTGCGGAAGCGCAGCGCGCGGACGAAACGCCGGAGGATACGGTTTTCACGGCCTCACTCGACGGGTTCCGCAACCGCTTTGAGGCCGCAATGGACGACGATCTGAACACCGCTGACGCGCTCGGCGCGCTGTTCGACCTCGCGCGCGCCTGCAACACATTCGTCACCCAGCCGCGCGGCGGCGACGCCATCGACGCGGCGGCCGCCCTGTTCGACCAGCTGTGCGGCGTGCTCGGGCTGTTGCAGCACAAGCGCGACGCTGCGGCGCCCGCCGAGGCGCTCGAGCTGCTCGAACAGCGGCAGCAGGCGCGTGCCGCGCGCGACTTCGCGCGTGCGGACGAGATCCGGGATCGGCTCAAGGCCATGGGCTTTGCCGTAGAGGATACCAAGCAGGGGCCCAAGCTCAAACCCCTGTCCTAAAACCAACGGAGGAGGAACAAATGGGTATATTGTACTACGTCATCCTGCTCGGCATGGGCGTCTACGTCCTGATTGCCGGCATCACCGGCAAGGGGCGGCTCTACGCCGTCGACAACGTCAAGGAGGGCATGGAGGAAAAATTCCAGAAGACCATGCGGGCGATCTATCTCGCGCTCGGCATCTCCATGACGCTCAACGGCGTGGTCTCCGCGCTCACGGAGATCCTGTACACCACCCAGGTCGTGCAGGAGGCCACCGACAGCACCCCGCAGGTCACGGAGATCGTCGCCCGGTACGACCTCGGCTTTTTCAGCTTCCTGACGCCGATGGTGCTGACGATCCTCACCTATGTGTGCATGGCCGTCGTCATCGGCCTGATCGTGCTGATGATCGTCAAGCTGCGCAAGCTGACCGACCGCAATGCGCGCCGTTCCTCGTCGAGCGGCCAGCCGGACCGCCAGGCCGGCCATATCCTGCCGGTGGATGCGTTCGATTTTGACGAGCCGTCGGACGATGCGCACGACGCGCCGGAGGGAGACGCCTGAAGGCGAAGGTCCAAAATAACCGGCGGGGACGGCCAAGGGGTCGTCCCCGCCTGCATACGCCCGGATATCGGCGCGTTTCGCCGCAAAAAGCCGCCCCCATGGGGGCGGCTTTCCGGTTCTTTCGCTCGTGCCGCCTCAGGCGGTCAGATCGATCCCGAGGTTCTTCGCCTCGCGTGCGGAGACATGCTCCAGCTCGCCGTTGGAGATGACGGTCACGCGGCCGCCCGCATATTCTTCGTCCACCCACGCCTTGACCGCCTGCACGAGCGGATGCGTCTTGTCGAGCGCGCGCTCGTCCTTGAGTCCGTAATGCGTGTTGATCCAGTGCGCGATGCCGGACACGCCCGAGGTATTGCTGATGGCGACCATGGGCGGCCGGTTCAGGATGGTGCCCGTGTCGAAGATGTTGTAGATCTCCTCGTTCTTCTGCAGGCCGTCGGCATGCACGCCGGCGCGGGTCACGTTGAAGTCGGAGCCCACAAACGGCGTCTGCGGCGGGATGTTGTAGTGCAGCACGTCGCGGTAATACTCCGCGATCTCCGTGATGACGGACGGCTCCATGCCGTCGAGCGTGCCGCGCAACTGCGCATACTCGATGACCATCGCCTCGAGCGGACAGTTGCCCGTGCGCTCGCCAATGCCCAGCAGCGAGCAGTTGACCGCCGCCGCGCCGTACAGCCATGCGGTGACGGAGTTGGTGACCGCGCCGTAAAAGTCATTGTGCCCGTGCCACTCCAGCAGCTCCGACGGGAACCGCGCGTGGTGGCGCAGGCCGTAGATGATGCCGGGGACGCTGCGCGGCATGGCCGCGCCGGGGATGGACACGCCATAGCCCAGCGTATCGCAGGCGCGCAGCTTGATGGGCACGCCCGATTCCTTCATGAGCTTGGAAAGCTCCAGCACGAACGGCACCACAAAGCCGTAGAAATCGGCGCGCGTGATATCCTCCAGATGGCAGCGCGGCCGCACGCCCGTTTCGATGCACTCGCGCACGATGCTCACATAGTGGTCCACGGCCTGCTTGCGCGTCATCTTCAGCTTGTAGAAGATATGATAGTCCGAGCAGCTCACGAGGATGCCCGTTTCCGCCATGCCGATTTCCTTCACCATCTCAAAATCCTTGCGGGAGGCGCGTATCCAGCTGGTGACCTCCGGATAGCGGTACCCGCGCTCCATGCAGCGCACCACCGCGTCCCGGTCCTTCTTGGAATACAGGAAGAATTCGCTCTGCCGGATGATGCCGTTGGGGCCGCCGAGACGATGGAGCATGTCGTAGATGTCCACGATCTGCTCGGTCGTATACGGTTCGCGCGACTGCTGCCCGTCGCGGAACGTCGTGTCCGTAATCCAGATCTGCTCCGGCATGGCCATGGGCACATGGCGCATGTTGAACGCAATGCGCGGAATATGTTCATAGTCGAATATGATGCGGTAGAGGTTCGGTTCCGCCACATCCTGCAACACATAATCGAACTCGCTCTTCTTCAGAAGATTGGTATGCGGATTCATCTGCAAATCCTTACCGTTTGCCATCGCTCGGTCACCTCCGCAAAATGATATATAGTAGGTATTATAGCCGCTTGAACCGGAAATTGCAACCCCCCTGTGCGGCGGTTGCGCAGGAGCCGGCGCGCGCCGGGCGAGGGCGAGCGAAAAAAGCGCCCGCCGCATACAGTACGGCGGGCTTTTTTGCAGAGAAAGGCATCCTTTTATTGGCATCAACACGCACACCGGTGCAGGATTGAAGGACGCATCCTGCAACCGGGCAAGCCGTTATGCCTCCAGTCCGAGGCGGCGCTTCATGGTCTTTTCCACGGCGTTGAGGATGTTTTCATAACCCGTACAGCGGCACATGTGGCCGGAAAGCAGCTTGCGCAGCTCGTCCCGGGTATACAGCTTGCCGCTCTCGAGAATCTCCACGGCGGTCATGATAAAGCCCGGCGTGCAGAAACCGCACTGGACGGCCGTCTCGTCGATAAACGCCTGCTGGATGTCGGACAGCTCGCCGTTGGGGCCGAGCAGGCCTTCGAGGGTGCGGATCTCCTTGCCGTCCGCCCAGATGGCCAGATAGATGCAGGAGTTGAAGCACTCGCCGTCGATGAGTACGTTGCAGGCGCCGCACTCCCCCACCTCGCATCCCTTCTTGACGGACGTCAGGCGGAAGTCGCCCCGAAGCATGTCGGTGAGCGACGCGCGCACGTCCACCATCGTCTCGGTTCTCTTGCCGTTGATGGTGCAGCGCACCAGTTTATACTGCGTTTCGTGCATCAGATGTTCCCTCCCGATCGCCGAATGGATTCGCGCAGCGCGCGCACGGCCAGCTCCTCGGCCAGCTGCAAACGGAACTCCCGGCTGGCGCGCCAGCTCGTGCGCGGGTTCACGTCCGCCAGCGCGGCCTTCCCGAACGCGGCCACGGTCTGTTCCGACACCGGCAGGCCTCTGACGGCCGCTTCCGCCGACGGCGCGCGCATGGGCACCGGCCCGGCCACGCCGTAGGCGATGCGGGCGTCCACGATGCCCTTGCGGTCCTCCGTCAGCTTCACGTTCACGGAACACCCGGTGGTGGCGATGTCCATGGCGTTGCGCATGGCGTATTTGATGTAATGGCCCTGATAGCCCTCGTAGGATGCGCGGCGGATGAGGATGGCGGTCTGCAGTTCGCCCGGCCGGAGATCGACCACGCCGGCGCGCAGATAAAACGCCTGGATCGGCAGGCGGCGCACGCCCGCCGGCCCGGTCAGTTCCACCTCCGCGTCCCACGCGAACAGGGTGGAGGCGGAGTCGGCGCTGGTGACGCCGTTGCAGGTGTTGCCGCCGATCGTGCCGATGTTGCGGATCTGCGGCCCGCCGACCATATCGACCGCCTCGCCCAGCACGCGGATATGCCTCTGGATGACGGGGTCGCGCGTGATGTGCGAAAAGCTCGTGAGCGAGCCGATGCGGATCGTCCCGTCCTCCTCCAGCCGCACGCCGCGCAGCTCGTCCAGCCCGTAGATGCTGACCAGCTCGCAGCCGGCCAGCTTGCCCTCGCGCATCTGCACGAGCACGTCGCTGCCGCCGGCGATGATGCGCGCCTGCGGGTGCGCAAGCAACAGCTCGATCGCGTGCGGCACGGAGTTTGCTTCATACAATGCCCTGATATCGTACATATCGTTCCCTCCCGGCTCAGAGTAGCCCTTCCTCGCGGAACCGCTCGAAGAGCACGTGCGGCGTCAGCGGGATGCGGTTCACCGCCACGCCCGTTGCCTGCAGCACCGCGTTGCGGATGGCCGGCGCGCCGGGGCAGGCCGGCGGCTCGCCGAGCGCCTTGGTGCCGTAGGCGCTGGTCGGCTCGTAGTTCTCGACGAACTGCGCCTCGATGTGCGGATGGTCCATGGTGGTGGAAAGTTTGTAATCGAGCAGGTTGTTGTTGAGCGGACGGCCGGTCTTTTCGTCGAACAGCAGTTGTTCCGACAGGCCGTATCCGATGGCCATGCTCATGCCGCCCTGCACCTGCGCCTCAGCCAACGCCGGGTTGATGAGGCGGCCGCAATCGTGCACGTTGATCATGTTCAGCAGCCTCACGCGGCACAGCGGGATATCCACCTCCACCTCCGCGAACGAGCAGCCGAACGAGTAGGCGTTGGACTTGATCTGATACGTGCTCTCGGCGGTGATGTGCTCGCTGTTGGTCAGGCTGTACAACACCTCGGTCGCCAGCTCCCCAAGCGTCATGAGCACACGCCCGTCCGTCTTGCGGACGATCTTGCCGTCCACAATATCGAGGATAAACGGAGCCATGCGCGTCAGCTCGTACGCATGCTTGAGGATGCGCTCGCGCAGCAACAGAGCCGTCTGCTTAATCGCAAAGCCGCCCACATACGTCTGGCGCGACGCATAGGCGCCGGTGCCGAACGGCGTGATGTCCGTATCCTGCGTGGAGATGACGTGCACGTCCTCAAACGGGATGCCGATGGTCTCCGATGCCATCTGCGCAAACGCCGTATCCGCCCCCTGTCCGATCTCCGTATCGCCCATCTGCAACTGCACCGAGCCGTCCTGATTGAGCACGATGCGGCAGGCCGCCGTCTCCAGGCTGATGGGCCACACGGCCGTGTTGTACCAGAAAACGGCCATACCCACGCCGCGGCGCACCGGCCCGGTCTGGTTCTCGTAAGCGGCGCGCTTGCGGTCGTAGTCGATATACGCCTTGCCCTTTTCGATGCACTGGTTCAGGCTGTCGAAATAGTTCTCGTTCTTGCTGAAGCCGTCGACATAGCCGACCTCCATCAGGTTCTTCCGGCGCAGCGCAAGCGAATCCATGCCGAGGCGCCGCGCCACGTCCTCGATGTGCGCCTCGAGCGCAAACATGGACTGCGGGATGCCGTAGCCGCGCATCGCACCGGAGACCGGCGTGTTGGTAAACACCGTATACGCGTCCACCTTGCACGCCTCGCTGCGGTACAGCTGGCCAAACGCCGTAGCGCCCTTTGCCACGATGCCATGACCGTGCGAAGCGTAAGCGCCCTGCTTGGAGAACGCCTCGAGCCGCCTTGCGACGAACGTGCCGTCCGGCCGGACATACGTCGTGATGTGCGAACGGATGGCATGGCGCACGCGCGTGGAGACGAACGTTTCCTCCCGCGGCACGTCGAGCTTGACGAGCCGCCCGCCCACCTGCGTGCAAAGGAACGCGCACAACGGCTCGTACAGCGCGTCCTGCTTGTTGCCGAACCCGCCGCCGATGTATGGCTTGACAAGCCGCACCTTCCCCCACGGGATGCCGAGCGCCTGCCCCACGACGCGGCGCACAATGTGCGGGATCTGCGTGGATGAGGTGACCGTGATGCGCCCGCCCTCCATCTGTGCAAAACAGACGGGGTTTTCGATGTGGCAGTGCTGCACGGTGGGCGTGTCGTACCAGCCCTCGACCTTGATGAGCCCCTCCTCGCGGATGGCCGCCTCGTAATCGCCGTTCTCATAGCCGGTGTGGGCGAGGATGTTGTTGGGATACGCCTCGTGCAGTTGCGGCGCGCCGGGCTGCATGGCCTCCACCTGATCGAGCACAAACGGGTACGCCTCGTATTCGACCTTGATCGCCCGCAGCGCCTGCGCGGCCGCCACCTCGTTCTCCGCAATGACCGCCGCCACGTCGTCGCCGTAGAAGCGCACGCGGTCGGTCAGCAGTTTGCGGTCCGCCACATCCTGGTGGTGCGGGTCCGTGGACCACGGATGCCCCGCGGTCGGGAACCGGTAGTCCGGCACGTCGAAACAGGTGACGATCTTCACCACGCCTTCGATGCGCTCGGCCTCGGACGTATCGATGCTGCGGACAACGCCGTTGGCGATGGTCGCATGCAGCACACGCGCGATGAGCGCGCTGCTGTCGCACAGATCATCCGTGTATCTGGCGCGGCCGGTCACCTTGTCAAAGGCGTCGACACGCGCAACGCTCTTTCCCGTGCTCATAAAACACCTCCTGTCGCCCGTCCTTCCGCCGGGCGGTCGATAAAACGCATATGGGTTACGTCAAACACGCCCATATCGGTCAGCCGCACGTCCGGAATGACCGGCAACGCGACAAACGAGAGCGTAATAAACGGATCGGACGTGCTGACCACGCCCAGTTTCGCCGCCGCCCGCAGCAGCTCCTGCTGCAGACGAATGATCTCCTCGAGCGGCGCGTCCGACATCAGCCCCGCCACCGGCAACGCCAGCTTGGCCAGCACCTGCCCGCCGCTGACGACCACATAGCCGCCGCCGCACTCCTCGAGCACGTCGATGGCGGCCAGCATGTCCGCATCGTTGTCGCCGGCGACGATGAGGTTGTGCGAGTCGTGGCCAACGGTGGTGGCCAGCGCGCCGCCCTTGATGGGCAGCCCCCGCAGGATGCCGAGCCCCACCCGGCCGCTCGCATGATGCCGCTCCAGCACCGCAAGTTTGACCAGCCCCGCGCCCGGCACAAACGCGCCGTCCTTCGACGGGACCTCTTCAAAGGAGAGCCTGGTGAGCACCTCCATGTCCACCGTTTCGATGACGGGCATGGGGCCGTCCACCGGCAGGTGCAGCAGATCCGGCTTGCGCGGCGCAAGATGCACGCTGTTGTAGATCTTCGGGTCGCGCTTGATCGGCAGATCCGCCTCGGGCCGGAAGATCTGCCCCTCGGTGACGACCAGGCGCGGCCGGAACTCCTTCAGGTCGTCGAAGAGCACCAGGTCCGCCCGGTAGCCCGGCGCGATCGCGCCATACCCGGTCAGGCCGTAGGCCTCGGCGGCGTTGATCGTCGCCATCTGCACCGCCTGCACCGGGTCGATGCCGTTGGCCACCGCACGGCGGAGAATGTAGTTGATGTGCCCCTCGTCGCGGATGTTTTCGAGGTGCTTGTCGTCCGTGCAGAACTGCATGTGCCGCGTGGGCAGCCGCTCCGCGGCAATGCGCGCAAAGATCGTTTCGATGCCGCGGCAGGCCGAACCGAGGCGCAGGTGGATGCGCATGCCGCTGCGCAGTTTCTCAAGCACCTCTTCGTAGGTTGAGCACTCGTGATCCGTTCCCGGCCCGGCGACCCGGTACGCGTTGAGCGCGTCGCCCGACAGGCGCGGGGCATGCCCGTCGATCGGACGGCCGCGGAACAGCTGCAACTTGTCGAGCATCTCCCCGTCGCCCGCGACCGTGGCCACATAGTCCATGACCTCGCCCAGCCCGATCACCCGCGGATGGTGCAGGAACACCTCCATGTCCTTGGCGGTGATCTTCGCGCCGCTGGTTTCAAACCCGGTGCAGGGCACGCAGGACGGCACCATCACGAATACGGACAGCGGCAGCCACTCCGTCTGGTCGAGCATGTACTGGATGCCGTCCGTCCCGCACACGTTGGCGATCTCGTGCGGATCGGCGATGATGGCCGTCGTCCCCTGCTGCAGCACGAGGCTCGCAAAGCGGGACGGGTGCGCCATGGACGATTCGATGTGCACATGGCTGTCGATCAGCCCCGGGCACAGGTACGCGCCACCCGCGTCGTACTCCTCCCGGCCGGAATAGCTCCCGACGCCGAGAATGATCCCGTCACGCATGGCAACATCACCGGAGACGATCTCCCCGGTGAACACATTGACGATGTTGGCGTTTTTGATGACAAATGCGGCGTTGCGACTTGCGGCGTTGCGGATCGATGCCCGCAGCCTGGATTTTTCCAAAATCGATCACCCACCTTTTATGTATTATATCACAGCCGCATACGGCTGCAAAGCAATTTTTGGCACGTTCCTTATCTTCCAAAAGAATAACGCCGGTCGGCCCGTCGATGCCGGCGCCGGAAACGCAGAGCCGTCGGGCGGCGGGCGTGGGGTGATAGGGCTGCGGGCGACCCGGGCGACCCGGACGGCGACCGGCAGTACACGCGGCGGGCAGCCGGAACCGTGCGCGGGGGCGGCGATGCGGACGGCGGCGCGGGCGGCGGGCGTGGATCGGCGGACGGCAATCGGAGGTGTGTGGGGGACGGCAGGCGGGCAGCCGGAACCGTGCGCGGGGGCGGCGATGCGGACGGCGGCACGGGCGGCAGGCATGGGCGGCGGCACGGTAATCGGAGGTGTGTAGGGGACGGCAGGCAGACAGCCGGAACCGTGCGCGGGACGGCGATGCGGACGGCGGGACGGACGGCGGACGTGGGGCGGCGGGCGGCAGCCGGAGGCATGCGGGATGCGACAGGCGGGCAGCCGGAACCGTGCGCGGGACGGGTCTTTTTGATCTCCGGGCCGCCGGCCGCGCCTGCAACGGTCCGAAGTGTGAAATTTCTGCAACAAATCCCCGCACAGAGTTGCAAAACACGGGGTCGCGTAGCATAATATTAATGTAATATGGGTGCAATATCATCCCGGTATGTTGCGAAAACGCCGCGGCGCGCGCCGGCACATCGGGAGACAGCGCATCCGCGAAAACACAACCGACAGGGCGCGCCGGAGAGGGGGGTGATGCGAGCCATCTTGCGGTAGGCAGGCCCGTCCGGAAGAGCGACAAGAATAATATCAGAAGTTGTGCCGCCGTGTGGCAGCTTCGTTAGCGTGGAGCGGACGACCGGCACCTACACAAAAACCTTTTACGGGCCTTTCCTGCGCCGTCAGATGCGCACAAATTTTCGATTCATTGCCAGAGATTATACGGAGAACAAGGTGATAAGGACCTGCACAAATGTAGGTGCAGGCAGCAGCGGCCGGGTCGTTACGGCAGGAGACGTCGCTGTCGGCAGGATTGCCATGACAGTAAGCGGAGTTTTACTAAGCCTGGCGTTTGGGGGAGCCGAGTCGATGATAAACCTGGGAATCAACATTGCTTTCGGCCTCACATTGAGCGGTTATGCCGTCGGACAATATCTCCGCACAACCACAAGCGTTTCCGGATCACAGATCACCGTGACCATTCGCCAGTATGCTTCCCTGGAAGCTGATCAGGCGGGCAGCGCGCCCCTGAGTACAAGGAGCAGCTCGGCAACGATTCCGTCTTTCTAAGAAGCAGGAAAGGGAGGGTTGGAACATGGAAGGGTTGGAAGAAAACCGCAAAAAGCCGGATCAGGTCGCTACCCCGCCGGACATGGGCGCCGCTGCGCCGCCCACGGCCCGCCACCGCAACTTCTGGCGGGGGCTGGGC
>UQGA01000015.1 GCA_900540495.1 uncultured Eubacteriales bacterium | reverse complement strand
TTATAAGATAATGTATTTTTTCGTAGAAATCGACGATAATATGCAAATAAAACGATGGATTTGTGCAAAGACAAACATCATACTTTTATTCTATAATGAAATAAATCATATAACCTGTTCGCGTTTGAATTGCACGCCACCGCTGCAAAAAGGAGTCACCTGACTGCCCAGATCAATGGAAAGGACCCGCACATGAACCCGGCGCTGGATTATCTCGACGCAGTTGTCGACCTGATACAAAAGGTGAAGGCTACACAAAACGACCGTTTCAAAAAAGCGGCGGACATCATGTCCGACCGTGTCGCCGAAGGCCATTTGCTGTTTTTATGGGGGCCGGGCGGGCATTCCTCCATCTTTTCGGAGGACGCCATGTACCGCAAGGGCGAACTTGCGGCTCTCTGCCCGATTTATGACGCCAACATCTCCCTGTCGCATGGAGCAGCGCGCGAGATCAACGGAATGGAGCGTGTCGAGGGGCTCGGCAGGATCGTCGTGGAATACCATCGGATCGGGCGCGGCGACGTCATTCTGTTTGGCAGCGCATATGGCATCAATCCCGTGGCGATCAGCGCGGCGATCGAGTGCCGGTCGCGGGGCGCCTTTGTCATCGCCATTACCTCGCCCGCATTTTCCGATCAATCCTCCTATGCCGGCGCACGCCACAGCAGCGGCAAAAACCTTTACCAGGTCGCCGACCTGTATCTTGACAGCTTCGTCCCCTATGGCGACGCCGTTCTGGAATACGATTTGCTGGAACACCGGATCTCGCCCGTGGCGACCATCATGCAGGCCATCGTGCTCAAAGCGTTGTTGGCCGAAACCATGGTCATGCTCAAGCAAAAGGGCGTCGATCCCTTCACCTGGACAAACTCGCTTCAGGCCGGCGGCATTGAAGCCAACAGCGCGTACATGCACCGCATTTGGGGTCGCGTAAAGAGCATGTGAGAGGGAGGCGTATCCGAGATGAACGGTCAATGGTACCTGCAAACGCTGTCGGCCCGGCTTGCCCTGCTGGAAGAGGAGGCTGATCGCATTGCCGCCGCCGCAGACATCCTGTCTGAGGCGCAGAAAAATGATCGCCTGATCCATGTTTTCGGAACGGAACCGGCCCTGGCCGCGTTGGTCACGGAGGTCTTCTTCCGGCCGGGCGCGCCGCTGCACATCAATCCGATCCTCGATCCTGCGCTCGACCCCGCGCACGGCGCATATCGCAGCGCGATGTGCCTGTCGCTCGATGGGCTTGCCCCGTGCATCCTTGACTATTACGAATATGTCGAGCCGGGCGATCCCATATTATTGCTGGGAAGCGACCCCGCGCTGCCCCTGTTCGCCGGCGCGCTTCAGTGGGCGCAGGCGCACGGACTCCAAACCATCGCGGTGCTCTGCGGCAACGAGCGGACGCCCGCCTGCGGGGCGGATGTCACGCTATGCTCTCACGCCTCGTTTGCCGCCGTCCCGCCCGAGCACACCATCCTCACGGCAGCACTGTTGAATCTGCTCGTGCTGGAAACGCTGTCGCGGATGCCCGACCCGCAGGCTTGTGTCTGGACCGGCAATCATTTTGTGGATCTGGAGAAAAACCGCGACGCCATCGATCGCCTGCTTTTCCGTATCCGTCACCTGTAATCCCATCGTAGGAGGAATCGGCATGATCCGGGTCGCCGCACTTTCGCGCATCAAGTATATCGATCCCGTCCCTCGCGAGACATACATCCGCCTCTGCGAGGACGCTGCGGCGGAGGCGGGGAGGGCCGGCTGCGATATCCTGCTGCTGCCCGAGCACTTTGACGCCTTCGGTTCGCTTGAGACCGATGCCCATGACGGCGGGCTGTACGATCCGGCAACCGACCGAAGCCCCCTTTATCGGGCGATTGCCGAGCCGGTCCCCGGCCCCATGACGGAGCGTTTCGGGCGGATCTGCCGCCGGTTTGGCATGTATCTGATTGCGGACTACACCGAGCTGGACGGCGATCGTCTGTACAATACCGCCGTGATACTCGATCGTCAGGGCAACGTGGCGGGAAAATATCGCAAAAGTCACCTCTGCGGCAGCGAAGGGCGCTGCTTCGGCATCACGGCGGGCGACGAACTGCCGGTGTTCGACCTCGATTTCGGGCGGATCGGCATCGCCATCTGCATGGACATGTTCTTCCCGGAGGTCTTCCGGGTGCTCACGCTCAAGGGCGCGCGCACCATCTTCTGGCCGCACCAGACCTACGGCCCCTCCGAGGAGATGATCATGTTGCAGGCCCGTTGCCGTGCACTCGACTATTGTTGTTACCTCGTCGGCGCCAATTTCGCAAGTCCGGCATTCTTCGCCCCCTACTGCTCCGGGCACGAACTGACGGGGCGGGCCTGCATCATCAATCCGGAAGGCGTGCCCATCGCCGACACCGGCCATCTGGCCGGTCTGGCCATCGCCACATTTGATCCGGAGCCCTCGCGCCGGGCCAAGGACATCGCCTGCATTCGAAAGGACGGCGTGGACCAATGCCGGGAGGATCTCCTCCTGATGCGCCGGCCGGCACTCTATGGTGAAATCACCAAAAGCAACGGGCCCCTTTTTGACAGCCCGGCGGCAGACGGTGTTTTCATAAATAAAAACAAGGAGAGATGGTAATGAAAAAGGTATTTGCAATGTTGCTCGTCGCCCTCATGCTGTTGAGCGTCATTGGCTGTACGAACACGACACCGGACGCCGAAGAGAACACGCAGGCGCCGGCAACGGACGGCAGCGGCGACGGCCAGACCGCCGAAACCAAGGAAATCACCTATGTCACGCTGGGCGGTACCGGTCTTGAGCTGCTGCAGGAAGCCGCCGCTGCTTTTGAAGCGGAAACCGGCGTAAAGGTCAACATTGAGGACTGGGCCTATTCCGACGCCTATTCCAAGATCCTGACGCTGGCCGAGGGCGGCAACATGCCGGACGCCATGTACGGTTTCTCCTCCTGGACCGTAGAGTTCAAGGAAGCCGGCTATATCGCCCCCGTGCAGGACTACATCAGCGACACGCTCTTCAATGACTTTTCGGAGGCGGCCCGCGAGGTCTGCTCCGTCGACGGCGCGCTCTGGACGCTGCCTTCCTATATGTCCGTCCGTTCCGTGTTGATCAACCGTGCCGCGTTCGATGAAGCCAACCTCGAAACGCCCACCACCTGGGAAGAACTTCTCGCCGCCGCGCCGGCGCTTTGCGAAGGTACGGTCTGCAACTATGCATACGCCATGGTTGCCGGCCACACCAAGAATACGGCCGACTGCTTCCTGCCGATCCTCTGGGCTTACGGCGCCGAGCTGCTGAGCGAGGATCAGCAAACCGTCGCCTTTAACACCCCGGAGGGCGTCGCCGCGCTGCAGATGTATGTCGATCTGGCGCAATACGCCGTCCCGGATTACGGCGAAGCGGATATCGACGTCACGCAGACCAACTATACCACGCAGAATGCAGCCGCTTACTTCCACAACGGCCAGGGCATCGCCGCGCTGAAGGATGCGGGCGAAGATTACAGCTGGTGTGAGATCATCGCGCCGCTGGCCGGCCCCACCGGTGAAGCGCACGCCCTCGGCGTAATGGACATCGACGTGCTCTTCAAGACCGGCAACGAAGAGATCACCGGCCAGTGGCTCGAGTTCTGGCATCAGGCCAAGTATATGGGCGAGGTCATCAATCAGGTCGGCTGGGTGCCGAACCAGGCCAGCTTCGTCGAGGAGATCCCCGCCTTCTCCGACCCGGAAAACATGCTGGTGGCGCCGTTTGTCGAATATGAGCCCATGGCCAAATTCAAGCCCTCCATCGTTTGCTGGAGCGAGTTTGAAAAAATCTTCAGCGATTACGTGACGAAAGCCGTATTTGGCCAGATGACCGCTGCCGAAGCGTTTGCGGCTGCGGAGACCGAATGCAACGCACTCCTCGCTGCGCAGAGCTGATCTTTCTTGAATGAACCGCGGGAGACGGGCGGCCTAGCCGCCCTCCCTCCCTTTCTCCTGATTGCTAACGGAGGGCAGCACATGAAAAAAACTCGAAAAAGGGCCGATCAGCTGGAACGCTGGGTAAACCTGCTGTACATCCTGCCGACGGTGGCCGTATTCGCAGTGTTTATCCTGTTCCCCATCATCGACGTGTTTCGTCTGTCGTTTTACAACATCAAGATCAACGGCACCGAGGAATGGATCTTTCTCGACAACTATATCAAGTTTTTCCAGAGCAACGACGCGCTCCTGATCCTGCGTAACAGCGCCGTCTGGGTCTTCGTCGGCACGGCCGCAAAGATTCTGCTCGGCCTGATCATGGCGCTGATCCTCTATAAAAATTTTAAGGGCAAAAAACTGATTACCGGCGTGATGCTCATCCCTTACGCCATGCCCGCAGCGGTGGCGTGCATGGTCTGGCGTCTGATGTACAATCCCACGTTCGGGCATATTCCGCAGATCCTGCAGGACCTCGGCCTGATCGACAAGGCCGTTTCCTTTCTGGGGTCTCCGAACACTTCGCTCATCGCGGTGATGATCGTGAACATCTGGGCATGTGCGCCTTTCTGCGCGCTCAACATTCTCGCCTCCCTATATTCCATCCCCACTTTCGTTTATGAAGCGGCCGATATCGATGGCGTCGGCCCTATCCGCAAGTTCTTTACGATCACGCTGCCGCTCATCCTGTCGGATGTCCGCACGCTGGCGCTTCTCATGGGCATCTGGGGGTTCAATTCCTTCGATGTAATCTATATGATGACCTCCGGCGGTCCCGCGAATTCCTCGTCGATTCTGGTCAACTATGTCTATCAGAACGCCTTTGAATTCAACAATCGCGGCTATTCTGCCGCAATCAGCATCATTTGCTTTGTGCTCCTGTCCATATTTGCAATCCTCTACGTCAGATCGAAAGGCAAGGAGGTGTCCTATGAATAGCCATCGGCGACATATGCTGAAAAAGCGGGGGCAGGCGTTTCTCTTCGCATTGATTGTCCTCGTGATGATCACCATCTTGTTCTATCCCATTCTTGTGATGATCTCGGTTTCGCTCAAGGAGTCGACCGATGTGTTCACCACGCCGGTCACGCTTATCCCGAAAAAGATCGCATGGGAAAACTATGCGGACGTGTTCCGGAAGATGGACGTGCTGACCGGCTTTAAGAACAGCGCCATTGTGACCGGCGGCAGCATCATCGTGACCATGCTGATTGCCATCCCGGCCGCCTATGCGCTCTCCAAGCTGAAATTCCACCTCAAGGGGATCCTGTACTACCTGATCCTCGTGAGCCAGATGTTTGCGCCAATCATCGTCATCATCCCCCTGTATCAGCTTCTCAACGCCTGGGGCTGGATCGATACCTATCAGGGGCTGATCGCCATGAACGTGACCTTTTCGCTGGCCTTCATCATTCTGATGCTCAAGAGCTCGTTTGACAACGTGCCTCAGGAAACGCTGGAGGCGGCACAGATCGACGGCTGCAGCCGCTTCATGGCGCTGGTACGCGTGGTCGTCCCAATTTCCTCTACCGGAATCGCGGTCGCGGTCATCTTCACGTTCACGCGCGCTTGGAACGAGTTCCTGTTTGCTTTCACCTTTAACGAAAGCTCTCAGATGAAGACCATCATCGTCAAGCTGTACGAAATTGTCAAGAACAACCCGGCCATCGGCATTCAGTGGCATTACGTCATGGCCGGAGCCGTGATGACGACCATCCCGCTGGTCGTGCTGTTCATCTGTATTCGCAACTATATCACCGGCGACGCCACCAAGGGCGCCATCAAATAGCCGGAATGCGTATCAGCGGTTTGGAACCGTGACCAACAGGAGGTATTTACATGAACTTCAAAAAGGGCTGTTATTATTGTGAACGCGACGAAGCTTTCCGGGAACTGCTGTTCGAGCTGTGCGACCTGCGCATCTCCAAGGTGTTCCTGTGCAAGGATCAGACGCTTCCCGGGCGATGCACGATCATGTTTAACGGCGGCCACTATGACGAACTGTACCAGATCCCCAAAGCAGAGCGCGATCTGTTCCTGGACGACGTGTGCCTGCTGGCGCAAACCATTCAGGAGCTGTTCCGTGCGGATAAGATCAACTATGCCATCTATGGCGATAACGTGACGCATGTGCACTTCACCATCTGCCCCAAATATCGCGGCAGGCTCGGCTTCGGCGGGCCGTTCGTCCTCTTCCCCGACCCGTCGGAACGCGTTTATCTGGATCCGTTGGAATATGACGAACGGATGCAACTGCTGCGGACAGCGCTGCTGGAAAAGCTGGAACGTTGCACGTCGGCCAGTGCTCGCTAAAGGGGGGACCATCCATGTACGTCATATTGCCCTACGGCCCTGACCACATTCACTTTGAAGTGCCCGACAAGAACTTCATCGGCATGATGGACCCGGCGTTTGTCCCCGCCGTCGATGACCTTGCGGGCGCGATCCGCAGCGCCATCGACAACCCCATCGGTACCGGCCCGCTTGAGCAGATCGTCCGCCCCGGGAAAAAGATTGCCGTAATCATCGACGATGGGTCGCGGCCTACGCCAATATCCACCATCCTTCCCATCCTGCTGCCCCGCCTGGAGGCCGCGGGCGCCAGGCCCGAGGACATCCGCATCGTGGCGGCGCTGGGCAGCCACCGGTATATGACGGAGGCGGAGCTGCGCGAGCGTGTCGGCGATGCAATCTACCGCCGCTATGAGGTCCTCAACTCCGAATTCCGCAAGCCGGAGGGACTCGCCTGTGCCGGGAAAACACCGGAAGGCGTCGATATCCTGGCGACCCGCGCGGTGCTGGAAACCGACATCCATATCGGCGTCGGCTGTCTTGTGCCGCACCCCGTAATGGGATGGGGCGGAGGCGGAAAGATTCTCTACCCCGGCGTTGCCGGCGAAAAAACGGTGGCCTATTTCCACCTCAAGGCGTCGCTGTTCAACGAGAACCTGTTTGGCAGGGACTCCACGCCCATCCGCGATATGATGGAAAACTGGGTGGATTCCGTCGGACTGGACTTCATTGTGAACGTGATCCTCAACTCCAAGTTGCAGATTGCGGACGTAGTGGCCGGCCACTATGTCGCCGCGCATCGGGAAGGCGTCCGGCGCGGAAAGCGGATCGTCGGCTTTGCGGTAAAGGAAAAGGCGGATGTGATGATCGTATCCTCCCACCCGGCGGATCAGGATTTCTGGCAGTCGCCGAAAGCGCTTTATGCGGCCGAAGCCGCCGTGAAGGGGGCGGAGGGCAATACCATGATCCTCGTCAGCCCTAACTTTGAGGGGATCGGTCCGCACCGGGAATACCCCGAGTTCATGGGGCGCGACGACGGGGACGCCATCGTCGAGGCATGCATACGGGGCGAATCGCTGGGCGATCCGCTCGCCATTGCCGTCGGCAACAGCATGTCCAAGCTGCGCAGGCGCAGGCGCCTCATCGTTGTCAGCGACGGCGTCACCGCGGACGAAATGCGGCGCTGCGGCTGTGAGCACCGACCGGTCTCGCAGCTACAGGCGCTGATCGACGAACTGCTCGCCGAAAACCCCGCCTGCCGCATCGGCGCTCTGTCCAACGGCGCCGAAACATTCCTGTATGAGGCCTGAGAAAGGAAGGATACCATGGCAGTTCTGAAAGATTTTTTCTGTGATCGGCTACACGTGCGGGTGTTCGACACGCGTGCTGCGATGGGCGCCTGCGCCGGGCAGGAGGCGGCCGACGCCCTCCGGGCTCTGCTGGCGCAGAAGGAAACCATCAACGTGATGTTTGCCGCCGCGCCGTCGCAGAACGAAACGCTCGCCACGCTCTGCGCCGCCCCCGCAATCGACTGGACGCGTGTCAACGCATTTCACATGGATGAATATGTGGGGCTGGACCCGGAGCACCCTGCCGGATTCCGCAACTTTCTCAAGCGGGCCATCTTTGATCGCAAGCCCTTCCGCAGCGTAAACCTGCTTGACGGCAACGCTGCCGACCCGGAAAAGGAGGCAGCCCGTTATGACCGGCTGCTGCACGAAAACCCGCTTGACATGTGCCTGCTCGGCATTGGAGAAAACGGTCATATCGCCTTCAATGATCCGTCGGTTGCCGACTTTTCGGACCCATGCTTTGTCAAGGTGGTGGCTCTGGAAGATCGCTGCCGCATGCAGCAGGTCAACGACGGCTGCTTCTCGTCAATCGAGCTGGTGCCCAGGTGCGCGCTCAGCGTCACTATCCCCGGGCTGATGCAGGCCGGCGCCATGTTCTGCTCTGTCCCGGCTGCCACCAAGGCGGAGGCGGTCGCGCGGACTGTGCGCGGCACGGTGTCAACCGCGTGCCCCGCGACCATCCTGCGCACCCACGCGCGGGCGGCGCTGTATGTCGATGCCGACGCCGGCAGCGGCATCCTTGACTGACGGGCGGCACAGGGCCGTCTGCGCCGCTGTTTCAAACCATTTCAAAACGACCGGAGGGATTCGCCCATGCTGACCCTGTTCTGCCATGCCAACCTTGTGCTCCGCGACCGCATCCAATACGGCTTTGCCATTGTGGAGGGCGCCCATATCCTGCAAATCGGCGCCGGTGACGGCTGGCCGGCGCTGCCTTACAGCCGCACCCTTGATCTTGGCGGGCGCTATCTTTCGCCGGGCTTTGTGGAGTTGCACAGCCATGGGGCCGGCGGTTCGGACTTTATGGACGGCACGCCGGAAGCATTTGCAACCGCCTGCCGCACGCATCTGCTGCACGGCACCACCACGCTCCTGCCGACCACGCTTGCAGCCACAAGGGAGGAGATCCTGCGCAGCATTGACAGCTTTCGGGCGGCCAAGGAGGCGTTGGCCGGGAAAAGCCTCCATCTGCACGGCCTGCACATGGAAGGGCCGTACCTGAGCAAGGCGCAGTGTGGCGCAATCGATCCGGCCTATATCCGGCCTCCACAGCCGGAAGAATACGAATACTTCCTGTCATACGGGCGCGGTGCAATCGCCCGCTGGACGCTGGCCGTCGAGCTGGACGGCGCCGCCCGCTTTGCCGAACGGCTGCTGGAGGAGGGGATTCTCCCGTCGGTTGGGCACTCCAACGCAACTTATGCGCAAGTCCTCGATGCCTTCCGGCATGGTGTCACCCATACGACGCATCTCTACTCCGCCATGTCAACAATCGTCCGCCGCGGCGGCTTCCGGTTCAGCGGCGTGCTGGAAAGCGCGTTCTGCATCCCGGAAATGACCGTCGAGATCATCGCCGACGGCTGCCACCTGCCCGTAGAGCTGCTCGAAATGGTCTGCCGCGTCAAGGGGGTAGACCGCGTTGCGCTGACATGCGACTCCATGCGCTGTGCCGGGCAGGACGTACAGGAGTCCGTTCTAGGCAGTTTGGAAAATGGGCAGCGGGTCATCATCGAGGATGATGTGGCCAAACTGCCCGATCGATCCGCATTTGCCGGGAGCATCGCTACGGATGATCGCCTGATTCGCGTGATGTATCGCAGCGCAGGCGTGCCACTATACGATGCCGTCCGCATGATGACGGAAACGCCCGCTTCCATCATCGGCATTGCCGGCAGCAAAGGGTCGCTGGCGGCGGGAAAGGACGCGGATCTGGTATGCTTTGACGAAAACATCGATGTTTCCGGCGTCATGGTTGGCGGCATTGGTCTGGTGGGCCTGTTTGTTTAAGAGGAGCAAAAATGGAATCGCTTGAATGTCTGAAACTGCGCGGGTTTTATGAAAACGAACTGAAACAGAACATCCTTGGGTATTGGCTGCCACGGTGTCTGGACCAAACCTTCGGCGGGTTTCTGAACTGCTACAACAACTATGGCGACCGGCTGGTCTCCTACGACAAGTATGCCTGGAGCCAGGGCCGTTTCGTCTGGCTCTTCGCCCGCCTTGCCGCAACGGCCGCGCCGCTGTTCACGCGGAACGAGCGCCAGCGATTTCTCTCGCTCGCCGCCCAGGGCGCGGCGTTCCTGATGAAGCACTGCCTGCTTGGCCCGAACGACTGGCGCGTTTCCTTCCTGATGGAACGGGACGGCTCGCCGAAATCCGTCTCCCCCGGCGCGCCGCTGGACATGAGCATCTATGCCGACTGCTTCGTGGTCGCCGGGCTGGCCATGTATGCCTGTGCGGGGACTGCCCAAGAGCCCTATGCCTTTGCAAAAAAACTGTACGGCTCCATCTTGGACCGTGTGCGGCGCAGGGATTTCCATACCCTTCCCTATCCGCTGTCCGACCGGTTTCGTGCGCACGGCATTCCCATGATCCTCTCCAACGTCACAAGAGAGCTGTTCCGCGCTGCCGGCGCGCTGGACCCCGGCTATTGCGACACGCTGCGCAGTCACCTGAAAGATTTTTCGACCGACATCCTTGAGCATTTCGTGGACGATGCGTCCGTACTCCACGAAGTCCTCCTGCAGGACAATACGTTTTTCCCGCAGGTTCTCGGGCAGCATATGAACCCCGGCCATACGATAGAGGACGCCTGGTTCCTGCTGGACGCAGCGGATATCTGCCAATGCGAAGGCTGGGAACCCAAAATCTTTTCCATCGTGCTTCGCACTCTGGAAAACGGATGGGATACGGCGTACGGCGGTTTGCTGCACTTTGCCGGTGTGCATGGCGGCGAGCCCGTCGGCTCGACCGACGGCGTGGAGGATGAACCGATGACGCAGCAGCTTTCCGGTTGGGACGACAAGCTCTGGTGGGTCCATTCCGAGGCGCTGTACACGACGCTCCTCTGTTATGCCCGTAGCGGCGACCCCGTGTTCCTCGATTGGCATGACCGCATCTTTGCCTATACCTTCCGCACCTTCCCGAATCCGGACCCGGAAGTGCGGGAATGGATTCAGATCCGTCGACGCGACGGCTCGCCGCAGGAAAAAACCGTAGCCCTTCCCGTCAAGGACCCGTACCATATCGCCAGGAACCTCGTGCTCCTGTTGGAGCTTCTGTACCAGCAGTCCGCCAAGGAGGAAAAAAAGTAAGCTCATCGCGCCCTGCCTCCCCACCGCGCCCCACGTGCGGAACAAACGTTTCAAAATTGTGGAGGCTCTGCAAAACCGCCGTGCAGCCGGGTAACGGGCGGGCTTGCATCCGAACCGCATCCGTTCACCCCTGCGCCGCAACGCCGCCGTCTTTCCCCCTTCCGGCGGCGCCGCGCCGTTTCGAACACAAGGGGCGGCGTCCGATTCATCGGGCGCCGTCCTGTCTGCGATACAAGGGATGCCGGCATGGTCGCGGCCGGCATGCGCCTTGCCCAAAGCCATGCCTCCGGCCGGGCGGCCTTGCTCTTCCTCCTATGAAAAGAAAACGCGTGGCGCAGGCATCCTGAAAATCGGCCGGGTGCAACCAGCCGCTGCGGCTTACGCGGTTTGGCGGGCGCGACGGGTGGGGGATGTGGTGAGCACTTAAACGCGGGACGGCAGGGGCGGGTTATCGCAGCGCGCCCCTGTCCCTTGCGCAGCCCGGCGGGCGCGAGATGGCGGCGCAGGCTATTGCGGAACGCCTGCTCTCTGCGCGGCTTGGCGCGCGCCGGGCAGATAACGGGTGCACCGAGTGATGGGTATGGTGTGCGGCGGGGCGCGACGGGTGTAGAGGCGTGGCAGCAGGCGGGCATATGCAGGCGCGGCCCGCGCGGCCCGGCGGGCACGACGGGTGGGGGATGTGGTAAGCACTTAAACGTGGCCCGGAGGGCATGGACTGTCGCAGAACGCCCTGTCTCTTATGCGGCCCGGCGGGCGCGTGGAACGGTCGCCGGAATTGAATCGGGTTCATGGCGACTTGCATCCTCCGCCGCAGGGTTGTCCGCCGGGCGGCAGGGCACGTCGGGTGGTGGGGCAGCCGGGCGGTGGATGTGGATGGCGGCGGGACAACCGGGCGGCGGGTGTGGTAAGCACTTAAGCGCGAAACGGAAGACGCGGGACGGGGATCAGTGGTGGAACAGACGCATGCCCGTGAACGCCATGGCCATGCCGTACCGGTCGCACGCGGCGATCACCTCCGCATCGCGCACCGAACCGCCGGGTTCCGCCACATAGCGCACGCCGCTGCGGGCGGCGCGTTCGATACTGTCCCCGAAGGGGAAGAACGCGTCGCTGGCGAGCGATACGCCGTCCGTCGCCGCAAGCCATACGGCGCGCTCGTCGGCCGCAAGCGGTTCCGGCCTCTCGGCAAACAACGTCTGCCAAACGCCGTCCGCCAGCAGCTCGCCTGCATCCGGCCCCAAATACTGCTCGGTGGCATTGTCGCGCGCCGGGCGGCCCACCTCTGGCAAAAACGGCAACGCCAGCGCTTTGGGATGGCGCCGCAGCCGCCACAGATCTGCCTTGTCCGCGGCAAGCCGCGTGCAGTGCAGCCGGGACTGCTGCCCCGCGCCCACGCCGACGGCCTGCCCGCCGAACGCCAGACAGACAGAATTGGACTGCGTGTACCGCAGCGTGACAAGCGCCACGATGAGGTCGCGCACGGCCTCCGGCGGCAGCGCCTTTCGGGCGGTCACCACATTGCGCAGGCAGCCCTCGTCGATGCGCGCCGTGCTGCGCGCCTGCTCGAACGTTACCCCGAACACCTCCCGCCGCTCCACGGCGGGCGGCTCAAACGCCGGATCGATCTCCAGCACAACGTAGTTCCCGCCCCGCTTCCCGCGCAGGATGGCAAGCGCCTCGTCCGTATAGCCCGGCGCGATGATCCCGTCGGACACCTCGCGCCGCAAAAACGCCGCCGTGCTCGCGTCGCAAACGTCGGAAAGCGCGACAAAATCCCCGAAACTGCTCAGCCGGTCCGCACCGCGCGCGCGAATATAGGCGCAGGCAACGGGCGACGGGTCCAAAACGGCCTCCGCGCGCAGCGCCCGCCGGTCGATATCGTCAAGCGGCAGGCCGACCGCTGCGCCCGCCGGGCTGACGTGCTTGAACGACGCGGCCGCCGGCAGGCCGCATGCGGCGCGCAGCTCCCGCACAAGCTGCCACGCGTTGAGCGCGTCGAGCAGATTGATATATCCCGGCCGCCCGTTGCGCACCGCAAAGGGCAGCCCGCCCGGCGCCGATACGCGCGCTTCCCCCTGATGCGGATTGCAGCCGTATTTGAGCGGCAGTTCCCTCACCCGTTCCATGTTCATACGCCTCCCGTGTCCGATCGCCCGTCTCCGAGCCGGTTGATAATCCATTCCTCCCGGACGCCGCATGCCGCGTCCAGGGCGCACGCATACAGCGCCACGCGGTTGTCCGCATCCAACGCCGCCCAGAGCGCCTCCGCCAGGGCGCGCGCGCCGCTTTGCGGCAGGCACACCGCCCGCGGCGCGCCGGTAAACGGGGGCAACGGGTCGCCGTCGCCCGCATAGGTGTGGATCAGATACCCGACGCCGGGGGCCGGGCGCTCCATGGGGAAATATGCCCGCTCGCACGCGCCCGCCGCATCCCGCCGCAGGATTGCCAGCAGCCACGGCGCACCGAAAGCGCGCGCCACGCCCGCAATGCGGGGCGTATGGTGCGGGGCGTCCGGCTCAAACGTACGCGTATCAAGCGCCGCCTCCGCCGTGCCGCCCGCCAGAAGCCGGGCGGCGATGGTCTCCGTATGGTCGCCGTTGCTCACGACGAGCGCCCCGGGCAGGCGGCGCACAGGCGCATACAGAATCAGCGACGGGTCGGCCACGAGCGCCGGATCAAACGCGCGCGTGCGCACGCCGTCCGCCTCGCTTACGAGCACGCGGTTGCGGCTGTTGACGCTGCGCCCCGTCAGAAAATACGCCGCAAGCGCGCTGCGGCCGTCCGCTCCGCACCCGAGCAGCAGCCCGCGTCCCGGATAGCGGTTGCCGCCAAGCGCCTGCACAAGGGTCTGCAACATGGCGCCTCCTCCTCTCAACGGATGATCGGTGATCGATCTTGTCGTGCATCGCCGCGCGCACGGGGCCAATGCCGAACGCGCTGCAAGCGGGGGTTCACCGGCGCGGCCATCCCGCCCCCCTGTTTCCCGCGCGCACGCCGGCGTCGCAAAAGCCGGCAAAGCGGGCGCCTGTGATCCAGCCGCCGTATCCCGGCCCGCGGCCGCGCTCTGCCCGGCGTTCGCCCGCCTCCTGCCGCGCGCCCGGCGCGGGCCACCGCCGGAAACGCACAGCGGCCGATTCCGGCCGCAACGCATTTTATTATATCGATTGCTTTGGCGACTTGTCAAGCGGACGGCGGGCAGGCGCGCCGAACGGCGCCGGAGGGAAGCGGCGCGCGACCGCCCCCTGTGTCCCGCCCGGGCGCGCTTCTGCCGCCCCGGGCCGCCGCGAAGCGCGGGCGGCCGTCACCCCGCCCGTGCGCGCGGAGCGGCGGCCTGCCTTGCCGGTTATGAGGAGCAGAAGATCTTCCGCCTGAGCGGCGGGGCGCAACAGCGCGTCGCCATCGAACGGAACAGAAGCAAGCCGGGCAGCGCGTCCTGGCGGACGAACCGGTCGAGGCCCGTGGACGCGCAAAACCGGGACAGCCCCCGGGCCTGCTCCCTATGCGCAACGGGCAGGGGAAAACGGTCGTGATCATCGCGCACGGCCCCGTGCGGCAAACACATGCGGAGGGAGGCGCGCCTGCCGCCCGCCTGCGCGGACGCGCGGGGAGAACCGCCCGCAGGGAAGCGGACGCGAGGTTCCGCATCCGCCATGTCCGCCGGTATGGCCGGCGCCCGCAGGAAAAATGCGGCAAGCGCGCGCCCGGCCGGACGGCCGACGGCAAAAAAGGCCCGGGCGGCGTGACGCCGCCCGGACCGGTTTTTCAGCCGCTGAATCGCAGCATGCGGGATCAGTACACGCTGCGCCTGACGTAGCTGGTGTGCAGGATCTCGTGCGCCTTGTGGCTGCCGGGCTTGCCCAGATACGTGTCGTACAGCTCCTTGACGACCGGGTTTTCATGGCTCTTGCGCAGCGCCATGCCCGCATCCTCGCTGTAGAGCGCCTTGGCGCGCTCGGCTCGAAGATCGGTGAAATTCATCACCTCGCCGCTCTGATGCGGCTGGCCGCCGCCGTTGACGCAGCCGCCCGGGCAGGCCATGACCTCGATGAAGTGATACTCCTTCTCGCCGCGCTTGACCATGTCGAGCAGCCGCCGCGCATTGGCAAGGCCGGACGTAACGGCCACGCGCACCTTGGTGCCCGCAAGGTCGTATTCGGCCTCCTTGATGTCCTCGGTGCCGCGCACGGCCTGAAAGTCGAGCTTGTCGAGCGGCTTGCCGGTGACGACCTCCGCGACGGTGCGCAGCGCCGCCTCCATCACGCCGCCGGTTGCGCCGAAGATGTGGCCCGCGCCGGACGCGATGCCGAACGCCGGGTCGAACGTCTCGTCCGGCAGGTCGTTGAAGCGGATGCCGGCGCGCTTGATCATGCCCGCCAGCTCGCGCGTGGTCAGCGACACATCCACATCCGGCACGCCCGCCGCCGCCTGGTGCTCGCGCGTAATCTCGAACTTCTTGGCGGTGCACGGCATGGCCGACACGACGACGATGTTCTTCGGGTCGATGCCGTTCTTCTCCGCCCAGTACGTCTTGATGAGCGCGCCGAACATCTGCTGCGGGCTCTTGCAGCTCGAAAGGTTCGGGATCATGTCGGGATAGTAATGCTCGCAGAACTTGATCCAGCCGGGGGAGCAGGAGGTCAGCAGCGGCAACGGGCCGCCGTTCTTGAGCCGCTCGAGCAGCTCCGTCCCCTCCTCCATGATGGTCACGTCCGCGGCGGTGTCCACGTCGAACACGTGGTCAAAGCCCAGCCGGCGCAGCGCCGCGGCGAGCTTGCCCTCCACGTTCGTGCCGATGGGGTAGCCGAAGCACTCGCCGATCTGCGCGCGCACGCTCGGCGCCGGGCCGACGACGACGATCTTGGACGGGTCGGCAAGCGCCTTCCACACCTTGTCGGTATCGTCCCGCTCGGTCAGCGCGCCGGTGGGGCAGACCGCGACGCACTGGCCGCAGTTGACGCAGGCGGTATCGACCAGCGGCATATCGAACGCACAGGAGATGCGCGTGTCAAACCCGCGCTCGTTCGCGCCGATGACGGACACGCCCTGGTTGTACTTGCACACGGCCACGCAGCGGCGGCACAGGATGCACTTGCTGTTGTCGCGCAGGATGCGCGGCGACAGATCGACCGCCGCGTGCATGACGGGCTCAAAGTACTCGAGCCCCGCGCCGCACGTCGGGCAGGCGACCATGCCCTCGTCGAACTCGGCCCCGCAGATGCGGCAGCGCAGCTTGCGCGCGCCGGGCCTTGCGGTGGGCGCTTCGACCTGCGCGGCGGTCTCGCCGCGGCCGTACTTGTACTGGTCCACGCCGTACTCGTGCGCGAGACGGCGCAGCTCGCAGTCGTCGCTGCGCGGGCAGGACAGGCAGTCCATGCGGTGGTTCGAGAGAATCAGCTCGAGCGTGGTCTTGCGCGCCTTGCGCAGCGCCGGCGTGTTGGTCTGGACCTCCATGCCGTCGGCAACCTGCTGCACGCAGGCGGCGGCAAGGCCTCGCACGCCCGACGCCTCCACAAGGCAGATGCGGCAGGCGGCGATGGCGTTGATCTTCTTCAGATAGCACAGCGTCGGGATCCGCACGCCCGCCTTGTGCGCCGCCTCCAGGATGGTCGCATCCCGTGGCACCTCGACCTCGATGCCGTTGATCTTGACTTTTACAGTATCCATTGATGCAGCCCTCCGTTACTTTTTCGAGATGGCGCCGAACTTACACGTTTCGAGGCAGGCGCCGCACTTGATGCACTTGCTCTTGTCGATCGTGTGCGGCTCGCGCACCTTGCCCGAGATCGCGCCGACCGGGCACTGCCGCGCGCACGCCGTACAGCCGCGGCACTTCGCCGGATCAACCTCATAGCTGACGAGCTTCTTGCACACGCCCGCCGGGCAGCGCTTTTCAACCACGTGCGCCTCGTACTCCTTGCGGAAGTACTTGAGCGTCGAGAGCACCGGGTTCGGCGCGGTCTGGCCAAGCGCGCACAGCGCGTTTTTCTGGATGTAGTAGCAAAGCTCCTCCATCTTGTCGAGGTCCTCGAGCGTGCCGCGGCCCTCGGTGATCTTGTTGAGCATCTCGAGCAGGCGGCGCGTGCCGATCCGGCACGGGACGCACTTGCCGCAGCTCTCGTCCACGGTGAACTCGAGGAAGAAGCGCGCCACATCCACCATGCAGTTCTCCTCGTCCATGACGATGAGACCGCCCGAACCCATCATGGAGCCGATGGCCTTCAGGTTCTCGTAGTCGATGGGCGTGTCGAGATGCGCCGCCGGGATGCAGCCGCCGGACGGGCCGCCCGTCTGCGCGGCCTTGAACGCCTTGCCGCCCGGGATGCCGCCGCCGATGTCATAGATGATCTCGCGCAGCGTCGTGCCCATCGGGATCTCGACCAGGCCCGTGTTCACGATCTTGCCGCCGAGCGCGAACACCTTGGTGCCCTTGCTCGTCTCGGTGCCCATGGAGGCGAACCACTCCGGCCCCTTGACGATGATCTGCGGGATGTTGGCAAGCGTCTCCACGTTGTTGATGACCGTGGGCTGGCCGAACAGGCCCTTGTTGGCCGGGAATGGCGGCTTGTTCTTCGGCTCGCCGCGGTTGCCCTCGATGGAGGTGATGAGCGCCGTCTCCTCGCCGCAGACGAACGCGCCGGCGCCGAGGCGGATGTCGATGTCAAAGTCGAACCCGCTGTCGAAAATATTCTTCCCCAGCAGCCCGTATTCACGCGCCTGCCCGATGGCGATTTCGAGGCGCTTGACCGCGATGGGATACTCCGCGCGCACGTAGATATAGCCGTGATGCGCGCCGATGGCGTACCCCGCGATGGCCATGGCCTCCAGCACCGCGTGCGGGTCGCCCTCGAGCACCGAGCGGTCCATGAACGCGCCCGGGTCGCCCTCGTCGGCGTTGCAGATCACATACTTTTCATCGCAGACGTTCTTGGCCGCAAACTCCCACTTGAGCCCGGTCGGGAAGCCTGCGCCGCCGCGGCCGCGAAGGCCGGAGCGCTTCATGAGGTCGATGACGTCCGCCGGGGTCATTTCCGTGAGCACGCGGCCCAGCGCCTGATACCCGTCCACGCCGATATACTCCTCAATGTCCTCCGGGTTGATGACGCCGCAGTTGCGCAGCGCCACGCGCAGCTGCGTCTTGTAAAACCCGGTGTCTGACAGAGAGGCGACCTCATGCTTCTGGTTGCCGGCCGCCGGCTCGTTGTATACCAGACGGTCGACGACGCGACCCTTGAGCAGGTGTTCCTCGACGATCTCCGTCACATCCGCCTCGGTCACGCGGCTGTAGAACGTGCCCTCGGGATAGACGATCATGATCGGACCGAGCGCGCACAGGCCGAAACAGCCGGTCTGCACGACCTTGATCTCGTCGGCGAGGCCGTGCGCCTCCAGCTCCTTCTCCAGATGTGCGCGGATGGCGGGGCTGCCCGACGAGGTGCATCCCGTACCGCCGCAGATCAGTACATGTGAACGAATCATGGTTTACCTCCCCCAACTATTGCTTCTGCGCTTCGCCGATGGTGTATTCGTAGACGGGGGTGCCGCCCTTGATATGCTCTTCCACCACGCGCTTTGCCTTTTCCGGCGTCATCTTTACATAGGTGACCTTGCCCTCCTTGCCGGTCTCGTACACCTCGACGATGGGTTCGAGCCGGCAGATGCCGATGCAACCGGTCTGCGTGACCGTGGCGGTATCGCCAAGGCCCTGCCGGCTGATCTCCTCCACGAGCGTGTTGAGCACCGGCCGCGCGCCCGCCGCGATGCCACAGGTCGCCATGCCGACAACAACGCGGATGGGCTGGACACCCTCGCGCAGGGCGACCCTGTCCTTCATCTTTTCCCGGATTGCCTGCAGTTCAGCCAACGATTTCATGCGTTTGTTCTTTCCTTTCTAATAATCATCATGGGAAACCCCTCTATCCAAGCCGGCGCCATGCCGGTCACAGTTTTCCGGTTCCTGTCCCGCCCCGACGGCAGCCTGCGCCTCGCGCACGCACTCGCCCGCCCAGAGCAACACCTCCGGCGCGTTCAGCGGCACGTCGCCGCCAAGGGCCTGCCGCATCTGCGCCGTGTCGAGCACGAACGGCTCCGCCATGCCGGAGAGCGAGAGGGAAAAGCAAAACTCGATCTCCGGGCTGCCCTGCAGCAGCGTGACGACGGTGGCCGCCAGGTCCCCCAGCGGCACACAGTCGATGTGTTGCGGGTCGAACGTGGCCGTTACGCGCGTACCGTGCGCGCTGCCGGCCGCAAACGTGGTCCCCGCCCGCGCGTCCTGCGCCGTGCGGGACTCGATCGTGAGCGTACCGCCCGTCTGCTCGGCCGCGAGCAGCAGCAACGGCAGTCCGAGCCCGACCGGCCGCGTCGTGCGCGTGGTGGCGAACGGGTCGGTCACGCGGCGCAGCAGCGCCTCGTCCATGCCGCAGCCGTCGTCCGTCACGGTCAGCGCCCGCATCCCGTCCGCCCGGTCGGCGAGCGCGATCTCCACGTGCGCCGCACCCGCGCGGATGGAATTCTGCGCGATGTCGAGGATGTTGAGCGACAGCTCCTTCAACGCGGCTTCCTCCTCTCCCCTACGGCTGCCGCAGCAGTTCGACGAGCGCGGCGCGGATACGCCTTGCGCGCGCATGCGTGCGGGAATCGTCGTTGCCGTCCACGCCGGGCAGGTCGAGCACCGTCATCGCATCGCCAACGGCATGCAGCTGGTGCGCGTCCGACGCGGTAAGCAGGCGCAGGCCCGCCATGTCCGGCCGGTTGCCAAGGGATTCGAGCAGCGCCGCGTCGCGCACCTCCGCCGCCCGGAACCGGGGCGACGCCGGCATGCCGCCGAGGATGGCGAGCACGCCGCCGGACGGGCGTTCCACATGCGCCGGATATGCCGCGCCGCCGTGCGCATGCACGAGCGCAGCCGCCTCCTCCAGCGAAAGATCGGTCGCCGGCGGCAGCAGGAACGGCTCCTCCCCGCAGACGCGATCCTCCGCATCCATCAAAATCTGGTTTCCAAAGAACGCCGGCCGGTTGGGCACCCGCATCCGATGCCCCCGCACCGCCGCCCCGAACGCCATCGCCGCTTCCAGCGTGGCGAACAGGCACACAAGGTGGATCTCCTCCGCCGTCGTCAGCTCCATGCCGCCCACCGGCACCACGCCGTACATCTCGCAGGCGGCAAAAAACGCCGGGCAGTTGTCGGTGCTGTTGTGGTCGGTCAGCGCCGCCACATCCGCGCCCGCGAGCAGCGCCATGCCGGCGATGTTGGCGGGGGTCATGTCGTCGTCCGCACAGGGCGACAGGCAGGAGTGGATATGCAGCTCCGCCCGGAACTCGCTCATGCGCCGAGGAGCTTGAGCAGCGCGGCGCCGGTCTCCAGCGTATCGCGCCCGCTCCCGAGCAGGTTCACGCCGCGCGCCCCGGCCAGCTCGGCCACGGTGTCGTCCGGCGGGACGCCCTCGGTCAGGATGACCGCCGCCACGTCCGTGAGCGTGGCCACGGCCACGATGTTGCGGTTTGACATGATCGTAAGCCAGGCGCCGTCCGCCTGCGCGCGCCGCATGACCCAGCTCAGCAGATCTCCGGCATAGGCGCCGCACACCTCGCGCGCCGGGTCCGGCATGGCGAACACCTGCAGGCCCAACGCCTCGACCAGCTCTAAAACCGTCATTGGCCGCCCTCCTTCCCGTGCCCGGCGCGCAGATACGCCTGCACGCGCTCGCGCATGCGCACGATGCACTCGTCCACCTCGCACTCGCCCCGCACCACGTCCTCCGCAAACGCACGGCACGTCGGAGCGCCGCAAAAGCCGCAGTCGAGCGCCGGCAGCATCTCGCAGATCTGTTCGATGGCCGACATCTTCTCGAGCGCACGGCCCATGTCCTCGTCGAGCTGCGACACGGGACGGTACTTGAGCGAGGTATTGGTCAGATAATCGTCCGGCACGTACGTGGCGTCCGCCCCGTGCGGAATGCGGTTTTCGGACACCGGCAGATAGCGCCGGAGCGACTGGAGCCGCACGCGCGCGATGTACGGGTTCTCAACCGTCGCCGCGCCGCCGACGCAGCCGCCGTTGCAGGCGTTGAGTTCCACAAACTCCAGCATCGGAAAGCTGCCCGTCTCGATCTGGTCGAGTACGCGGATGGCGTTCTCAATGCCGTCCGCCGCCAGATACCGGTCGTTGAGCAGGGCGGAGGCCTCGCCCCCGGTGCTCGCCCAGCTGATGCCGATCATGCCGGAATGGCTCTCGGCTTTCGGCGCCGTCACGCGCCGCATGGCCGGCAGCAGTTTGAAATAGATATCGCTCATGGATACGACGTAGTCCACGCCGTCCTCCCCGGTCTGGAACCCGTTTTTGACAAAGCTCGCCTTGGCCGGGCAGGGGGAGATGAATACGGTGCAGATCTCGTCGTCGCTGAGCTCGGGATGCTGCCGCCGCGCCGCCGCCTTGGCCATGCGGCTGGCGATCTCGATGGGCGGCAGCATGGGGATCACGTGGTCGCACAGATAGGGGAAGCGCAGGCTGATGAGCCGCACGATCACCGGGCAGGCCGAATTGATCACCGGTCGCGGCACATCCATGCGCCGCATGTAGTTGCGGGTGTACTCGGTCACAAGCTCCGCTGCCTGCGCAACCTCGAACACGTCGTCAAAGCCGATGTCGAGCAGCCCCTGCAACACGTAGTCCACGTCGTCGAGGTGGTCGAACTGGCCGTAGAGCGACGGCGCCGGCAGCGCGATGCGCCACTTCTTCTCCGCCGGAATGTCCTCCAGCCGGTCGAACACGGCTTTCTTGGCCTTATACGGGCAGACGCGAATGCATTCGCCGCAGTCGATGCACACGTGCGGGTTGATGACGGCGTGCCCGTCGCGGATACGGATCGCCTGCGTCGGGCAGCGCTTCAGGCAGTTGGTGCAGCCCTTGCACTTCTCGCTGTCCAGCGATACCGAATGTTTGTATTCGGTTGTCGCGCGCCTGTGTTCCATCGGATCTTCCTCGTTCACTTCACAAACACGGTCATGCGGACCGTCGTCCCCTCGCCAACCTTGGAGATGATCTCCATTTCGTCGGTGTACCGCTTCATGTTGGGCAGGCCCATGCCGGCGCCAAACCCCAGCGTGCGGATGTTGTCGGGCGCGGTGGAAAAGCCCTCCTGCATGGCCTGCTCGATGTTTGCAATGCCGGGACCGTGGTCGGTGAGCACGATCTCAATGCGGTCGCGGTATACCGTCACATCCGCCTCGCCGCCGCGGGCGTGAATGACCATGTTGATCTCTCCCTCGTACATGGCGATCGAAACGCAGCGGATGACCTCCGGCGGAAAGCCGAGCATGCGCAGCTTGCGCTTAACCTCCACCGACGCCTCGCCCGCCGAGGTAAAATTCCCGCCATCCACGTCAAAATGGAGCTGCAGCGCGCCCATGCCGTCAGTCCTCCTGGCGGCCGAGCCCGCCGTGATACAGCCGCCCACACGCCTCATACATGCGCAACCGGGAGCTCATGACCACGAGCCCGTTTTCGCCGGCAAGCTCGACCATCTCCGGCGTGGGGCGCTTGCTGCGCACAAACACCACGCAGCGCATGTCCATCATCATCGCCGTGCGCACGACCTGCTGGTTCACCAGCCCCGTGAGCAGCACGGCCTGGTCCTTGACATAGGCAAGGACGTCGCTCATCATGTCGCTGCCGCAGGCGGAGAGCACTTCCTCGTCGAGATGCGCCTCGCCCGTGAGCACCTCGGCGCCAAGCAACGCCGCGATTTGCCGGATTTTCATGCTCTTCTCCCCTTTACGACCGGTTATGCGCGATATTTGGCCAGAATTCCTTTCACGTCCGCCGGCGTCAGCCGCCCGTAGACCTCTTCGCCCACGGTCATCACCGGCGCAAGCCCGCAGCAGCCGAGGCAGCGCGTGGCTTCCAGCGTAAACTGCCCGTCCGGCGTGGTGCCGCCGGCCTTGATGCCCAGCTCCTTCTCCAGCTCGTCCAGGATCATCTGCGAGCCCTTGACGTAGCAGGCGGTGCCGAGGCACACGGCGACCCGGTGCTTGCCGTTCGGATTGAGCGCGAACTGCGAGTAGAACGTGACCACCGCATATACCTCCTCGAGCGAGAGCCCGAGTCCCTCGGCAATCATGATCTGCACCTCGACGGGCAGATAGCCGTACAGCTCCTGCGCTTTTTGCAGCACCGGCATCAGCGCGCCGCGCACGTCCCGGTGCTCGGCAATGATCTGCTTGAGCTTTGCCTCCTGCTCCGGCGTGCCACGAAACGGCACGACGGTCTTTTGCTTTGCCATACCAAACCTCCTGATATTCGTTCTCCCGAAACCTGCGGGTGTTGGGTCGTTCCTATCGTCCGCGCGCCCTATGGCCATACCGCCCCGTCGTGCGGAAAACGCCGGTGTCCCGTTGCAATGCCCTGCTGCAACGCCTGAATTTTCTCTGGGTACTGTTTGCTTTTGTATATAATATCACAGTCCTTTTCCCATTTCAATAAAAAAATAGCGATTTTTTTGCACGGGTTGCAAAGCAGCTTGTAATTTTTTCCGGGACAGGCTATAATCAAGGCAAGAAGATGTCTGGAGGTGCGCCCATGCTCATTCTGGTGACCGGCGGCGCCGGGTATATCGGTTCCCACACCGTGCTCGCCCTGCTTGAAGCCGGCTACGACGTCCTGATCGCGGACAGCTTTGTCAACAGCAAGCCGCAGGCGGTCGACCGCGTGCGGGAGCTGGCGTGCCGGCCGTTCCTGTTTGAACGGTGCGACCTGTGCGACGCCGAGGCGACCGAGCGCCTGTTCGCCGCGCACGGCATCGACGCCGTCATCCACTTTGCCGGGCTCAAGGCGGTGGGCGAATCGGTCGAGCAGCCGCTGCGCTATTACGACAACAACCTGCGCTCTACGCTCAACCTGCTGGCCTCCATGCGCCGCCACGGCGTAAACCGGTTCGTGTTCAGCTCCAGCGCGACCGTGTACGGCGATCCCAAGAGCGTCCCCATCCGGGAGGACTTCCCGCTCACGGCGACGAATCCCTATGGTTGGACCAAGTACATGATCGAACAGATCCTGCGCGACGTGGCGCAGGCGGACAAGGGGTTTGCCGTCACGCTGCTGCGCTACTTCAACCCCATCGGCGCGCACGAGAGCGGCCGCATCGGCGAGGACCCCAACGGCATCCCGAACAACCTGGTGCCGTACATCGCGCAGGTCGCCGCCGGCCGGCTGCCCTATCTGCGCGTCTATGGCGATGACTACCCCACCCACGACGGGACGGGCGTGCGCGACTATATCCATGTGTGCGACCTGGCGGCCGGACATGTGGCGGCGCTCGACGAGCTGGCAAAAAACGGCCCCGGCGTGCGCGCCGTCAACCTCGGCACCGGAACCGGCTATTCCGTTCTGGACGTGCTGCATGCCTATGAAAAGGCGTGCGGCAAGGCGCTGCCCTTCCGCATCGAGGGCCGCCGCAGCGGCGACGTCGCCGCCTGCTACGCCGACCCGACGCACGCAAAGGAGCTGCTCGGCTGGTCCGCGCGCTACGGGCTGGACCGCATGTGCGCGGATTCCTGGCGCTGGCAATCGCAAAATCCGAACGGATACGACGACTGATCCCTCGGCGGCGGGCGCGCCCATCCGCCGCGCTCCGCCGCCCGGGCATATCCCCGGCCATACCATCATCCATTATGAGGAGGCATACCACCATGAAAAAACCGGTTCTGGTCGTCATGGCGGCGGGCATGGGCTCGCGCTATGGCGGACTCAAGCAGATCGACCCCGTCGGGCCGCACGGTGAAATCATCATCGACTATTCCCTCCATGACGCGCTCCACGCCGGCTTCGAGCGCGCCGTATTCATCATCAGCCGCCGCATCGAGGCGGACTTCCGCGAGGTCGTGGGCAACCGCGTGGCAGAGCACATGGATACGGACTATGTGTTTCAGGAGCTGGACGCCAAGCTGCCGGCCGGTTTTTCCATCCCGGAAGGGCGCAGCAAGCCCTGGGGCACCGCGCACGCGATCCTCTGTTGCGCGGAAAAGATCGACGGGCCGTTTGCCGTCATCAACGCGGACGACTATTACGGCAAGCACGCATTTTCCCTCCTGTACGACCGCCTGTGCCGCAGCCACGACAGCGACGGCCGGTACGACTTCAGCATGGTCGGCTTCCGGCTGGCCAACACGTTGACCGAACACGGCACCGTGGCGCGCGGCATCTGCGAAACGGACGCGCAGGGCCGCCTTGTCAACGTGGTGGAGCGCACGCGCGTCGCCCTGCGCGACGGCGCGCCCGCCTTCACCGAGGACGGCGAGACCTGGACGCCCGTGCCGGCGGACAACCTCGTTTCCATGAACATGTGGGGCTTCACGCCGGCGCTCTTTGGAGAGCTGGCGGCGCGCTTCCCGCGCTTTCTGGCGGAGGAGGTGCCGGCCAATCCCATCAAATCCGAGATGTACATCCCCATGGAGGTCGGCGCGCTGCTGCGCGAAGGCCGCTGCACCGTGGACGTGCTCTCCTCGCCGGACCGCTGGTACGGCGTGACCTATCGTGAGGATAAGCCCGCCGTAGCCGCGGCCATGCGCGCGCTCACCGAGCAGGGCGTCTATCCCGACCGGGCGCTGTTTTAAGCCGTTTTTCGCCTGCTGCCGCGGGTCAGGGGCGCAGTCTGCGCCCCCGGCGCTGCGGCCGCGGGGGGTTCCCCTCTCATTGCCGCCGGTTCACAGTTCGTTTCAATTTGAATGTTATGTGAAATTTGCCGTTTGGCACCCTTTTCCTCTATGAATCCCGAAAAATATATGGTATGATAAATCAACGTGGGTGGAAGGCGCTTTTGGGTGTCCCTTCTACCCGGGACGGTGTAAAAACGCAGGAGGTTGGAGGTTGCTATGCGAAGACGTGTTCGCCTGACCCCATTGGGATACTTGGTTGCTGCCATACTGGTCCTGATCATTCTCGGGGGCCTCTATCTGATCCTGCGCGGCATCGGCGGCGGCGACGACGCCACCCCCACCCCGCCGCTCGCCACGAACGACATTGTCGATCCCTCCACGGGCGGCACGCCCGCGCCCGGCAGTACGACGGGCGAGTTGCCCGGCACGTCGACCAACGACCCCGCCGTTTCCAACACGCTGATTCCCACGCAGGCGCCCACTCAGGCACCCACGCAGGCGCCCACCCAGGCGCCCACGCAGGCGCCGACCGAGCAGCCCGACACGGTGCGCACGCCCACGCCCAGCGAGGTGGCCGCCGCCAAGGACGGCAAGCTGACGGCCAGCGGCGTCGCCATGCGCGCAGCGCCGAACACCGACGGCAAGATCATCGACAAGTACGTCAAGGGCACCAACCTCAAGGTCTACGGCGAGAGCGGCGACTATTACTACGTGCAGGTCGTCAAGCTGAAGCTCTACGGCTATATCGCCAAACAGTTTGTGGAAATCGACACCGCCACGCCGGAGCCGATCACCACGACCATCCCGACGGGCGCGGTCGGCGGCGAAGTGCGCGCCTCGCTTGTCGCGCTGCGCAGCGCGCCGGACCTGTCCGACGACGGCAACAAGATCGGCCAGGTGGAGCAGGGCGAGCCGGTTTACATCTACTTCCAGTACACCAACAGCGCCGGCGACAAGTTCTACTATATCGAAGTCGCGCGCACCGGCGTGAAGGCCTACGCCTTTGCCGAATACATCACCGCGGAGGCGAGCGTGCCCGCCGGCACCCCCGCTCCATAATCGGATCTTAACCCAGCCGGAGGAGGACGCCGTCCTCCTCTTTTTTTGCTTGACATATACCCCGTATGGGTATATACTGTCGCCATAAGGCCGCCCCCGCGCGGCAAAACCGGAAACGAGGAGAGCCCCATGAAACGGACGGAGCAATCGGCACGGGAGGAACGGGCGCGCACGGACGCCCCGGCGCAGGAGAAACGGGCGCGCACGGACGCCCCGGCGCAGGCGGGCGGATGCTGCGGCGCGCGGCGCACATTGCGCACCGAGGAGCAGCGCAGGAAGCTGATCCACCGGCTCAACCGCATCGAAGGGCAGATCCGCGGTATCCGCGGCATGATCGAGCGCGACGCATACTGCAACGACATCCTGATCCAGTCCGCCGCGGTCAACGCGGCGGTGAGCGCGTTCAACCGCAGCCTGCTGGAAAGCCATTTGCACGCCTGCGTGGCCGAGGACATCCGCAACGGGCACGACGAAACGATCGACGAGCTGATGGAGACGCTGTCCCGGCTCATCAAATGAGGAGGCGTACATGAGACGATACGCGGTGAGCGGGATGAGCTGCGCCGCCTGCAGCGCCCGCGTGGAGAAGGCGGTCTCCGCCGTGCCGGGCGTCACGGCCTGCTCGGTGAACCTGTTGACCGGCTCCATGGGCGTGGAGGGCACGGCCTCGAACGAGCAGATCGTCGCCGCCGTCGAGCGCGCCGGATATGGCGCGCGCTGCGAGGGGACGGCCGCCCCGGATGCGGCGACGGCCGACGGGTCCGATGCGCTGCGCGACCGGGAAACGCCCGCGCTTTTCCGGAGGCTGATCGCCTCGCTCGGTTTTTTGTTGCTGCTGATGTACCTCTCCATGGGCCACGGGATGTGGGGCTGGCCGCTGCCGCCGTTTTTCTCCGACAATCCGGTGGCGGTGGCGCTTGCCCAACTGCTGCTGGCGGCGGCGGTGATGGTTGTCAACCAGCGGTTTTTCCTCAGCGGGTTCCGCGGGCTGATCCATCGCGCGCCGAACATGGACACGCTGGTGGCGCTCGGCAGCGCCGCAGCCTTCGGATACAGCGCCGTCCTGCTGTTCGCCATGACCGCGCCGGGCGCGGACGCAGGCGCGCTGCTGCACGGGTTGTACTTTGAGTCGGCCGCCATGATCCTGGCCCTCATTACAGTGGGCAAACTGCTCGAAGCGCGCGCCAAAGGCCGCACGACCGACGCGCTCCGCAGCCTCATGCGCCTCGCGCCGCAGACGGCGACCATCGTGCGCGACGGCGCGGAGATCCCCGTGCCGGTCGAACAGGTCCGGCGGGGCGACGTCTTTCTCGTGCGGCCGGGCGAGCACATCCCCGTAGACGGCGTGGTGCTCGACGGAACGAGCGCGGTGAACGAAGCGGCGCTCACCGGTGAGAGCCTGCCGGCGGATAAGGCGCCCGGAGCGGCGGTTTCCGCCGCAACGCTCAACCTGTCCGGATTTTTGCGCTGCGAGGCCACGCGCGTGGGGGAGGACACGACCCTGTCGCAGATCATCCGCATGGTGGGGGACGCGGCGGCGACCAAGGCGCCCATCGCCAAGGTTGCAGACCGCGTATCGGGCGTATTCGTGCCGGCGGTGATCGCCATTGCCCTCGTGACCATCGCGGGATGGCTCCTGGCCGGGCGGGATGTCGGGTACGCGCTCGCGCGCGGGATCTCCGTGCTCGTCATCAGCTGTCCGTGCGCGCTGGGCCTGGCCACGCCCGTAGCGATCATGGTGGGCAGCGGCGTGGGCGCAAAAAACGGCATCCTGTTCAAAACCGCCGTATCCCTTGAAGAGGCAGGGCGCGTGCGCACCGTGGTGCTCGACAAAACCGGCACCGTCACAAGCGGCGAGCCCCGCGTCACGGACGTGTTGCCCGCCCCCGGCGCCGACGGGACGGCGCTGCTTGCGCTTGCGGTTTCGCTGGAGCAGCGCAGCGAACACCCCCTTTCCCGCGCCATCCGGCAGGAGGCGGCCTCCCGTGGCATCGCGGCTGCGGAGGTGACGGCCTTTCAGGCGCTGCCCGGCAGCGGGCTAACCGCCGTGCAGGACGGCCGCACGCTCTTTGGCGGCAACGAGGCGTTCGCCGCGCGCCATGCGCCGGTGCCGGACGCGCTGCGCCTCGCCGCCGCACGCCTCGCCGGGGAGGGGAAAACGCCGCTGTTCTTCGGCTGCGACGGCGAGCTGCTCGGCATCGTCGCCGTGGCGGACGCGATCAAGCCCGAGAGCGCGCAGGCCGTGCGCGAGCTGCATGGCTTGGGGCTGCGCGTCGTCATGCTCACCGGCGACAATGCGCGCACCGCGCAGGCCGTCGGCCGTCAGGCAGGGGTGGATGAAGTCATCGCCGGCGTGCTGCCCGGCGGCAAGGAACAGGCCGTGCGGCAGTTGCAGGCGCATGGCAAGGTCGCCATGGTGGGCGACGGCATCAACGACGCGCCCGCGCTCACGCGCGCGGACGTCGGCATCGCCATCGGCGCGGGAACCGACGTGGCCATGGACGCCGCCGACGTGGTGCTCATGAAGAGCCGCCTGACCGACGTGCCAGCCGCCATCCGTCTGAGCCGCGCCACGCTCCGCAACATCCATGAAAACCTGTTCTGGGCGTTCCTGTACAACACCATCGGCATCCCGCTCGCCGCCGGGCTGTTCATCCCGCTGCTGGGATGGCAGCTCAGCCCCATGTTCGGAGCGGCGGCGATGAGCCTGTCGAGCTTCTGCGTCGTGACCAACGCGCTGCGGCTCAACCTGTTGCGCCCGTTCGACCCGCGCCGCGACAGAGCGCCGCGCCGCAGTCGCGGCCGTCAGACCGAAACAGCGAAAGGAGAGAACATCACCATGACAAAAACCTTGCAGATCGAGGGCATGATGTGCGGGCATTGTTCCGCGCGCGTACAGAAGGCGCTCGAGGCGCTGCCGGAAGTGGCGGAAGCCGCCGTGCGCCATGAGGACGGCATTGCCGTCGTAACGCTCGCCGCGCCCGTCGCGGACGAGGCGTTGCGGGCCGCCGTCGAGGCGCAGGACTACCGCGTCGTCGCCATCCGCTGACGGGAAACGCGCCGGCGGTACGGCCGGCCGCGCGGCCATCGGGCGCAACGCGCTTCCAGCCCGCTGTTGCGGCAGGCCGGATCGGGAGAACGCCGTGACGCGGCGTTCTCCCCCTTTTGGGGGGAACGCCGGCCGGCGGGCGTTTCTGCGGTTCCAAACGCCTTGTTTCCGTTGCTTCTTGACAATTCGTGCTGCCGGCAGTTATGATGTCAAAGAAAGCTTTTTCTGATGGGAAACGGAGGAGAAGAGTGAATTATCATGTGCGACGGCACGGCCGGCCGGCGCTTTTGCTGGGCGTGCTGGCCTGTTTTCTGTTTGCCATAGCCTGCGGGGAAACGCCGGCAGCCGCCGGAATCAAGGCAACCGATATGCCCGTTGCGACGCCCGCCGCAACGCAGGAGCCGCCTGCGAAGACCCCTGCGCCGACGCCAACCCCCACGCCCACCCCGATCCCGGTCAGCTATATGGGCGCCGCAGAGGCGGACGCGCTGCTGCTGGAGCAGGAGTCGGTCCTGCTGTGCCGCTTGAGCAGCAACCGCATCCGATTGTACACGGCGCCGGATCCGGAAGCGGAGACGGTGGACGTGCGCAACAGCCGCACGCTCGCATCGCGCAGCGAGCTGATCGTGCTCGACGAGGCGACCGCCGGGGACGGCACGTTGTTCTACCATGTGCGCACGGCGTTCGACGGGACGGAGGGATATGTGCGCGCGGATCAGACGCGCGCGTCCGAGTTGGCGGCGGAGGGCGCGACGGGGTTTGCGCTGATGCAGCGCCCCGGCTGCGCCGTTTACAGCAAGCCGGACACGGCCAGCAAGGTGCTCGCGCGCGAGGACTACCATGCGGTGCGTGTGCTCGGCGCCTACCGCGGGTTCAGCTATGTCGTCACGCAGGACGGCGTATACGGCTATGTCGACCCGGCGCAGCTGAGGATGACCACGCGCGAGGAGATTGCGCGCTATCTTGCCTACGGCACGATCTCGGTCAGCGGGGAACCCTTCTCGCCCGCGGCGTTTGCCGATGCGGCGGAGGCGCTCGCGGGGGAACGCGCCACCTCCACCGAGGCGCTGCTGCTGGACGTGCTGACGCAGGCCGGGCTGTACTTCTCCCCCGGTTACTATCGCCACTTCGTGAAGCCGCTCGGCGACGCCACGCTCTATCCGCAGGGGCTGTATCAGGCGCCGGTATACAACTCCCTGCTGTTCCGGCTTTGGAACAGCGCCGGCAACCTTGTCCTGTGCGACGGGCAGGAGACGGAATGGGCGTATATTGCCGACTATGCGGATGTGCAACGCGGCGACCTGCTGTTCTTCGCCGAATACGACCCGGCGGAGACGGCGGTCGTCATGCCCTATGAGGTCGTGCTGCGCGGGCCGGATTCCGGCTATGTGACCGCCTGCGGCGTTGCGCTCGGCGACGACCGGATGCTCACCGTGGAGGACGGCGTGGCGGTCATTGTGGAGGACGTGAGCGCATCGGCACAGATGCCCTATTTCGACTGCGCGCGGCGCATCCATCCCACGGTAACGGACGAAAAAGCGCACCTGATCGAGATGCTCATCGCCGCCATCTACGACCGGCTCGGCACGCCGTACCACAACATCCGCCGTACCGGCGACGGCAGTTACGACTGCTCCGGCATCGTCTGCTGGGGTATGCGTACGATGAACATCCGGCGGTTCAAGCGCGACGACGGCGCGCAAATGGTGGAAACGACGGCCTCCGGCCTGGCCAACATCGACCGCTATTATCGCGGCGACCAGGTCATCGAGGCCGAAAAAATCAACGACGCCCTGCGCGTGCTTGAGGACATCCCCCGTCTGGAGCGTGGCGACCTGGTCTTTCTTTACAGCGAAACGGCCTCTCGCATCGGGCATGTGATGGTCTATCTGGGCGACGGGAACGTGATCCATTCGACCACCGTGTCGGAGGAGTATCAGGGCACGCTCGTGGCGGGCTTCCGGCAGGAGCTGCAGGCGCTGTACGCCTGTGCCCGGCGCATCACCTCCATCGCCGATATGTCGTAGCCTTCCGGCCCGCCCTGGGGCCGCTCCTTTCCCCTCTTTTCGCCGCCCGGTACGGGCAAAAGGCCCCGTGGCGGGGCCGAATACAGCGCGATGTTCGTCTCCGGACAACAAAAAAAGGCCCCCGGTTACGGGGGCCTGCGCGTTAGTTACGCCGTGTGGCGCGCGCGTACGGCGATCATCTCGGCCGCAATGCTGACGGCGATTTCCTCCGGCGTTTCCGCCCCGATGTCGAGGCCGATGGGGGAATGGATGCGGTCGGCGTCCGCATCGGTAAGCCCCGCTTCCAGCAGGCGCGCGCGCGTGGCGGCGACCTTGTGCCGGCTGCCGATGCAGCCCACGTATGCGGTAGGGAACCGCAGCGCCTGCTCGAGCACCTCATAGTCCGCCTGATGGCCGGGCGTCATGATGACCACATAGTCCTCCGGCTGTAAGCGCACCTTTGCCCCGATGTCCCGGTAATCGCCCAGAATGACGCGCTCCGCCTGCGGGAACGCTTCCGGCACGGCAAAGGCGGGCCGGTTTTCAAACACGGTCACGCGAAAGCCCACATGCGCAAGCACCGGCACGAGCGCCTTGCCCACGTGCCCGCCGCCGAACACATAGACGCGCCCGGTACGGACGATCGGCTCCACATAATAGGCGGGATCGCCCTTTTGCAACACGGCGCGGCTCCTCAGCAGCGGCCGCAGCGCCTCCTCTCCGATACAGGACGTGTGCGACAGGCCGTTTTCCTCATCGTAAAGGCCCATGTCCGTAAGCGTGCTGCCGGAGAGCCGCATCACAAGCCACGCGTTGACCCGTCCCTCCCTGAGCAGGCGCAGCACATCCCCAATGAGCGCGCGCGCCGCCAGATCCGCCGGGTCGAAGTACTGCAGATAGACCGTAACGTTGCCGCCGCAGATCATGCCGATGTCGGCCACGTCGTTGGGCCGCAGGATGAAGCCCTCCACGGCGCTCCGGCCGGTCCTGAGCGCCTCCTGCGCCAACTGCGCCGCGCGCAGCTCCACGGCGCCGCCGCCAACGGTGCCGAGCGTCGTGCCGTCCGCACGCACGAGCATCTTTGCGCCCGCGCCGCGCGGAGCGGAGCCGGAGCTGGCCAGAATGCTGCAAAGCACCGCCGCTCGCCCGGACTCCAGCTCCGCAAGGAGCGCCTCAAACAGACGGATCATGGAACGATTCCCCTTTCGTTACGATTGTTTGCCGATGGAATTGGCGACAAGCGCCTGATACTGCTCCTCGGTGATATCGCAATGATAGAACAGTTGGAAGTAATTTGCAACCTCCGCGTACAGATCGTACTGTGCCGTTTCGGGATACAGCAACTGCGCCATCCACATCATGCCCAGATACCGCTGCACCGACGGCGGGAAGCCCATCCAGTTGTACGGGCCGAACGGCACCTCATAGTAGCGCCCCTCCTGGATTGCGGTCAGGCCCTGCCACATGGCGTCGTCGCCCACGGCGTCATACACGCTGTCCGGCGCAAAGATGATCACATCCGGATTCCAGGCGAGGATCTGTTCCATGTCGACCTCGTTGCCGGTGCCACGGGAAGACGGCGAATCGACTACGGCCTGGTTGTCGCTGAGCAGATCGATGACCTCGGAATGGTAGGAGCCCTGCGCGATGACGTTGATACCCTGGTCGCCGAGGCAGTACAGCAGCCGCACCTTCTGCACGGCATCGGAGATCTCCACCGTGCGCGCATACACTCCGTCGCAATAGGCGGCCAGCGCCTCGGCCTCTTCCGGCATGTTCAGCAGCTCGCCCAGCTTGCGATAGGCGTCGCCCATGGTTTCGGTCGTCGCCGAGACGTGCACAAAGGGCAACCCGGTCTGCTCCTGCAGCGCATCCAGATCCTCCACGATGGTATCCTTCGGCTCGCCCACGTCGATGACGACCTGCGCGCCGCTGGCCAGCAGCGTTTCCAGGTTCAGCTCGCCGTTGCCGCCATAGAGCTGGCCGAGCAGGGGCAGGTTGTAATACTTTTCATCAAAGTATTCCGCAGCCGTGGCGTCCCACTCGTTGGCGATACCGACGAGCTTGTCCGGCGCGAGGGCAAACAGTACGATCTGCGCCATCGGGCCCGAAACGGCGATGCGCTCGATGTTGGCCGGCACCTCGACCGTGCGGCCGGTGGAGTCAGTGAACAGAACGGTGGCATCCGGGTCCTCCGTCTCCGGGGCTTCGGTAGCTTCCGGCGCCTCGGTGGCTTCCGGCGCGTCGGTCACGGCAGGCGCCTCGGTCGGGTCGGTCGCAGGCGCGGCCGTGCAGCCCGCCAGCAGCGACAGCGCCATAACGAGCGAAAGCAGAACGGTCAACAAACGTTTCATGTGTCCTTTCCTCCTTGTGGTATGGGTATCTCGGCGGGGATGTCCCCCGTATCGAACGACAGGATGCCAAGCCGCTTTTCCTCCGGCAGATACAGCGGAAACACCGAGTCGTCCCGGCGGACGAGCCGCGGCGCAATATCGGCAAACGTGATCAATTCCGGGTGTTCGTCGCGGCTGTACAGCCGGAAAAAGCGCACCGCATCCGCCTCCGAGCGCAGCGGCTGCCCGAATTCGAGCGCGAGCGTCTCGCTCTCAAACGGTACGCCAAGCCCGGCAAGAAACGCCTCCATCTCCGGCAACGTGCTGTGCTGCAGGGGCTTTTGCGCCAGCGTGAACCGGTGGTTCGCCCAGTTCTTCTTGACAACGACCACCCGCCCGCGGCAGACCCGGCGCGCAAAGCGCAGGATCTCCGCCGTACGCCCGAAAAAGCAGAACACGATCGCGTCGAACGGGCGCTCCGGCACAAAGGTCTCCATATCCGCCCGCACGACCGCCATGTTCGGCGCCCGGCCCGCCAGCGTCCGCGCGACGGCCAGCGCGTTTTCGGAGATATCCAGCGCCGTCACCTGCGCGCACAGCGGCGAGAGCGCCTGCGACAGGTAGCCGAGGCCGCAGCCCGCGTCGCACACGCGCGCCCCGGCCGGCAGGTGCGCGGCAATGCGCGCCGCAAGCAGCGCATGGTAATCGCCGTATTCGGATGCGTCCTGCATGAAGCGCACCATGTCCGGTTCCCAGCGGAACATCATATCGCGCCTCCGCCATCGTCCGGCAGCGGCAGCACGGCCGCGCCGTGCGGCGTTTCCACGAGCCGCACCTCCACGCCGTAGAGCGTGCGGAGCATCCCTTCGGTCAGCACCTCCTGCGGCGTGCCGGCGGCAAGCACCGTGCCGGCGTGCAGCGCAAGGATCGCATCGGCATAGGACAGTGCATGCTGCGGGTTGTGCGTGGACAACACAACCGTATACCCGTCCTCATGCGCCAGGCGGCGCACGCAGCGGAGCACCCGGTGCTGGTTGCCGTAATCCAGGCTGGCGGTCGGCTCATCCATGAGCAGGATGGGCGACTCCTGCGCCAGCGCGCGCGCGATGAGCACCATCTGCTGTTCCCCGCCGGAAAGGCGCATGTAGCTGCGCTCGGCAAGGTGCAGGATCTCCATGCGGCGCAGCGCCGTCTCCGCCGCCCGCCGCTGCTTTGCGCCGGGCGCGGCAAACGCGCCCATGCTGTGCGTGGTGCCCATAAGCACCATGTCGAATACGGAATAGTTGAACGCCGGATAGTGCGTCTGCGGGATATAGGCGATGCGATGCGCGATCTCCCGCGCGCTCAGGGGACGCGTATCCGTGCCGTCAATGCTGATCGTGCCGCCATACCCCTCCAGCAGGCCGAGCACGCAGCGAAACAGCGTGCTCTTGCCGACGCCGTTGGGGCCGAGTACGGAGAGCAACTGCCCGTCCCGGGCCGAGAACGTCACGTCCCGCAGCACCTCGTGCGCGCCATAGGCAAAGGAAAGGCCTTCCACCTGCAACTTCATGCCGTCCCCTCCTTCCTGAGGATCAGATACAGGAAGAACGGCGCGCCGATAAAGGCGGTCAGGATGCCGATCGGGATCTCCGTGGCGAGCAGGTTGCGCGAGATATTGTCCACCACCAGCAGGAAGGAGGCGCCCAGCAACATCGTCGCGGGCACGAGATAGCGATGGTCGCTGCCGACGAGCTTGCGCGACAGATGCGGAATGACAAGCCCCACCCAACCGATCATGCCGCTGACCGATACGCTCGCCGCCGTCATGAGCGTCGAGCACAGCACCACGATCAGGCGCAGCCGGTTGGCGTGCACGCCCATCGTGCGCGCTTCGTCGTCGCCAAGGGTCAGGATGTTCAGCCGCCAGCGCAGCAGCAACAGCGGCACGAGTCCGACCGCCATCGGCAGGATGGCAAACGAAACGTCGTCCATGCGCGCGCCGGACAGGCTGCCCATCAGCCAGTACGTGATGGCCGGGAGCTGATTGGTCGGGTCGGCCACGAGCTTGATGAACGACGTGCCGGCGGAAAACAGGGAGCTGACCATGATGCCGGCCAAAATCAGGTTTACCACGCGCTTGCCCGGCGCACGCTGGCCGACCAGATAGACCACCAGCACCGTGACCAGGCCGGAGACGAACGCCGCCAGCATGATGAGCCGCGTGGACAGGCCGCACAGAATCGCCAGTGCCGCGCCAAAAGCCGCGCCGGAGCTCGCGCCGAGGATGTCCGGCGCCGCCATCGGGTTCTGAAACACGCTCTGGTAAGCCGCGCCGGCGCCTGACAGGCAGCAGCCCACCAGGCACGCCAGCAGGATGCGCGGCAGACGGATGTTGATGACCACGGTCTCCATCTGCTCCGTCCACGGAACCGCCGCCGGCAGGAGGGATACGGGTTGCCGGAACAGCGCATTCAGTCCGTCCTGCATCAGCTTGAGCAGGCGGTAGCCGAGGATGCGTACCGTATCCCACACCGGCACGCCGTACCGCCCCAACAGGAACGAGCCGAAAAACAGCACGGCCAGCAGCGCGAGCAGGCCCCAGAGCCAGGCGTGCGCGCGCCTGCGCCGCTGCAGATCCGGCAATGCCGCGCCGGCCTCCGCCGCGGCTGCGGCCGGTTCCCGTGCGGCTGCGGCCGGTTCCCGATCCATTTTTGCGTTTCGTTTCATGAGTCTGGCAATTCCTTCGCACCGTTATTTTTATAAAAAGATATTGCGTATTCAGTATAACAGGCGCTGCGCCAAAAAACAAGCGGGCCGCAAAAAATTTTTGCCCGTTTGCCGGGCGCGCGTTTTGCCGAAAACCGTTGCCGCCATCGGCAGGGGGTGATACAATAAATATGTTATGGGCATATATGACGAGATTGCGCGCGGGTTTGCGAACCTGCCGCCGTGCGACGTGCAGGCGCTGCCCGCGCTGGCGCTGGCATATGTGGGGGATACGGTGTACGACCTGTTCGTGCGCACGCTGCTGGCGCGCCGCGGGCCGGCGGGCGCGCATGCGCTGCATATGGCCGCGACCACGCTGGTCTGCGCGGCCGGGCAGGCGGCGGCATTCCGGCGGGTGGAACCGCTGCTGACGGAGGACGAGCTGGCGGTATACCGCCGCGGCCGCAACGCGCACAGCGGCACCGTGCCCAAACACGCGACCGTGGCGGATTACCGCGTCGCCACCGGGTTTGAAACGCTGGTCGGCTATCTGTACCTCACCGGCGCGGACGAGCGGCTCTGCGCGCTGATGCGCGCGGCGCTGGAACAGTAGGCGGCGGACAACAACGGCAACGGGAGAAGAGATATGGCAAGGGATACAAAAAAGCCCGGGTCGCCACGGGGCGGCGAAAGCGGCGGAAATTCGGACGAGCGGGACGCCCGTTACGGGCGCGACAACCGAAACGCGGGCGGACGGCGCGACGCGCGCGCGGGCAACGGCCGGCATGCGGACGGCCGCACCGGCGCGGCCGCGGCACGGGAATGCCCCGCCGCAGAACCCGCCTTGCAGCAGGAGGGCGGCGCGGATGAAACGCCGTTCCTCATCATCGGGCGCAATGCGGTGCGCGAGGCGCTCCGCGCCGGGCGCAGCATCGACCGGCTGCTCGTATCGTCCGAACCGGACGGCTCGCTGCGCGAGATCGTGTCGCTGGCGCGGGAGCGCAAACTGGTCATCCGCGAGGTGGAGCGCAAAAAGCTGGGCGAGCTGTGCATGCCGTTCGGCCACGGCGGGCGCACGGCAAACCATCAGGGGGTGGTCGCCTACGCGGCGGGCATGGAGTATTGCACGGTGGAGGATATTCTTGCGGCCGCACGCGACCGGGGCGAGCCGCCGTTCGTCATCGTCCTCGACGGCGTGGAGGATCCGCACAACCTCGGGTCCATCATCCGCAGCGCCGAGTGCGCGGGCGCACACGGCGTGATCATCGGCAAACGGCGCAGCGCATCGGTCACGGCGGCGGCGGTAAAGGCGGCGGCGGGAGCGACCGCCTTCATGCGCGTGGCGCGCGTGGTCAATATTCCGGCGGCGTTGTCGCAACTCAAGCAGGCGGGCGTCTGGGTCGCGGGGGCGGACATGAACGGCGCGCCCATGGCCGGGCAGCCGCTTGCCGGGGCGATTGCGCTTGTGGTCGGCGGGGAGGGCGGCGGGCTGTCCCGCCTTGTGCGCGAGCGGTGCGACTTGCTCGTGTCCATCCCGATGCACGGGCGGATCGGTTCGCTCAATGCGGGCGTGGCGGCCGCGGTGCTGATGTTTGAAAAGCGGCGGCAGGATGCGGCGGAGGTGCGCGCATGACCGCCCGTATGCCGCGCGCAAAAAAGCCCGATTACGACGCGATGACCGACGAGGCGCTGCTCCAGCGCCTGCGGGAGGGGGACGCGGACGCCGAGGAGACGCTGTACACGCGCTACAAGCAGGTCGTGCGCAGCAAGGCGCGCACGTATTTCCTCGTGGGCGCCGACCGGGAGGATATCATCCAGGAGGGCATGATCGGCCTGTACAAGGCCGTTTGCGACTACGGGTTCGACAAGCAGGCGTCGTTCCGGGTGTTTGCGGAGCTGTGCATCACGCGGCAGATCATCACCGCCATCAAGAGCGCCACGCGGAAAAAGCACATCCCGCTCAATACCTACGTGTCGTTGAGCCGCCCCGTATACGACGACGGGGAGAGCGAGCGCACGCTCATCGACGTGCTGGAAACCACGCGCATCAGCGACCCGGAGGAGGCGCTCATCGGCCGCGAAAGCTACGAGGCCGTGGCCCGGGATATCGAAACCATGCTTTCGCCGCTGGAGCGGGATGCGCTCGCGCTGTATCTGCAGGGGCTGTCGTATCAGCAGATCGCAGCGGCGTTGCGCCGCTCGACCAAGTGCGTCGACAACGCCATCCAGCGCGTCAAGAAAAAACTGGAGGACCGGCTGCACGACTGACCTGCGTCGCGGCGGCTCCATCAGGGGAGGCAACCGATGAAAGATCCGTTCAAACCGATCGGCGTGATATTCTCCGCCGTGGCGGCGGTTGAACTCGCCGTGCTGCTCGCGCTGGCGACCGCCCTGCGCAGCAAAGAGGCGCTGCTCGTCGTTGCGCTCGTGCTGGGCGTGCAGACGGTCGTGTTCGGCGGCATCGGGCTCGGCTTTCTGCTGGGCGTGCGCAGGCGGCGGCTGCTGCGCGAGCAGCTGGTCGCCGGCGGCCACCGGGAGATGGCGGAGGTGGCCGGCCTCGAATGGCAGACCAACGTGCGCATCAACGGGCGCTGCCCCTGCCGCGTGATCTGCCGCATCGAGCGCAACGGCGTGCTGCACGAATACCGCAGCCAGGCGCTGCGTTTCGATCCGGGCCTGCTCCCGGGTTCGCGCGTGCCCGTCTATCTCGATCCATACGACGATAAAAGATATTACGTGGACGTTGAAAGCGCGGCGCCGGCCGTCGTGCGGCATTGACGGGGGAACGGCCGTGACGGAGAAGCAGAAACGCGACGCGGGCATGCTGTACAACGCAGCGGACGATGCGGCGCTTTTGCGCGAGCGCGCCGCCTGCAAGGAGCTGTGCGCGGCGATCAACGGCCTGCCGCCTTCCCGGGCGCAGGAACAGGCGGCGCTGCTGCGGCGGCTGCTCGGCCGCACGGGCGCGTTATTCCGCATCACCGCCCCCTTCTGGTGCGACTACGGGTACAACATCGAGATCGGCGAAAACTTCTATGCCAACCACAACTGCGTCATCCTCGACTGCGCGCGCGTGACCTTCGGGCGCAACGTGCTGGTGGGGCCGGACTGTGGGTTTTATGCGGCGGCGCACCCGATAGACCCGGCTCGCCGGGCGGCGGGGCTGGAATATGCTTTGCCCATCGCCGTCGGAGACGATGTGTGGTTCGGCGGCGGGGTGCGGGTGATGCCGGGCGTGACCATCGGCAGCGGCTCGGTGATCGGCAGCGGCAGCATCGTTACGCGCGATATCCCCCCCGGCGTGGTCGCTGCGGGCAACCCGTGCCGGGTCCTGCGCGCCGTTACGGCCGCAGACGCAGCGCGGCGCTATCCGTCCGCATGACCGCTGTCACCGGCGGGAACGGGGCGGCGACTTTTCGTCCCTGCCCCTCGGGCGCGTGGCGCGCCGGCGTCTGCGGGCGCTGCCATATCCGTTGAAAACGACGAAGAACAAAAAATATCGGCGAATCCGAACGAAATTTGTTGCCGTGGCTTTGCCGCTATGCTATATTTATAATGTATTCTTGTCCGGCCGGCGTGCGCCCGGAGGCACGCCCGCTCCGATGCTGCGGAAGCATTTGCGGGAAAGGGCCGGATGGCGGTTTGTGAAGCGGGCGCAGGAAGGATTTGCGCTTTTGACGGCGGCGCTCACGGCGTGCGCGCTGCCGCCGCTTCCCGCGCTTGCGGAGGCGCCGTGGCGCCGGTGGAAGGGCCTTCGTTCGGGCCGGACCGGAAGCGCGGCGCGACAAACCACCGGCCGGCGTGCGCCTGCGGCGAGAAAAACAGCATCGCCCCGCACGCGAGCGGCAACGGCAGGCGACCAGCCCCGCCGCCGAAATCGGCGGCAAGAAGGCGCGCGCCTGCACGATCTGTGGCCGCGTTCTGAGGACGGAAACCGTCCCGGCGGACGGCATGCCCGCCACGAACGCGAGAGGACGCCCGGCTTCCGGATCGGGGCCATGTTCCTCGCGCCGCCCGGGCCGGGGTTCCCCGGCTTCCCGGCAGGCGTGCCGCAGCAGCAGCGTAAGATAACCGCACCCCCCCGCGGTTGTCTGAAAGGGGCGGGCCATCGCCTTTGGCCGGCCCGCCCCCGTTTCACGTCCTGCGTTACATCCCGCAGGGCGTGTTTTTGTTGCTGCGGATATCGGCATCCGCCTGCCGTCGGCATTGCGGTTGCCCGCCCCCTCAGTAATACTTTGGCCGCCTGTACTTCGTCCAGCCGCTGCGGCCGCGCAGGCGCCTGCTCACAAAGTCATACCCCTGCCGGTCTGCAAGCCGGCTGAGCTGGCAGCCGTAGAGCTGTCCCATCCACTCGACCACATAGCCGCCTCCCGCATACAGCCCGATGTGGCCGTCGCGCCCGACCCAGTCGCCGGGACGCAGCTCCGTTTTGTCGATTGCCGCGCTGTGGCCCGACCCGCACAGGCCGTTGGCCGTCGCGTCGAACCCGCCGCTGACCACGCGCGCATAGCGCATCAGCCCCACCACCCCGCCGGAGCAGTCCGCCCCCGTCGTCGCCGGGTTGGCCGCCACGGCGGCGAGCATCATCTCCTTGCTGCCGCCGCTGTAATACTCCGGCTGGCGGCGCGCCCCGTCCTCGATACGCGCGGCGGTGATCGTGTTCACCGTGTAGTCGCTGTTGTACAGGTTCCCGCCGCGGATGTAGAGGCTGTAGGGGTGCTTGACCGGGACGGCCGGGTCATAGGCGTGGCGCAGCGCCTCGAGCACAAGTTTTTGGCGCGTGGCGTTCACGGTCCCCAGCTGCGCGGCGATGGCCGTCGCCGCCGCCGGGCCGATGTTCGGCGGGATCCGGGCCGTATCCACCGGCTCGGCCGGCTTTGCCTCCCCGTCAAACAGCGCCGCCCACGTGAGCGGGCCGACGATCCCGTCCGCCTCCAGCCCGTTGTCGCGCTGGAACGCCCTGACGGCGGCCAGCGTGTCGTCGCCAAACGTGTCGTGCGTCGCCGCGTACAGATAGCCGAGCGCCACAAGCCTATCCTTGACCGCCCGCACGTCCGCCCCGGACATCATGTGTTTCAAAAGTCGCGTATACTCCATACCGTGTCCTCCCTCTATCAAGAATAGCGTCCTTTTGCGGCAATGGTTCCGATAATTTAACCTGCGCATGCAGGCAAGGGCGCGCGCGCAGGACAATCGCGGAAAAACCGCTTGACAGTCCCGCCGCTTCTACATATAATAGTATGGCGTGAGAAACGCAGCGGGTGCCAATGTAGCTCAGCTGGTAGAGCAGCTGATTCGTAATCAGCAGGTCAGCGGTTCGAGTCCGCTCATTGGCTCCAGCAACGTCGAGGTGTAGCGCAGTTTGGTAGCGCGTTTGGTTCGGGACCAAAAGGCCGCTGGTTCAAATCCAGTCACCTCGACCATGCGGAGTATCATTAAAGGATCTGAAAAGGTCTGTTGATGATACTCCGCATTTTTATTCCCAAATTTATATAGCGATCTGTGTGGGGGCGTAGCTTAATGCTACGCCTTTTCTCGTTTCCAAAAGAATGTCCCGCTCGGGGATTTTCCGGCGATCTGGCACCTCAAAAGCACCGATGCAGTTATAGTGGATCGTCACCCTCTGATTGGTAACGCCGTCCTCCTTGACCGCTGGATAAACCTCGATGTACTGAATGAGCTCGGCAACCATGCGCTTGGTAATGGTGGTGGCATCGGTGTAGCGTCGCACCGTTTCCAGAAAGGTGTCCACATCCATCCGCTTATCTTCCAGCTTTTTCAGCTCCAACCGCAGCGCCTTAATCCGTCCGGCATTCTCACCCTGTTCCTGCTCATACCGCTTGGACATTTTGGAAAACCGGGCATCGTCGATCTTGCCGGACACATTGTCCTCATAGAGCCGCTCAAAGAGCATATCCAGTTCCTTGTCCCGGGCTAGCAGCCCATCCAGCTCCCGCTTCTTGCGTACCCGGTCATTTTCCGCCACCTTTGCCGAGCGGCCCACTATCGCCTTGATAAAGTCGTTTTCGTACTCATTGGCAAAACAGGCCAACCGGTGTACCTCGTAGAGCACCACCTGCTCCAAGAAGTCAAGCCGGATATAGTGGGTAGACGAGCATTTGCGGAGCCCGGAATTGTGGTTGTTGCAGCTAAAGAACTTGATGTCGTGGTTGCCCTGGTTGAAGTGGAAAGTCAGATTGCCGCCGCACTCCGGGCATTTCAGATAGCCGCAAAAGGCGCTGGGCTCCTTTGTTACGGTAGGCCGCCTGCGTCGGGTGGTTTGCAGGCTTTGCACCTTTTCCCAAGTCACCCGGTCAATGATGGGCTCATGGATATTGAGGAAGATCGCCCGGTTTTCCTCCGGGTTTTCAATCCGGCGCTTCATTTTGTAGGACTTGGAGTAGGTTTTGAAGTTGATCACATCGCCGCAGTATTCCTGCAAGGTGAGAATTTTCTTGACGGTGGTGTGGTTCCACTTGGTAGGCTCCAGCGTGCTTTTGGAGCCGCCCTTGCTGATCCCCTTGCTGGTTCGATAGGCCGAGGGGTTCAGAGCCCCCATCGTCCCCAGTGCCGTGGCAATCTGCAAGGGGCCGTTTCCTTCCAAGGCCAGACGGTAGATGCAGCGCACCACCTCGGCAGCCTCCGGGTCAATGACCCAAAAACGGGGATCGTCCGGGTTTTTCATGTAGCCATAGGGCGGCGGTGAAAGAGGAATCCCGGCGTTGCCTTTCATCTTGTTGACGATACGGCGCTTCTTGGAGATGTCCTTGGCGTAGTATTCATTCATGATATTGAGAAAGGGCGCAAACTCGCCGCTCTCTTGTTCCTCGCTGTCGATGTTATTGGCGACAGCAACAAAATGAACCCCATTCTGCCGGAACATTACCTCGGTGTAAAAGCCGGTTTGCAGGTAATTTCTGCCGATCCGACTTAGGTCCTTACACAGCAGATGGGCCACCTTTCCCGCCTCGATGTCCGCTACAAGGCGCTTCCATGCGGGACGGTCAAATAATGAGGTGTGATAGCGATAGCGGCAAAAAGCTAATAAAATCAATGGT
>UQGA01000014.1 GCA_900540495.1 uncultured Eubacteriales bacterium | reverse complement strand
ATATACTGGGACTAACTATGACCGACCTGCGTTCCAGCTTATGATGAATGACATCAAGGCTGGGACGGTCAATTGCGTCGTTGTGAAGGATTTGTCCCGCTTCGGCCGAGAGTACATCAATGCCGGAAAGTATATCGACCGTCTTTTTCCTTTTTACGGCGTACGCTTGATAGCGATCAACGACAACATTGACACGGTGACGCGCGATTACGCAGATGATTTCAGCATCACGCTAAAAAACCTGATGAACGACAACTATTGCCGCGATATTTCCATGAAAATTCGGAGTCAATTTCAGGTTCGGCGTAAAAACGGAGAATATCTCGGCGCCTTTGCCCCCTATGGTTATATGAAATCTGAAGATGACCATACCAAATTGGAGATCGACCCCTATGCTGCAGGCGTCATTCAGGATATTTTTCGCTGGAAAATTGAAGGAATGAGCCAAGCGGCAATCGCTAAACGCCTGACAGAGCAAAGAGTTCTGGCGCCACTAGAATATAAGAGAAGCATGGGAAGCAGACTCAAGTGCAGCTTTCAGAAGCATGCAAAAGTCGAATGGACTGCTGTCGGCGTAGGACGTATATTGTCAAACCGTGTGTATACAGGGACGATGATACAGGGCGTTCGCACAAGGCCAAATTACAAAATCAAAACAGTGGTTGTAAACCCGCCGGAGAAATGGGTCGTGGTTGAGCAAGCGTTTGAGGCAATTGTCAGTGAGAAAACGTTTGACCTTGTTCAACGCTTGCTGAAGATGGATACGCGTGTCTCTCCCGGGAAAAACGTTGTGTTTCCCCTTGCAGGGATGCTTTTCTGCGCAGATTGCGGAAGCCCCATGGTTCGCCGGACGATTACCGCTTCCGCAGCGAATAAGCAAATATGCTATGCTTGCAGCACTTATAAAAACAGTGGAGCTTGCACAAGTCATGCGATTCCGGAACAGCAGCTTCTGGATGCGGTGCTTGCGTTGCTGCAGAAGCATATCTCCATGGTTGTTCAGATGGATGAGTGCTTAAAGGCGATCCAGGACGCGCCGCTTCAGCATATCCGCGCACGCAAGGCTCAGGAGCGAATGGAAAAAGCTGAGATGGAAGAAATAAAGTACAGGAAGCTGAAAGCTTCTTTATATGAAGACTTCAAGGAGGATATTATCCCGAAAGAGGATTTTCTTGAAATACGGGCACAGTACGATTCTAAAATCACGGATGCGCTGATCGCGAAAGAACAGGTTCAGCGTGAACTCAATTTGGAACTTGACAAATCGGGCCGACGGAGCCAATGGGTCCAAGACCTGATTGCCCATCAAAATATTCCATCGCTTACAAGAGCTGTTGCTGTTGAATGTATGGAACAGATCCGCGTGTATGAAGACAAGACCTTGGAGATTGAGTTTGCGCATGCGCAGGACTATGCCGAGATGTTGGCACAGGTTCAGGAAAGCTACAGCAATGTTGCGGATAGCGATAAGGCGGTGGTTTGAAATGGCAAGAACGAGCAGAAAAAACATAGTGGCTCCGGTGAAATCACCCCCTACACCAAAGACGGAATATTCTGCGGCTTTGTATGCCCGTATCTCGGTTGAAGATGAACGAAAAAGAGAAGCTGACACCATTGGCAACCAAATTCAGCTTCTTCGGGATTTTGCAGGCGAGGATCCGGATATCAGCGTATTTGATGTGTATTGCGATGACGATGTATCCGGGACGGATTTTCAACGCCCGGAGTTTTCCCGCATGATGAACGATATCCGGGACGGGAAAGTAAATTGCGTCATTGTAAAAGATCTGTCGCGCCTTGGCCGAAATCATCTTGAGTCCGGCGAGTTTATTGAGATGGTATTCCCGTATCTGAATGTGCGCTTCATTTCTATTACGGATAGATTCGATTCGCTATATAAGCAGGCAGATATTTCTGTGCAGATAAAGAACCTTCTAAATGAACGTTACGCAAAAGATGTGTCAAAGAAGATATGCTCCGTGATGGAATCCATGCAGAAGCAGGGGAAATACGTGGGCAGTAAGGCGCCGTATGGGTATTTAAGGGATCCGATGGATAAACATCATCTTGTCATAGACCCGGAAGCAGCGCCCATCGTAAGGGAGCTGTTTGAGATGGTTGCTGAGGGCTGCACTTTGCATTATGCAGCTGTCACAATGAATGATAGAGGAATTCCTTCCCCCGGTCGTCATAATTTCAACCTCGGTCTGGTAAAGAGTGATAAATTCAAGAATTCTCTCTGGTATCAACAGACCGTGAGAAAAATCCTGATTGACAGGACATATCTCGGATGGACAATCGGCGGGAAATACCGCTCAGACTTCTATAGCTCGGGGGAGAAAAAAAGCAAGGCAGTCCCCAAAGAAGATTGGATCATTACAAAGGGCACTCACGAGCCAATCGTTTCGGAAGGACTCTTTGATTGCGTGCAAAAATATTTCGATGACCTAAAGCACACGGCAGGAGCAGCGACAAAGTACAACTGTAAAAGCAAGCAGGCGAGTATTTTTAAGGGACACCTGCGCTGCGGGGAATGCGGGAAGGCAATGTTTCTGCGTGCCAAGAAGAACAATGGAAAGACGACATGGTGGTATTACTGTACTCTGCATGAAAACTACAATTCGTCCTACTGCCCCAAAAAGGCGGTGAAGAAAGAAGAACTGGAATCGTCCGTTCTACGCTTGATAAAAGTTCAAATGCAGCTGTTTACCGATGCACAGGCAATCGTTGCATCCTTAAATCAACGAGAGAAAAATAAAAGCCGATATAGAATTTTTCAAGAGCAGATTCGAAGTGTTATGGCAAGGATAGACCTGTACGGTGAGCGGAAAGCCACGCTCTACAGGAGCTTCAAAGAAGGCATCCTTTCCGAGCAGGAATATATCGCTGAAGCGAATGCGTGCGCAACCAAGGCGGATGAGCTTAGGATTTTTGCCCATGAGCTTGAAAAAGAGGCGCAGAAGTATTCTCCCGAGTATAAAGGGAGTATCTACTGGACGGAGCTCATCAAAGAGTATGGCAATCGCACAGAGCTGGACGCTGCAATGGTGGACGCCCTAATTGACGAGGTAGTACTGTTCAACGACGGTCACTATGAAGTGAAGCTGAAGTATCGGGACGAAATGGAAGAGCTTCTCCTCAATGCGGCTCTTTGGCAGAAGGAGGCACAGCGCTATGCCTGAAAAGACGCTTGCCATGTATATTCGCCTTTCTGTCGAAGACGGAGATCTTCGCTCATCAACGGATAAGAGCGAGAGCAACAGTGTTACCAATCAGCGGAAGATCCTTCAAAGCTATATCGAGCAGACTCATGATCTGCTCTCTTATCGCATTACGGAATTCTGTGATGACGGTTATAGCGGAACCAGCTTTGAGCGACCGAATTTCAAGCGCATGATGGAACTGGTTCGCAGAGGAGATCTCCATTGCATTATTGTGAAGGATCTATCCCGCTTCGGCCGTGAGTATTTGGAGGTAGGAGCGTACCTCGAATTGATTCTTCCGCTCTTTGGCACGAGGTTTATTTCGGTCGGCGATGCCTTTGACAGCAATGATTACATCGGAACGACCGGAGGCATGGAACTTGCACTGAGAAACCTTGTAAATGGGATGTACAGCAAGGATCTTTCCCTGAAAATCCGAAGTGCCGTAAAAACCCGCAACCGTAGAGGCTTGTACTGGGGTGGTCAAGCCTTCTATGGCTATCGGTTGGATCCATCGGACAAGCACAAGCTTTTAGTGGATGAAGATGTCCGTACAACGATAGAAAGAATCTTTGAATGGTGCATTGAAGGTTTGAGTACGATGGAAATTGCTAAACGTCTCAATGCACGAAAGATACCATCCCCGGCGGAGCATAAAAGGCAGAACGGAGAGCGCTACAATGGGCGGGTTCTTGAAAGCGAATCGCTGTGGCTTGGCGGAACGGTTCGAAAGATTCTGAACGATGAAAGATATACCGGGAAGATGATAAGCGGAACCAGAGAAACTGTGGGTATCCGCTCGAATAAAATGCGAAGCCTCCCGAGAGAGGATTGGGTCGTTGTTGAGGGAACGCATGAGGCTATCATTTCGCCTGAAACCTATCAGCAGGCGATCAGTGCGCTGAAATCGCGGATACGGACTGTAAATAACAACACTGCTGGAAACCGTTCACAAAATTTGTTCGTCTGTGGGTACTGCGGCCGAAAACTGCAGCGCTCTCACGGGAAACAGGTTCATCTGTTCTGTGTGCGGGCGCGTTTTGAGCATAGCCCCGGATGTGAATCCTTGCATGAGAATGTAGACGCATTGCAGTCTAATGCGCTGCAGGTGGTAAAGCTGCATGCCAAATTGCTGCTTTCAAAATCAGATTATATCAAAAATCTGGACAGCTCCAAGCGTGAGCAGATAAAGAGCCAGATCCGCATTGCTGATATGAGGTTGGGGCACATCAACAGCACAAAGGGATTTCTATATGAGGAGTACCGTGCAGGCAAATACACCAAAGACCGGTTCAAAGAGATCCAGCAAACGAATCAGATGGAATGTGAACGATTGCAGATCCAAATCAAGGATCTGAGGAAGGAACTGGAGGATTGGAGCAAACGGTATGACGCAGCCTGCAACACCACGCAGAGCGTAAAGGATATTCTGGCTCTGTCAGAATATCGTCCGGAAGTGATTGCCCGGCTTGTGGATCAGGTGCGTGTTTTTGAGAACGGGAGGGTCGAAATTGAGTTTCGCAACGTAGATGCATTTGAAAGGCTCCTTTTGCCAGAGAGCATTTCACATCCCATGAAGCACAATGCTGTTTAGCAAAGATGGCCCCAAATTGCTCTCGAACGGGGATGTTGTTATCTGCCAAAATCCCTATTATCACAGCAATTATCCCTATTATCACAGCAGTTTTGCGAAAAAAGCCGATTTTTTAGAAATTTGAGGAGCCAAAAACCCAGTAAAATAGGGCAAAAATTTCCCTCGTCCCTATCTTGACACAAGCAGAGGGATTCGTCATGGGCGTCGGCGCCAAGATGTTTTCCATCGCCGGCCCGGTGATCGTCTACGGCGTCAGCGCCTCCGTGCTTGCAGGGCTGCTCTCGCTGCTGTTTTCTTAGGAGGCGGCGGGATGAACCAGCGCAGGATAGGAAAGCGGACGCTCCTGTTCCCGTCGGCGCCGCGCGTGCGCGCCGCCGCATCGGTCGTGAGCCGGTTTGAAAACGAGGGGCCGTTAGCCGGCCGGTTCGACCTCGTGCTCGAAGACGACACCTGGGGCGAGGACAGTTTTGAGCGGGCCGAATGCCGCATGTTTGAGGCGGCGGTACGCCTGGCGCTCCGCAAGGGGAGCGTGCCGCCGGAACGGCTCGGCTGCCTGCTCGGCGGCGATCTGCTCAACCAGATCATCACGGCCAATTATGCCGCCCGCTCGCTCGAAACGCCGTTCCTCGGCCTGTACGGCGCCTGTTCGACGATGGCCGAGTCGCTGCTGCTCGGCAGCGTGCTCGTGGACGGCGGGTTTGCCGCCAGTGCGGCATGCGTGGCGTCGAGCCATTTTTCCTCCGCGGAACGGCAGTACCGTTATCCGCTCGAGATGGGTACCACCGCCCCCGAAACGGCGCAGCATACCGTGACGGGCGCCGGCTGCACGCTGCTCGCCGCCGACGATAGCGACGGGGCGCAGTTTCACCGGGTGCGCGTGTCCGCAGCGACGATCGGCCGTGTGGTCGACCTGGGCATCACGGATGCGAACAACATGGGTGCGGCCATGGCCCCTGCCGCGTGCGATACCGTCCTGACCCATTTCAAGGATATGGGGCGCACCGAGGCCGATTACGACCGCATCGTGACGGGCGACCTTGGCCGCTTTGGCACGGAGATGCTGCTCTCGCTGTGCCGGGAACGCGGCACGGCGCTCGAGGGGCGGCATTTGGACTGCGGCAACCGCATTTACGGGCCGGATCAGGACGTCAAGTGCGGCGGCAGCGGTTGCGGCTGCAGCGCGGTGACGCTGGCAGCCGAACTGCTGGACAAGCTCGAAAGCGGCGCCTGGCGGCGCATTCTGTTCCTCGCCACCGGCGCGCTGCTCTCGCCGACGGCGGTGCTGCAGGGGGAGAGCATCCCCGGCATTGCGCATGCGCTCGTGATCGAACGGGAGGCGTAACCATGGATTTGTTGATGTATCTGAAGGCGTTCGTCGTGGGCGGGGCGATCTGCGTGGTCGGGCAACTGCTCATCAGCCTGACGCGAATCACGTCTGCGCGCGTGCTCGTGCTGTTCGTTACGCTCGGCGTGGCGCTGGGCGCGCTGGGCTGGTATCAGCCGCTCGTCGAGTTCGCCGGTGCGGGCGCGTCGGTCCCGCTCACGGGCTTTGGCAATACGCTCGCCCGGGGCGCGCTTGAGAGCGCGCGCACGCACGGGGTGCTGGGCGCGTTCCTCGGCGGGCTGCGCGCATCGGCCGGCGGCATCGCCGCCGCCATCCTGTTCGGCTACGTGTTCTCGCTGCTTTCTCGCTCCCGCACCAAATAATCCCCTTTTTGCCATGCCTCTGCCGCCGCAGGGGCGCTTTCCTTTTTGGCGCGTGAAAAACATTCGCGGGCCGGCGCAAAATGTGCTATACTGTGGCGGTAAACTGTGTTACCGGGAGGGATGCACATGTCGATCGAACGGGTACGCGCGCACTTTGCTGCGCTCGGGATGGAGGACCGCATTTTGGAGTTTCCGGTGTCCTCGGCCACGGTGGAGCTGGCAGCGGCGGCGCTCGGCGTGCCGCCGGAGCGAATCGCCAAAACGCTGTCGTTCCGCGACGGGGAAAACGGCTGTCTGCTCGTCGTTGCCGCCGGCGATGCGCGCGTGGACAACCGCCGCTTCAAGGATGCCTTTCATCAGAAGGCCCGCTTCCTGACGCCGGAGGAGGCAATGGCGCTGACCGGCCATGCGGTCGGCGGCGTGTGCCCGTTCGCGGTGGACGAACGGGTGAAGGTATATCTCGACGAATCGCTCCGCCGCTTTGACACCGTCTACCCGGCGGCGGGCAGCAGCAACAGCGCGGTCCGGCTCTCGTGTGACGAGCTGGCGCGTTGCAGCGGCGCATGCGGCTGGGTGGACGTATGCAAGGGCTGGCGCGAAGAGGAGAACGCCTGAGGGACAACCCGGCGCGCGCCCCTTCGATATCCCCATCGCGGGGATGCCCGGCGGCGCGCCGCCGCATCCGGGGACGGCCTGTCCCGGCAGCGACGGATGCGTTGCCGGCGCGTTTTTCCCCGCACGTCACGGCCGCGCCGCAGTTTGGCAGGCGCAGCAGGGCGCTGCGCGCTTTGCTGCGGCGGCGCTGCCGGGCACGCCTTGCGGGAATGTCGAAAATCCGGTATAATGAAAAAAACAGATCCGAACGGAGGCCGGGCGCATGAAACAGACGGTTCTGACCCCCGGCAAGCTGCTCGATGCACACGGGCGACTTGCGCAGGCGGGCTATGCCACGTCGCCGGTGCGTTCGTACGATCGCGGGGCGATCCGCGCCGGGCGGCTGCGCATCAAGGAATGGGACTACTATCTCGTCTACAACGAATCGTTCGGCGTGGCGCTCACGCTGGCGGACAACGCATACATGGGCCTTGTCTCGGTTTCCTTCCTCGACTTTGAACGGGGAGCGGAACAAACCGTTTCGCCAATGTTTCTGTTCCCGATGGGCCGCACCGGCCTGCCCGCCGCCTCGGACAGGGGCGACGTGCGCAAGGCGATGCGCGGCGCGTCCCTCTCGTTTTCGCACGAGGAGGGCGGGCGTCGGCTCGTCGCACAGATCGACCGGTTTCCGGACGGGCAGCCCTTTGCCTGCGATCTGCTGCTCTTCGACGAACCGCAGGATTCCATGGTCATCGCCACGCCGTTTCCGGAAAAGCCGACGGCATTCTATTATAACCAGAAGATCATCGGCATGCGCGCTTCTGGCAGCGTAACGTGCGGCGGCGTCACGCGCACGGTCTCTCCGGAAGACTCGTTCGGCCTGCTGGATTGGGGACGCGGCGTGTGGACATACGAGAATACCTGGTACTGGGGCGCGGCGCAGGGGCTCGTGCAGGGCCGCGTGGTCGGGTTTAACATCGGCTACGGCTTTGGCGATACGTCGGCCGCTACGGAGAACATGCTGTTTGTAGACGGCCGGGCGCACAAGCTCGACCGGTTGACGTTCCACATCCCCGTGGACGCGGACGGGAAGGAGGATTACCTTTCGCCCTGGTCGTTCACCTCGTGCGACGGCCGGTTTGAAATGGTGTTCGAGCCGCTGCTCGACCGGGCGGCATGCACGCGCGTGGCCTGCCTCGTGTCCGACCAGCACCAGGTGTTCGGCCGTTACACCGGGCGCGCGCTGCTCGACGACGGGACGGAGCTGTATCTGAAGGATTTCCTGGGATTTGCGGAAAAGGTGTACAACAAATGGTGAGAGAATTGCAGACGAAACTGGTCATCTGGGACTGGAACGGCACACTGCTCGACGATACGCTGCTGTGCTACCGCATCGCCAACGACATGCGCGTGGAGCGGGGCATGCCCCCCATGGCGGATGTGGAGGAATACCGGCGCGTGTTCCGCTTCCCGGTGATCGAATATTACCGGGCGATGGGCTACACGTTTGAAACGGAAAGCTACGACGACGTGTCGGTGGAGTTCCACCGGCTGTACGAGCAGCGCGTGCCGGACTGCCCGCTGTATCCGGAGGCGCGGGAAGCGCTCGCGGCGGTCCATGCCCGCGGCGTGGAGCAGCTCCTGCTGTCGGTCACGCTGCAAAAGCGGCTGGAACAGCAGGCGCGCATGACGGGCGTGGACGGCTATTTTTCCCGCATCCTCGGCCAGCGGGACGACCTCGGCACCGGCAAGGCGGAAATGGCGCGACAGACCATCCGCGAGAGCGGCCTGCAACCGGCAGACGTGCTCTTCGTGGGCGACACCAACCACGATGCGGAGATCGCCGCTTCCATCGGCTGCCGGGCGGCGCTGTTGACCAAGGGCCATCAGCCGCGTGAAATGCTGCAACGCTGCGGCGCGACGCTGATCGATTCGCTGCTGGACATCCTGCCGCTTCTGTAGGCGGGGGACAGGTCTTTCGTTCTTGCCTTCTGAAAAAGAAGGAACCAGCGATAGCGGAAAAAGCGGAGAAGGGCAAGCACGCCCGCTCCGCTTTTCTTTTGTTGGCTTCCCTTGGCTGGCTTTTCCTTGGCTTTCCTATGATTCCTTCTTTCCGAAAGTTTCTTCCGGGAAAAGGCGCTGAAACGGGCGCCGCGAGGCTCAGGCGGCGTCGTCTTCCGCCTGCGGCCATTCGACGACGGTAGCCAACCCCAGGCATACGCCGTCGTCCCCGGCGCGATACGTCGTGAACGATGCGTCTCCCGGCTCCAGAATCGTGCGCACGGCCTCTCCCGTATGGTTCTTCCCATCGGGCAGCATCTCCACGATCAGATAGGCGGTTTCCGCCGCCGGGGCGATCGTCTCCGGCACGGCGTCCACCGCATATACATCGCGGCGCAGCACGCTGCCGTCGGCGCGCATCTGCTGCACCGCAACGCAGTCGGGCGGGTCCAGCGGCGTAATGTGGACGGTGGCGGAAACGCTCACCCGCTCCACCGTCTCTTCCCCGGCCTCGGCAACGGTCGTGCTTTCGTGCGCGATCGTCTGCGTCATGGTTCCCAGGATGCCGTCGCCCGAAAAGGAAAGGCCCTCTCCGGCCGTCAGGTAGACGCTGCCGTCCGCGCTCTGATAGACCGGGTTACAGTACGCGCAGAAAAAGCGATTGGACTCGATATACAGCGTCCCCTCCGCGCTGCTCTCCGGCCCGATGGAAAAGGTCGCGTCGCTCAGGTCGCAGCAACTGGCCGTGACGCTGCCGTACGCATCCTCATAGGTATAGAGGAACATGGCGTAACCCGCCACGCCCGGGAAGCGCCATCCGTGTCCCCCCTCCTCCTGCACGGCGTACAACCGCCCGCCGTATGCCGCCGCATCCTCCGGACCGATCTCCCCGCCGCCGGCGAGCAGTTCCTTCGCGTGGTCGTTGAAATACGCCTCAAAATCGAACAAATCGAGCGGCTCGAGCGTCACATACACGCCGATGAGCCGATCCACCTCCGCCACCGTTTCCGGCCGCGCAAGCTGGCAGCCCGTCAGCATGGTGGCCAGCAGCAGGCAGAGCAGCGCCGCCCCTTTCCTTCCCTTCCCCTGTCTCCTACTCCTCCGTATCCGCATCGGTCTCCTCCTCCAGATGTCCGTCAAATTTCAGGATGTCTCCCACATCGCACTGCAGATAGTAGCAGATGCGGTTGATCGTGTGGAAGCGCACGCCCTTTGCTTTGCCGCTGCGCAGGATGGAAAGGTTCGCTTCCGTGATGCCGACCAGCGCGCACAGCTCCTTTGCCGTCATGCCGCGCGCGCGCAGCGCCGCGTCGAGATGCACTTCTATCGCCATGCGCCTTCCCCCTCAGATGATGCTGTCGTGGTCGTCCTGCAGCGCCTTGCCGCGCATGAACAGTTCCGACAGCAGCAGCGCGGCAAGCAGCAGCGCCGCCTGCCCGAGCGGCAGCGAGACGGAATACCCGCTCGCGCGCACCGCATCGGCCGCAACCGCCTGCAGCACGTTCAACGCGGCCTGCGAGAGCAGCACCACCGCGAGCGTCGCACGGCTGACGCGCGCAAGGCGGCGGGCGGCGGCGACCGTCTCGCCGCTATACGGCCCGTCGGCAATCGCGTCGAGCAACGGCAGCGCCGTAAGGATGACCGCAATGCCGGCAAGCGAAGGCAGCGCGGCCACAATCCCCCGCAGCACGAGCACCGCATAGCTCGGCGCAAGCGCGGCGGCGGAAAGCGCGGTGTTGCCCTCCCGCAATGCGGCAAAGGACGTCCGCAGCGCTGCTGCCGTGCCGCCGAACGCATCGACGGCAAGCACGCAGGCCACGGCATACAGCAGCGCCCGCAATGCGGCGGACAGACGGGCGGCGTCGGTTTCCCGGACGCGGCACAGGCGAAGCCCGACATAGGCCAGCAACAGCGAATAGACCGTGCCGCCGAGCGCCGAAGCCCCCATCGCTTCCGCCCCTCCAAAGCGCGCCGCCAGCTCCGTCGGATTGATGAACAGATCCATGACAAAGAACAGTACGGCCGAGAGCACGGCCAGCAATGCGTCCGGCCAGACGGCGCGCCGCCGAATCACGCGCAACAGCAGATAGAGCGCCGGCAGCAGGCAAAACAGCGCATACAGCACCCACGCGCCTGCGTTCCCCGCCGCACCGGAAAGCGACAGCGTCCTGAGCAGCGCCCCCAACTGCCGGAACGGAAAAGCAAGCCACAGCAGCGCGCCCACACCGGCCTCCGGCATGGCGAGCGCCGCCACAAGCGAAAGCACGGCCGAAACCGCGACCAGCAGCGGGAACAGACGGCGTTTCAAATGGCATCCCTCCTAAAATTATCGTTTTACAATAATTTACGGTCAGTATACCATCGCTTTCCGCGTCTGTCAATACCCGCCTGGCAAAAGAGGAATTATGCGAGCGGCGGCGCGGCGGACGGGCGGGGGTTGTAGGGTGATGGAGACGGCGTAGCGGGCGCCCCGCGCCTGCGGCGCTTGTCCCTTCTCCCTTTGGGTGCGTTTGCGCGCACGCAAAAACCGCCGGTTGCCGGCGGCGAGTGTGGGCGATGGAGGCATGGCGGGCGGGAGGGCGGCGGTTGCGGGCGACGGAAGTGGTGCGGTGGACGGGCGGCGGTTGCAGGCCGGCGGAGGCGGCGCGGCGGACGGGCGGGGGTTGCAGGGTGACGAAAACCGGGTGGGCGACGGGTGCGGGGCGTTGGAGGCATGGCAGGCGGATGGGCGAGGGTTGCAGGTGATGGAGGTATGACAGGCGGGCGAGTGCGCCGGGGAAGCGCGGGCATCCATGCCATGAGCCGGAGCGGCATGCCATTCGCTCCCATTGCTTCGGCGGGAACGACGGAGGCGGAAACGGGGCGGAAGGAACGGCAGGAAAACGGCAGAAAAGGGAAAGGGAAGGCGTGGAATGGGAAAAAGAAATCATGCGGGCGGCGGCGCGACGAGTGAAACAAAAGGAACGGACAAACGACAAACGCGGCGGCACGGAGCAGCGGAGGGGGCGGCCGTGCCAACGCCCCGGCGCTGTGCGCGCAAAGCGCGCCCGCAGACGCGCCTTTGCGCGCCGGCAAAGCCGTACCCGCCGCAGAGCGGCGGGTACAGAGACTGCTTCATGGCGGCGGCGCGCCGGCTTCATCATTGCGGCGGCGAACGTCGGCCCGGAAACGCCGGATCAAAAAGGGCGGCAGGGAAAAGGCTCGCCCCGGCGCCGCCGTCCGTCGGTCAGCCGACGTCCTTCCCCCACGCCTGTTTGACGGCGTTGGCGCGCAGGTAGCCCTCTTCTCCCCAATACGTAATCTTGATATACTTGCCGTCCTCGGTCGTTTCGAGAATCCGGACGGAGGTATCGGTCGGCACCTTGACGATGCGCTCGCCGCCGCCCGGCTCGGTCATGAGCCATACGGTCTGGCGGATGAGGTTGGCGTCCTCGCGTGTGTCGAGTTCTCCCTCGACCATCGAGAGATACCCGCGCTTGACATATCCCTCCCTGCCGTCATGACGCACCTTCACCCAGGCGTCGCCCTCAAGCAGCACCTCGACCTCATCGCCAAGGGACAGCTTCTTCACCGATGCGGCGCTGTCCTTGCCCTCCTTGCGCATGCGCGCCCCGTCCATCGTAATCCAGGCGCTCGGATTGGGGAGTTCCGGCTCGTCAAAGATATTCTTCTGCAGCTCGTTGTACTCCGAGAACGACAGCGTGGTCCTGAGCGCGTTGCGCAGCGCGCGCTGCGACGGCTCGTTTGTAGAAACCTCGACCGTGGTGCCGGGGCAGGCATAATAGTAGAGCCACTTGGCGTCCTCCACATACAGGCGCACGCACCCGTGCGACACATTGTCGCCGAGGTTGTTGAACGCGCCGCGCTTGAGGGTGTTCACATCGCGCGAAGAGAACATGATGGAGTGAAAATAGATGTCCCCGACGATCTGCGTCCAATACCGGGCGTATTCATTCCCAAAGTTGGCGAACTTGCCGAAGCGCTCGCGCCCGCCGATCTTCCAGATGCCGGAGGGCGTGGGCGTGCCCTCATCCTCCGGGTCCTCCGGGTCAAGCTCGGTGCGGCCGGTGATGCACAGGAAACGGCGGACGATACGGGTATACTCCCCCGCCTCGTCGCGCTCGTAAACGGTGACGATCTGGTTGCGCAGGTCGAGGAGAATATAGTACTTGTCCGGATCGGTGTTCTTCAGCTCATCGAGCGCCTTTGCCGGGCGCGGCACGGACAGAGCCGCAATCACGGCGAGAGCGCACAGCAGGCAGGAAAGCGCTCGCTTCATCCATTCTCTCCCATTCGACGGTTCTCGCTATGCAAACAGTATGCGCGGGCAGGGCGCTTCCTATCCCTGCCCGCTGATTCGCTCAGAAGATGCGGAACGCCATCAGGAAATGGCTCGGCCAGTAGGAGCCGCTCAGCACCGTGGAGGTGATGCGAACCTTGCCGGCGCCGGAGCTGGCATCGATCATCTTGCCGCTGCCGAGGTAGATGCCCACGTGTCCCGTCGCCATGGAGGTGTCGGAGAACACCAGGATATCTCCCCGCTTGATGTCGCTCATGCTCGTGATCTTCTTGTACTTGGTACAGCTGCGCCAGGCGATGGAGGTCATGTAGCTCTGCTTCACGCCCGCCTGGTTCAGGCACCAGTACACAAAGCCGGAGCAGTCGAACGAGTTCGGCCCCTTGGCGCCGCGCACGTACTTGCAGCCGAGCTTGCTCTCGGCCACATCGATGAGCCGTTCCACGCCGGAGGAGCTGCTCGACGAACCGGAGGACGACGAACCGGACGACGAGCTGCCCGACGAGGACGAACCGGACGACGAGCTGCCCGACGAGGACGAGCCGGACGACGAGCTGCCCGACGAACTTGAGGAGGACGCCGCCTTCTTGGCGCTGCTGGAATTGAGCGTTTTCAGCGTGACCGTGCCGACCTTGCCGTCGGCGCCGAGACTGTTGCGGCGCTGGAACGCCATGACGGCTTCCTGCGTGATCTCGCCAAAGTACCCGGTCGCATTGGCCGCGCGCATGTAGCCCAGTTCGGCCAGCCGCTTCTGGATGGCGGTCACATCGCTGCCGCTGTCGCCAAGCTTGATGACCTTGGCCTGCGCATCATCCGACAGCAACAGCGCCTTGGTCGCCGGGCCGACGTTGCCGTCCACGACGAGCCCGTTGGCCGCCTGAAACTCGCGCACGGCGGTAGCGGTCGCTTTGGTGAACTCGCCGCTCGCCTTGCCGTCGTAATAGCCGAGTTTTTGAAGCCGTTCCTGGAAGATCTTGATCTCGTCGCTCTCGTCGCCAACGGAGTAAAACTTGGAGACGACCTCGCTGCTGTACAGCTTTTCCATCGTCACGTTGCCGACCTTGCCGTCCCCGGCGAGCTTGTTGCGTTCCTGGAATTCCTTGACGGCCGCTTCGGTCTTTTCTGCGAACGTGCCGGTGATGTTGCCCTTGTCAGTGATGTAGCCCAGTTCATAGAGCCGCTGTTGCACGGCCCTGACATCCTCGCCCTCGTCGCCGATCTGCATGACGTACGCCTTGGCCTCGCCACCCATGAGCATGGCATACGTCTGGCTGCCGACCTTGCCGTCGCTGGTCAGGCCGTTGTGGCGCTGGAACGCTTCGATTGCGCTCTCGGTCAGCGGGCCGAAATGCTCCGTCGGCTCGTCGGAATCCATGTAGCCGAGTTCCATCAGCCGCGTCTGGATGGTGGCGATGATCTCGCCGTCATCGCCCTCCTCGAGCATTTCAAACGGCGTGGCCGTGGGCTCCGCCACCGCGGCGTCATCGTCGACGGCGTCGTTCGTGTCGCCGCCATTCTGCGCGTCGCCGGCGGCATCATCGGCGCCGTCAATCACGATTGCGTCGCTTTTGGGCGACTCGACCGGCGTGTCCTGAAGCACCGGGACGTTGGTCGCCGCAAGCTGCGCGCTGAGATCGCCGCCGACGGCGGCCTGCGTGGGTGTGCGGCCGGAGGGCAGCGCGATGACGAGGATCAGTACGGCAACGAGCACCAGGCTCATCCCGCCGATGCCGTACCAGAGCGTGCGCGGCGGCAGGCTCGTCAGGAACTGATAGAGCCGGTGGCCAAGGCGCTTGAGCGCCTGCCAGGCAAGCGTGCCCAGCTTTTTGAACAACGCGACAAGAATCCTGCCAATCTTTTTGAGCAGCACCCGTGTCCGACGCCAAAAGCGTTTCATGCGAGTACTTCCCCTTTCCTAACTGTGTCGATATCTGTCCGCATGGAACCAGTATACCAGACAACTGTGTCCATTCCTTGAACAAAGGATAAATTCTTACCGCGAAAGCCCTTCCCTATATGCGATAAAACTCCCCGCGGCGGTAGTCCTGAATCGCGCTGCCGTACGCGGCGAAATCCTCCAGCACGCGCCCGGTGCCGATGGCCACGCAGGAAACCGGGTCCTCCGCGAGGCGACAGGGCACGCCGGTATGCTCTGCGATGTAGCGGTCGAGCCCGCGCAGCTGCGCGCCGCCGCCGGTCAGGCAGATGCCCGATTCCGTAATGTCCGCCGCAAGCTCCGGCGGCGTCTGCTCAAACACCGCCCGCACGCGTTCCATGATCTGCCGAAGCGGTTCGGCCATGGCGTCCACCAGCTCGTTGGTCGCCACGGGTACCGACTCCGGCAGCCCGGTGGAGAGGCTGCGCCCGCGGATCTCCACAACCTGCTGCTCCTTCTCGATGTGTGCGCGGCCATAGGCGATCTTGATATCCTCGGCCGAACGCTCGCCGATGGCCAGCTCGTGCTTGCGCTTCATATATCGCATAAGCGCCTGATCGAATTTGTCGCCCGCCACGCGCACCGAATCCGACAGCACCACGCTGCCGAACGAGATCACGGCGATATCGGTCGTGCCGCCGCCGACGTCAAGCACCATGCTGCCGCGCGACGCCGCAATGTCCACCCCGGCGCCGATGGCTGCAGCGATCGGCTCCTCGATCAGATAACAGTAACGCGCGCCCGCTTCGGCCGCCGCCTCGACCACACAGCGCTTCTCCGCCTCCGTCACGCCGGACGGCACGCAGATCACCACGCGCGGTTTGAAGAGGAAGCGCGTTCCCACGACCTTTTTGAAAAAATGGTGCAGCATGCGCGCCGTGACGTCAAAATTGGAAATTACGCCGTCCTGCAACGGACGCACGACGGCAATCTCCGGCGGCGTGCGGCCGATCATGGCGCGCGCCTCCTCCCCGATGGCCGTCAGGCGGCCCGTGCGCCGTTCCACCGCGACGATGGACGGCTCGCGCAACACGATGCCGCGATTTTTCACATAGACCAGTATGCTGGAAGTCCCAAGGTCGATGCCGATGTCGGAGGTATCGAACAGGCCCATTGCTTCATCCCATCCTCAAAAGTATATAGATAAATACAGTATACTGCCCCGGCGGTGTATGCAACAAGGAAACAAACTATGAACAGTGGCGAACCGGATGCGGGCGGCACGGCGAAACGGACAACAGCCGTTGCCGGAGCCTGCGGACGGGATGGGACGAGCAAGGTGGGCGGGGCGGCGGGACGGACGGCTGCCGTTGCCGGACCTGCGGACGGGATGGGACGAACAGACCGGGCGGGCGGAGGAGACGGGCCCGAAATGCAGACAGGAAGTCGCGGAGCCGAGGACGGCGCAACAAAAAAGCGTCCCGCCCGATCTTCCCGGGTGGGACGCTTAACCGTCTTTGCGGTTTCCGCCGCTGCCGACAGGGAACATCCCCGCGGCCGCCATACGGATGGTCAGACGCTGCGGACGACCTTGCCGGAACGGAGGCAGCGGGTGCAAACGTTCATCTTCTGCGGCTTGCCGTCCACGACGACGCGCACGCTCTGGATGTTGGGCGCCCAGCTCCGCTTCGTCTTGCGATTGGAGTGGCTGACCAGATTGCCGGACATGACGCCCTTATTGCAGACTTCGCAATACTTACCCATAGAGTCCACCTCCTTGTCAAAACTCGAACGGAGCTATTCTATCATGCGCCGCGCACTTTTGCAAGCACTATTTTTCCGTGTTTTTCGCTTTTGCCCCCGTAGCGCCGGGTATGGGAGCAGGCGGCGGCGGCAATGCTCTTTTCAGATGAAACGCATACGGCCCCGGCCGGCGGATCAGGAGGGATTTCATGCTCACGCAACGGGAACTGACGCGGTATTTCAAACGGTTGCGCTACGGCGGCCGCAGCGCGCCGGCGCGCGCGCTCGACTATGTCGCACTGCGGCTGATCCTGCTGGTCGCCGCTTTCCTGTTCTTCCGGTTGCGGATGGACACGGTCCACGCGGCCATCCTCGCGCTGATCGCGCTTGCCGCCGCCACGCTGCTGCTGCACGCGGCCCGGGAGGCGGCGATGGCGCGCTTTGTCCGCGCGGAGACCCTTCGCATCCGCCGCCTGCTCGTGTGCGAACAGTTGCCCTATCTGGACCCGGCAGACTTCCTCCTGCTGTGCCGGCGCGCCTGCGGTCCGGGCAGCCCGGTGGCGCTGCAGCGCGCCGAGCCGGTCGGCGCGGATGCGCTGTTGCCGTTGCTGCGCGCCGCAACCGGGCCTGTCTCCGTCTGCTCAAGCTCCGGCTTTACGCCTGCCGCCGAGGCGTTCGTCCGGCGCGCGCCGCACCGGGCGGAGTTGATCGGGCCGGCGGCGCTGGCGGCCGCGGCCAAGGAGAACGACCCGTTTTGGCCCGGCGACGAGGCGGTACACGCCTATATTGCGTCGCAGTGTGCCCGGCGCGCGCCGCTGCGGGTGCTGGTTGTGCAGGCGGCGGCCGGGCTGCGCGCAGGCGGGGCGGTCAAAAAGTATCTGCTCACCGCCGCCGTGCTGTTGTTCGCCTCCTGTCTGACGCGCTTTGCGCTCTACTACCGCATGCTCGCGGGGCTGTGCATAACCCTCGCCGCCGTGAGCGTAATGCTCTCCCGCTCGTCGCACGCAAAACGCCCGGATTGACATATCCTGAAAGGGAAGCCGTGCGGGAGGGGGATCTTCATCGATATCACGCTCTGGATCTACGATCATGTCGCGGGAAGCGGGCGTCTGTTCTCCCTGCCCCCGTGGGCGCAGATGCCGTTCGTCACACGGCTGTCCCTGCCCGTGCGCACCTTTGTGGGCCGCTCGCACGCTTCGTTTGCTTGGAGCGACCGCCGCGCGCTCGAGGCGCTCGACGCGCTCTGCGCGCAATCGCCCGTGTCCTTTTGCGTTTGCCGCGCATTTGCCGATCCGGCTTGCCCAAGTCCGCACGGCGGCGGCACGGCGTTCGACCTCGGCCGCGAACTGTCGGGGGCGGATCGTGCGCGGCTGCGACGCGCAGCGCTCGACAGCGCGCGCTTCCATCGCGTGGAGGCCGACGCGCTTGCCCCGGACTGCCTGCACCTCGAAGCGCTCCCGCCGCGCACGCTGCGCGCCGGCGATGCGGGCGCGGATGTGTGCCGTCTGCAGGCGCTCCTGCTGCGCGGCGGCGCGGACGGGCTTGCTTTGACCGGCACCTACTGCGAACGGACGCAGCGGGCGGTGCTGCAATGCGAGCGCAGGCTCGGCCTCCCGGCGGACGGCCTCGCCGGCGCGCAACTGCTTCGCGTCCTGCCGGCGCTTTGCCGGGCGGCGGAGGACGGAACGGCCGCGCCGCAGAATTCGCGTTGCCGGTTTTGTCAGATTATGGTAAAATGAACTATGGATACCCCTTCCGGCAAACGATCCAATCTCCTGAACTACCTGTTCACCACCCTCATCGTGGTGGCGCTGGTGGTCATTTATCTGCTCACCGGGCAGCGCCAGACGGCGCCCGCCGGCGGGGAGGACGCTACCGCCCCGTCTCCGTCGAGCACGTCGTTCGGCAGGCCCGCCTATGCGTTTGTGGAAGACCTGTCCCTCTATGGCGTAACGGCCGTGGAGACGGACGGCGGCTATCTGCTTACGCTTGCCGGCTCGGACGGCGCCGCAAGCGCCGCCGGCACGCTGACGCTGTCCCTCTCAAACGGGCTGGTGGCCGGATTTGTGCTTTCGTTTCCGGCTGTGGAGCAGCCGGACGTGGACGGGAGCGCGATCTCTGCGGCGCTGCAATCGCGCGCGCAGGAGGAGGCCGCCCGGCAGGCGGAGGCCATGGAGACGATTCTGGGCGCAGTGCTAAGCGCTTTTGACGCCGAAGGCGCGCTGCCGGCTACCGTTCGCGCCCGCTGGTGCGCGCAGTTCCTGCTGTTGCAGAGCGGGGACGGCGGCAAAGAGGATGCGCACGACGGTTTCCAATTCGAGACCTATCCCACCGGCACGGGCAACCGGATGCGGCTCTGCTGCGCGGTGCTGGCGCCGTAACCGGTGCTATCAGGACAGGTTTGGGCTGGGCTTTGGGAGGCTGGTTCTTTTTCTTTCGAGAAAGAAAAAGAACCAAAAAGAAAGCCATCAAATTATGGTAAAGACGGGTAAGCGCCCGTCCTTTTCCGTCTTTTCAGGTTACACCGGAAGAGATTCAGGGATACGCCTGTGGCGCGCGACAGCCGTCGAGCGCCGCTGCGGCTTGACGGCCGTTACCGAAACACGCGCACGCGCCCGGCGAACACGTGTACGAGCGTCTCGGCCAGGCTGCTGTTGCCGCCCGTGAGATCATAGACCGTCAGCCGTTCCGGAGCCATGCCCATGAGCAGGCGCACGATCCCCTCCTCGGAACAGTCCACATATTCGATGCGCACGTCGGAATCGTCCGTCAGCGTACAACTGCCATCCGGGTTCAGGCACACGGAGATCTCCCCAATACGGCGGCCGGGACCGTTCGACAGCGAGGTGAGCAGCCCCATGAGTTCCTTCCATTCGCTGCAGAGCATCCGGTCCGCTGCGGCGCGCTCCACACAGAGCTGCCACGTCTCCATCCGCTCGCGCATGCGGAAGCGCAGATACCCTTCCACGTTCATCTCGTTTTCCGTCGCCAGATACGCCTCTACCTCGCGGCGCACCTCGTCAATCCGTTCGAGGCAGCGCGCGCGCTCGAGCGCGTCCGCCAGCACCTCCTGCTTTTGCGGCAGGTCGAGCGGCAGCGCATCCGCCATATGCGCAAGTTCAAAATACTGCAAATCGCGGCAAAGCAGCGCCGCCACCGCTGCAGACAACCGTTCGAGCGCATCGCGCCCCTGTACCGAAACGGCGACGCCGCCCGGCAACGGCTCGGTGCGGAAGGCGCAGCCCGTCTGTGCCAACCGACGCGCCAACAGGCGCTCCAGATCCACATCATATTTCTGCGTATGCAGCGTGCGCACGATCATCGGCTCTCTCCCTCAAAGCAGTTCATTTTATCCTATGCGGCAGCGCCGCATTTTGGCATTAGTATCTCCCTGAAACCAAAAAACGCCGCTGGAATCATTCGGCAATCGTCAATCGGCAAAAGTGACATAATCCATCCATAATCGTACACAAATGAGACATGAGAAGCATGTTGCGCGTTCAAATTTTTCGGTTAATATAATGGCAGACGGAAACCACAAAAAAGGAGATGTGGATCAATGGAGTATAACGATTGGTATGAACGATATCAGCAATACCAGCAAAACAGCGCGCAGCCGTCCGGCAACCCCCAGCAGAAGCCGCCGCGGAAAAAGCGGGAGCGCAGCGGCGTGGGCGTGCCGACGCTGGTGGCCTGCATGCTTGTGACCGCACTGCTCGGCGGCGCGCTCGGCGGCTTCATCGGCCGCGCATCCGGCCAGCAGGTGGCGAATGACCCGGTTGCGACGCAGGCGCAGACGGCCACGGCCACCCCGTCCACGGCGGACAACAGCACAAGCGCCTCGGACAATACCGCAAACGGCAGCGCTTCCACGCTGCTCACGCAAAGCGGCGCCGCCAGCGGCCTGACCCGCGCGCAGATCGTTGAGATTGCGGCGCCCTCCGTCGTCGGCATTGACGTGGAGTATCCGTCCTCCGGTTACGGCGGCGGCATCGACTACTTCTTCGGCGGCGGCAACAGCGCCGGCCAGGTGCAGACCGGCAGCGGCAGCGGCGTAATCGTCACGTCGGACGGCTATATCGTCACGTGCAACCACGTTGTGGAGGATGCGACAAAGATCACCGTCATTTTGAACGATGAAAACACCTATGAGGCCACGCTCATCGGCACCGACGCGCGCAACGATCTGGCCGTCATCAAGATCGATGCGACCGGCCTCTCCCCCGCCACGCTTGGCGACTCCGACATGCTCACCGTCGGCGAGGATGTGGTCGCCATCGGCAATCCGCTCGGCGAGCTGCGCGGTACGTCAACCGGCGGCATGGTCAGCGCGCTCAATCGTGAGGTGTCCGTCGAGGGCACGACCATGACGCTGATCCAGCATGACGCGGCGGTCAGCCCCGGAAGCTCCGGCGGCGGCCTGTTCAACAGCAGCGGTTCGCTCATCGGCATCGTAAACGCCAAGGCCAGCAGCGATGACGCCGAGGGCATCGGCTTTGCGATCCCGGTCAACAGCGTCAAGCAGATCATCTCCGACCTCATCGAGCACGGGTACGTCAAGGGGCGCGCCTACCTCGGCGTGAACACCCAGAACGTGACGCTGATGCCCACGGGCGGCAACGGCGGCTGGGGCGGTTTCTTCGGCTACTCCGGCACGAGCTGCGTGCTGGTGACGAACGTCTTCTCCGGCAGCGCTGCGGAAGCCGCCGGCATCCAGTCCGGCGACCTGATCCTTGCGGTGGACGGAACGGAGGTTTCCTCCACGGACGATCTTTCCTCCCTGATCAATGCATACAATGCCGGCGATCAGGCAACCCTAACGATACAGCGGGACGGAGAGCAACTGGAGCTCACCGTCACCTTCGGGGAAGCGACCCCCGACAACTGACCGAAACGGTCATTGCGCCAAGAGCGATGACATACCCCAACCATCCTTGATCCCGCCGCGCCGCCCATCCCCCCCGGGCGGCGCGGCACCCTTTTGGGCCGTTTGTGCAAACCATCTTGACAGGCAACGCCCGGCATGGTACTATGCCATAGAAATCGAATATTGTCTTATCCAGAGTGGCTGAGGGAACGGCCCGATGACGCCCGGCAACCTGTCCCGGTGGGACAAGGTGCCAATTCCGGCAGCAGAAATGCTGAAAGATGAGCTTGTTTCTTCGGGGTCTCATCTGATGAGACCCTTTATTTTATGAACCGGGAGGGTTGAATGTATGGAAAATCTGCGCCTGTTTACGTCCGAATCGGTTACGGAAGGACATCCGGACAAGGTGTGCGACTGCATCAGCGACGCCGTGCTCGACGCGCATCTGCGCGAGGACCCGGACGCGCGCGTGGCCTGCGAGTGCTGCGCCGCACCGGGGCGGGTGTTCGTCATGGGAGAGATCACCTCCCGCGCGCAGGTGGACATCCCCGCCATCGTGCGGCAGGTCGTCTCGGACATCGGCTATACCCGCCCGGAGTACGGCTTTTCTGCCGACGCACTGCACATCGACGTCGCCATCGACGCGCAATCGCCCGATATCGCAAGGGGCGTCAACCGTTCGCTGGAAGCGCGCGAAGGCGCGACGACCGACCGCTTTTGTACCGGCGCGGGCGACCAGGGCATGATGTTCGGCTTTGCCTGCGATGAAACGCCGGAGCTGATGCCGTTGCCCATTGCGCTTTCGCATGCGCTTGCACGGCGCCTGGCCGACGTCAGAAAGAGCGGCCTGCTGCCGTTCCTGCGGCCGGATGGCAAAAGCCAGGTGACCGTGGAGTATGTGGACGGGCAGCCCCGCCGCGTGGATACGGTCGTGCTCTCGGCCCAACACGACGAGATGGACATGGCGGCGCTCTCTGAGGCGCTGAACGAACACGTCATTTGCCCCACCATCCCCGCATCGCTGACGGACGCGCGCACGCGCACGCTCATCAACCCGACCGGGCGCTTCGTCATCGGCGGGCCGCAGGGCGACACCGGGCTGACCGGCCGCAAGATCATCGTCGATACGTACGGCGGATACGCCCGGCATGGCGGCGGCTGTTTCTCCGGCAAGGACCCGACCAAGGTGGATCGCAGCGCCGCCTATGCGGCCCGATATGTGGCCAAAAACCTCGTGGCCGCCGGGCTTGCACGCCGCTGCGAGCTGCAACTGGCGTACGCCATCGGCGTGGCGCATCCCGTCTCCGTGCTGGTGGATACGCAGGGCACCGGCGTGCTGCCCGACGATCTCCTCGAGCGGCTCATACGCGACCAGTTCGATCTGCGGCCCGAGGCAATCATCGAGATGCTCGACCTGCGCCGTCCGATTTACCGGCAGATCGCTGCCTACGGCCACTTCGGCCGCACGGATGTCGACCTGCCGTGGGAGAGGACCGACCGCGTGGACGCGCTGAAAGCAACCGCCGACAGGCTGTAAAACATCGACGGGCGGGCGCAAAAGCGCCCGCCCGTTTCCGCCTGCGGATCGCCGTGCTATTCCGCCGTTCGATAGGCGGCGAGGATCTCGCCAAAGTATACGGTATGCGGATCCCCGTCCGGCGTTGCCTGGTTGTCCCCATAGTAGCGGGCGCGCAGCGCGCCGTCGAGAAACGAGAGGTCGCTCTCGGTCTTGAACAGCACACGGCATTCAAAATGCATGGCGCAACCGGCCAGCGGCGCCGCCCCGCCGGCGCGCGGCTCGAGCAGCGACAGCCCGCATGCGGCGAGTTTGTCCCCCTCCCGGCCGGAATGCGCGCCGCAATAGGCCAGCGCGTCGGTCATCGCCCCCTGTGCGGGCACGCTGACGGTGAAGCGGCCGCTTTGCTCCATCAACCCGTGCGTGTAACGGCTCCTCCGCACGAACACGGTGCAGACCGGGCGACGCCACACCACGCCAAACTGTGCCCAACCGATCGTCATGGGATTGCCGTCCACCATCAAAAACGCACCCTCGTGCATCTGCGCGCACGCCTCGCCGATCAGATCCCGATAGCCTTCCATCTGCAAAACCTCCGCTCCCCCGCCGTTTTCACAGCCGGCTTATTTTGTTTATCTTATCACATGCCAACAGCGCGTGCAATTCCTCCCCCGGTTTCCCGGCCGGGCAGGGGGGCCATCCCCCGCGCGCCGGCATTTGTTCTTGACATATGGCAAAAACGTGCTATACTGATAATCGACATATGTCAGAAAGGAGTGGTTCGCATGCCGAGACCGCCGCGTTGCCGCCGCGTTTGCGCGCTGCCGGATCAGACGGAGTTCGGCCCATCCCGTACAGCCTGCCCCGGCGGGCCGATCGTCATGACGGTGGACGAGTACGAAACCATCCGCCTCGTCGACCTGGGCGGCCTGACGCAGGAGCAATGCGCCGCACAGATGGACGTGGCGCGCACGACCGTCACCGGCATCTACGACAGCGCGCGCAAAAAGCTGGCCGACGCCATCGTCAACGGGCGGCGGTTGCGCATCGAGGGTGGCAGTTACCGCCTTTGCGACGCCTCGGGCGCCTGTCCGCGCCATGCGCACCACGCCTGCCCGCGCTGCGGACAGAGCGCCGCCCCATGCGGCACGTCTGCACGGAAGGATATGAAACGCCCCGAAGGGGCACCATACGATAAGGGAGGAACAAACCATGGATGAAGCAACCTGCAGCCACGACTGCGCTTCCTGCGGCGCCGAATGCGCCTCGCGCACGCAGCCGCAAAGCCTGCTCGAGCCGCCGAACGCGCTTTCGCACATCGGACACGTGATCGCCGTCGTCAGCGGCAAGGGCGGCGTGGGCAAATCGCTCGTCACCTCCGCGCTCGCGGTGCAGCTCAACCGGCTGGGCAAACGCGTCGGCATCCTCGACGCGGATGTGACCGGCCCCTCGATCCCGCGCGCCTTCGGCCTTGGCGAACGTGCGGAGGGCAGCGACGCCGGGATATTCCCCTGCCGCACCGCCTCCGGCATCGAAGTAATGTCCATCAACCTGCTGCTGGCCGACAGCGGCGACCCGGTCGTCTGGCGCGGGCCGTTGATCGCGGGTACGGTCAAGCAGTTCTGGACCGACGTGGTGTGGGGCGACATCGATTTCCTGCTCGTGGACATGCCGCCGGGCACGGGCGACGTTCCGCTGACGGTGTTCCAGTCGCTGCCGGTGGACGGCATCGTGGTCGTCACTTCGCCGCAGGAGCTGGTCGGCATGATCGTCGAAAAGGCGGTGCGTATGGCCGAAATGATGCATGTGCCGGTGCTCGGCGCGGTGGAAAACCTCTCCGGGTTTCGCTGCCCGGATTGCGGCGCGGTACACGAGATCTTCGGCGGCAGCAGCATCGCACAGGTCGCGGCGCGCCACGGCATCCCGGAGGCTGCGCGCCTGCCCATCGATCCGGCGCTCGCGCAACTGTGCGACCTGGGCAGCATCGAACAGCTCCCGGAGGACTGTCTGAAGGAAATGGCCGCCGCGCTCGACGCGCGCCTTGCGGCCGCAACATCAAGCGGAAAGGAAGCGTAAACGGATATGAAGATTGCCGTTACCTATGAAAACGGTCAGGTGTACCAGCACTTTGGCCACACCGAGCAGTTCCTGCTCGTCGATACCGAGAGCGGCGCGCGCGAGGTGGTCGCGGCGGAGGGCGCCGGGCATGGCGCGCTGGCCGGATTTCTCGCCGCACGCGGCGTGACGCACCTGATCTGCGGCGGCATCGGCGCCGGTGCGCAGGAGGCGCTGCGGCAGGCGGGCATCGCCATCTGCGGCGGCGTGACCGGCAGCGTGGACGAGGCGGTGCGGGCGCTTGTCGCGGGCACGCTCGTGTACGACCCGGCGGCGTGCTGCACCCATCATGATCATTTGGAAGGCCACACCTGCGGCCATGGGGCGCACGGCTCCGCCGGATGTGCGGCGCACCACCACGGCGCAGGGCATACCTGCCACCACGGCAACTGCAACGGCTGACCGGAACGATTGGACCCTGTGCGGCGGCGCGCGACGGATCTCGCGCGCCGCCGTTTTGTCGCCGCTTCATCCGGCGCCCACCGATTCCCGGCGGGCCTTTCGTCGTCCGCGCCGTCCGTCAACGCAGGGCGCGCAGTTTTTCGTTGAGCTTGCGATAGACGCGCGCCTGAAACCACGGTTCCGTAGAGGCCGCCACCGCCTCGTCCAGCCCGAACCAGCGCACGGCGCTGTTCTCATCCGCCTTGACGGCAAGCGGACCGCCTTCGTCCGCTTCGATCAGATACGTCACGTTCAGATGCAGATGCGAGGACACATAGGCGCCGCGTTTTTCATGGCCGTCCACGGTCAGCGATTCGATCGAAAAAATGCCCGGCAGCGCCAGCCGCACGCCGGTCGCCCCGCTCTCCTCCCGTACCTCGCGCAGCGCGACGGCAGCCAGATCCCGCTCCCCATCGGCATGGCCGCCCAGCCAGGACCAGGAATGATAGATGTTGTGGTACACCATCAGCACCCGGTCGTGCGCGGCGTTCACGGTCCAAGCGGAAGCGGTCATATGCGCCAGAACGCTGCTGCGCTCGAACACCGCAGCATTGGTTTGCAATTCCTGCAGGATTGCCGCACGGTCGCGCGCCTCCTGCTCGTTGTACGGTTGATATGCCTCGATCTGGCGAATGATATCCATTGCTTCCTTCCTCCTTTTTCGCCGAAGCCAATGCCCGGTCGCCGTGGATTACGGCGACACGCGCAGCACCCAGTCATCCGTATCGCACGCGCCGGCCGCGTTGTCGCCATAGCAGGTGACGGTGCCGTCGGCGTGCAGCACCGCCGCGCCAAGCCGTCCGTGCGCACAGGAAGTATGGCAACAGCAGCAGCGGAAGGAACAGCAATGGAAAAACCAGGCTCGAAAAGACCATACCCCAACCGTCCCTCGACATAGATCGATTATATTATTATACCAACGGGCTCGCGCCGTGTCAAATTCGCTTCGCCATTTGTGGTGACACCCCGTCCCAATTACGGAGGAAAACAAGATCAAGTGGTTCGTTAGTGGGGCGCCGTATGCAATTTGGCAGGAGAAAAGGCCTCCCGGGGTAAGCGCGGCGGGCCTTGCCGCAAAGCGGGTTGCAGGCGCGCGGCAAACACGATAGAATAAGGAAAGATCGATCCATCCGAGGGGAGGGCGCCATGCACGCACGCGTCCGTACAGTCGACACGGGGCGCTTTGCCCGCATCATTGCCGTAAGCGATATCCACGGCTCGGACGCGGCGTTCGCCCGCCTGCTCGCGCGCGTCGGGTTCTGCCCCGGGGATGCGCTGCTCCTCGTCGGCGATTACATCGAGCGGGGCAATGCGTCGCTGCCGCTGCTCAGGCGAATCATGGACCTCTCCGCGTGCGGCAACGCCTTCGTGCTGGCCGGCAACTGCGATAATCTGATCGAGGACGTGTTCTTCCCGCAGTATCGCGGCGATCCAATCGCCTACCTGCGCCGGCACCGGCAGACCATTCTGCACGAGATGCTGGCGGAGCAGGGGACGCCGTTCGACGAGCGCACGTCGCTCGACGGCCTGCGCGAAATGGTTGCGCGGCACTACGCGGCGGAGCGCGCGTGGCTGGCAGCTCTTCCGCACATCATCGACACGCCCGGCCACGTCTTCGTCCATGCCGGGCTGGACGCCGGCCCCGTCGGCGCGCAGGATGCGGAACGCTGCCTCAAGCGCCGGAATTTTTTCGAGGAGGCCCCCGCCTTTCCCCGGCCGGTCGTCCTCGGGCACATGCCCTGCCAGTTCCTGCGCGCGGACGGAAGCGGCGATCCCCTGTTTGATCCGACCCGCAACCTGATCTTCATCGATGGCGGCGCGCAGGTCGTCCCCGGCGGTGCGCTCAACGCGCTCGTCATTCGGAATGACTCCTATACCGTCGTCCGGGAGGCGCCGTAACCGCCGGGAATGGTCCATACGCACTTTTCCTTTCTCCCACACGCCTCTCCGCACAACCGCCGTTTTGCAAACGGCAGGGGTTCCCCGTACCGCACGGTCGCAAACGGCAGGAGATCCCCGTACCGCACGGTCGCAAATGCCCGACGCCGGAGGAGACGATGCGGCAAAAAATGCAACAAAAAAGCAAAAAACAAACGTTTCCCATGGCGAACGCACAGCGGGTGCGATATAATATAGTTATCACAGGAAAGGATCCAAGCGTATGAGCAAATCGTTCCGCACCTCCCTGATCTTCATTTCCGTCGCACTGTTGCTGCTCGGACTGGCGCTGATCATCTGGCCGACGGCGTCGCAACGCATCATCTGCTATGTGGCGGGCGCGCTGTGCGCCATCGCCGGCGTGAGCCGCGTCATCGCGCAGTGGAAGCTCAGCCGCGACCTCGGGTTCCAGCTCTCCTATCTGATGGGCGTGCTGCTCGCGCTGCTCGGCCTGCTGCTCGTGCTCAAGGCGGACGCCATGATCGCCATTTTCGGCGCGCTCGTGGGCCTTGCGCTTACGGCAGACAGCATCGTCAAGCTGCAGATGAGCTTTCGCATGCGCACCTATGCGCTGCCGCACTGGAAAGCCCACGCCATCAGCGCGGGCGTTCTGCTCGTGTTCGGAATCGTCCTGCTGTTTGATCCGTTTGCGGGCGCAACGGCCATGGCCGTCATCATGGGCGTGCTGCTGGTGCTGGATGCGATTGCCAACATCTGGACGGTCGTGGAGCTGCGCGACAGGATTGTAGACGGATAACCGCTTCCTGCCCCAGCGCGGCTGCGCTCCGGGCAGAAAGCCGCAATGGACCCGCCCCTGTGCCGGCGTGTCAGCAAAAAGCGCCCCCGTACGGGGGCGCTTTGCCTGTCCGGCCGCTTTGAATCGCTCTACTGTTTGAAGCCCTCGCCGTGCACCTCGGTCGCGTTCGTCACGGTGAGGAACGCATCCGGGTCGATGCGCTTGATGATGCCGAGCGTCTGCGCAAACTCGCGCCGGTGCGTCACGATCATGAGCACCTGCTTGTCCCGCCCGGTGTACCCGCCGCGAGCGGTCATCGCGGTAACGCCGCGTCCCATCTCCTCAGTCAGGGTTTTGAGCAGCTCCTCGCCCCGCTCGGTCACGACGTGGATCACCTTCGCATAGTCCATGCCCTGCATGACACCGTCGATCGCCTTCGTGGTGAGGAAGATGGTCACAAAGGAATACAGCGCCACCTCGACGTTTCCAAACACGATTACCGCGAATACGACCACCAGCGCGTCCGCGCACAGCAGCAGACGGCTCAGCGTCAGGTTGGGAAACAGGCGATGGAGCAGCATGCTGAGCAGGTCCGTCCCGCCGGTCGAAATCCCGCGCGAGAACAGCGCGCCGAGCCCCACGCCCATCGCTGCGCCGCCGAAGCAGGCCGCCAGCAGCGGATTGTTCGTATAGGGAGGAACGAACAGCGCGAACACATCGATCAGCACGGACAGCAGCGCCGTAGCCAACAGCGTCTTGCACAGCGGGCGGAAGCCCAGCTTCCACCATGCCAGCGCCGCAAGCGGCACGTTGAGCAGCAGCGACCAAGAGCCGACCGTCAACACGCCGGTCGCATGGGTAAGCGCCGTCGCCAACCCGGACACGCCGCCCGGCGCAATATCGTTTGGCACCGTGAACATGACCAGCCCGAACGCCACCAGCGCCGTGCCGAACAGCAGCACGGGAATATCGATCAACCATTGCCGTAACGTCTCTTTCATGGATTCAACCCCCGTAGTTCCTCCGGGACGAACCGCCCGTCCCGCCGGATCAACTCCCCGTCGAACAGGATGTCGCCGCCGCCGCAATCCGCCGTCTGGATGCACACGATGTCCAGATGTAGCTGCGAGCGGTTGCCGTTGAAAGCGTTCCGGTACGCATTGCCGGGCGTCAAATGGAACGAACCGCCGATCTTCTCGTCGTAGAGCGCGTTGCCAATGGCGCGCCGCAGCGCATTGTTGACGCCGAGCGCAAACTCGCCGATATAGCGCGCCCCCTCGTCCACATCGAGCAGGCGATTGAGCCCGGCCGCATCGCCGTCGCACGTGGCGCGGACGATCCGTCCGTTTTCAAACTCGAAACACGGATTCCGGAACGTGTGCCCGTAGCGGCGGGCAGGCGTATTGTAGCGGATGCAGCCGTTCACGCTCTCGCGCACGGGCGCAGTATAAACCTCGCCGTCCGGGATGTTGATGCGCCCGGCACACGGCACGACGGGCATGCCCTCGATGGAAAACGTCAGATCCGTGCCGGGGCCGGTGATGCGCACCCGGCGCGCCCGTTCCATACGGCGCACGAGCGGCGTCATGTCGCGCTCCATCGCGGCGTAATCGACCTGCGCGGCTGCAAAGAACAGCTCGAACATGTCGTCCATGCACAGGCCGGCCTTCTGCGCATCCGCCGGCGTGGGGTAGTGCAGATAGACCCAGCGCCGCTCGTCGATCATGACCTGCCGCACCCGCGCGCGCGCCTCCCGGTAGCAGGCCAGCGCGCGTCCGTCCACGCCGGCAAGCTCCGCGTCGTTCTCGTCCACGCCGATGTCGATGTGCGCCGCCACGTGCTCCCACTTGGAGAGCTCCCACGCCGCCTGCTTCTCCAAGGCGGGACGCATCCGTTCCGGGTGCGCCGGGTCGATGCAGGAAAGCGTCAGACGCGTGAGTTCATCATCCTCCAGCGCAACCACCGGATAAGCTCCGCGCGTTGCCGCGCCGCGCAGCAGCGCCTTGATCAGCGGCTTGGCGGCCAGCCCGCCGTTGATCTCGAACAGTTCGCCCGGCCGGATGCGGATTGAGTGATCCAACAACAGCGCGGCCAGCGCAGCCATGCGCGCGTCGTCCATCCTTTTCATCCCCTCTCCAGTGTTCCTCCCCCATTATAAACGCCTCTGTCGCCGTCAAACAACCCCCGGGCAAAAAATCTCCGGCAGCGCAGGGACGAAAGCCCCGCGCCGGGCTGTTCCGGCCTCGGGCGCCCGTCCCCTTTCGCCCGGCCATGCCTTGACAGGTTCTCCCGTTTATAGTATTATATACAAAATCAGCCGGCATGCCGGTCTTGTGTCGTTTTTGGCGCAAGCCCGCTTTCCGCCCGGCCGACGGTTTTGGGCATGCAAACGGAGGGGGACGCATTCTTGCAGGCAACGATCGAACAGCTTGGATTGCTGGAGCTCAATGAACTGACGGTTGTCATCCGCCTGTTCATGGCGACCATCTGCGGTGGCGCGCTGGGGCTGGAGCGCACGCGCAAGCGGCGCGCCGCCGGCCTGCGCACCTATATGCTCGTGTGCATCGGTTCCACGCTCGTCATGCTGACGGCGCAGTATCTGGCCAACTTCTTCGGCCTGACGGACGTTGGGCGCATGCCCGCGCAGGTCATCAACGGCATCGGCTTTCTGGGCGTCGGCACGATCATGGTCACGCGGCATTACCGCGTCAAGGGCCTGACGACCGCCGCCGGGCTCTGGGCCGCCGCCTGCATGGGCCTTGCCATTGGGATCGGGTTCTATTTCGGGGCGCTGCTGACCTGCCTGGTGCTGCTCATGGTGATGCTGTTTGCGGACCCGCTCGAGGCCTCGTTTGCGCGCAGGGTGCGCCGCATCCACGCCTACATCGTATTTGAAAACATCGAAGTGCTCAAGCCGTTCCTTGCCACGCTGCGCGGCGGCGGCATCGATGTAACCAATGTGGAGCTGTTGCCCTCCAACAGCCGCAACGGCATCGGCCTGTTCTGCCAGCTCAAGTTCCCGCCGTCCATCTCGCACCAGGAAGCGTTTTCCCGCGTAGAGAAAGCGAGCGGCGTGGTGTTCGCCGAGGAAGTGGACGACTGATCCCCGTCCGCCGGCGGCACCGGCGGCAGCATCGGCCGCCTTGAAAAATGCGACCGGCCGTTTGGGGGCCCGCCGCGGACGGTGCGACGCGGATTCGCCGGCCGCAGGAAATCCGCCCGGCGGCTTGACATTGCCGGGCGAAGATGCTACTATAATATCGCTTTGCGCGCCAGAACGCGCGGCCGGTCTTCCCGGCTGCCGACGGCGAGGCGACACAATCGAATATCTGGGTGTGGCGCAGTTTGGTAGCGTGTCTGAATGGGGTTCAGAAGGCCGGAGGTTCAAATCCTCTCACCCAGACCACGTTGGAGCAGGGTTTGCATCGCCTGCTCCGATTTTTTGCAAAGGTCGGCTTGCGCTCATCGCGCCGCTGCTCTTTCGTCTCCCGGTCGCCCGGCGGAAAGGCCGCCTCGCCCTGCTGCGCGGGGCCGGCTTAGTTGTTCTGCTTTTTCGTCCTTTTCCTTTGTAAAAGCCTCTCGGGAAGAAGTGGGCGGCGGGCCTATCCTATCGCTCCCGTTTCCCTTTGATCCTCTCTCAAGAAAAAGAACTGAAAACGGGAGGGAGCCGGGGCCGGACGCGCGCGAGGGCAGGCGGCGAGACAGGCGGGCCGGGGCGCAGGCGGGCATCCGCTCCCGTTTCCCTTTGATCCCCTCTCAAGAAAAAGAACTGAAAACGGGAGGGAGCCGGGGCCGGGCGCGCGCGAGGGCAGGCGGTGAGACAGGCGGGCGGGCCGGGGGCGGCGGCGCAGGTGGCGGGGCGCAGGGGATGCAAAAGAGCCGGGCGGAGAAGGCCGCCCGGCTCCTGTGCCGGATGGAATGCCGCTACCGGACGCCAAAGCGCGTGCCGGCGAGACAGGCGACCAGAGCGCGCAGGCGGCCGGGTACGCGCCGGAATCAGGCGATGGGCACAAGCCGCCCGTGGACGAGCAGGCGGGGGTCCTCGTCGTGGCTGTACGTGGAACAGGTCGAAAGCGTCAGAATGGGGTACTGCGTCGTGACCGAAAAACCGGGCGACCAGTAGGACTGGTTGATAGCCTTGTTGATATATTGCAAAAAGCTGCTCTCGTCCTTGAACCACAGCTTAAAATATTCCGGGTACACATGCACCGTCCGGCAGGAAAACAGCTCCACACGATACGTTGCATCCTCCATCAGCAGATACATACAGGGATGCGCCTGCCGGTAATCATCCTCCGAAAACCTGACCAGCGAGCCGAACATGCTGCCGTCGTTGCGTCGGTGGCCATAGATAACCCAGTTTTCAAACCCATTGGAGAACATGGTCTCGCAGTCGAAAAACAGCGTGCCGGCGTCATCCTCGTCCTTCTCGAAATTGTGCGTCAGGTAATACTCGTTGTCCGTATACTGCACCACGGGATAGCTGATGTTCGTGTCCGGGCAGTACAGCCATGCGCGGATATGCCGGTTCGTCTTTTTCAGCCTGGCCCAGTCCACGACAAAATCGATCTCCGGTGTGGGCGAGGGCGCGGGCGTCGTCCCCTGCTCCGGCTGAAGCGGCGTAACCGTCGCGGGCGTGGGCGTGACCAGCACCGCATCGCGCAGCTCCTCATAGCCCCGGCGGCTGCGCGCGTACGAAACCAGCAGCGCCGCTATCACAACCAGCGCCGCTATCAGCCCCAGCGCAAACAGAAATCGAAGGGGATGAAACCGGTATCCCCGCCGTTTGCGGCGGGGATACCGGCGATTCTTATCATATCCCTTTTGTCGTGTGGCTCGCGCCAAGGTTTACCCCCTGTTCTTGCGCAGCGCCGGCAGGCACAGCCCGAGCAGGCACAGCACCGCCGCGCCGATCGCCGCATACAGCAGCGGGCTGTCGCCCGTCGGCGGCACCACCGGCTCCCCCGGCTCCGGCTCCTCCGCGCCCGCTTCCTTGACGTGCAGCGTCACAACCTTGCTGCGCAGATAGTCCTGCCCCTCCGTCATGTCCTCAATATCGGCGTCCGTCAGGGACGGCGCATTGTTCGCGCGCACCGTCTGCCAGTTTGCGTCAAACACGATGCAATCGTACTGGTATCCGTCGTTCTGGAGCGTCGTGGCCGAGGTCGTATAGCTCGCGGCATTCGCCCCATCGATCACCTTGAACGTCTTGCCGCCGTCGGTCGACTTGCGCCACTGGTAGCCCAGCATCACATCCCGGCCCTCGGCCACCACCGTGAACGTCGCCGCATCGCCTTCCGTCACGATGCTGTCCGTCGGCTGCTTCACAATGCTGTACAGCAATTCGCTCTCCACGGTCACCTCTTCGCCCGGGGCCACCGGCTCGCCATTCACGCTGACCGTGCCGCTGCCACTGTTCTTCACCGTCACGCCATCCGGCAGATTCTCCAGATCTACATTTCCTTGGAGCACCTCGATGGTGTCTCCCGAGGAGACGCCGGCAGCTTTATCATTGATCGACTTGCCCACCGCATAGGTTGTTCCATCTTTCGATGTTACTTTTGCAATGGATGTATCCGCATCCACATATTTGCTGACGTCCTTGTTAAACTCGCCGCCGGTCAGATCGATGGTCGGCGTGCCGCTTGAACTAGAACTAACGGCCTGCCGCGTCCCCTCTGCTTTGCCGCCCGACATCTGTATCGTCGCTGAGTCACTTGCATAAATGGCCGTGTTACCACTGATCGTCCCTGCTTCAATATTGACCACGCTTTTTTCGCGCGCTTGAACTGCATATGATGACCCGTCGCTGGTAATGCTGCCGCCCTTGACGTTAAGTTCAACAACGCCGTATCCGCTCTGCGTAGAGATGGCCACACCAGAATTTGAATGGATTTCCGCATCGCCGGAGACATTGATGACAGCGCCGCTATAAGCCTGAATTGCCTGACCCTGTGCGGTGACCTTGCCCCCCGTCATGTTGATTTCTATCGAATCGTCTTTATCGCCGCTGATATACATCGCAAGACGGTTGCCCGGATTGGCCGAAATCGTCCCTCCGTTAATGTCTACTTTAATATTAGATTTGCCCCGGATACCAAACGAGTTGTCAGCCGATAATGCAATAGCGCTGCCGCCATTGATCTTAACCTGCACGTCGGACGCTAAAGTGAAGATGTCTATCGCAGCTCCCTTCGGAGAAGTGATTGCGCCGCCATTCAGCACAAAGGTTGAATTTGACCTGAGGTCAACGGGATAGCTGCTCGTAATGGAGCCGGTGCCTTTGCTGTCTGTAATCGTGAGCGAACCGCCATTGGAAATCTGAAACAACGCCGTCTGTGTCGTCCCTGCTCTTGTGAGCGCAAAGCCGTTCAAATCCAGCACAACCGATTTTCCGGAAATCTTGTAACCAAGATTCTCGTTTGTAATTTCAATATTCGTTCCCAGCTTTACATTTCCACCAGCGGTGATAGCACTGGTAAGTTCGTCTACCGTTTCCACGCCACCATCCGCTGTTATGGCCAGCGCCGCGCCCGGCAGGAGCGCGAAAACCAGCAATGCTGCTACCAGCAGTGCCAGCCCTTTTTTGCTTACGATCCTCTTCATCCCCAAAGATTCTCCTTTGCATCATATTCAGCGACCGCCTTTGAGCAGGCTGCCTATTTGTATGATTAGTTTACAGGAATGTTCGCAACAATGCAAGTCTTTTCTCTCTTTTTTTGCCTCTTTTTTTCCTGCGCCGTGCGGCCCCGCCGATCTGCGGCGCGGTCCCCCCTGCCGAAGTCTTTTCCCTGCGCCGTGCGGCCCCGCCTCTCCGCGCGAAAGGGGCAGTGATGGGCGGGCGCAGAGGCGTGACGGAAAAGGGGGAAACGGAAAGGGCAGCGGTGGCGGGGCGAAACGGGCGGGCGGCGCAGGAACGGGAAGCAGGCGGGCGGCGGGGCAGGATACCAGAGGAGCCGGGCGGAGAAGGCCGCCCGGCTCCTGTGCCGGATGGAAAGCCGCTACCGGACGCGGAAGATCGTGCGCCGGCACGCGCCGGACAACACGTCCGACAGGCGGTTGCCCGCGTTGGCGATGATGACCGTGGTGCCCTCCAGAATGGGTTGACGAATGAAATCGAGCTTGGCGCGCGCGCCGTTGGCCCCGGCGCGGCTCGCGCCGACGCAGCTCTTCTGCAGGTCGGCGACGCCTTCGAGCACCTCGGCGGCAGTGCCGCCTTCGACGGCCGGCACAAGCGTTTCCGGATCGGCCGGGTCGCGGTAGATGCCGTCCACGCTCGTGAGCAGCACGAGGTAACGCGCATGCACGAGCGAGCAGATGACGGCGGCCGTCTCGTCGTTGTCCACGCATTCAAAGGCGTGCGCGCCGTGTGCGCGCGCATGCGCAAGTTCCATCTTGCGCACCTCTTCGACGCTGACCGAGTCGTTATAGTTCACGATCGGCACGGCGTTCTGCGCGGCGCACCGCAGCAGGAACGAGCGGATATGCGCGCTGCGCTCGGCATCGTTGAAATGCGTATGCTCCACGAGCAACTGCCGCACCGAATACTCCGGCCGGATATACCGCCGGTATTCGGCCATCAGAATGGCCTGGCCCTGCGCCGCATAGTCGGCCTTGACCTCCTCCGGGTCGCCCAGCAGCTCGCGGCCCTGCCGGCGCAGATAGTCCAGCCGGCCGATCTCCACAGCGCCGCTCGACACCCAGATCATGCCCGGCCGCAGCTCGCGCCCGAGACGGGCAAAGATATTATAATCGATATCGTTGTCGGCACGGCTGATCAGCGCCATGGAGCCGATCTTGCCGACGAGCTCATAGTCAAACCGCATAAGCGCCCTCCCTTCAGGACTGCACGAGATACGCGCTGATGAACGCATCCAGGTCACCGTCCATGACGGCCTGGATGTTGCCGCTCTCCGCGCCGGTGCGATGATCCTTGACGAGGGTGTAGGGCTGGAACACATAGCTGCGGATCTGGCTGCCCCACTCGATCTTCTTCATCTCGCCCTTGATTTCGGCCATCTGCGCCTCCCGTTCGCGCTCCTGCAGCTCAAGCAGTTTGCCGCGCAGCATGCGCATGGCCGTCTCACGGTTCTGGATCTGGCTGCGCTCGTTCTGGCACTGCACGACGATGCCCGTCGGCAGATGCGTGATGCGGATGGCGGACGAAGTCTTGTTTACGTGCTGGCCGCCCGCGCCGCTGGAACGGTACGTATCCACGCGCAGGTCGTCCGGGTCGATCTTGACGTCGCCGGCGTCATCGTCGAGGATCGGCGTAACGTCGAGCGACGCGAACGAGGTGTGCCGCCTGCCGGATGCGTCGAACGGCGAGATGCGCACGAGGCGGTGCACGCCCTTCTCGGCCTTCAGGTAGCCGTAGGCGTTTTCCCCGTCCACCTCGAACGTGACGGATTTGATGCCCGCGTCGTCGCCGTCGAGCAGGTCCAGCTCGCGCACCGTCCAGCCGCGGTTCTCACAATAGCGCGTGTACATGCGGTAGAGCATCTCCGTCCAGTCCTGCGCCTCGGTGCCGCCCGCGCCCGCGTGGAGCGACAGCACGGCGTTGGACCCGTCGTACGGCCCCTTGAGCAGCAGCTCCAGCTCCAGCGCATCGACGCTCTGCACAAACGCCGCCGTCTCCGCGCGGATCTCCTCGGCGAGGCTCTCGTCGTCCTCCTCCTCCGCCATCTCCATGAGCGTCTCGAGATCCTCGCCCTGTGCGACGAGCTTCTCGTAGCGCGCCAGCTTGCCCTGCAGCGCCTTCACGCGCTGGTTGACCCGGTTGGCGGCTTCCACATCGTTCCAGAAATCGGGTTCGCCCATGCGCGCTTCCAACGCGTCAAGCTCCTCGCGCAGCGCCGGGGGATTGATGGAAACGCCCGCTTCGCGGAGCTTCTCCCGCGCTTCGCCCGCCTGCGCCTTGTATTCGTCCAACGGTATCATGTTCTTCCTCCCGTTCTCGCTCCCTGCGGCTCAGCTGCGGCCGCAACAGTTCTTATACTTCTTGCCGCTGCCGCAGGGGCAGGGCGAATTGCGGCCGATCTGCGCGCGCGCCTCGCGCCGCACGGGCCGATTGCCCTCCTCGGACGGCGTCTCGTTCGGCCTGGCGAGCTGCTCGCGCTTGAGCGGCGCCTTGCGCACCGATACGCGCAACATCGTGCGCGCCGTCTGCTCCCGGATGGCGTTGACCATGGCGTCGAACATGTCGAACCCCTCGCTCGTATACGCATTGACCGGGTCCTTCTGCGCATAGGCGCGCAGGCCGATGCCCTGCTTGAGCTGGTCCATCGCGTCGATATGCTCCATCCAGTGCGCGTCCACCGTGCGCAACAGCACGACGCGCTCGATCTCGCGCATGTCCGCGCCGGCGGCGGTGATCTCCGCCTCCTTGCGCGCGTACGCCGCATCCACATGGGCGATGACGCGCTCGCGCAGCGCCTCGGCGCCGAGCGTTTCGCCCGGCTGTACGAGCGGCGCCGGCGGCTCCACGCACAGCTCCGCTATCAGCTCGCTCATGCGCCGCACCTCCCAGGTGTCGCGCGGGGCGTGCGCGTTGCAGTATTCGTCCACAATGCTGCCGGCCGTGGCGTGCAGCATCTCGAGAATGCTCTCGTGCAGGTCCTCGCCCATGAGCACCCGGCGGCGCTGGCCATAGATGATCTCGCGCTGCTTGTTCATCACGTCGTCATAGCGCAGCACGTTTTTCCGAATCTCAAAGTTCTGGACCTCAACGCGCTTCTGGGCGCTCTCGATCTGCCGGGTGATGAGCTTTGCCTCGATGGGCACGTCGTCATCCGGGTTGAGGCGCTCCATCATGCCGGACACCCGATCCGCTCCGAACCGGCGCATGAGCTCGTCCTCGAGCGAGACGTAGAAGCGCGTGCTGCCCGGATCGCCCTGCCGCCCGGCACGGCCGCGCAGCTGGTTGTCGATGCGGCGGCTCTCATGCCGCTCGGTGCCGAGAATGCGCAACCCGCCGAGCGAGACGACCTTCTCATGCTCGCGCTCGGTCTCGACCCGGAAGCTGTCGTACAGCTCCTGATAGCGGCGGCGCGCCGCAAGGATCTCCTCGTCCTGCGTGTCGGCATGGCCGGTGGCCTCCTCGATGAGCGGCTCCTCCAGCCCCTCCTGCCGGAGCGCCCGCCGGGCGAGAAAGTCCGGATTGCCGCCGAGCAGGATATCCGTGCCGCGGCCGGCCATGTTTGTCGCAATGGTCACCTGCCCCAGCTTGCCCGCCTGCGCGACGATCTCCGCCTCCTTGGCGTGGTATTTTGCGTTGAGCACCTCGTGCGGGATGCCGCGGCGCTTGAGCATCGCGCTCAGGTATTCGCTGCGCTCCACCGAAATCGTGCCCACGAGCAGCGGCTGGCCGGTCCTGTGCACCTGCTCGATCTCATCGACCACGGCACGATATTTCCCGGCCTCGGTCGCATAGACCACGTCGTTGTCGTCGCGGCGGATGAGCGGCCGGTTGGTCGGGATCTCCACGACGTCGATGTCGTAGATATCCATGAACTCGGCCTCCTCGGTCTTGGCCGTGCCGGTCATGCCCGCGAGCTTTTTGAACATGCGGAAATAGTTCTGCACCGTGATGGTCGCCAGCGTTTTGTTCTCCCGCTCGACCTTCACGCCCTCCTTGGCCTCGAGCGCCTGATGCAGGCCCTCGTTGAAGCGGCGGCCGATCATCAGGCGGCCGGTGAACTCGTCCACGATGATGACCTGCCCGTCCTGCACGACATAATCCTTGTCGCGCTGGAACAGGGCGTGCGCCCGCAGCGCCTGAAAAATATGGTGGTTGATCTCGGTATTGTCCGGGTCGGAAAGGCTCTCCAGGCCGAAAAACTTCTCCGCTTTCTCCACGCCCTCGGCCGTAAGCTGCACGGTGCGCTTCTTGATGTCGCACTGGTAGTCCCCGTCCTCGGCCTGCACCTCGCCCAGAAGCTGGTCGCTGCGGCTCTGGTCGACAAGGTTTGCGCCCCGGCGCAGCTTGCGCACGAAGCGGTCCGCCTGCTCGTACAGCTCGCTCGACGCCTCGCCCGCGCCGCTGATGATGAGCGGCGTGCGCGCCTCGTCGATCAGGATGGAGTCCACCTCGTCGATGATGGCGTAGACCAGCCCGCGCTGCACCATCTGCTCGCGGTAGACGACCATGTTGTCGCGCAGGTAGTCAAAGCCGAACTCGTTGTTCGTGCCGTAGGTGATGTCGCACGCGTAGGCCGCCCGCCGCTCGTCGCCGGTCAGCCCGTGTACGATGCAGCCCACGTTGAGCCCAAGAAACCGGTGGATCTTCCCCATCCACTGCGTATCGCGCCGGGCCAGATAGTCGTTGACGGTGACGATGTGTACGCCCTCGCCCCCGAGCGCATTGAGATACGCCGGGAGCGTCGCCACGAGCGTCTTGCCCTCGCCGGTCTTCATCTCCGCGATGCGGCCCTGGTGCAGCACCATGCCGCCGAGCAGCTGCACGTCGAAATGCCGCATCTGCACGGTGCGCACGGCCGCCTCGCGCACCGTGGCGAACGCCTCGCACATCAGGTCGTCCATCGTTTCGCCGTTCTTCAGCCGCTCGCGGAAGCGCGCCGTCTGCGCGCGCAGCTCGGCATCGCTCATGGCCTGCATCGTGGGTTCCAGTGCGTTGATGCGCTCCACATAGGGGCGCAGCTTCTTGAGACGGCTCTCGCTCGTATTGCCAAACAGGGTGTCGATCAGTCCCATTGCCTGCTCCTTATTTGCATAAGTTCCTAAAGATACAGTATAGCATATGCGCCGCTGCTCCGCCACCCAATTTTGCGTCGCAAAAAGCGAAAAGACTGTGAAAGTATCCCGATCCTGCGCCGTTTTGCGACGGCGCCACAAAACCGTGGCCGGGGACGACGTATTCCGCCGCTCCCGGCCACGATGCGTTCCGCTTCGCCCGGCGGCCCTCAGAACGCGAGGATGATGCCGCCGTCGTTGCCGTACATGGTGCTGATGCCGCCGCCCTCGCAGATCATCCACCGTCCGAACGGGCAGGCCGCCAGCAGGCGGTCGCGGATGTCCTCCGCGCGCGCACGGCAGTTGATATGGGTGATGACCAGCGTCCGCTGCGTCGCGTCGAGCGCCTCGCAGGCCTGCCGCACAAGCTCGATCATCTTCGTGATCGCGCGCGGCGTGGTCAGCGCCTTGCCGCGCATGACGATCTGCCCCCGTTCGCCGCCCATGACGAGCTTGATCTTGAGCGCGCCCACGGCGAGCGCCTGCAGATGGTTGAGCCGCCCGTTCTTTCGGAATACGTCGAGCGTTTCCAGCACGAACAGCGTCGTCAACTTCCTGATGAACGCCTCCGTCCGCTCCACAACCTGCGCAAACGGCAGCCCCTGTTCCGCCAGCTCCCGCACCTTGAGGCATACGGCGATTTCGCCGGCTGCCGCGCTCTCGGAGTCAAACACGTGGATGTTGTTGCGGCAGCCGCCGTCGCGCGCCATCTGCGCGCCCAGCACGGCGCTGTTGTAGGTGCCGCTCAGTTTGGACGAGAGCGTGACGATGTATACGTCGCCCTCCCCCTCCCCGCAAAGCGCGGCAAACCGTTCCGGCGACGGGCAGGCGGAATGCGGCGCCTCGGGGCAGACGCGCATGCGCTCCAGCAGCATGCCGCAGCAATCCAGCGTCCCGTCGTCCACAAACGACTCGCCGCCCAGCTCGATGGTCAACGGCACGCGGGTGAGGAAGTCCAGCGCGCCCGGCTCGGCCGTGTCGTCGCAGCAACTGTCGCCCAGGATCCGATAGGCATTCCGTTGTTCCATCCGTCCGTCACCGCTCCGTGCCAAGGAAGAACAGCGCGAGCGTACCCGGCCCGGAATGCGCGCCGATCACGGGGCCGACGTAGTTGATGACCACATCCTTCACGCCCCACTCCTCGCGGATGCGCCCGGCCAGATACTCCGCGTCCTCCAGGCAGTCGCCGTGCGACATGAACACGATCTGCTTCTCCGGCTCGATGGCGGTCTCGCGCATCTTCTCAAGCATGCGCTTGATGGAGTTGCGGCGGCCGCGCACCTTTTCCATGAAGATGAGGCGCCCCTCGTTATCCATATGCAGCACGGGCTTGATGTTGAGCACCGTGCCGAGCACCGCCGACGTGGCCGACACGCGCCCGCCGCGATGCAGATGGTTGAGGTCGTCCACCGTGAACCAGTGGCACAGGTGCAGCTTCTGCGCCTCCGCATAGTCGCGCGCCTGCTCGATGGTCGCCCCGGCGCGCTTCTGCTGCACGGTCAGATAGACCAGCAGTCCCTGTCCCATCGAGGCGCTCAGCGTATCGACCGCGTACAGCTTGCGCTCGGGATACTTCTCGGCAAGCTGCTGCGCCGCGACGGCGCCCGCATTATAGGTGCCGCTCAACGCCGAGGAAAACCCCAGATACAGGATGTCCTCGCCCGCCTGCAGATGCGGTTCCATCGCCTGCACGAACGCCTCCACGTTCACCGCCGAGGTCGTTGCGTTCTTGCCCGCGCGCAGCGCCGCATAGCAGTCGGCAAACGTGATGTCGCGCTCGTCGAGATAGTTGACATAGCTCTTGCCGTCGATCAGCACGGAAAGCGGCAGGACCTCGAGTTCCAGCTCCGCAGCCAGCCCGGCGGGCAGGTCGCAGGAGGAATCCGTCATAATGATATATTGGCTCATAGGGACCCCCTGAGAAAAATGGTTTATGTTAACACCGTTAACGTACCTATTTTAAGGGATGACGCGCCTTTTGTCAACGGCGCGCAGATCCGGCACGGCGCAAAGGATGCAGGGCGCCCTGCCGCCCCCGCGCCGCAGGCTGCGGCGTCCGCGGCCGCAGCGGCTCCAGGCGCCGCCGCGCAAAATGCCGCGACGGCAAAGCCGGCGCTTGCTTTCGCGCAAAACTGTGGTATGATTAAAATATACCGACAATCCCCATTGACGCTTCTCAGGATTCCCCCGCACGTATTCCAATAAGCAGGAGGTCGTTCTGCATCATGGTCGAAAAACCGCCGCGCAAAACCGCATCCAGCCAGGAGGCCTTGTTCCGGCTCGACGGCAGACCGCCCGCCGGCACCGCCATATCCCTCGCGTTGCAACATTTGGTCGCCATGATCGTGGGCTGCGTGACGCCCGCCATCATCATCGCCAACGCCGTTGGGCTCTCCGCCGGCGACCAGGTATTCCTGATCCAGGCGTCGCTGATCATGTCCGCCGTTTCCACGCTGTTGCAGCTCTATCCCATCGCCGGCCGCTTCGGCTCCGGATTGCCGGTCATCATGGGCGTCAGCTTCGCCTATGTGCCCAGCATGCAGGCGGTCGCCGCATCCGGCGGCGGAATCGCCGCCATCGCCGGCGCCATGATGGTGGGCGGGCTCGTGGCCGTCCTCGTCGGGCTGTTCGTCAAGCAGATCCGGGTGCTGTTTCCGCCGGTCATCACCGGCACGGTGGTCTTTACCATCGGCCTTTCACTCTACCCTACGGCGATCAACTACATGGCCGGCGGCGCAAGCAACACCTATGCGCAGATCGTCGAGCTCGGCGGCATGACGGAAGCGCTGGTCTACGGCTCCTGGCAGAACTGGCTGATCGCAGGGTTGACGCTGGCGGCGGTCGTGGCGCTCAATTACTTCGGCAAGGGGATCTGCAAGCTCGCTTCCATCCTGCTCGGCATGGCGGGCGGCTATCTCGTGGCGCTCCTGTTCGGCATGGTCGAGTTTTCCAACGTGGCGGATGCGGCATGGTTCGCGCTGCCGCAGTTCCTGCATTTCGGCGTGACGTTCGAACCGGCCTCCTGCATCGCGCTGGGCCTGCTGTTCGCCATCAACTCCATCCAGGCCATCGGCGATTTCACCGCCACGACCGTAGGCGGCCTTGGCCGGGAGCCCACCACGCGCGAACTGCAGGGCGGCATCGTCTGCTACGGTGCGGCCAACATGCTCGCGGCGCTCTTCGGCGGGCTGCCCACCGCTACCTATTCCCAAAACGTCGGCATCGTGGCCACCAACCGGGTCGTCAACCGCACCGTATTCGCCATCACGGGCGCTTTCCTCCTGCTGGCGGGCATTTCCCCGAAGTTCGCCGCCATCCTCACCACCATCCCGCAGTGCGTGCTCGGCGGCGCGACGGTCACCGTATTCTCAACCATCGCCATGACGGGCATGAAGCTCATCGCTTCCGAAAAGCTCAACGCGCGCAATACGACCATCGTGGGTCTCTCAGCCGCGCTGGGCGTCGGCATCTCGCAGTCCTCCGCCGCGCTCAGCCAGTTCCCGGAGGAGGTTGCCATGATCTTCGGCAAATCGCCGGTGGTCATCGCCACCATCATGGCGGTGCTGCTCAACCTCGTCCTGCCGCGCGAAAAAGACCCTGCCTGACCGGCGGCAGGGGACGGCGCCATCCGGGACGGAAAGCGCGCCTTCGGCGCCTCTGCACCCGTTGCGGCATGCCCGTTGCGGATGAATTTTCATGGATCGGCAGGAACGCGCGGGAAGGGGATCGGGCGGCTACGGCAGGTCGAACTCGCGGTCGATCAGCAGCCAGACGTTGCGCTTGTTTTCCTCCGTATAGGGAAGCTCCCCGTTGTCGAACATCAGCGCCGCGCCATAGATAATGGAGCGAACCAGAAAGGTCTTCCGCACCTCCACGTCGTGCGGCATGCCGACGCTGCGGCAATACGCGCGGATGCACCGCGCCGTACCCACGCTGAGCGCCGCTTTCTCGTGCTGCATCTCCGGGCTGATATCCTCTTCGCGCAGCATGATGATCGAGCGGAAATGCGGGTTGTCCATCAAAAAGTCGATATACTCCACGCTGATCTCCGTGAGCTGGCGCCGCGGATCGTCCGGATACGCCCGGATGATGCGGTCCTGCCGCAGATACCATTGCTGGTTGATGTAGCGGACGATGGCAAGGAAAAAAACATTCAGATCGGTAAAATGTTTGTAGGGCGCCGCACAGGACACATTGCACTTCTTCGCCACCCGGCGCAACGAGAACCCGCGCACGCCGTGCGCTTCGATCTCACGGATACCCGCAAGGATCAGCTCCTCCTTCAAATGTCCCCCGTCGCGTGTCTTCATGCGCACAGTATAGCACGAACGCCGCCGCACGGCAAGGCGTCCGCGGCGCTCCCGCCGCCGGCGCCGGTCGCTAACGCTTGGCCGCCGAAAACGCCGCGGCTTCCGCCAGCCACGCGAGCAGCTCGTCATCAATCCGGGCCGCTTCCGTCACGACAACGTGATGCGTCCAGCGCCCCGGATAGGCTTCCACCGCCGCATCGACGCGCGGCGAATCCAGCCGGTATCCCAACCCGAACGTCACCGTCAAATAGGGCGTGCGCCGCCCCAGCCCGCGCCGCGCCGGCAAAAAGGAGACCGCGCCGAACAGGCGGCGGTTATAAAAGGAGATCTGCGTCCGCTGCACGCGGATCTCCACCGGGTTGCAGCGCGCGCGCAGCGCCTGCCGCAACAGCGCGTACAGCGGCAGCAGCGTCGTCCGCTCCGCCTGCTCAAAAAACCGGATCTCGTCCGGATGTATGTCCGGATGCGCCTCCATTGTCCGCCGGCCGCCCTCCTCCCGGATTCTGGAAAAAGTATATCACCCGGCGCGCTGTATCGCAACGCTTTCGCCGTACCCGTGGGCGCGCGCCGTTCTCGTGGGCGCGCCGCCGCTTCGCTTGCCCCCGTTTCCTTCGCGTTTCTTTCGGAGAAGGAAAAGCAGGGGGGCGGGGCGGTCCGCCGATCCATCGCGGGGCGGTCCGCCGATCCATCGCGGGGCGGTCCGCCGATCCATTGCTGCCGTCTTCAAGGATTCCATCTCCTTTTCCGCGCTTTGCGCAGGTTTTTCTTCTAAAAAAGGAGAAGAAAAGGGACTTGACACGCAGATATTTGTTTGATATCATGATGATATCAAACTGGAGGTGGGTTGTATGAAGGAAATCGTGCTCGAGAACAAAAAGCATGGCATGGTCGTCCTGATAATCGCAATACTGCTCTACCTGGCGGCGCTTGCCGCATGCATTTGCAGCGGCGTGCTGGAGGAGCGCATCGACAGTGTGCCGCTGTTTGCAGTGGGGTTGGTCTGGCTGCTGATCGGCTGGATTCCTTTTTTGGGGCTGAAGGTGCTGGGGCCGCAGGAGGCGCTGGTGCTGACGCTGTTTGGGCGGTACGTCGGCACGCTGAAGGGCGACGGTTTTTACTTTGTAAATCCGTTTTGCGTGAGCGTAAACCCCGCCGCCAAGACCAAGCTGGGGCAGAGCAATGATGTGGACGGCAACAAGAATCATTCCATCGTGGTCGCCGCCGGGTCCGGCTCAAACACGGTCAACCTGGTCAACAAGCGGCTTTCGCTCAAGATCATGACGCTCAACAACAGTCGTCAGAAGATCAACGACTGTCTCGGCAATCCGGTCGAGATCGGCATTGCGGTGATGTGGCGCGTGGTGGATACGGCCCGGGCCGTCTTCAACGTGGACAACTACAAGGAATACCTTTCGCTCCAGTGCGACAGCGCGGTGCGCAACATCGTGCGCATTTACCCATACGATGTCGCGCCTAACGTGGACACCACCGGCGACGGGGTCGCCGACGAGGGCAGCCTGCGCGGTTCGAGCGAGGTTGTCGCCGCGCGCATCCGCGACGAGCTTCAGCAGAAGGTGGTCGAGGCCGGCCTGGAGATCCTGGAGGCGCGCATCACGTACCTCGCCTATGCGCCGGAAATCGCCGCCGCCATGCTGCAACGCCAGCAGGCCTCCGCGATCATCGACGCGCGCAAAATGATCGTTGACGGCGCCGTCGGCATGGTGGAAATGGCGCTTGAGCGATTGAACGAGAACCGGATGGTGACGCTCGACGAGGAGCGCAAGGCCGCCATGGTCTCCAACCTGCTCGTCGTGCTGTGCGGCAATCGGGATGCGCAGCCCATCGTCAACACCGGCAGTCTCTACTGAGGCGCGCCATGAGCGGCATGAACGATTTGCAGAAAAAGCAGATTCCGTTGCGTCTGTCGCCAAAGCTCTATCAGGCCATCGCCGCCTGGGCTGAGGATGATTTCCGCTCCGTCAACGGGCAGATCGAATATCTGCTCACCGAGTGCGTGCGCCAACGAAAGAAGAACGGCGGCTACGCGCCGGATGCGCTGGACGTCCCGCCAAAGCTCGATCTGGAATGATTCCTGCAGGGGCTTTCGCCCCTGTTTTGCTTTCGCTCGGGGTCGTTTTCGCTCTCCCTTATCTTTCCGGCTTTTCTGCTTCTTCTTTTCTTTTTCGGAAGAAAAAGAAAAGAAGCAAAAGAAAAAGTCTTCTGAAAAGGGGAAGGACTGCGGGCGTCCGAACGCTCGCGCCGGTTCGGGTCCGCCCGCGTCCCCGAGCCACGCCGGGTTCGGGCGGCAACCGCGAATCGTTTATTTGTGTGTGCTTCTTCTTTTCTTTTTCAGAAGAAAAAGAAAAGAAGCAAAAGAAAAAGTCTTCTGTA
>UQGA01000013.1 GCA_900540495.1 uncultured Eubacteriales bacterium | reverse complement strand
CGTTGCGCGGCGGACGGGAGCGCCGCACCGGCAAGAATGGAAGGTTGCGCGGCGGACGGGAGCGCCGCGCCGGCAGGGACGGAGCGTTGCGCGGCGGACGGGAGCGCCGCACCGGCAAGAATGGAAGGTTGCGCGGCGGGGGGGAAGCGCCGCGCCGGCAGGGACGAAGCGTTGCGCCGCGGGCGGGAGCGCCGCGCCGGCAGGGGCGAAGCGTTGCGCCGCGGGCAGAAGCGCCGCGCCGGCAGGGGCGAAGCGTTGCGCGACGGGCGAATTGACACCGGGTGGCAGGAGCGGAGGGTGATGCGACGGGCGGAAGCGCCGCACCGGCGGGGACGGAGCGTTGCGCGGCGGGTGGGTTGACACCGGGCGGCAGGAACGGAGGGTGACGCGACGGACGGATTGACACCGCACCGGCGGCCATGCTATCCTCGAACTGTGCGCCCGGCCGCATGGCAATGGCCGCGCGCAGAGGAGGCAGCGGATGGTTTGTCGGTCAACCTGCCCGTCGCCCATCGGGGAGCTGACGCTCGCCAGCGACGGAGAGATGCTCACGGGCCTGTGGCTCGCCGGGCAGAAATATTTTGCTCAAACCCTGCCGGAGGGCGCGGCCGACTGCGGCGCGGCGCCCGTGCTTGACGCGGCGCGCGACTGGCTGGCCCGCTACTTTGCCGGGGCGCGCCCGGCGGCGGACGAGCTGCCGCTGCGGCCGGCCGGGACCCCGTTCCAGCAAACGGTATGGCGCCTGTTGCTCGACATCCCGTACGGCGAAACGGAAAGCTATGGCGCGCTGTCGCGCCGCGTGGCCGCCGCGCTCGGCCGCACGGCCATGTCCGCCCGGGCGATCGGCGCGGCGGTGGGGCGCAATCCGATCTCGATCATCATCCCGTGTCATCGCGTGGTGGGTGCAAACGGCAGCCTGACCGGCTATGCGGGCGGGCTCGCGGCCAAGCGTTTCCTGCTCGCGCACGAGGGCGCGCCGCTGCCCCCGTTGCGCGATGCGGGCGCGCCCAACCGGTGACGGCGAAAGGGGGCGGGCGATGGACTGGCCGGACGGGCGGCAGCGATGCCGCTGGGCAAACCCGAAGAACGAACGCTATGTGCGCTATCACGACGAGGAATGGGGCGTGCCGCTGCACGACGACGGGCGGCTGTTCGAGCTGCTGGTGCTCGAATGCTTTCAGCCCGGGCTTTCCTGGGAATGCGTGCTCAACAAGCGCGAGGCGTTCCGCCGCGCGTTCGACAATTTTGACCTCGAGGCGGTCTGCGCCTACGACGAGGCCAAATGCCGGGCGCTGCTGGCCGACCCCGGCATCATCCGCAACGAACGCAAGATCCGCGCGGCGGTCGGCAACGCGCGGGTGTTCCGCCAGATCCGGCAGGCGTGCGGCAGCTTTGCCGCATACCTGTGGGGGTGGACGGACGGCCGGGTGCTGCACGAATGCGGCGCAACGCGCTCGCCGCTGTCGGATGCGGTGTCGCGCGATTTGACCCGCCGCGGCATGCGCTTTACCGGCACGGTGGTCGTCTACTCCTTTTTGCAGGCCGCCGGCGTCATCTCCAGCCATGAGCCCGGGTGCTTCCTTGCGCAGCCCGCCGCCGGCGCGCCGCCGGGCGGTCGCCCCGGCCGGTGACCGGCGCGGCCATGCCCGCCAAAGAACAACGAACGGGGCGTCTGTTGGCGCCCCGTGGATTTTCTCGCCCGCCGCCGGTTTGCCGCTCAAAAGAGCGGGACGAGCCGCGCCAGCAGGATGTAACGCGCATTGGCAAACGCATACGCGCAGGTGGAGAGGGTCACAAGCCGGTCGCCCGCCGAAACGATGACGGGCGCCGCAAAATCCGATTGGGCGCGCGCCCGCTCCACGAACGCCAGGAACGCCGCCTCGTCCGCAAACCGCTTTTCATAGCCCTCGCCGCCGGCCCGGGTCGTATAACCGGCCACAAGGTCGAGCCGGTAGTCGCCCGCCTCCGTGAGCAGGTACAGCCGCGGGTGCGCCTCGTAATACGACTGCTCCCGGTAGCGCTCCAGCGCGCCGAACATGGAGCCGTTTTTCATGTGATGGCCGTGGATGACGGTGTTGCGGTCGGAAAAATCCGGGGCGTTTTCGCAGTCCACAAACAACGTCCCGCAGGCGTTGCGCGTGCCGTCCGGCAGGTGGTTCAGATAATAGGCGTTGTCCGTCCCGGCGACGACCGGATAATTGAGCGCCGTCCCCTCGCCGTACAGCCAGCCCGCCACCGTGCCGTCCACCGCTTCAAGCGCGGAGAAGTCCACCGCAATGGGCGCCTGTTCCGGCTGCGGCGCGGCCTCCGTCTCCGCCGTACCGGCCGCCGGCGCTTCCTCCGCCTGGGTGGAAAGCGTAACCACTTGCTGCGCGCGCACGGTGACGGCTTTTACGGCCAACGCCCCATAGGCCTCGCCGCCGGCGCGATGGTCGCGCGTTTCCCATAGCGCCATGCCCAGGCATCCGAGCAGCAGCAGCGCGCACACGACGATCCATACCGTATACGGGCGCGTCGGCCGGCACACACGGCGCTCCACGCCGTTACCCCCTTTTCGCCGCCCGCCGGCGCAACACCAGCAGCGCCGCGATGGCAGCGGCCATCACCGCCGCTCCCACAAGCCAGGGCAACGGGTTGGCCGCGTCGCCGGTCACCGGCCCGGGGCCGGGCGTGGGCGTCGGCGCCGCCGGCTCCTCCTCCACGGTGAATACCCAGACCACGTCGCCCGTTGCGGCGGCAAAGGCGTTGTCCATCTCGATGGGCACGGTCAACGCCGCCGTCAGCGTCAGCTTTGCGCCCGGATAGAACACGCCGAGCAGCACGTTCTCCGCCAGCCCGTCCTGTTCCGCCGGCGGCGCCTCATACAGCTCCGTCGGCCCGAGATCGCTCGTCACAGTCAGCCGGAGCTGCTCGAGAAACGCGCGCTGCGCCTCGTCCGCCGGCTGCTGGCGCAGATAGATGCGCACGGCGGCATCGCTCTCGTTGCGCACGTTGATGCGCTGCGTGAGCACATCGCCCGGCATCACGCCCTTGAAGTCGCGGAACAGGTCCGTTGACGACCCGTCGCCCACGTCCGAAAACACGAACGTCGTCTCGCCGCCGGTATACGTCACCGTCGGCTCGCCCTCGGCCAGCGCCGGCAGCGGCAGCAGCGCCAGCAGTGCGGCGGCCAGAAGCGCGAATATCCTGTTGCGTCGTTTCATATCGACCCCTCCTTCCCGTCAGCCCGCCGCGGCGACGCTGCCGGGCGCAATCGTCACGCCCCATGCTTCCTGCACGGCGCGCGCCGGCGCGCTCTGCACCGCCGAGGCGATCACGTCCACGACCTGGTCCGGCGCCAGCGCCAGATGTTCGATCAGCACGCCGGTCTCATCGCCGCCTGCCACCGGCAGCGTATAATAATAGTAGCCGTCGCTGTGAAGCACCCAGCCGTCGCCCGGGGTAAAGCTGAGGGCGGGCGCCGGGCGCGTGCCATCCACACCGTCCCCGCACAGGTAGTAGCTCACGAGCGATACGCGGATGTACGCGTCGGTATCGCCGGTGTTGCGCACGCGCACGCGCTCCTTGGCCTGCCCGTCGAACGTCTCCTCAACCTCGCACGTCAACCGGCTCGGCAAAAACGTGTTGACCTTTTCGCCGGCGCTGTCGATGAGGAACGCCGCCGCGCCCGCCGCGCCTGCAAGGAGCGCCAGCGCGAGGAGTGCGCAGAGGACGGTCGTCTGCCGCCGCGTCCACAGGCGCGGGGCCGGTTGCTTTCTGCCGTTTTCCATGTCATTCCCCCCTTTTTACGCTTCGTCCGTATACACGTTGGTGCAGTAACAGTCCCCGCCGAGCCACTGATCGTCCTCCATGCGGTTGGCGATGACAACCGTGCCGTCCGGGCAGGCCCTGGTCAGCGTCGCCTCGCCCGTCCGGCCGGCCTCATACCGCCACGACCAGTCCCCGTCCTCCGTGACGGTGTAGACGCCGACGGGCAAATTCCGAATCGTTACGCTGCCGTTGCCATGGACGACAACGGTCATCGAAAACCCGGCCCCGTTCGTCACGGCAAACAGGAACGAGTCGCCCGCGTCCGCCGCGCCGGTCTTGCGGATGGTCAGCGAACAGGCCTTCACATACACGGTAAACCGATGGTCCGCCGCGCCGTCGCCGGTATTGATCATCGTCGTATCAGCGGTCACGTCCCTGCCGCCGATGCCGGCGGCCACGTCCACGTCGGTATCCCGGACAAACGCTCCCGCCGGGGGATCATAGTCGAGCGTCAGCGCCGGCGGCTCGCCCATGGCCGCCTCGTCCGCCACTTCGCCGCCGTGTTTCCACGCCGTGGAAACGAGATTGTCGGCATAGTCGGCGCGCTCGCCAAGGAAGATCGTGCTGTCCCGGAACGTCAGCACCGGCCGGAACACCCGCACGGCCGCGCGGTCGCTGCCCTCGCTTACGACCGCCGTGCCCGGCGTTTTGGGCGCGACGGCGACGGTCGCGGTGTATACGCCGTCCTCCGTCAACTCCGTCAGCCCGCCCGGCGGGGCGACCGTGGCCGAGAGGTCGACGAATGCGTTCTGCCAGGGCGCAAGGCCGAAGTTCTCCGCTTCGGGCGCCGGATCGAGCGAAACGCCGCCCGCCGTCGCCGTCACACGCCGAAGCAGTTCTTCGCCCGTCAGGCCGCCGAGCAGATAGACGTCGGCGGGCGTGGCCGTCACGACCACCGCCGGGATCGGAACGTCCACCGCCGGGAGCGGAAACGCCTCGATCGCCTGCGCCGCGCCGGCATTTGCATAGACGCCGGACGCCGCGTCGTTGGTCGGGACGCCGTTGCCGCCGAGGAACCCGTCGCGCGGCTGCACGACAAATTCCACGATGAGCTTGCGCCCGTAGAAGCATTCGCCGCGCGCCTCGTCGGAGACAAAGTTCTCGTTGAAGTCAAAGCCGGTGACGGACACCGTCCCCGCCGCCGCATCCACGACGGCGGTCAGGCCCTGCGCCTCCTCGCGCGCGCCGAACGCGGCGCCGTCATACGCGGCCGTATACAGCCGGATATCGTCCGGCCCCGTGCCTGCCGGCAGCACAAAGTATTCCGAAAGGAGATCCCTGACGACCGTCTCGCCGCCCAGCTCGATCGCCGGCGTGGAGATCTGCCCGCCGATGGACTGGAAGATGCCCTCCAGCTCCCCCGTGTTGCTCGCCGCCAGATAGTAGCCGCTGTGCGCCAGGGCGGGCGCCTGTTCGATCTTCCAGCCGCGATAGTACCGCGCAAAGAAACCGGCGCCCTGCTGCCGGACATACTCGGTCAGGCCGATGGAAGTCACGCCGGAGGCGTTGCTCGAAAGGTAGTTCAAAAACCGGTTTCCCGCCGGCACGTCCGCCGCATCGGTGTTGAGGCTGGCGTTTGCCCAGTGGCTGCCCACGGTGCCGTCGGAATTCTCGTCAAACCCCTCGTCGCCATAGGTCTGGACCGGGTCCGCGCCGCTGAAGATGCCGATGGCATACACGGTGACGCCGCTCTGCTTGATCCGATTCGATGTGGCGAGCGCGCTGTTGGCCACGCCGGTGCTGAACGCGCTCTGCGTGGTCGGCATGCCGTCGGTGAACACGATGACGACCTTCTGGCGCATGGTGTTCGACCCGGTATAGCCATAGTTTTCGCCCATGAGCATCTCCGCCCGATCCATGCCGGCCGCCACGTTCGTCGACTGGTTATAGGGGTTGCCCAGCGAATCGATCGCCGATTTGAGCTCTCTGGCTCCGCCCGCATCCACATTCGTCCAGCCCCGCAGCGTGGACGCCGTCGAGCCGAACGTCACGATGGCGATGCGGTGATCCGCCGTCGCCGCATCATACTTCTCCCGCACCGCGTCAATAAAGTTGCCGACCGCGCTCTTCATGGCGCTCTGGCGCGTCATGCCGCTGACAAACGGGTCCGACATGGAGCCGGACTGGTCGAGCACGAGCACGATGTCCACGGGCGTGGTGATCGTCGTGTCGATGACCTTGCCGGTCGTATAGGCCTCCAGCGTGACGGTATAGGTGCCGTCGCCGTTGTCCTCGGCGGACTTGAACAGCTCCAGCCCGTTGTCATCCCCGCCGGCCTCCCGCAGCGCCGCGCTGCGCCGCGCCGCGGCCACGGCCACGGCGGGCAGGAACGGGGCTGCCCGCGTGTAGGGAACGGTCGCCGCCGCCGTGTGACCGGCAAACGACGCAAGGCGGGAAAGGAGCGCCTCCTGCTGCTGCCCGGTCAGCGCGGCGACGAAGGCCTCCGCCGCCGCCTCGTCGAGTCCATCCGCAAGCGCATAGAACGCCTCCTCCGTGTCGGCGGCCATCAGCGCGTCATACAGCGCCGCTACGTCCGGCGCTGCCTCCGCGCCCGCCTCCATATCCGGTATGGGCGTATCCTCCGCCCCCGGCGCAGGCGTATCCGCCGTCTCCGGCACGGGCGTTGCCGCCGCCTCCGGCGCGGGCGTTGCCTCTGTCTCCGGCACGGGCGTTGCCTCTGTCTCCGGCACGGGCGTTGCCGCCGCCTCCGGCGCGGGCGTTGCCGCCGTCTCCGGCGCGGGCGTTGCCGTCTCGATGACCGCCACGCCGTCCTCCGTGGCGTAAGCGCCTATCGCCCCGTGTCCCACGGCGACGGGCACCAGCAGCGCCAGGCAGGACAGCAGCGCAAGCAGCCGTTTGATCCTTTTGTCCATACGCAATTCCCCCTTATTCCGTCACCGGCCAGCCGGCTGCCGTCAGCGCGCTGTCGCCGTTGTTGGCCGTCTGGGTTGCCTCAGCCACCACCCGCACCTCTACACGCGCGCCACGGTAACGATTGTCCATGGACGAGGAAAAGCGCACCTCGGTGAACAGGTATGGCGTCCTTTCGCCCGGCAGCAGTGAATGATTGTAATAATAGTAGCCGTCGCGCTCCGTCCAGTCCGCAGTATTGATGTCCAGCGTAATCGCATCCGGCGGCACATCCCCGGCGCCTTCCACCACCCGTTGTACGCGCACGCGCACGTATGCGGCCGATGCGCCGGTGTTTTCCACCTCCACGTACTTGGGCACGGCGCTGCCGGGCATCACGCCCGCCACGTCCTCAAACGGGACGGGCGGTTCCTGCACGACATCCGACCATTCATGCAACGCAATCTTCACGCTGCCGGTGGTGATGACGTTGGTCGCCGTCGCGCTTGCGGTCAGATAGGCCGCCGAACCGAGCGCCGGCAGGGCGCAGCAGGCGAGGATGGCCGCGACCAGCAGCAGCTTTTTCCCGATGGTCTTCATGACTTGGCTTCACCCTTTCTTTGCTTGCGGCGGCATGCCCACCGCCGCCATGAATCCGTTGTTGCTGTCGCCCGCTTGCATCCGGCGCAAAGCGGGCTGCCCCGGCTGTCCGGCTCGCGGGCGGTCGGGGCAGCCCCCGCCCGGTTTGGGGGACGGGCGGAGGCAATGGGGCGCGCAGCCGTGCTCATGGGGAGCGGCCCGCCCCAGTCCGTTACTCGTGCAGTGCTGCCCAGGCGTCGGCGGCGCTGGCCAGGTTCGCCTGCTGGATCGCATAGGCGATGAAGGACAGCGTGGGATACGTTTCCTCCGTCAGGGCGTCCATATCCGCCTTGGTCACGGTGTCCTTCACATGGACCTCGTTGCCCGCAAGGACGGGGAAGTCGACGTCCTCCGTTGCGGCGGGCACCGCACGATAATACACACCGGGCACGCCGTCAAGCGCGGTCCATCCCTCGGCTACCGTATACTCGATGAACTCACAGAGGTTCTCGCTCTCCTTAATCTCGACGAACAGCCAGCAGGCTTCGCTGTCGCCCTTGACGGTGACAACCGGGTCCTTCACGATGTCGTTGCCCGGCACCATCTTGAAGTCGGTCGCCTGCTCGGTCAGGTCGATGTCGATGTTGCCGACGGTAAAGACGTTCTTCTTCTCCGCCGTCACGTCGGACAGCCATGCCAGCGCGCCGGAGACGGCGAACACGGCGACGAGCGCAGCGCAGAGCGCAATGAGTACGGTTTTCCTTTTCATGGTTGGTAGTACCCCCTTCTTTGTTATTTTTGTTTTGGACCTTATATCATGTCGCGCCGGCGGCACGCCGGGCGGCTTTGCTTTTTTCCGCGCGGAAAGCGTTCATCCGGATCGTCGGGCGCGCCGCCGCCGGGCCGCCTTTGCTTCGCGCAGCGCGCGCACGGCCTCTGCCCGGGCGCGCCTTGTCGTGCGGCGGCGCGCTGCCGCGCTCCCGGTCTCCGCCTGTTGCGGCCCTTGCCGCCGCTCCGGCAAAAACAGCAGCACCAGCATCGCCAGGACCGCCGCCGCGCCGATATACATGCCCGGCGCGCGCGTGAGCCAGGCTGCGGCGTACCCGAGGTATGGCACGCACAGCACCGGCTTGCCGATCAGGCGCGCAAACCCCACGGGCGCCGCATCCGGCGCGGCGTTAGCGTCCCCCTTGGTGGAAAAACAGGCCTGCGCCTCGTCCACGCCGATCACCCGGTGGACGGCCACGGTCTGCCCGTCCTCCATGTAAAACGCGATGGCGTCGCCGGTCGAAACGCTCTCCGCCCCGGCAGGGCGGACGTAGACGAGCGACCCGACGGGATAGGCGGGCGCCATGCTGCCGCTCAGGATCACGTACGGCCGCAGTCCGAGCAGTCGCAGCCCGACGAGCGTCACGGCGAGCAGCAACGCCAGCAGGGCGGGGATTGCCGCCCCCACGCTTCGAATCCGTTCCCGTGTCGGCCCATCCATATCGTCTGCTGCGCCTCCCCTGCGCCCGCTTCCATCTATACGCAGGCGGCGGATACGCTATGCCCGGTTTGTTCCCGTACGCCGTATCCCGTTCGGTTACAAGTATACCGGCGCCCCCATTCGGGGACAACGGATGGGGAACGTCGATTCCCGTCGCCATCGGGGGGGAGTTCTGTCGCCTTTTGCGGCCGTTCCCCGCTTCGTCCGCTTTCGACCGTTTGCGCCCGCCTTCCTCCGCCCGGCTGTATCTCCGCGCCCCCTGCCGCAATCCCGGCGGGGGGACGCATGTTCGCCGGCGGGGGCTACCCGCCGGAATTAAGCCCGCCCGCAACCGCTTCGCTCCGCTGGCGGGGCGCCGTCCGTGCGGCCCAGCATCTCATCGGCGCTCACGCCGAGAGCGAGGCAGATGACGCGCACATCCTCCGCATACATCCTGCGCCGCCCCCCGAGCATGGCGGCAAACGCCGCACGCGAAAGGCCCGCCCAAACCGCCACCGCCTGCGGTTCCAAACCGTGCGTCGCCACATATTCGCGTATGCGTTCATATACCCGCACGAAATCCCTCCTTCATACGCTTTCCCTCGAAGTATCGCAGACAATCTTGATTATTTAATATGATATATGTGTAATTCTGTTATATCGAGCAGAATTTCTTGATTTGATTCTTGACTTTTCAGATATTATGCATCATATTGGAGTTGCAACCCTATGGAAAAGGAGGTCGCCACCTTGCGATATGAAATCGGAAAACGCATTCGCCGCTTCCGGCAGCAGCGCGGATTGAGCCAGAAGGCGCTTGCCGCACAGATCGGCGTCAGCTGCGGGCGTGTATCCAACTGGGAACAGGGCCTGAACCGGCCCGACGCGGATATCCTCGCCGCCATCTGCGATGCGTTGCAGGTGTCGGCAGATGAGCTGCTCGACGTACGGCTTGCCAAGGACGACTTGAACGACGAGGAGCGGCAGTTGATCCTGCAATACCGGCGCAAGCCGGCTTTGCAGCCCGCCGTGCGCATATTGCTGGGCCTTGACCGTCCGGATTGATTCCCCCGCGCCGCCGTTGCCTCCGTTTCCGCCGCCCGCCCCCGGGCGGCCTTCTGCTTTTGTCCCGCCGGGCGGCCGCCAACCGCCCGGCACCCCGACCTCCCGCCGCCGTACACCCGCTTGCCGGTTCCAGCCACGCCCATTCCGAAAATTTCGCCCGAACCCTTGACAATCCGTTTCATCTGTATATACTGTATATATACAGTCTGTACGGGGGGGGCATGCGCATGACCATACTCATCGACAACCGCAGCGGCGCGCCGATCTACGACCAGATCTGCCGGCAGATCCGCGCCGCCATCCGGAGCGGCGAACTGGCGGCGGACGAGGCGCTGCCGTCCATCCGCAGCCTGGCGCGCGATTTGCGCATCAGCGTGATCACCACCAAGCGCGCCTATGAGGAACTTGAACGCGAAGGCCTGCTCTACACCGTGGCCGGCGTCGGTTGTTTTGTGGCGCGGCAGAGCGACGCGCTGCTGCGTGAACAGGCGCTGCTGCAGGTCGAGTCGCACCTGCGCGCGGCGGCGCAGCTGGCGGCGGGCGCGAGCGTCAGCCGGGACGAACTGCGGGAAATGTTCGACATCGTATTGGAGGAACCGGAATGAACCCTGAAAGTGGTTATCAGAACGCGCTGGAACTGCGCGGCGTGCGCAAAACCTTCCCGGGCTTTGCGCTGGGGCCGCTCGACCTCGCGCTGCCCGAGGGCTGCATCCTCGGCCTGATCGGGGAAAACGGCGCCGGCAAGAGCACGGCCATCCGGCTGCTGCTGGGCATGTTGCGGCCGGACGCGGGCGAGGCCCGGCTGTTCGGCGCGCCCGTGGATGCGGCGGGCGACAGCGCCGCATGGCGCGCGCTCGTCGGCGTTGTGCCCGATGCGATCGGGTTGCCGCCCTGCATGAACGCGCGACAACTGGCGGGCATGTTCCGCCGCATCTACCCCGGCTGGGACGACGCCGCGTATCGCAGCTTTCTCGACCGGCTGGCCGTGCCTTCCGACAAGCCGTTCTCCGCCCTCTCGGCCGGGACGCGCAAGAAGCTTGCCTTTGCCGCCGCGCTCTCGCACGGGGCGAAGCTGCTGCTGCTCGACGAGGCGACCGCCGGTCTCGATCCCATCGTGCGCGACGACATCCTCACCCTCCTCATGGATTTCACGCGGGACGACACGCACGCGGTGCTGCTCTCGTCGCACATCGTGAGCGACCTCGAAAAGGCATGCGATTATATCGCCCTGCTCCACGAAGGCCGCCTGCTGCTCTGCGACGAAAAGGACCGCCTGCTCGAGCGTTTCGGCCTGTTGCGCGGCGACGCCGGGACGCTTGCGGCCGTGCCGCCCGCCGCCGTGCGCGGCCGGCGGGACACGCCGTATGGTTCGGAACTGCTCGTGGAGCGCGCGCTGTTGCCGGCCCGGCTGCCGGCTGCGCCGGTCGGCATCGAGGATCTGTTCATTTTGCTGGCAAGGGAGGGAAACTGACCGTGCGTTGCGTATGCGGATTGCTGATAAAGGACTGGCATCTGGCCAGGAGGTATTGCTGGGCCTATCTGCCGATCGCCGCGGCGTTCGCGGCGATCATGGTGCTGTCGGAGGCGGCACGGTTCGCCGCTTACCCGCTGCTGCTGGGCGCCATGCTGCCGCTCTCGCTGCAGGCGTATGACGAATCGAGCGGCTTTTTGCACTATGCGGCGGCCATGCCCGTATCGCGTCGCGCGCTTGTCGGCGCGCGGTATCTGACGGCGGTGCTCGCCCTGCTGCCGGGCGCGGCGCTGCTGGGCCTCGCCGGCCTGATCGGCGGAGCGATGGGCCGTCCTTCGCCGCTGGATGCGGCGGCCGTCGGGCTGTTCTCGCTGTTGTCGCTGCTGCTCTCCTGCGTGCTGCTGCCGCTGGCCTTCCGCTTCGGCAGCGAGCGCGCCCGATTGCTGGCGGCGCTGGCCTTCGGCGCGTTCTGTGTCCTCGTGCTGTCGTTCGGCCGTGACGGTTCCGCCCTGCTCCGGTTCGATAGGACCGGCTGCCGGGCTGTCCTGCCGGCCGCCGTGCCGGTGCTGTTCGCGCTCTCCTATCTGCTCTCGGTGCGCCTGTACGCGCCGCGCGCCGCGGGCGGCGCTCAATCCTCCCGGACGGCGGGCCGGATGCGGATCCAGTAGCCGCCGCTGCGGGCACGGATATAGCGCGTAAAATCCGGCAGATGCGCCGGGGGCCGCGGGCTGTATGCGCCCGGTACCGCCGTGATCTGCACGCGCTCTCCGCCGCGCTGCCAGTCGCCCTCAAGATGGGCGGATTGTCCCGGCAGCGACACGCGGTAGAAGCCCGCGCCGGGAAAGATATTGGGAAACGGGTTGGCGATCGGTTCGCGCCGCGGCCGGGGCTCGCAGTCCTCGAGCAGTCGATCGACCTCGTCGCTCCAGCCGGCCGCCTCGCCGGGCAGGCGATGCGCGCGGCGGCTGGTCGCCTCGCCTGTCACAGGCGCCGCCGCAGACGGGCGCATGGCAGCGGTCTGCACCGCGGGCGCATGTTCCGGCGCGCCAGGGGCGGCGGTCGGCGTCTTCCGTTCCTGTACGGCGTCGCCGTGGCGGCTGCTGCGCCGGGCGTGCGGAGCAAATGCCCCGTCCGGCAGCATATCCGCCCCCGGCATGGGACCGTTGCGCCGTGAAATCCGCTGAAACGCCGCGTCCGCGCGGCGCAGCAGCGCCATGAACGATTCCGAGTCCGCCGCGCTCTGCTCGATGCTGGGCGGGGCGGATGGTTCCCTGTTTTCCACCGGTGTGAAGGATATTTCCACCGCCGCGGCGGGCGACGACTGCTGCGGCTGCGCGCTCTCCGCCGTCGTCGCCGGCCGTGCGTTCATCGCCGTCGCCTGCGCGCCGCCCTCCGCCGTTTGTGCGGCGCCCGACTCCGCCGCCGCCGGGACCGTCGCTGCCCGCGCCGCCGACGCATCCGGCGCTTCGGCCGGGTCCTGCCGCTCCACCGGCATGCCGGTTGCCGCCGTGGCGGTTGTCGCCGGCGTTTCCGTCTGCGCGATGTCCGCCGCCACGGGCGCCGCAGGCGCGGCGGCCGGTATTGCCGGCGGCGCTTCCGTTCCCGCCGACGGGATTGCCTCCGCCGCCCTGCGGGATACGGCCGGGGCCTGCACCGCAACGTCCGCCTGCGGCGCCCCTGCCGCGCGATGGGAGGTCATGAGCCGCGCGCGCACCTGCTCCGGAGCGAGCGACGCCCCGCGGGAAAGCCCCATGCACCGGACGCGGCCGTCCTCATGCACGACGACCGCCTGCACGCGCGCGTCCGCCCCCCGCACGGCGATGCGGCCGCCGGCCGGTCCTTCCGTCACGCCCGTGGCCGTGAGCACGGCGACCCTTCCCGCCAGCGGCGCGCGCAGGCGCACCTCCGCATAGCCCCCCGCGATTCTCGCGTGGCCGCACACCTTTCCCTCGGGCGTTTTGAGCGGGATGAATTCCAGTTCCGTCATATGACATCTTCCTTTCTGCCCGGTTTGCGGGCGCGTCTTTGGCGGGCGCGCCGCTCGGCGGTCGGGCGCGCACAAAAGTTTTCGCGGCATAATTGCGCTGTTCTATTGTATAATCGGAAAAGAGCGTGTATGATGGATAGGCTGAAAAAAGATGCTCGAACCAAAGGAGGGCGATGGCATGACGATCTGGATCGCAATGCTGCTTGGGCTGGTGCAGGGCCTGTCCGAATTCCTGCCGGTCAGCAGCAGCGGGCATCTGATCCTGTTGCAGCGCATGTTCGGCGTGGAGTCGGACGCGCTGTTCTTTACCGTGATGCTGCATCTGGCGACGCTCGTCGCCGTGCTGATCGTCTATCGCAAGATGGTCTGGCAACTGCTGTGCCACCCGTTCCAGAAGACCGTGCTGTACCTGATCCTTGCGCTCGTGCCCACCGTGCTCGTCGCGCTGCTGTTCAAGAAGGTGCCGCCGTTCGACGCCTTTTATGAAGCCGCCGAAAGCGGCGCGTATCTTGGCGTGTGCTTCCTGTTCACCGGCTGCATCCTGACCGGGAGCGAGCTGGTGCGCCGCCCGCGCAAGCGGCTGCGGGGTCTGCACAACATGCGCGCGGGCGACGCGCTCGCCATCGGCGGGATGCAGGCGATCGGCGTGCTGCCGGGCGTCTCGCGCTCCGGCTCGACCATCGCGGGCGCCCTGTTCGCCGGGCTCGACCGCAAGGCGGCCGCCAATTTCTCATTTCTTCTGTCCATTCCCTCGATTGTGGGCGGCGCGGTGCTCGAGGTCCCGGGCGCGCTGGAAGCCGGCGCCGCCGGCATCGACTGGCTGTGCGTTGCCGCCGGCATGCTCGTGGCGGGTGTAACCGGGTATTTTGCCATCCGCTTTATGCTCCGCGTGATTAAGCGGCGCGGGCTGTGGGGCTTTGCCATCTACGCCGGGCTGCTCGGCACGGCCGTGCTCGCCGATCAGCTGTTCTTCCATTATTTCTTCTGACCCCAGCCCCGCGCCCGCCGCGGGGCAGTTTGTATCCGGCGGCACTGCCGCCGGGCAGGATGTTCCGCGGAGGTGATAACAAATGTGCGATACGCTTGGCCTGCTCGCCGGCACGGGCGCGCTGTTCGCCAAGAACAGCGACCGGAGCCCGAACGAACCGCAGGTGACCGAGTTTTATCCGGCGCGCACGGGCCTTTCCGGCCGGTTGCGCGCCACCTACATCGAGCTGCCGCAGGTGCGGGAGACGCGGGCGGTGCTGCTCTCCCGGCCGGTCTGGATGTGGGGCGCGGAGATGGGCGTAAACGAGTGCGGCGTCTGCATCGGCAACGAGGCCGTTTTCACGCGCGGCGGCTACGGCAGGACGGGCCTGACCGGAATGGACCTGCTGCGCCTTGCGCTCGAGCGCGCCGGCACCGCCGCCGATGCGCTCGCGGTGATCCTCGCGCTGCTCGAGCAGTATGGCCAGGGCGGCGACTGCGGCTTTGACCATCCGTTTTACTACGACAACGCCTTCCTGATCCTCGACCGCACGGCGCTCTACGTTCTCGAAACGGCCGGGCGGCGCTGGACGTACAAGCGGTATGCGCGCGCGTCGATCAGCAACCGCCTGACCATCGGCACGGATGGCGACGCCTATGCCGGCGGCAAGCCGTACGACTTCCGGCGCACGCATACCGATCCGCTGTATACGGCCTTTTCCGGCTCCGCCGCACGGCTGTGCAGCACGCGTTGCAGCCTGGAAACGGCGGCGGCGCCTCTCGATCTCGTGCGCGCGCTGCGCGCGCACGAGGACGGTACGGCGCACCCGGCCGCCGCCGGCAGTGTGAAGAGCGTCTGCATGCACTACGGCGGCCCGGTGGGCGACCACACCACGGCCAGCATGGTCGTTTCGCTTGAGCGGGATCGGATCACGGCGTTCCTTACAGGCGGCAGCACGCCCTGCCTTTCGCTTTTCAAGCCGGTCCTGTTCGGCGGCGAACAGAGCGGCCTGGTGTTCGCCGGCGGCGACCCCGCGGCAATGACGGAATGGCTGCGCCGCGAACGGGCGGTGCGCGCGTACCTGGGCAGGCGCGTCCCGCCGGAGTTCTTTGCCGCGCGCGACGCGCTGGAGGCGGGCTGGCTCGCCGAAGCGGCGCGGACGCCGGACGCCGCCATGCCCGCGTTCACGCAGCGATGCCTTGCGCAGGAGGCAGCGTTCCTGGCGCACTGGCGGCCCGAAGCTTTCGCGCAGGCCCCTCTTCCCCGCGCATCCGCCCGCCGCTGGGCACGAAAGACCGCCGTACTCGGCGGCGGGAGGCCGCCCTGGCCGCAAGGGTAAACTTTCTGTAACATGCGCGGCGCGCCGTTGCAAAAGCGCATGCCGTGGGGTACAATAGAAAATAATCATACGGCTTCTATCGAAACCAGAGTATTCGGGGGATCGCGCCATGGCAGACTCGCAAGCAGGCAACTTTTTCATCAACTCCGAACAGGTCGGCGACTACGTCACCGTGACCATGCCCGCCAGGGATGATGCGGCGGAGGAGGAAATCCGCGTACACTATCTGGAATCCGGCGTGGGCGAGCCGCTGCTGCTCATCCATGGCATCGGGCAGTCGCTCTATACCTGGCGCAACGTGTTCGCCGATCTCAGCGACAACTATCGCGTGCTGGCCGTCGATCTGCCCGGGCATGGGTACAGCGGCCGTCCGGAGCGCTTCGCCTATTCGATGGACGAGATGGCGACGCTGCTGCACGGGTTCCTTGTGGAAAAGGGCATCGAGTCCGCCCACGTGATCGGCTTCTCCACCGGCGCGGTCTATATGATGCGGCTGCTGACGCTCTATCCCGACTGCGTCGCCAACTGCATCGCCATCGCGCCCGGCGGCATCTCCAAGCACATGCCCAAGCTCTTCCACCGCATGAAGAGCAGCGTCATGTCGGTCTTTTCGCGCAACCTGTTCTCCGCCGGCGACGTGCGGCATATGCTCGACGAGTGCGTGTTCGATAAAACCGCCATCTCCGAGCGGGATGTGAAGCAGTATTACGCCCCCATTTCGGACGGGCTGAGCCGCGAAGCGCTGATGTACGCCGTCGCAAATTTCGATATGCGCGGCACGGCGGACGCGTTGCGCAGCCTTGACCACGAGGTGCTCTGCGTCTGGGGCCGCGAGGACCGCTGGCACCCGGCCTCCGGCAGCGTCTACTTCCAGGGCGTGCTGCAGAACGGCCGCTACTATCTGATCCGCAACACCGGCCACCTCGTCCAGGAGGAAAACCCCGGGAAGCTCCTGGAGGTCGTGTTCTCCTATATCCCGCCGGCCTCGCCGAGCTACGAGGCGTACACCTACACCGATCGCGGCGGCAACGGATGATCGACAGCTTTGCCCTGGGCGATGCGGTGGTCATGAAAAAGCCCCATGCCTGTGGGGAAAACCGATGGACCGTCATCCGCACCGGCGCCGACGTCAAGATTCGCTGCCAGCAATGCGGGCGGATCGTGATGATGGACCGGGCGGTTTTCATGCGGCAATGCAAGCGCGTCCTGCCCGCCGGGACGCCGGAGCAGTGAGCGCAATCAAGCAGGAGAGGACCCGGAAAACAGCGTTGGCGCAACGGACGGAACTGAACCGGCAGGACATGCGGCGCCTGTGCCGCCTTGCCGAGGAACAACAGGGCAAGCTGCGGGGCGGCCGCTTTTGGCGGCAGCTCGATTTTCTCATCTCGCTGGCGTTCCTCGCGGTGATCGCGCTCGGAATACGCGCCTTTCTGCTCGAGCCCGTCCGCGTGGACGGCGACTCGATGGCGCCCACGCTGCTCAACGGCGAGCGCATGTTTGTCGAAAAGGTCAGCCACTGGTTTGGCTGTCCGGAGCGCGGGGATATCATCATCTGCTACTACCCCGGTTATACGGAGACGTGCGTCAAGCGCGTGATCGCTACCGCCGGTGAAACCGTCGCCGTGCGCGACGGCAAGGTGTACATCGATGGCGCGGCGCTCGATGAGAGCGCCTACTGGAACGGCGAAATGCTCGGCGACTTCGGGCCGATTACCGTGCCCGAGGGCGAGGTGTTCGTCATGGGCGACAACCGCAACGCGAGCAAGGACAGCCGCAATCCCTCCGTGGGTACGATTCCGTTCCTGGAGATCGTCGGCCGCGTTCGCGCGGTGATCCTGCCGCTCGGCAGCGCGCGAACGGTCTGATCGCCCGCCCGGGAGTCGCCGTTACTGTCATGCGCATGAATGTTTGAAAGGAGCGACGCATTGGAACAGGAACCGCTGCGCAGAAGTCCGACCCGAAAGAAGCTCTACCGCCGGCAGGCGCTGCTCGGCTGGCTTTTTTCGCTCGTCGTCGTGGCGCTGCTGCTGGCCGCTCTGTTCGGGCTGTGGCTCACGCCCATGCGCGTGGCCGGCAATTCGATGGCCCCGGCGCTCGAGGCGGATCAGGTCGTGCTCGTGGACCGGGCGGCGCGCTTTTGGAAGGCGCCCGCACGCGGAGACGTCATCCTGTTTGCCGATCCGCTCGGCACCGGCAACCTGCTCAAGCGCATCATCGCGCTGCCCGGCGAGACCGTGGATATCAAGAGCGGTCTCGTCTACATCGACGGCTGTCCGCTCGACGAGAGCGCCTACATCAACCTGTCCGCTCCCGCCGGGGATATGGATGCCGTTACCGTGCCGGACGGCAGCGTGTTCGTGCTCGGCGACAATCGCGCCGAAACGTATGACAGCCGTACCGAGGGCGTCGGCTGCATCCCGTATGAGAACATCCTCGGCGTGGTACGCGTCCGCATCCTGCCCGCCAACGCGATGGCCCTCTATTTTTAAGCCCCGAAAGGACCCCCATGTACCCTGAAAGCGAACAGGCGACCCGGCTCGTCATCCTCGGCACCGGCAACGCGATGGCCACGCGCTGCTACAACACCTGCTTTGCCCTCTGCCCGCCCGGCGGCGATATCCTGCTTGTGGATGCGGGCGGCGGCAACGGCATCTTCCGCCAGATGGAGGCGGCCGCCTTGCCGTATGAACGCGTGCGCCACCTCTACCTCACGCACGGTCATACCGATCATGCGCTCGGCATGATCTGGGTGCTGCGCAAGATCACGGCGCTCATGTGCGCCGGCCGGTACGAGGGCGATCTGCACGTCCATTGCCACAGCGACGCGGCGGCGCTGCTGCGCACGGTCTGCACGCTCATGCTGCCCGGCAAGTATACCGCCCTGTTCGATCAGCGCGTGCGCTTTCACATCGTCGCCGACGGCGAGCAGGCCGACCTGCTCGGCATGGCGATCACGTTTTTCGACATCCACTCCACCAAACTGCGCCAGTTCGGCTTTGCCGCCCGCCTGCCCTCGGGCCTGCGTCTGGCGTGCCTTGGGGACGAGCCGTTCAACCCGCTCTGCGGCCGGTATGTGGAGGGATGCGGCCTGCTCATGAGCGAAGCGTTCTGCCTGTACGCCGACCGCGAGCGGTTCCGCCCCTATGAAAAACACCACAGCACCGCGCTCGACGCCGGTCGCATCGCCGCGTCGCTCGGCGCAGAATCGCTGCTGCTCTACCATACCGAGGATGAAACGCTCGCCACGCGGCGCGCACGCTATGTCGCCGAGGCCGCCTCGGTCTTCCCTGGGCGCATCCTTGTGCCGGACGATCTGGACGCCTATTTGCTTTAGCGCCGGCGCCCTGTAAAAAACAACAGGGCCGGAGGCGGGTTGCACCCCGCTTCCGGTCCTGTTTCGTTTTGTTCCGTGCCGGTTCAGGCCTGGCCCTCCGGATGCGGATGGTTGTTGCGCCCGGCGCCGCCGCGTCGCCGGCGGCGGGGCTTTTTCTGCGCGCCGTCCTGTCCCCCCGCCTGGTCGCCCCCCGGCTGCTGCGCCGCCTCCGGGTTGGCGTTCTCCGGCCTTGCACCCTCCGGCTTTGCGCCGCTTTTGCGCCGGCGGCGGTTTTTTTTCGCCGTCGGGGTTCCCTCCGGCGCGACATACGCCGCGTTGGCGGACGGCTCTTCCACCTCGTCCGGCGCCTTCTCGCGCGCCTTGGGCGGGGGATCGCCCACCTTGGCCAGCTCGGTATAATGGTACCAGCGCAAATCGAACGTGCCGTCCGGCAACGTCAGCTTGACGCGGGTCTTCTCGGTGATGGCGTTGTTCTCCACGGCGATACCGTTGCCGTCCGGCGTCTGGATCTCCTTGCCCGTCTTGGGCATGAGCTTCTTCATCTCCTCATAAGCGGCCTGCTCATATTGCAGGCAGCACATGAGGCGGCCGCACAGCCCCGAAATCTTCGTCGGGCTGAGCGAAAGGTTCTGCTCCTTGGCCATCTTGATGGAGACCGGGTGGAAATCGTCGAGGAACGTTTTGCAGCACACGGGGCGGCCGCACGAGCCGAGCCCGCCGAGCATCCGCGCCTCGTCGCGCACGCCGATCTGGCGCAGCTCGATGCGCGTGTGGAAATGCCCGGCCAGATCCTTGACCAGCTCGCGGAAGTCCACGCGCTCGTCCGCCGTAAAGTAAAAGATTACCTTGCTGCCGTTGAACGTGTACTCCACGTCCACGAGCTTCATGTCCAGCCCGTGCTGGGCGATCTTCCGCTGGCAGACGTCGAATGCTTCGCCCTCCTGCGCGGCGTTTTCATCGCGCATGGCGCGATCCTCCGCCGTAGCCACGCGCAGCACGGGCTTGAGCGGCTGCACGACCTGCTCGTCCGGCACCTCGGACACGGCATACGGCACGTCGCCGAATTCGGAGCCGCGCGCGGTCTCCACAATCACGCCGTCGCCGGGCTGGATGTCGAGCTCGCCGGGGTCAAAATAATAGATGCGCCCGTTGTTCCGGAAGCGGACGCCGACCACTCTTATCATCGTCTTTCCTTCTCCTCCTCGTTGAGCGAAGCCAGCACGGCATCCACGGTCATCGAACCGCTCGCACCAAAGGCGAGCCGCTTGAGCCCATCGCCCAACGTCTCTATGATACCTTGAATCTGCGCCGTTGTAAAGCGCGCAGCGATGCGGCCGGCCAGCTTTTTTTGGTCGGGGTTCTGTGCCGGCGCGCCGCCCGTGTGCAAAAGCAGCGCGTCGCGCAGAAGGCTTTGCCATGCCTGCAACAGCAGCGGCGCGTTGACCGCCTCCTGTTTCTGCCTGCCCCGCGCGGGCTGTACGGGCGCGCGCAGCAGCGTCGCAGCCGCCGGAAACGGCGTGCCGCCGAACAGCGCAGCTTCGAGGCAGGCGGCAGCGGCGGCGCGGAACGCGGCGTATTCGTCCGCGGCATAGGTACGGGCCAGGCCCGCCACGCCGTCGGCCCATGCGGCGGCGACAGCGGCGCGCGCCGGGTCGATCCCCTCGTCCGCCAATGCCTGCGCCGCCGTTTCCATCGGCTGCGCGCCCAGCCGCACGATCGCACAGCGCGAGCGCACGGTCGGCAGCAGGCCCGGTTCGTTCCCCGCAAGCACCAGCAGCGTGTCCTCGGGCGGTTCCTCCAGCGATTTGAGCAGCGCGTTCTGGCAGCTTGCATTCATGCCGTGCGCGTCGAGCAGCGCATAGGCCCGCCGGCCGTGCCCAAACGGCTGCGCCGCCAGGCTCTCCGTGAGCGCGCGGATCTGCTCCACCGCGTAGGGGGCCGCCAACTCCTGATAATCCGGACAAGCCGCGAGCCCGCCCGGCCCCAGCGCATCCGCCAGAAACGCCGCCGCCGCCGCGCGCGCCAGCGCCGCCCTGCCGCTGCCGGCCGGCCCGGCGATGAGCAGCGCATGCATGGTCTTCCCCTCGCGGATGCACGCGAGCAGCCTTTCCCGATCCATCGGCCGTCTCCCCTTCTCAGTCCCGTTTTGCGCCTTCCGGCACCGTACACACCCGGCCGTCCCGCACGCCAAAGAGCGTCGCGCCCGCCCGCTCTGCGGCAAGCAGCGCCTCCACCTGCGCCGCGAGCAGCCGCTCGCCCGGCGCGCAGAGCGCCACGCCCGGCGGGTACAGGCCCACGGCTTCGCCCACGATGCGGCCGGCGGCATCCGCAAGCGGCGTCCACACCGCACGGCCGAGCGCCGCGGCGCGCAACGGCAGGCATCGCTCCGGCGCCGCCTGCGGCAACGGCGGCGGCTCCGGCGGCGTACACCGCCCATAGGGGAGCGCCGCAAGCGCCTCCACCAGCCGCCCGTACCAGGCGGGATCGTCCGCCGGCGCCGTGATGAGCACGAGATGCGCATAATCGGCCATCTCCACAAATACGCCGCCGTGCTCGAGCGCGCGCGCAGCCACGAACCCGGTGATCCGGCGCGCCGATACGTCCACCACCAGGCGCGTCGGATCGTATGCCACGGCGCCCTCCGGCAGCACGGGCGTGGCCGACAGCCCGGCTATGGCGTTGATCTGCGCGCGCAGCGCTTCGCAACGGCGCACCTGCGCCGCCCAGTCGTCCCGGGCCGCCATGAACACCGACCAGTCGATCGACGCCATCAGCAGATAGGAGGGGCTCGTCGTCTGCAACAGCGACAGCGCCCGCTGTACGCGCGCCGGCGAAATGCGGCAGTCGCCCAGATGCAGCGTGGCCGCCTGCGTCAGCGCATTGAGCGTCTTGTGCTGGCTGTGCCCCCAGAGATCCGCATATCCGCCGGCGCCCGGCGGCAGCGCCTCCGAAAACGGGAAATGCGCGCCGTGCGCCGCGTCCACCAGCAGGAGCGCGCCGTGCGCATGCGCCACCTCTGCGAGCGCCGGCAGGTCGGCGCAATATCCATAGGCGCTCGGGGACGTGACCAGCACGGCCGTCGCACCCGTGCGCTCCAGCGCCGCTTCAAGCCGCTCCGCATCCGGCATGGCGGTCAGGCCCGTCCGCTCGTCCGGCGCCGCCGGCTCGAAAAAGGGTTCGATACCCGCCAGCGCCGCCGCCGACAGCGCGCTGCGATGGCAGTCGCGGTACAGCAGCAGCCGGTCGTCCGGGTCGAGGGAAAGCAGCATGCCCTGCAGCGCCGCCGTCGAACCGTTGACCAGCAGAAAGGAGGCGCGCGCCCCATATGCGCGCGCTACGGCGCGCTGCGTCTCGGCAATGCACCCCGTCGGCGCATGCAGGTTGTCGGTCATGGCCAGCTCCGTCACGTCATAGCGCGCCGCCGCCTCCGGCAGCAGCCGCCCCATGCCGCGCCCCTTGTGGCCGGGCATGTGGAAGCGTGCGCAGTCCGCCTGCGCATAATCGCCCAGCACGCGGGAAAGCGTGTTCTGCGAGCCCGTACGCTCGGTATCCATAGGCGCCGCCTCCCATCAGATTTTGTCCCGGTTCCGCCCCGCCCGGGCAGGGGCGGCGCGCCGCGTTTCCCGTCCGGTCGTCCGCCGCAATGCGCCTGCCGGCCGGCGCGTCCGCGGGCAAGGGGTTGCAGGCGCCTTGCCGGACGCCGGGCCCGGGCAGCCGGCCGTTTCTGCGCGCAGGCCGACCCGCCCGTTTCATCCGGGCGCGTGCGACGGACGTTTCCCCTTTGCCGTCCGGCCGGACGCCCGATGCCGGCGGCGGCCCACCGGGAAGCGCATGTCCCGGACGCCTGCGGATGCCTTCTCTCCCCATATTATAGAAGCTGGCGCGCCCTGCGTCAATCAAACCGGCGTAATACCGTGGAATCCGGAGAATATAAAAGATATTCCTTCAAAAACAGCAAAAATCAGGTATTTTTGGCCGTTGCGCCGCATATCATATTTGTGTAAAATTTCTCTGTTATCGATCCTCCTTAGCTCAGTCGGTAGAGCATGCGGCTGTTAACCGCAGTGTCGTTGGTTCGAGTCCAACAGGGGGAGCCATAAAAGGAAGGAAGCTCCGGTGGCTTCCTTCCTTTTGCATTGCCGCCGATCCGCATCCGCAGGCCGGGCCTCCGGAGCGCAAAGCAGCGGGCCGGGCGAGCAACGGGCGCGGGAAGGACGTCCGCGCCGGCGCCGCGCGAAGGTCGCCGGCCGAAAAGCGGCATTGGGATGAACCCGACGGGTGCGCAAAGCAGCGGACAAAGCGGCATTGGGATGAACCCGACGGGATTGTCAGGCGGGCGCGCCGCCCAAAAGGGCGGCGCGCCCGTTTTTCGTTTACGGGGCAGCCGCGCGCACAGCTCCGGCGGAAGCGATGCGCCGCATCCTCTTCTGATCGGAACATATCCGGTTCAAAAAGCCGCCTGCCGCCCGGCGACCGATCTGACGGTCACCAGTCGATCTGGTACGAATAGGAGTAATATGGGGTGGCGTGAATGAGAAAGGCAGCGCAGCCGGCCGTCAGCAACACGCTCAGCGCCAGCGCGATGATCGAGAGCACCATTCCGGCTGTGGCCATGCCGGTCGCTCCCCTCGGCAGTGTCCGGCGCGCCTGCACGCCGAGGATGATGCCGATGAGCGACAGGACGATGGCGATGATGCCGGGCACCACAAACACGCTCAGAAACATGAGCACGGTGGCGACGATACCCAGCACGAGCGAGGCGACGGCCTTGCCGCTGCCGGGCTCTTTCGGCTGGTACGGGGATTCCTCCTGCGGCGGCGTCTGATACGGCTGGTACTGCGGCTCCTGCTGCGGCTGTTCCTGTTGCGGCAGTCTCTGATAATACGGGTTTTCCATGCGTTTTCCCCCTTGTTTTTCCGGCGACCAGGCTTTGCCCGCCCGGTCCCTTTCTGTGATATCCCGCCATAGGCGCTGCGCCCCGTCCGGCCGTTGTTTGCTGTCCGGCGGCGCAGGCTGTGCGTCATTCCTCGCGGCTCTTCATCTGGTTGAGTATCTTCACGCGCTGATCCTTTGACAGGTAGCGCTTGCGCATGCGGATGCTCTTTGGCGTGACCTCCACGAGCTCGTCGTCGGCGATGAACTCGAGGCACTGCTCGAGCGAAAAGACGGTGGCGGGCGTCAGGCGCAGCGCCTCGTCGCTGCCGGCGGCACGCATGTTGGTGACGTGCTTTTTCTTGCACACGTTCACCACGATGTCCTCCGCGCGCGCGCACTCCCCCACGATCTGCCCCTCGTACACCGGCACGCCCGGGCCGACGAACAGCCGCCCGCGATCCTGCGTATTGAACAGGCCGTAGCTCGTGGTATCGCCCGTTTCGTGCGCGATCAGGCTGCCGGTCCGCCGCTCCTCGATGGCGCCCTTGTACGGCTCATACCCGTAGAACAGGTGGTTCATCACGCCGTTTCCGCGCGTATCCGTCAACAGCTCCGACCGGTAGCCCATCAGGCCCCGCGCCGGGATCAGGTAGCGCAGCCGCACGCTGGTTTCGCCCAGCGGCTGCATGTCGAGCATGACGCCCTTGCGCTGCCCGAGCTTTTCGATGACCACGCCCGCATATTCCTGCGGCGTATCCACGGTGAGCTCCTCGATGGGCTCGGTGGTGCGGCCCTGTTCGTCCCGATGCAGGATGACCTTTGGCCGCGAGACGGCAAACTCGTATCCCTGCCGCCGCATCTGCTCGATCAGAATGGACAGGTGCAGCTCCCCGCGGCCGCTGACGCGAAACGTGTCGGTGCTGTCCGTTTCCTCCACGCGCATGGATACGTTCGTCTCCACCTCGGTGAACAGCCGGTCGCGCAGGTTGCGGGACGTGACGTACCGCCCCTCGCGCCCGGCAAACGGGCTGTCGTTCACCATGAACAGCATGGCGACCGTCGGCTCGTCGATCTTGACGAACGGCATCGGCTCCACGCACGACGGGTCGCATGCCGTCTGCCCGACGCTCAGGCCTTCCACGCCCGCCACGCACACGATCTCCCCCGGCTCGGCCGATTCCGCCTCCACGCGGCGGAGGCCCTCAAAGCGGTACAGGCGCGTGATCTTCGCGTCGATATTGTGCCCGGCCTCGCCGCCGCAAAGCACGATGGGCTGCAACCGCCGCGCCACGCCGCGTTCGACGCGGCCGATGCCCATGCGGCCCACATACTCGTCGTACTCGATGGCGGAAAACAGGATCTGCAAAGGCGCTTCAAAGTCCTGCTGCGGCGCCGGAATATACTGCAAGATGGTGTCGAACACCGCCTTCATGTTCGGTTCGAGCGCATCGGGCGACATGCCGGAAGCGCCATCGCGCGCGGAGGCGTACACCACCGGAAAATCGAGCTGTTCCGCCGTAGCGCCCAGCTCGATGAACAGCTCGAGCGTCTCATCCACGACCTCCGCCGGCCGCGCGTCCGGCCGGTCCACCTTGTTGACCACCACCACCGGCACCTTGCCGAGCTCGAGCGCCTTGCGCAGCACAAAGCGCGTCTGCGGCATACAGCCTTCAAACGCGTCCACCAGCAGCAGCACGCCGTCCACCATCTGCAAAATGCGCTCCACCTCGCCGCCGAAGTCGGCATGGCCCGGCGTGTCCACAATGTTGATGCGCACGTCGCCGTACGTCACGGCCGTATTTTTCGACAGGATCGTGATGCCGCGCTCGCGCTCCAGGTCGTTGCTGTCCATCACGCGCTCGCCGCCCAGTTCGCTGCGGCGCAGCGCGCCGGCGTCGCGCAGCAGCTGGTCCACCAGCGTGGTCTTGCCATGGTCCACGTGCGCGATGATCGCCACGTTCCGAATGTCCATCTTCCCTCGCCTCTGTTTCCATCCCGGCCCAACGACGCCGGAAAAATACTCAACCTATGAATTATACAGGAAAACCCGCAAATAGGAAACCATTTTTTTCGCCCTGCCGTCCCTGGCCGGCCGCGCGCCCCAGCCCGCGCCGCAGGGCGGTCACCCGGCGAGCCGCGTGCGCTCGACCTCGGCGGGCGACGGCGTGCATGACGGGTTCGCGTACGCCTCAAGCTGCAGATAGGGGTTGTCCGGATCGGGATCGGTCGGGTCCCAGCCCAGGCCGTTCTCATCCGTGTACGGCGCCTCCCAGATGACGGGCGGCGGCGTGGGCGGGATGGGGCCGGCGTCGTCGGTGAGGACGACCCGCGTATCATAGATCACCGAATTGTCGAAGATCCATTTGGCGTCCGCAACGGTCAGCCGGATGCAGCCGTCCGATGCGGGCGTGCCGAGCTGTTCGTACTTTTCCATGAACATCATCCGCCGCGCAAGCGTCACGTCGTTGTCGGCGTCATAACTGATCGGGACGGAATGAAACAGGAACGGCCCCGTAAACCGGCAGGCGTACTGCCCGTAGCAATAGTCCCCCGGCGTGCCGAGCCGTTTGAGCGGATATTTTACCTGGATGCCAAACGTGCCGCGGGGCGTGATGTTGCGGCTCCTGCCGCTCGAGCAGGCCATGACGCGCTCGATGATCCATTCGTTGTCAATCGCCCGGTAAGCGACCACGCTCTGCGTCGGGATATAGACGACGAGCTTCAAATACCCCTCCTGCTTGGGCCTGTCCCCGGGGGTATAGGCGGGGACGGCGCAGATCCGCGCAAGCGGCAATGCGCCCGCTTCCACCGTCCCGGCAGCGTCGGCGGGGTAGAAGGCGGCATCCTCCGCGTCGCCCATGGTCCCATAGGCGGCGTACAGCGCCTCCTCCTCCTGATAGAGCAGGCCGGGCAGATCCGTTTCCGTAAAACCGCGGCGAGGGCGCAGTTCGTCCGGCAAGGCCTGCGCAACGAAAACGCCCGGGCGCTCCTCCTCCGGGTGCACCGGCTGTTCCCCCATCAGCGTTACGCCATCGCCGTCGCACGCGGCAGGATAGACGGAGAGTACGGCGCCGGTCGCCACCCCGTCGGTGTATTCGCACCGGCGGGCGACCGCCCTGTACTGCAGCGCGCCGCTTTGGTCGATGAAGCCGTAACAAACGCTGCCGTCGGCCTGCCGCAGCGCCGTGTAAAATGCGGGAAGCACAACCCCCGTGCCATCCGGCACGAGCTCCGCCGGCCCATAAGCGATACACGGCGTGGGAGACGGCGTGGGTGCGGCCGATGCCGTCGGCGCCCATGCCGCCGTCGGCTCGCTGGCCGGATCGGCCGCCTGGCAGCCCGCAAGCGGCAGCAGGCACAGAAAAAGGCATGACAGCAACACGCTTATCCTCCGCATACTCCCTCCTCCGGCGCTTCCCATCCATGCCGGCGCGCCATCGCACGCCGGGGCCGCGCCGGGAAGCAAAAGCGGCGAGAGGCGCGTGCCCCTCGCCGCGGCTGCACGGCCGGTGCCGACCTGTCCCCTCCGTCAGGAGAGGAGGTCGCCCTGGTGCGCGACGAGCGTCGCGTCGTACACGCCCTGCACGCGCAGAAACTTGTCCACAAAGTCCACGTCGCTCTCGCGCACGCGCAGCTCAATGGTCATCTCAACGCCGTCGCGCTGGACGGTCTTGCTCTTGACATGCGCGCGCGGCAGCTGCTTGATCATGCCCTTGATCTGCTGGCCGGCGCGCTCGTCATAGTGCAGGATCAGCAGGTACGGGGATGCCTGGCTGCCCTTGATGCCGGTGATGATGAACAGCATCAACCCGATCACAAGCCCGCCGATGAGCCCGACGTCCAGGAAGCCGGCGCCAACGGCCAGGCCCTCGCCCACGGCCCAGAACATGAACACCGTGTCGATGGGATCCTTGATCGCGGTACGGAAACGCACGATGGACAGCGCGCCGACCATGCCGAGCGAAAGCGCCATGTTGGATGAAATCATCATCAACACGAGCGCGGACACCATCGTCAACATGACGAGGCTCAGGTTGAACGAGCGCGAATATACCACGCCCGCAAAGGTCTTGCGATAGACAAAGTAGATCCACAGCCCGAGAATCAGCGACACCACGAGCGAGATCACGACGCGGATGGGGTTCAGCGTTCCCTGAAACAGCTCCCCGATTACAGTACCCATGGTCTTATTCCTCCTTCAAAATCTTTGCGCCGGCCTAAGCCGGGAAATCAGAACTCGTACTGGCGGCAGAACAGATATTTGCTGGCCGCCGTGCGCTGCGCCGCCCCCATCTGGATCAGCATCTGGATGTAGGCGGGCAGGCTCTCGTTGAACTTGACCTCCAGCAGCATGCAGTTGCGCAGCTCGGTCACCGGGTAGGTGACGACGTCCGGGTCGAACAACGCCGTCGCCCGCATGGCGGTGCGCAGGTTCTTGTCGAACGTGATGCGCACATCCTCGGCCGGGAAGACGTACGGCTCCCGGTCATAATCGACCAGCACCTTGGGCCGGAGCTGCCGCAGCTTCAATATGCCGAACATCTGCCCGGCGAACGGTTCGGGCCGCTGGAGCAGGAAGCGGTAATCGCCGCCAAGCAGCGCGTCGCATTCCTGCCGGGAGAGGAGCAGGCTGCTCTTCTGGATGTACGGGCCGCTCTTATGCTTGCGCTCAAGCTTGATGGCGCGGTCGGAGCCGTTGTAGATGCGGATGCGGATCTTGTCCCGCACTTCAATGCCGTCCAGCTTCTGCCGGATGGCCGTGTCGAACGGGTCGTCAAAATACAGGCTGCGGATGTGGTACTCCCCGCCGTTTTGCGCGGCGTAGGCGTCCTGCGCCATGGTCATCTGCAACCGCCGGGACAGAAGCGCGTGCTCGCCGGCGCTGATGATATACTTCTGTTCGTGCCGGTAGGGCCGCGCCGCCGCGCCTGCACGCTTTACCGTTGCGCCCATCAGCTCACCCCCGTCAGGCTGCTCCTGCGGCCGAAGATTTCCGTCATCTCGGCGTCGGACAGGCCAAAGTACTGTTGCGCATAATAGAGGAAATACTCCGGCGCATTTTTGGCCGATTCGCGCAGCCCCTCCACGCGCGTCTCCCACGTCACAAAGCGGATGACGCCCCATTTGGCGGTGTCATACGCCATCTCCTCCTTGATGTTTGCGGACAGCTCGTCGATGCGGGCGATCATCGTGTCCGTATCAAAGATCTGCAGCATCAGCGCGCACTTTTCGAGGAACAGGGCGCGGAAACTGCTGTTTTGCAGCAGCGCGCGCACGAGCACCGTCGAAAACCCCTTGCTGGCGCCATGTCCATCCGGATGCAGGTACTTGGTAAAGAAGTCGCGGCGGTAGCCGGTGGTGTACGTGATGGAAGTGGAGCCGTCCTCCCGGTTGAACGCCCAATCAAAGTCGTAGGGAATCCAGCGCCACTTGTTGTCCAGCTGTTCGGACCGCCAGAACTTGATGTTGCCCGTGTCCGTATTGCCCACATAGATCTCCATGGCGCAGTACTCGGCGAAGTTTTCCACATCCATGAGCGAACAGACGTAGGCGTAGTTGCTCGCGTCGGACAGGTCGTGGCTGCCTGCATATTCGACCAGCGCCTTGTAGTCGAGATAGCCGCTGTCGGAATTGCCGGCGCCGTCCTCGGCCGTGAGCGACACGCCGTTTCCCACGAGGATGTCGATCTTCTCCGGATCGGCAAGCCCGTACCGCTGCGCGAGGAAATACTTGTTGACCTTCTCGCGCAGGTTGTATACGCCCCAGTATTCCCCGTTGATGTACAGCACGACCTGCACGTACGCCTGCGTGGGCAGGATGCTGCCGCCGTCCTCGAGCAGGCCCTGGATCAGGATGTCGCGGATTCGCGTGTAGATGGAATCCATGGCCGAGGCGCGCAGCGTCAGCGACTTGAAGGAGGTATAGTCGCGGTTGTCGAAAAAGGCGTAGTCCATGCTCGTCGAACCATAGCCGGCGCGGGACACGAGCGCAATGCCCTTGAGCGTTTCAAAGCGCGAGTATGCGCCGAAAATGCGGCAGAGCACGTCCTCCTCAAACAGCAGCGCGCCGTCCGCGCCGATATAGTCGATATGGGCGGGGCGTTCCCACTCCATGTTCATCGGGTCCGGATGGCTCTTGAGGTCGGCAAAAAAATTGGTGTAGCGGAAATAGCGGTTATCGCTCTTGTCCTTGATGGTATAACTCGTCGCCGCATCCATCCCGCTGCTCTTCTCGTAGTAGGTCTGCCCGGCGACATAGATGCCGTTGACCGCGCCGAACAGGTAGTCCGGGTCGGACACAAGGCTGACCACCGGCAGCGTGGAGACGTGGTTTTCCGCCGTCGCCTCGCCCAGATTGATAAAATAGGAAGCCGTAGCCACATCGCTCGTGAGCAGACCGCTGCCAAACGCCCGCGCCCGCAGGACCGTGACGCCGGACGAAAGGGCGATCGGCCCGGTATAAGACGGGGAAGACTCCGTGGGGGTGCTGCCGTCGGTCGTATAGCGCACGGTGGTGCCGATGGGAATGCTGATCTCCACCGACTGCGTGCTCGTATAGGCGCCCGTAGGCAGGGAGAACGCCGGCGTTTCCGCATAGCCCGACGCGCCCGTCCCATTGGGCTGCCCGGGCGTGGGCGTTTCATAGTACGCCGCCTTGCCGTCGAGCCCGCGCCCGCAGGACACGTCCACATGCGCCTGGGCGATCTGCAGCTTGTCCAGCAGCGTCGCATCCGGCGCAAACAGGAACACCGTGTCCCCATCGGCCGAGATGCCGAAGTTCGTTTCCAGCGTCCGGCTGGTGTCGGTCACGTTGTTGCCGGAAGCAAGGACGACGAGGTATTCCCCGGCGCCGAGCGTAACCTCCGGGAACACCCACTTGGCGGGGTTCTTTGCGTTGTCGGAGAGCGCATAGCCGGCGAGGTTGATCGCCGCGCCGGAACGGTTGTAAATTTCGATCCAGTCGTAGTACTGCTGATCGGTGTGCATGAGCACGCTCTTGTTGCAGTTGCACATCTCGCTGATCATCAGCTCGCCGGTGCCATAGGGGAGCGACGCCTGATATTCGGCTGCGCCGGCGCTGGTGTTCGTATAGCCGGGGGTGGGGCTGGCCGTCTGCTGCCACTCGCCCGTGCCGTCCGGCATGCGGGCCATGGACTTGTCCGTCTCCTGCCGGGTGTATTCGTAATTGTCGAGGATGCGCCCGTCCGGCGTGGAGAACACCACGGCCTCCTCATAGGCGGCCAGGCCGAACGGCGCCTCGATCTGCGTGTTGGAGGTGCCTTCGCGCCCGGTGCAGTAGATCAGCAGCGTCGAATAGGCGCGGATGACCGTCCCCTCGGGCAGCACATACTTGAGCGGCTGCGCCGGGTTGTCCGAGATGCCGTAGCCGGAGAGATCCACGTCGTTGCCGTTGGTGTTATACAGCTCGATCCAGTCGCAATAGCTGCCGTCGGGGCCGAGCAGCGTGGATGCGTTGGACGCCATGAATTCATTGAGATAGACGCCGATGCTCTCCGCATCGGTGGCGGAAAGGGTCGCCAGAAAGGCTGCCACGCCCTCGTCCGTGTTCGCAAAGCCGGGACTGGGTCGCATCTCAACCCAGTTGCCGCCGTCATCGCGGCCGAGCGAATACCCGGCGGACACCGATTTGAGCGACAGGCTGTCCAAAACGGCGCCGCCCTCGCTCGTGAGAACCAGGTCGTCGTCGGCAGACAGCTTGAACGTGGTATGCAGGCTCCCGCGATCCGGGTCGCCCGAACAGAACACGATGAGATAGCCGTGCGGCTCGATGGTCGTGCCGGCCGGGAACGTCCACTTGGCCGCCACCACCTTGTCGTCGGACAGGCCGTACCCTCCGATCTCCAGCGCCTGGTCGGAATCGTTATACAGCTCCACCCAATCCGGGAAATCGCCCGTTTCATCCGGCACGGTACCCTTGTTGCTCGTCATGACCTCGTTGATCCGGATGGATTGCGTCGTCAGGCTCCCCGGCGAACTGCTCTTGGTCAGGTACAGGATCAGCGCCACGAGCAGAAGAATCGACAGCGGCACGACCAGTACCAATCGCCTGCGTTTCAAAGTCTTGCACTCCTTTCGCCCCGTACGCGCGGGGCGGGCAGTCGTTTTCGCCGCATCCCGATGGAAAAACGACGACCCGATGCAGGGCGTCCCTTCCGGCGCCCCCGCATCGGCAATGGCGGCAGCCGCCGCCTTCCATAGCATACCACAAGCAGCACCGTCTGCCTATGCAAAATGCAAAAATTTACAGTTCCTTTTCTTTTCCGCCCCGGCCGCGCGGCTCAGAACAGCACGAACACGTACTTGGCAAGAAGGCGTTTTGCCAGCGGCAGTTCGCGGGCGAGGCGTTCCGTCGAAGCCGTGAGAAACCGCAGCATTTCGTCGCGTTGCGCGTCGGTCATGGGGTGGTCGGAGAAACGCGCTTCGAGGGCGATCGCCTCCAACTGCGCCGGAATCGCAAGGCCAAAGCGCACGAGCTGCTGCAGCGCCCGCCAGGCGGCAAGGATGCGCCGCTTGTTGCCGCCGCTTTGCAGCCGTCGCGCGCGCCGCGCCAGCATCGCGCGCCGCCGCAGGGCAAGCCCGCATACGCCAAGCGGCGGGAGCAGCAGCAACAGGTAGAGCGGGCTCGGCCCTCCCGGCTGCCCGGCGAGCGTGCCGTCGCCCCGCCCGTCCTGCTCCGCCGGAGGATCGCCGCCGGTCGGCAGAACGCCACCGTCCTGGCGCGCCGTCGCGTCCGGTTCCGGCGTCGCGTCCGTTTCGCCGGTCCCCGGCGTGGCCGGCGGCTCCGTGCCGTTTGCCGCCGTGCCCGGCGCAGGCGTGCCCGTATCGCCGGGGGCGTCGGGCGTTTCGGTGGGCGCTGCGGTTGGAATTTCGGTGGGCGCCTCCGTCTCCACGGGGGCGGCCGTGCTGCCGGTCACCTCGACCGGGACCCATCCGAACCCGTCGTAATACACCTCGACCCAGGCGTGCGCGTTGTCATCCGTCACGGCGGTCCATGTGCCGGCCTCCGCCCGCACCAGATACCCGCTCACATACCTTGCCGGCACGCCCAGCGCCTGCAGCATGGCCGTCGCCGCGCTGGCAAAATGCACGCAATAGCCGCGGCGGCTCTCGGTCAGAAAATAAAGGATAAAATCCGTGTCCGACGGCGCGCGAGCCGCCTCCAGGTCATAGTAGGCGGCCTGACGGATGCAGGCGGCCACCTGCTCGACGAGCGTTTCGCGCGGCGCTCCCGCGTCGATGCCGGCTGACGCCGCCAGGGCGCGCAGCTCGGCGGCAAGCGATTCCGGTACGTCCGTATACGCCGTCTGCGCCCAGGCCCGATAGGCCAGGTCCGCGTCGCTGCCCGCCGTCCCGGCCCCGGCGGGGTCGTCCACGACCGCATAGCGCCAGGCATATTGGTCCGTGCGCTCCAGCGGACGCGCGTACCCCTCGCCGATCTCCGCCTCGCCCGCGACGGCATAGTACGGCACGTACGCGATCTGCGTCGAGCTCGACAAATGCCGGATGGTCAGTTGCCGCTGCACGCCCGACGCCGCCGCGCGCGCCGTAACGTCGGCGATATCCTCCGCCGTTTCCGGCGGGTCCTCCACGGGTTCGCTCCAGTTCGCGCCGTCATACCGGCCCAGCGTGCTGCCGCGCAGGTACAGCGTGCCGCCCGCTTCGTCCAACACCTCCAGCACCGTGGTGCCCGTGGTGCGGCGCGGGCCGAGCCCGCTCAGGTTGACGCGCGCATCCGGCCGGCTTGCGTCAATGCGCTCCGCCGTTTCCGCAAGGCTGGGCCGTTGTTCCCCCGCCTTGCTGACCGCGGCGCGCAGATTTGTCAGTTGCTCCCGCAGCACATCCGGCCACGCCGCGCGCACATAGCTCTCGCGCGGGGACAGCAGCAGCACCACGCCGCACAGCGCCGCCACCACCGGCAGATAAAGCAGCGTCAGCGCCGCACCGCGCCGCGGCGACGCATGCCGCACGCTCTGCGGCAGCACCAGCAACGCCCAGAACGCGATGGCGCAAAGCACGGCAAACAGAGAGGGCGGCCGGTCCATCAGGATCATGGAGACCGCGAAAAAGGGCAGCGACGCCATCACGCACGGGGCGGCGGCGGACAGGCGGATGATCGACCATCCGTACAGCAGCAGCACCGGCGTAACCAGCACGACGAGGAACAGCGTGCATCCGGCAGCGCGCTCGCCTTCGGTGAGGCCCACGGGCGCCGCCATCTCCGAAACGATGTCCACGCCGAGCGCCAGTTGGTTCATGATCTCGGAAAGCGCGACCTGCGCGCCGACGCGCAGCATGCTCAGCCATTGCAGGCAGACGAACGCCCACGCGCCCGCCAGCAGCAGCAACAAAACCCAACCGCCCCGGCGAAGGGAAAACATGGTGGCGATATAGACCGTCAGCAGCGCGCCCACGACGAGCAGCGCCGGCAGGAAGACGGGCAGCGCGAACGCCGTGATTACGGGCAACAGCGTCGCCAACAGGCCGAGAAAAACGAGCAGCCCGCCCGCAAGCGCGGGCGGCGCCTGGAACCGCGCCCTCATGGCTGCGCCTCCGATCCACGGGTCCCCCGGTCGGCGCCCGCCGCGATATGGAAATAGCCGGCCGCCGTGTGCGGTGCCACCCGGGGCAGCGCCCGCTCCGCCGCCGGGCGCGACAGCAGCCGCTTGAGCAACCGGTCAAACGACTGCTTGCCGGTCACGCGCTCGCTCACAAGCCGGCCGTCCGCATCGTACCACTGCAGCAGGTGCGCGATATGGTGCGCGCTCAGCCGGTTCGACAGCCATGCCAACTGCGCGAGCGTCGCATCCAGCGCTTCGGGCGCGCCCGCCATGTCGAACGAGAGAATCACGGGTTTTACGCGCGGCTCCAGCGCCTCGCGCACGATGAGCGAATCGTGCTTGCTCGACAGCTTCCAGTGGACGCTCACAAGCGGATCGCCCTCCCGGTACGGCCGCAGCTCATGCTCCTCGGAGAACCCGCCGCCGGGCTTGGGCCGCAGGTCGTAGGAGGCAAAATCGAACAGCTTTGGCACCGGGTCCGGCGCCGCCGGCACGGGCAACACCGTCACGAGCACCGGCGCGCACCGGCGCACCGGCAGCGCGATGAGCCCCAGATGGTCCAGCACGCGCACGCGCGCCGCCGCAAACGCGATACAGCCGCAATGCGCGGTATGGATGGGCAGCTTGACCGACTGCGTACAGCCCGCCGGCAGATACACGCGCGGCGGGTACGGCTCTTCGCCCGTCAGCCGGTTGTGGCTGTACAGCCGCAACCGCATGCCGCCCGTGGGAAGCGTCCCGGCGCACTCCATGCGCACGGTCAGCTCCGCCGCCGCCCCGCGCGCCACGCTCTCCGGCGCGATGAGGCGCACGCGCACGCGCAGCATGGCCGGCAGGCTCAGCGCAAACGAAAGCACCGGCAGCACCAGCAATGCCAACAGGAGCAGGTAGGAATCGAATTCGGTATAAAACAGATGAAAGGTGACCGCGCCGGTAAGCGCGGCTATGTACAGCATCCTGCGCGCAAACATGCGCTATGCGATGCGCGGCGCGCTCGTGCTTTTGAGCAGCTCGTCGAGCACCCCCGTCGCAGTCGCCCCCGCGCTCTCCGCCTCCGGCGTGAGCAGCAGCCGGTGCGCGACCGTCTCCCGGTATACCAGGCGCACGTCGGCCGGGAGGACATAGTCGCGCCCCTGCACATACGCCGCGGCGCGCGCCATGGACGCCACCGCCAGCGACGCACGCGGGCTCGCGCCCTGCAGCACCTTCGGATGCGTGCGCGTGCCTGCGCTGAGCCGGATGATATAATCGTAAATCGCGTCGTCGATGAACACGCCGTCCACCGTCTCGCGCATGGTCTGCAGTTCGCCATGGCCGACGACCTGTCGCACGCTCTCCAGCGGGTTGTATGCCCCGCGGCGGCGGCGCAGCATCTCGCGCTCGTCCTCCGCCTTGGGATACCCGATGGACAGGCGCACCATGAACCGATCCATCTGCGAGTCCGGCAGCAGTTGCGTGCCGGAAGCGCCGACCGGATTTTGCGTGGCGATGACCACAAACGGCTGCGGCACCGGGTGCGACTGCCCGTCCACCGTGACCTGTCCTTCCTCCATCGCCTCAAGCAGCGCGGACTGCGTGCGGCTGGTGGCGCGGTTGAGCTCGTCGGCGAGGAACAGGTTGCACAGCACCGCCCCGGCATGGTATTTCATGGAATCGGTGGCCTTGTCGTAAATCGAAAATCCGATGATGTCGGAGGGCAGCACATCCGGCGTAAACTGTACGCGGTTGTAATCCAGCGCCAGCGCCTTGGAAAAGGCCAGCGCCATCGTTGTCTTGCCCACGCCGGGCATGTCCTCCAACAGGATATGCCCGCGCGCCAGAATGGCCAGCAGCACCCGCACGAGCACGGATTCCTTGCCGACTACGGCCTTTCGCACCTCCTCGATGATGCCCTCTACGTTACTGATCGGAACACACCTCCCCCGGATTGCGCCGCCCGGCGCACATGATCGGCGGCGCAATGAGCCGCTTGCCGCCGAGGATACCGTATGATGGATTATCCTCATTATAGCCGCCGCACGCCCCGATCGGCAAGCCGCCGCACATGTCCATTCTGTAAACAAACTCGGAACATTCCCCGCCGCGCTGCGCCCCGTTTCCCGGCCCGCCGGCCGCTCGCCGCGCCGCGCGGGGCGCGGAGGCCCTTCGCCGTTTGCCTACACGGCCCTCCCGCTGCGTCATGCCCGGCCGTCCGCCCCGCCGGCGCTCCCCTCCGCCTGTGCAAGGCCGTCGGACAGCGCGTGGCAGAGGGAAAGGAACGCCAGTGCCGACGGGGTCAGGAACTTGTTGCGATGCCATACGATGCCGTTGTCGCGCCGGAACGGCTCGTCCTCCACCGGCCGCGAGCACACCCGCCCGGCAAGGAGGTCGTCGCGCACGAGCCGCTCCGGCAGGAAGGCAATCCCGAGCCCCGCCGCGACCGCCTGCACGAGCGCGCGCGTGCTGGCGCTCTCCCAGAGCGGCACGAGCGGCACGCCGTGTACGGCGAACACGTGCTCGAGCAACGCGCGCCCGGCGCTGCCGGTTTCGCGCAGCAGCAGGCGGCAGTCCCGCAGGTCCGCAAGCAGCAACCGTTCGCGCTTAAGCAACGGGTCGTCCGGCGGCGTAATGAGCACGAGCCGATCCTGCGAAAGCGGCTCCTGCACCAGATCGTCATCGGCCGCCCCGCCCTCAATCAACGCAAGGTCGATCCGGTTGTCGTGCAGCGCGCGCCGGATCTCCTCCCCCCTGGCCACGCGCGCCTCCACGCGCATGCCCGGGTGCTGCCGCTGAAATGCGGCAACCGCCTCCGGCAGCAGTACGGTGCCGAGCGTGATCGTCGCGCCCACGCGCAGGACGCCGTGCTCCTCCCAGTTGCGCAATCCCCGCTCCATGCCGTCGAACGAATCCACGATGTGCAGCGCCTGCGCATAAAACCGCTCCCCGCAGGCCGTGGGCGAAAGGCGGCGGTTGATCCGCTCGAACAGGCGCACGCCGTAGTATCGTTCCAGCTCCTGCACCGCGCGCGTGACGGCCGGCTGCGTCATATGCAGCGCCTCCGCAGCCCGCGTGACGCTTCGGGCCCGGCAGACGGCGACAAAAACCCTCAGGTGGCGGATCGTCAAGCCTCTCTCCCCCTTGTATGCCGTTTTGGTTATCAAATCCATATAACAATAGCATTTTACATCCCACCGCGCAAGCGATAGAATGGAATGGGGTGAACAATTATGGAGGAGAAACCGGATGCAGCCGCACGCCTGCATGCCGGCGCGGTTCGGAACGACACGCCCGACGGCGGGAAGGACGAGCGATGCGACGCGCCGGAAGCGGCTTTGCCAGCCGGCGATGCGGCGGCTCCCGCCGGGACGGGCGCGCGCCGGGACGTTCCCGGCGGCCCGGCCGCGGGCGGAGCGGGCCGCCGGCGCACGCTCGCGCAGCTTTTCTTCGCTACGCTCTACATCAGCGCCTGCACGTTCGGCGGCGGTTTTGTCATCGTGACGTTCATGAAGCGCCGGTTCGTGGACCGGCTGCACTGGATCGACGAACAGGAGATGCTCGATCTCACGGCGCTGGCGCAGTCCTCGCCCGGCGCGATCGCCGTCAACGCCGCCATCCTCGTCGGCTGGCGCGTGGCGGGCTTTGCCGGGATGCTGGTCGCCACCCTCGGCACGATCCTGCCGCCAATGCTCATCCTTTCGGCCGTCTCGCTGTTCTATCATGCGTTCGCCGCCAACCGCTATGTCGCGCTGGCGCTCAAAGGCATGCAGGCGGGCGTGGCCGCCGTAATCCTGGATGTGGGTTGCAACCTTGGCGGCCCGATCCTGCGGCAGCGGTCGCCGCTTTCCCTCGCCGTAATGGCGGCGGCGTTCGTGGCCAGCTTTTTCTTTAACGTCAACGTGGTGTTCATCATTCTCGCCGCCGCGCTCGTAGGCGTCGGGCAGGCGCTGCGGCGGCGGCGCAGGGGGGAGGCGCAACCGTGACGCTGTTCCAGTTGTTCTTGAGCTTTTTGCAGGTGGGGCTGTTCAGCATCGGCGGCGGCTATGCGGCCATGCCGCTGATCCAAAGCCAGGTCGTAGAGCGGTATGCCTGGCTGACGATGGGGGAGTTTGCCGATCTGGTGACCATCGCGGAGATGACGCCCGGACCGATCGCCGTCAACGCCGCCACGTTCGTCGGCATCCGCATCGCGGGCATCGGCGGCGCGCTGGCGGCCACGTTCGGCTGCATCCTGCCCTCCTGTGTGATCGTTTCCGTTCTTGCGCGGATCTATTACCGCTATCGGGGGCTGCCGGTGCTGCAGGAAGTGCTGTCCAGCCTGCGCCCGGCGGTCGTCGCGCTGATCGCGGCGGCCGGGCTGTCCATTCTCGGCCAGGTGGCGTTTGACGGGCAGGCGTTCTCGCTCCCGGCGCTGTGCGCGCCCGCCCTCGTGCTGTTTGCGGCGGCGTTGATTGTGCTGCGGCGCTTGCGTTGGAACCCGATCCTGGTTATGGCGCTCTGCGGCGCAGCCAATCTGGCGTACGGCCTGATTGCGGGATGACCCGCCCGGTCAGAGGGCGAACAGCGCGCGCGCGTTGCACGTTGTAGCGGCGGCAACGCGCTCGACCTCCTCGCCGCGCGCAGCGGCAAGCGCCTCCACAACCAGGCGCACGAGACGGGGATCGTTGCGCTGGCCGCGCAACGGTTCCGGCGTCATATACGGGCAATCCGTCTCGATGAGCAGACGCTCCAGCGGCAGCCTCGCGGCGATGTCCCGCCGGGTGGCCGCGTTTTTGAACGTCAACGCCCCGCCGAAGGCGACGTACAGCCCGAGATCGACGCACTCCCGCGCCGTCTCGTAGCTGCCGGAAAAGCAGTGCATCACGCCGGCGACCCGGCCCCGCCGGGCGCGCAGCAGCGCCAGGCAGTCGCCGTGCGCCTCACGGTCGTGGATGAGCACGGGCACGCCGTGCGCGGCGGCGATGTCCAGCTGATCGGCAAAAGCGTTTTGCTGCGCGGCGCGCGGCGCAAAATCATAATGATAATCGAGCCCGATCTCGCCCACGGCCACGATGCGCGGATGCGCGAGCGCGCGCACGACGGCGTCCGCCGCCGCCGCGTCCCACGCCGCCGCACTGTGCGGGTGAACCCCGGCGCTGCCCCAGATATGCGGCCACTCCTCACAAAGCGCGATCACCCGGTCGAGATCGGCCGCCGTACAGCAGGCCTCCAGCGCGCGCGTGACGCCCGCCGCCGGCAGCGCCGCCGCCACCGCGTCGCGGTCGTCGTCGAACCGCTCATCGAGCAGATGCATGTGCGTCTCAAACAGTTCCATGCCGAAGCCTTCCTTTCCCTACAGCCGGTCGGCGAGGATGAGCGTGGAAAACTGGAAGAACACGAGGATCGAGCAGGCGTCCGTGATCGTCGTGATCAGGGGCGAGGCCATCAGCGCCGGGTCAAGCCGGAGCTTCTTCGCCGCCATGGGCAGCAGGCAGCCGAGCGACTTGGCAATGAAGATCGTGCAGATGAGCGTCAGCGCCACGACCGCCGCAATCCCCACATCCCCATACTGGACCCAGATGCGCAGAAAGTTGACCGCCGCAAGTACGCCGCCGCATAGCAGCGCCACCCGCGCCTCCTTCCACCACACGGTGAGCAGATCGGCCGGGCGGATCTCGTCGAGCGCAAGACCGCGGATGACCATGGTCGAGGCCTGCGACCCGCCGTTGCCGCCGGTGTCCATCAGCATGGGAATGAACGAAACCAGCAGCGGCAGCGCAGAGATGGCCGCCTCGTAGTGCTGGAGCAGCGCGCCGGTCACCATGGCTGACAGCATGAGCACCAGCAACCAAACGATGCGGTTTTTGGCCAGCGTGAGCACGGGTGTCTTGAGGTACGTGTCCTCCGACGGCGCCATGCCGGCCATGATTTCAAAGTCCTCCGTGTTCTCCTCCTGGATGACGTCCACCGCGTCGTCGATCGTGATGATGCCGACGAGCCGGTTTTCGTTGTCCACCACCGGCATGGCCAGCAGGTCGTAATGCGTGAACGCCTGCGCGATCTGTTCCTCGTCGTCGTGCGTGTGGCACGAGTGCACGTTGTCATCCATCAGCTCGGTGATGGGCGCAGCCGGGTCCGACAGCACGAGCTGGCGCAACGTGACCTCCCCTTCGAGCCGGCGGTCGGGCGAGACAACATAACAGTTGTCGATCGTCTCCTTGTCCACGCCGTCCCGCCGGATGGCGGCGAGCGCGTCGGCGACCGTCATGCCCTGCTTGAGGCAGACGTATTCGTTGGTCATCAGGCTCCCCGCGCTGTCCTCCGGGTATTGCAGGTATTGGTTGATCAGCTTGCGGTTTTCCGCAGAAGAGTTGCGCATCACGCGCTGCACGACGTTGGCCGGCATCTCCTCGATGAGGTCCACGCAGTCGTCGAGGAACATGTCGTCCAGTATTCGCTTGAGTTCCACATCGGTGATGGACTCGATGATATCCTGCTGGATGTCCGGGTCCATGTACGAAAAGGTCTCCGCGGCGCTGTCCTTTGGCAGCAGGCGGAACAGGCGGAGCCGCAGCTCCCGCTCCTCGATTTCGGAAAACAGATCGGCGATATCGGCAACGTGCAGCGTTTCCAGCAGTTCCCGAAGCTCGCCGTAATGCCGCTGCTCAAGCAGCTGCAGCACGCGATCGATCATGGCTATGCCTCCTGTCGTTCAGGGACGGCGCGCGCCAGGACCGGCGGACGCCGCCCGTTTTGGGGTCGACTGGGTTCGTCTGGGACTGGGACTGGCGTCCATATCGGTGCTCCTTTCTCAAGATTGCCCCCGCCTCCGGGGGATTTTCCCTCTCCGGAACGGTCGCTCCGGGCGTTCCGCCCTGGGCTGTCGCTTTGGGTTGCCGTTCCCGCGGCGCCTCCCCGGATTTCCGCTCCGGGTTCCCGCTTGGGCGGGCTGCCGTTTCGGGCGCATCCGCGGGCGGGCCGCCCGCTGGGATGGCCCTATCCAGCCACAATATCATTGTACCCCCGCGCGGCGGCGCGGGCAAGCCCTTTTTGTCCGCCCGCCGCCGCTTTTTTCCCGGACAAGGCGGCGGAAGGGAATCGCGCGCGGGGGCCGGCGGGAAAAAACGCCGCAGAGCGGCGTAGAAGGGCGGGCGGGAAGCCTTGTCCTTGCCGGTCGTCGATCAAGAGGCGCCCATTGCCGCAGCGCGCTTTCCCAACGCTCTTTTCCGCTGCAGGACTCCCCCGTGCAAAGCGGCTGCGGCTCTGCTTCCTCCCCCTTCCCCCCGTTTGCCTTTTGCGACCCCTCCCGAACGGCCGGTTCGCTGGCTTTCATAACGGCGGCGGCGCCTGTATGGTACACGACTCCGTGCCCCTTTGAATCCAATCGATCCGGTTGGCCTTTACAAAAGCCGGCGTGCAAATTCTCCCATCTGTTTTATTATGGAAGGTGTCGCGAAGCGTCATTCTTTGTGCAGATTGTTTTTTCTCTTTTCTCTCCGCTGGTGAGCTGTTTTGTCCTTTCCCTGAACTTTTCCGCCTGTTTCCGCTCTCCCCTCGTGCAGCGGCGCTTTCCTCGTCGCGCCATCGCCGCGCGTCCCTTCTCCCGCGCCACAGGAAAAAGCGCGCCCCCGCCGATCATGGCAGGGCGCGCTTTCAACGCCTGTCCCCGAAGCGCAGCGCTTCCCGCGCCTCGCCCCGCGCGCCTTCCCTCATTCCGTCGGGCAGGCAAACAACAGCGCCTCCGGCCCCTCCGGCACAGGGGCGGCCAACTCGCATTCGCTTCCTTCAAGCCGCCGCACCGGCACGCCGCGCGCCGCCAGCGCCGCAAGAAACGGCTCCGGCCCGTCCAGCGGGAAGGTCAGCCGCTCCGTGCGGTAATGCATGGGCACGATGCGCCGCGGCCGCAGCAGCGCCGCCGTCTGCACCGCACCCGCCGCATCGATCGTATACGTGCCGCCAACGGGGAGGAACAGCACGTCCGGCCGGCCGATGGCGGCGGCCTGCGCCGCGTCCGGCACGTGCCCAAGATCGCCCAGATGCACCACGCGCAGGCCGTCCACCTCAAGGATGAACACGAGGTTTGGCCCGCGCTTGGCGCCGCCGTCGCCGTCGTGCCATGTGGGGACGCCCGTGATGCTTCCCCCGCCCGCGCCGAGCACATGCCCGCCCGCAGTATCCACGACCTGCGGGGCGCCGCGCACGGCGGCGACGTAATTATGGTCGTAATGGCCGTGGCTGCACGTCACCACATCCGCCTCGATGTCCGCGAGCCGGTAGCCCGTCTCGGGCGCGCAGGGATCGGTCAGCACGCGCGTGCCGCCGTCCGTGCTCAGCAAAAAACAGGAATGTCCGTACCATTTGATCCGCATGCGATCCGCCCCTTTCGGTAGGTTACGCCGCCCGCCGGGCGCCGTTTTTTTGAGCATATCACAATTTGGCCCGCCGGGGAACCCCATGGGCCAAAACAAAGCGCGGCCGGCAAAGCCGCCCTATGCCGCGCCGTCCGCCAGGCCGGCCTGCCCGCGCGCGCCGCCGGCCACGGGCTGAATCCATTTCATCGAGCGAAACCGCGGCAGATACAGGATGAGCTTGCCGGCGTCGTCCACCGCGAGCATGACCACGTACGTCAACAGAAACGATACGTCAAGCACGCGCCCGCACAGCAGCACCGCCGGCAGCACGAGGCCATAGTTCACCGCCACGTCGCCGATGAGCCCGAACCGCGTATCCCCGCCCGCCCGGAAGATGCCCACCACGCACAGGTACGGCACGTTGCGGATGCTCACGTCCGCCGCATAGACCAACAGCATGACCATCGCCGCCTCGCGCGCCGCGTCGGACATCTCAAACAGGCTGAGCACCGGGCTTCGCAGGGCCACCACGAGCGCCCCGAGCACCACGCCGAACACCGGCACAAGCCACAGAAACTGGCGCGACGCCAGCTTTGCCCCCTCGATGTCGCCCTCGCCGATGCGCTTGCCCACAAGGATGTTGCAGGCGTTGCAGATCCCCACGAAGAACACGAACACGATGTTTTCCACCGTGCGCACGACCGTAAGCGCCGCATAGTTTTCCGTACCCATGCGGCCGAGCACCATGTTCAGCCCCACGATGGACAGCGACCAGAGCAGCTCGTTGCACAGCACGGGCAGCACGCGCCGCCAGTAGATCCCAAGAAACCCACGCAGGTCAAACAGTTTTTTCCAGGGCGCGATGAGGATGTTGCGCTGCGCACGGGACGCCAGATAGATGATCAGCGGGTTGAGCGCCGAGGTGATTGCCGTGGCCAGCCCGGCGCCCGCCACGCCCATCGGCGCAAGGCCGGCAAAGCCGAAGATGAACACATAGTTGAACGCCGCGTTCGCCACGGCGCAGATGGCGCTGCTGGAGACCGGCAGGCGCACCTGCTCGGTGCTGCGCAGCGTCGTACACATGGACTGGAAGACCGCAAGCGACAGGTACGACCAGCACGCATAGGTCAGGTAGCGCGCGCCCTCCGCGATGAGCGCCGGGTCATCGGTGAGAAGCGCCATGACGCGATCCGGGAACGCGAAGCACACCACCGCCGCCACAAGCCCGAACGGCAGGCCGAACAATAGCGTCGCGCCGAACGCGCGATGAATGCCGTCGATATCCCCCGCGCCATGAAACTGGGCGATGAACACCGCGCTGCCCGACGCCATGCCGAACGCCACCAGTTCCACGAGGAAGGACGCCTGCCCCGCCAGCCCGACCGCCGCGATGGAAACATCCCCCAGCGTGCCGATCATCAGCGTATCCACCAGCCGGAACGACGTCATCAGCAGGTTTTGCAGCGCGATCGGCAGCGCCAGCGGCAGCAGCGTGCGCCAGAACGATTTTCCCAACAGGCCGATCCCGGCTACCGAATTGCGGTTCATGGTCTCCTCCCGCCCCCTCAAGGGGCGCGCACCATTGTACCGGATTTTGCCGGCAGATGCAACCGGGGATTAAGTTTTGATTGGGATTGGATAAAATTTGTGTGAAAAACCGCCCCGGAGGCGTAAACTGTGGTATACTGCTGGAAAACCGTCTGAAGGAGGACCCCCGCATGTTCCGCGTCCTGACATGGCCGCTCCGTATGCTGTGGAGCCTGATCGGCGTCATCTTCCTCGCCGCGGGCAAGCTGCTCACGCTGTTGATCGGGCTGTTGCTGGTCGTCGCCGGCGTGCTGCTGGCCTGCACGCTCGTCGGCGCGTTTGCCGGCGTGCCGATGATCCTCTTCGGCCTGTTGCTGATCATCCGTTCGCTGTTTTAGCCGCCCCGGAAACAACGGCGGCCGCCCTTTAGCCCGCTCCTGTTTTCTTTATCCGTTAAGGTTTCTTTTCTTTGGTTCTTTCTTTTCTTTTTCCGAAAGAAAAGAAAGAACGGAACGCCCGCCCTCCGTCCTTAGAGCAGCGTGACGCCGGCGTGCGTGCAGGCGGCGATGGTCTGCGCATCCCACACGGAGGACTGCACCTCGCCGATGTGCGCTTTTTCGAGCATCATCATGCACAGGCGGGACTGGCCGATGCCGCCGCCGATGGTCAGCGGCAGCTCGCCGCCGAGCAACGCGCGATGGAACGGCAGCGCGGCGCGCGCCTCGCAACCGGCGAGTTTGAGCTGTGCGGCGAGGGCCGCCTCATCCACGCGGATGCCCATGCTGGAGATTTCCAGCGCGCAGTCGAGCACGGGATAATAGAACAGGATATCGCCGTTGAGCGACCAGTCGTCATAATCGGGCGCGCGACCATCATGCGGCTTACCGTCGGACAGGCGACCGCCGATCTGCATGATGAATGCGGTGCCATGCTCGCGCACGAACAGCTGCTCGCGCTCGCGGGCGGGCCGGCCCGGGTAAAGGGCGATCAGCTCCTCGGACGTAACGAACGCCACATCCCGGTTGAGCGAGAGCGACAGCTCCGGATAGCGCGCCTGCACGACGGTGAGCGTATAGCCGATCGCGTCCACGATGGCCCGCACCGTGCGCTTGAGCAGCGCCTCGTTGCGCTCCTCGCGCGTGATGACCTTTTCCCAGTCCCACTGATCGACGTAGACCGAATGCAGATTGTCCAGCGCCTCATCGCGGCGGATGGCGTTCATATCGGTATAGAGGCCGCTGCCGGGTTTGAACCCGTAGCGGTGCAGCGCATAACGCTTCCACTTGGCCAGCGAATGCACGACCTCCGCCTCCACCTCTGCGGCCGGGATGTCGAACCGCACGGGGCGTTCATAACCGTTCAGATCGTCGTTCAGGCCGTCGGAGGGTTTGACGAACAGCGGGGCCGACACCCGCTCCAGATTGAGCACCGCCGCGAGCGCATCCTGAAACGTGCGCTTGATGAGCGAAATGGCGCTCTGCGTTTCATACAGGCCGAGCTTTGCCCGGTAACCGTCGGGGATCGTTGTTGCCATAGCCGTAACCTCCGCTCGGAATATAATATATTATCCTACTATAGGCCATGCCGGGTCGCCTGTCAAGCGGAAACCCTGTCGCCGGATGGGAAAAAATATGGTATAGTAAGAGAGACGCTGCGCGGACGGCGGCCCGCGCCGAAAGGAGGCATCGGCGTGAACACCACGATTTTTCAATATGCCCTGGAGGTGGAGCGGACGCGTTCCATCTCGCAGGCGGCGGAAAACCTGCTGATCGCCCAGCCGAACCTCAGCAAGGCCATCAAGGAAGCGGAGGAGACGCTCGGTTACACCATCTTCCACCGCACGCCCCGCGGGGCGTTCCCCACGGAGAAGGGCGTGCGCTTTCTCGACGCGGCGCGCACCATCGTGCAGCAGCTCAAGCATATGGAGGAGATTGCAGGCGACGACAGCGGAAAGGTGCAGCGGCTCAGCGTGTCCATGCCGCGCGGCAGCTACCTGTCCAAGGCGCTTGTGCAGTTCGCCGCCGCACTCGACCAGGCCCAGCCGCTCGAGCTGAACATCACCGAGACCGGGTCCATGGCCACCATTGCCAACGTGCATGACGGGACGTTCGGCCTCGGGATCGTGCGCTACCGACTGGCGCACGAGCAGTATTTTGAGGATTATCTGGCGGAAAAATCGCTCCGCAGCGAACCGATCTGGGAGTTTTCCTATCTTGCGCTGCTTTCCCGGCGGCACCGCCTTGCCGAAAAGCGGCCGCTGGCCGAGGCGGACTTTGCCGACTGCCTTGAAATCGTACACGGCGACGAAGCCGTGCCCTATCTGCCGGCCGGGCGCAGCGCCGCGCCGGAAAACCCCGGGGCGGCGGGGGCGACCCGGCGCCGCCGCATTTTCCTTTATGAGCGCGCCAACCAGTTCGACCTGCTCTGCCATGTCCCCGATTCGTTCATGAAGGTATCGCCCGTGCCGCAGGACATTGCGGAACGATTCGGCCTTGTCCAGCGGCGGTGCGATTTTTCCGACGGCCGCTGCCGCGACGTGCTCATCTACCGCCGCGACCATGTGCTCACCGCGCTCGACCGCCGCTTTATCGACCGGGTGTTCGCCGTCAAAAACGAGGTTTCGCTCTGCGAATACGACTGAGCCGAAAAAAGTTTTGCCCCATCCATATCAAAACCATATGCCCCCATCCCGTTCCGATATGGGACAGGGCATTTTTCGCGCACGCAGGCGCGCTTTGGGCCGGGCGATGCGCGCAAAACCGGGCGGTGGCAAATAGAACGGGCGCCGAACGGGCAGAATAGGGGCGCAGGGCGGCCGGACGGAATAAATACGGATATATCAATATTGGTTTATCGATATGCGCATTTTATATTTCCCAGCCGCGGCGATTGGGGGTACAATACTCTCAGAAACAGCGGAACGCGGCAGGCGCCGGCGGGCGACAGGCGGCGGGCGCGGCTGAAAATGCAAGAAACGGAGGATATGAAAATGGCAAGGTTTACGCTTCCGAGGGATCTGTATCATGGCAAGGGTTCGCTTGAGGTGCTCAAGACGTTTACCGGTAAGCGCGCGATGGTCTGCGTCGGCGGCGGCAGCATGAAGAAGTTCGGCTTCCTCGATCGCGCGGTGGCATATCTGAAGGAGGCCGGCATGGAGGTCGCGCTGTACGAGGGCATCGAGGCCGATCCGTCGGTCGAGACGGTCATGAAGGGCGCGGCGGCCATGCAGAAGTTCCAGCCCGACTGGATCATCGCCATGGGCGGCGGCTCGCCGATCGACGCGGCCAAGGCCATGTGGATCAAGTACGAGTATCCGGAGGTCACCTTTGAGGATATGTGCAAGGTGTTCGGCCTGCCGAAGCTGCGCACGAAGGCGCATTTCTGCGCGATTCCGTCCACGTCCGGCACGGCGACCGAGGTGACGGCATTCTCCATCATCACCGACTACACCAAGGGCATCAAATACCCCATCGCGGATTTTGAAATTACGCCGGATGTGGCCATCGTCGATCCGGATCTGGCCGAGACGATGCCCAAAAAGCTTGTGGCGCACACGGGCATGGACGCCATGACGCATGCCATCGAGGCGTATGTGTCCACCGCGAACTGCGACTACACCGACCCGCTGGCGCTCCACGCCATCAAGATGATCCAGCGCGACCTGGTTGATTCCTACAATGGAGATATGGCAAAGCGCGACAGCATGCACAACGCCCAGTGCCTTGCAGGCATGGCGTTCTCCAACGCGCTGCTCGGCATCGTACACTCCATGGCGCACAAGACCGGCGCTGCGTTTGCCGACTATGGCGCGCACATTATCCACGGCGCCGCCAACGCCATGTATCTGCCCAAGGTCATCGCTTTCAACGCCAAGGATGAGACGGCCAAAAAGCGTTACGGCGAGATTGCCGATGCGATGGGCCTGGGTGGCGCGAACGATGCGGAGAAGGTGCAGCGCCTCATCGCGTACCTGCGCGGGATGAACGACGAGCTCAACATTCCGCACTGCATCCAGCACTACGGCGCCGACAGCTATCCGACCGAGAACGGGTTCGTGCCGGAGGACGTATTCCTGGCACGCCTGCCGGAGATCGCCAAGAACGCCATCGGCGACGCCTGCACGGGTTCCAACCCGCGCCAGCCGAGCCAGGAGGAGATGGAGAAGCTGCTCAAGTGCTGCTACTACGACACCGAGGTCGATTTCTGATTCGAGCCACGCCGGGACCGCCGCTTTACACGGCGGTCCCGTTTTTTTACCCCGAACCCCCGAAATTTTGAAGGCATGGGAAGCGTTGGGGCCGCTCGCGCGTCAATATAGTAAAGGCAAGCCAAAGAGGAGGCGCCATGAACGTGCAAAATGACAACCAGCCCGCGGACAGGGCCGATCCGGCGGACGTGCGGACCGCCGAAGGCTTTGCCGCCGCCGCCGAGTCGTTGATGCGGTTGCTGTACGCCGTGAGCTATGCGATCCTGCAAAACAGCGACGCCTGTGCGGACGCGGTGCAGAGCGCGCTGCTCAAGGCGTGGGAGAACCGCGGCCGCGTGCGCGAGCCCGCCGCTTTCCCCGGCTATCTGGTTCGCATCGTGCAGAACGAGTGCCGCGACCAGTTGCGGAAGCGGCGCAGGTATGGGCCGCTGCCGCCCGACGCGGCGGTGGCGCCGGACGAGCGGGGAACCCGGATCGATGTGCGCGGCGCGCTGGCCAAGCTGTCGGAACAGGACCGGTCGATCGCCATGCTCTACTATTTCGAGCGGTATCCGGCCGAGCAGATCGCCGGATTGCTGCATCTGCCGCGGGGAACGGTCCACTCCCGGCTCTTCCGAATCAGGGAAAAACTGCGAAAGGAGCTGCATGGATATGAATAGGAGGAACGCTGACCAGGCGTTGGCCGCCTGCCTGTATGAGGCGCGCCTGTCGCCGCCGGCCGCCTTCAAACGAGCGGTGCTGGAGTCCTGCGCCGCCATCCGCGAAGGCCGGGCGGACGCGCTCGCGCAACACGCGTCCGTACGGCGCCGTACCGTGCGGCGTACGCTGCTCGTCGCTGCGGCGCTGCTGCTGCTCTTCGGCGCGATCGTAGCCTGCGTTCCCGCCGCCCGCGCGGAGGTGCTCTCCTGGTTCGGCATTACCGAACCGGAGGAATACCTCGCCACGGACCCGGAAGCGCGCGAACCGAACGCCGCCATGGACGCGATGATCGCTGCGCCGCACCCCTCCGGCCCCGCCGTTGCCGTAACGGAGACGGGCGGGATAGAATCCCTTTCCGCCCTGCTGGCGGCACGGCTTGCGGACGATGGCGTCGCCTTTGGCGAAACGCTGTATGACGGCAATACGTTGTATGTCGCGCTGACGCTGCAAAACGGGTTCGGCATCTGGCTGCTCGAGCAGTATTGCGGGGGCACCGTCACGCGCATACCCATCCCGCCGGAGCAGCTCGAAGGCTTTTTCCAGCCGGAGGTGCCGGAGGAATACCTGCGCGGCGAAGAGGTCTATGTTTCGCCGGTCGTGGGCTGGCTCTACATCACCTTCCCGGATGGCACGAAAGTCGGCGGGCAACTGTACCCGCTCGACCTGTCCGCCTTTCCCCGGTCGGGCGATCCGCAGGACAGAGACGCCGTAAACGCCGCGTTTCTCGAAGCAAACGACGTGGTCGCCTGCCTGGAGGTACCGCTGCGATTCGATCCGGCGCGCTATGCCGATGAAAACGGGTTTGTCGCCGCCCAGGCGTCGCTCGACCTGACCGTCGAGCTGACCTCGCCCTCGACCGACCCGCCCGCGCTCCTGCTCCGGGCGGACCTCGGCACCGTGCAGGTAAACGCAACCGGCTATCGGGACGTCTCGGTGCAGAGCGCCTCGCCGGACGAATGTCGCTGGAGCGGTACGGCCCTGCTGACCGAAATCGACGACTCGCAAAAGATCTTGCAGGACGACGGCTCCTACGCCGGCGACGTCGTCTACACGCAGCGCGAGCTTGATCTCGACGGCCTGCGCATGTACGATGCGCGCGTGCAGCTCTCGCCCACCGGCAACCTCGGCGCGGAGGTCGCCCTCGAGTTCCCCGCCGACTGGACCGAGGCGCAGGCGCAGCTGTTCGCCCGGCGGCTGGATTTTCGGGTGTTCCTCAACGGCGCCGGGCCCGTGGACGGACGACCGGAGCAGGCCCGGGAGTTGGGGTATCGCCTCTATAACTTCCATCTGGACTTTGATCCGGACGACTATCACAAGGCCGTGTTCCGCATCGGCACCATCGTCGTCAACCACCACCATCTCGGGCTTTCCGACGACGCCGACCTGTTTGCCGCCATCGAATCGGTCACGCTCGTGCCCACGCTGTACACCGTCGAAACCCTGCGCCCGTTCGTCGAGGTTGAGCTGCCGGAATGGGACGATTTCCTTGACCGGCCCGTCTATGAACGCCAGTACTCCGGCGAACCGATCGTGCTTGAGCCCGATGTGCCGACGTGCGTCGACGCCGGCCAATATGAGGCGAGCAACAGGACGGTCGTGCTCTCGCAATATGCGATCACGCTTCCGTTCGGGGTGAAGTAGCGCCGGCGCACGCCTGACGCGCGACAGCGGCGCAGGCGTCGTTCCGAGGGTTGTCGGGTTATGGGGAAGGGAGGCCGTTCTTTCTTTTCTTTCGGGAAAAGAAAAGAAAGAACCAAAGAAAAGAAACCTT